>NZ_CP012529.1:2400000-3000000 GCF_001593285.1 Psychrobacter sp. P2G3
AATGATGCCAGCGACAATGGCTCTGATAGTAAGGATTTGGAAAGCGTTGATTCACATAATGTTAATTTAGAAAGCAGTGACAAAGACCAAGCGCAGCATAAATTGTACCGCCAATTAACAGATTTACGCTATATCAATCAGTTTGCCGTGCCATTATTGAATAAGAAAGATGGTAAAAAGAAAGCCAAACGCTGGTTAAAACGTTTGATAAAAGCGCAAAAATCATTGGGTCGATATTGTGAACATCTTCAATATCAACAACGTTATCAGCAAAAGTCAGAAGAAAACTCTAATGCGCTGTATGGTGCGGGCTGGTTTGCTGCAACGCTAAAAAAAGACCTTAAACGCACTGAAAAACACTTGGCTAAAGTGAAAGACAGCTCGATATTTTGGTAAAGGTATTTATAAAAAATAATAAAAATGCAGAATAAAAGAGACAGCTCCATTTATAAGAGCTGTCTCTTTTAACCTTAAATTAATGAATATAACATCGCCAGTTATTTATAAACTTTATTGACCAAACCAGTATCTAGCTAGCTACAATAGTAACCGCTATGCCTTCTTCAACCTTCTCAAACAGCTCAATAATGTCCTCATTACGCATACGTACACAACCATGGGAGTATGGTGCGCCCATAGGTTCAGTGTCTGGTGTGCCATGAATATAGATATAACGCTGATACGTATCACAGCCGCCTTGACTGTTACTGCCTTTATTAACACCTTCCTCAAGACCACTTAGCCATAAAATACGGCTTAATATCCAATCACGTTCAGGATGTAGCGCGCCAAGCTCAGCACTATATACCTCGCCCGTAGATACTCGTCCAACAAACACAGCATTCATAGGCTCATCCTTACCTATCTTCTTGGCAATGATATGGTTGCCGAGCGGTGTGCAACCACTATCTTGCTGGCTACCAATGCCGTTCTTAGCAGTGGATACTTTATATTGAGCAAGCTCAGTTTGCTGCTGATATGCTGTTAGAGTTTGCTTAGCAATATTGATTACTAGCTGCGTATCGGTGCGGTTGTTATTTATCATAAAAGCTTCCGGCTGTCATTCATAACATGATTAATAGCATGATTAATAGCATGATTAATAGCATGATTAATAGCATTATCAGTAAAATGATTATAAATTTCTATTATTAAGGGATTGTATCAAGACATTTGGCACCGTAATATAGGGGCACACTTTTTGATGCTAGCAGATTATGACGACTATTTCACCGACACGTGTGTCGATGTATGACTTTTTATACCAAGATACTCAGCCAATGGTGTCGTTATTAGCTGATGCCGCTCAACTATCGTTACCACAGACACGCCTTGCAGTTGGCTTTGGTTTACAAGCGATTGTAAGTGCTCTACTCGCTTATCAACAGCGTTATCAAGGTCTGTCTGTTAGCAAAAAGCTATTTAATCGTAGTGCAGTAAAAGAGCTACGTCGATACAATTCTATGAACTTTACAACCATCAAGGTAACGTCATATCATCGTCATGATGTCGCCAACGCAATATTTAAAGACAGCACTGATGTGATCAAGGCTAGCGAATACATAGCAAATAAGATTGACGCTACTACCTCTCAGGTCCAAACCTTGCTCACCTGTCTGTGTGTTATCGTTTTACGAGAGCTTGCAATCTTAGCGGACTATAGCCAGCTTGATAATGATGAGATTGACAAATGGTTTGCTTTGCAACCACAGTTTTTATCACTTGAACGCTTTGCAGCTATTGAGCCGAAGATAACTCCTGCAGATAATAAAGAATATACCATATCGACAAAATCGACAGAGTTAGAATTGGATAGCAAAGAGCTTAATGTCTTTAATAACAAGCAACTATCAAGCGTGCCCCCACCTTTCGACCCTTATTGGTATGAGCTGACCGCATTCAAACCCGATAATTATAAACCGGTACAAGATATGCAGCTGGCAACTGGTCACTATCTAAAAGCCATCGGCCGTTCATCTGACAATTTGCAGCAAGGCGGGCATAATGACTTGTTGATATTTGCAGAAATGACGGCCATCACGTTGCCGCATCAACGCTGGCTATTACAGCTGGCCAAAATTTCAGAAATCTACTTGCAGCGCGATCGTTTGCGCATTACCTCTGAACCTGAAAACCCACCAAAACCACCTTTGGTAAGTTTAGGACTAATCGGCGGTAACAGTGAAAGTACGCCAGCAACTACTAGCGAGATACCAATTGAATACGATGCACCAGTCCCTATTTGGAAAAACCCCATTATCCTGATTATTATTTTGGTTATTGGTAGTCTCAGTGCACTTGCGACCTTAAAATACCAAACGCAGAAATCTAATGGCGCCATACCTGCAACGGCAGAAGTGTTAAAGCAAGACCTCATGGAAGAACGTCAACAGCAGGATGTAGCCATTGTAATGGTAGACAATGGTGAAACTGATATTAAGAAAGCAGCAAAAACTGAATAGAAGAGATTAGCTATTAGAGCATGTTCATAAAATAGGCTTTTAATAAAATTTAGTAGCAATAAAAAACAGAGACACTATTGATATAGGTCTCTGTTTTTTCTGTAATCTAAAGGCTTACTTGACTATCAATAGTCTATAAATCTCATTTTGATAAGTCACGACCACGGCTGGCTTCAATAGCTAGACGTAGACCATTTAGACGGATGAAACCTTCCGCATCTTTTTGATCATACGCGCCAGCATCATCTTCAAAAGTCGCGATTTTTTCATCGAACAAAGAATCATCTGACTTACGACCAACGACGCTAACAGCACCTTTGTACAACTTCACACGTACCGTACCGTTTACATACTCTTGTGATTTATCAATCAAAGCTTGTAACATCATACGTTCAGGACTAAACCAGTAACCATTGTAGATAGTTTTAGCATAGCGTGGCATTAGCTCATCTTTTAGATGCGCCGCTTCACGATCTAGCGTTAATGACTCAATGCCGCGATGCGCTTTTAACATAATTGTACCAGCTGGTGTCTCGTAGCAACCACGTGACTTCATACCAACGTAACGGTTTTCTACGATATCTAAACGTCCGATACCATGCTTGCCACCGATTTCATTTAGCTTAATCATAATCTCATATGGCTTGAGTGTCTCGCCGTCAATCGCAACGATATCACCTTTTTCGTATTCTAATTCTAGATATTGCGCTTCATCAGGTGCTTCTTCTGGGCTGACTGACCAACGCCACATATCGTCTTCTGCTTCAGCATATGGATCTTCTAGGATACCGCCCTCATAAGAGATATGCAGTAAGTTAGCATCCATTGAGTAAGGAGATTTGGTCTTATTACCCGCATAATCGATCGCAATATTATGCTCTTTAGCATATTCCATCAAGCTTTCACGGCTAGACAAATCCCACTCACGCCAAGGCGCAATGGTCACAACATCTGGAGACAAGGCAACAGCACCGAGCTCAAAACGCACTTGGTCATTGCCTTTACCGGTCGCACCATGGCTGATAGCGTCAGCATTGTGTTCTTTGGCAATCTCGACCAATCGTTTGGCAATCAGTGGACGGGCGATAGAAGTACCGAGCAGATACTCACCTTCATAAATAGCATTGGCACGGAACATAGGAAATACATAATCGCGGGCAAATTCTTCACGTAAGTCTTCGATATGGATATGTTTGATGCCCATCGCTTCAGCTTTAGCGCGCGCCGGCTCTACCTCTTCACCTTGACCAATGTCAGCAGTAAAAGTAATCACTTCGGCATCATAGGTTTCTTGAAGCCATTTAGCGATGATTGAGGTATCAAGGCCACCTGAATATGCCAATACGATTTTATTGATATTTTTTGGATCAAGCTGAGCCATGAATAACTCCTAATATAAGAATTTAGTTATCAGAAAAGATGCTAAGAATGAATTGAAGTATAAATTGCCTACTCAGTGTACATCATATTCACAATTGGCAAAAGTGTAACTCTCTTACGAGTCATGATTTATCAACAATTCATCTTATATTTGCTAGCGATATTGATGATAATTGTAGTGATAATCATGAAAAAGGTATTCAAGGATTGCGTAGTTATATTTGGTTGCATATTTAGTCAAGCAGTCAAATCTGCTATGATAGTAAAGAGCCAAATATCGATGTAAATAAACATTATGACGGATAAGCATTGTTATAAAATAAACAACCTTATGTTAAGCAAAATATTTAACCATAATTTTTGAATTTGAGACGACGGGTCAAAGAACCTATCTCAACCCATAGCAGCAACTCTGATGTTTTATTTTCATCTATACCCTTTATATACCTTTTTTTAACGATAGCAATTATTACAAAACTTGCGCCTTAGCGTCTTTTACTATCATCTTTTTTCACTATACCTTAAGACATAGAAAACTATGACCCCAATTACTGATTCCATTAAAGAGTTAACTATCCTTCAGCCAGACGATTGGCATATTCACTTGCGTGATGATAAAGCACTTGCCACCACTGTAGCGCATGCGGCGGCAAGCTTTAATCGCGTCATCTGTATGCCAAATCTAGTACCACCAGTTAAAAATACTGATGATGCGCGTGCCTATCGCGCTCGTATCATGCAGCATTTGCACGATAGTAATTTGGATGCTGAGCGCAAAGCTGCTTTTGACCCACGTATGACTTTATATCTAACTGATCAAACTACCGCAAAAGATATTGAAGTAGCTGCCCAATCAGGTATCGTACAAGCGGTCAAACTGTATCCTGCGGGCGCTACAACCAACTCTGCTGATGGCGTGACTGATATTAATGCCTGCGTTGATGTGTTCGAAGCCATGGAAAAGTATAATTTACCACTACTACTACACGGTGAAGTAACGCACGACCATGTCGATATTTTTGATCGTGAAAAACGCTTTTTAGAAGAGGTGCTTGGGCAAATTATTGCTAAATTCCCTACTCTCAAAATTGTGATGGAGCATATTACTACTAGTGACGCGGCTGACTTTGTCTTAGCACAAGGTAATCAAGTTGCAGCCACTATTACCCCGCAGCACTTGATGTTCAACCGTAACCACATGCTATTGGGTGGTATCAAGCCGCATTTTTATTGTTTGCCCATCTTAAAACGTAAACAACACCAAGAAGTACTGCTAAATGTTGCTACTAGTGGCAGTCCAAAATTCTTTTTGGGAACTGATTCAGCGCCACATGCAACAGATAAAAAAGAAGCCGCTTGTGGCTGTGCTGGCTGCTACAGCTCATCAATTGCCCTACCCTTATATGCGACCGCATTTGATAGTGTCGGCAAAATTGATAAATTAGAAGGTTTCACTAGCCTTTTTGGTGCACAGTTTTATGGCCTACCAGTTAACGAAACTACCGTGACCTTAACGAATAACCCTATGCAAGTGCCTACAGGTTACCCTTACTTTGATGGGCAAACGCTTACACCACTAATGGCTGGTGAGATGCTACCCTGGTCCATCAAAGCATAAACAGTACACAAATCCTCTCAATGCTATCGAGATGCTGCGAGTGTTCAATGGCTATTGTTTTGATAGCATTGGACATTAACAGCATCTCAATGTATTCGCATCACCGATAGAAGTGACTTAACTTAATATGACCACCCAAAACAAAGCTACCTTGTCTACTGACGACTCATTAAACACTCAAGCCAGCATTGCTTCTGATAGCACTCTAAATATGCAGTCAACTACTGATGTCTGCTCTAGTACCAATACAAATGAGACTGAGCAAGATTCAGCTCCAATGACTATGAAAGAGCGCTTTCGTAAGTTTGTACCCGTCATTGTCGATGTTGAGACAGCAGGATTTAATGCGCAGACCGATGCACTACTAGAAATTGCTTGTATTCCAATCTTATTAGACGAGCATGGAGTATTTTACCCAGGAGAAGCACTCAATGCTCATATTGAACCTTTCGAAGGTGCCAATCTAGAGCCAAGATCACTGGCATTCACTGGTATAGATCCTAACAACCCTATGCGTAAAGCAATTGCAGAAGATGAAAAGACTGCGCTACGTCGGATCTTTAAAGGACTAAAAGAAGTACGCCGTGCTGAAGACTGTCGTCAATGTGTACTAGTCGGTCATAATGCGCATTTTGACTTAGCATTCTTGAATGCCGCAGTAATGCGTACTAATAGCAAAAACCATAACCCGTTCCATCAATTTTCAGTGTTTGATACGGTTACTTTATCAGCGTTGGCCTTTGGTCAAACAGTACTAGCACGTGCTTGTAAAGCTGCTGGGCTTGAGTTTGATGGTAGTCATGCTCACTCAGCACTTTATGATACTCAAAAGACAGCCGAGCTATTTTGTCATATTCTAAACCAGTACCCTATGTTGCCCAATGCTTTACATACTGAGCAAACAGAGGTAGAGTTAACTGACAACGACGATGAATAACCAGTAGCATGCAGATATCGATTATGTCTATTCATCATTATGATTAGCCAGATAATTTTATTTTTGGAATAACTTTGCCATCTTGATTTTATAATCAATAAGGACGTAACTGTTAGGATGATGATAAATGACAAGCAAGATAACTGTCACTCGAGGTTTGTATATTGTACTCTCTGAACAAAACTGATGGTTCGCTTTCTTTTTATGGATTCCGTCTGTCTCAATGTGATGTCCTATAGATGACTTAAGTTACTCATATCCCAACTAGTATATGTAATATGCTAATTAGGGAACTACGGAGGGGCTTTATCATGGATCCACAATTTAAGTTATGGGGTACTATCATTGGTTACATGATACTCGCTTTGACTATCAGCACCTGTACCTCTCTATGGATTCGCCATCATTTAAAGAGTAATGACTTACATCCACGCCGTGCTATCAAAAAAAGATATTTAATTTTAAAAAGACGAAGAAAAAGGCTTGACACAAAGCGCAGACGCCATTAGAATGTGCACCACTTCAGCATAAATGGTGAAAGCAGCTGAAGGTGCAGTACCTAGTCCCCATCGTCTAGAGGCCTAGGACACCGCCCTTTCACGGCGGTAACGGGGGTTCGAATCCCCCTGGGGACGCCACATATTAAAGCGCTATTGGCAATTGTTTTAGCACTTTTGAAACCCGTAAAATCTTATAGATTTTACGGGTTTTTTTATGCCTATCTTTTTCTAGCAATCGCATTATTCCAGACGTAGATAACATAACCAGATATACACAACACAAAAAGCCAGCAGGACGCTGGCTTTTATTATAGAACACTAAGAATCAATACTTTATTAGAATTTATCAGATAGCATAAACCATAATAATGCCAATATGATTAGCGCACCCAATACAGTTTGAATTAAGAAAAAAGCTTGATGCTGCCCTACAACTTTACCTAATGTTAAACCTAGTGCATTGTACTTAATTGGCTGAGCATCGACTTCACCTGTCTTTTCTTGCTCTTTATAATAACCTTTCAAAATTTTCAAAAATTGTTTCCACTCATTAGGAGCCCAGTTATAGGGTTTAAAAGGCATAAGTGCCTTGGCTTTAGGATCACTGATCATCCAACGTTCAAGTATGATGGAGCGTAATGACCAACCAGTAAATCCGCGCTCGCTAATCGCACAGAAATCTAAAGTTTGGATATCTTTATGCCTATCATCCATGAGTAATCGATTTTTCAAATTAGTTAGTACTTGCTCTGTACCCTCTACGCATTGGAAAAAGTATCCATTGCCATAACAAAGTACACCAGTAATATCATCATCTTTATTATTTTTTATAGAAATTTCAGCAATATCATTTAGTGTGCTAGCGCCAGATAGCCCCGTTGAAGTAATCCGGCTAACATATACAAACTGGTAAAGATCAATCTCTTCTAAATGGTTCATAGTAGTAACGTGCGACAATCAAATGCCCCTTAACATTAGACGAATAAACGCCTCTAGACTTTAAAATATAATAAATAAGACAGAAAACAGAATTTTTATGCCTTGTCATATTATTGATATTATAAGTTTTTATTATTAATTGTATTAACTTGGTTACATCATAAGGCAGTTAGGTCAACTAAGCAACTCATTACGTTAATACAACAATAAATTATTGTAACTAAACAATTTTTCATCTTCTATTATATTCGGAAAGGCTGATATTTAAAGGGATTAAGTTGACTAGAACCAAAAATAGGTTGAATAAAGAATTCTGACAACACAATCTATTGAGAGTTAGTTGTGAATAAGGAGTGCTTACAATAATAAAGCTAAAAGACCAGAGAACAAATAGGAAGGGTGGTATTAACGAATTCTATTTATAAAAAAGCTTCGTTAATACAATGGTCTAGCTTTGAGCGTTGAGAATAGCGGCTAGCAACGTAGCATCTTCAGGATAGGTAAGTTTGATATTTTGACGACTGCCAGTAACGAGTCGAATAGGCAGCTGTAAGTGTTCGAAAGCACTGGCTTCATCGGTAATAGCTAGTTGATGTTCAGCGACATATGCTAGTACTTTCTGCAGCTGATCTAGTCGAAAGACTTGCGGGGTTTGTGCTTGCCACATATTACTACGGTCGATAGTACGTTTAGCATAAGGATGTGTGCTGCTACTTATTGTATTATCTACGAGCTCAGATTGGGCAGTAGACTGGAGATAGGACTCTTTTAGGGTATCAGCCACAGGTGTGGCTAAAATAGCGCCATAAGGCTCTAGTATCGCCGCTTCAATAACTTGATCGATATCATGACTGGGCACAGCAGGACGCGCAGCATCATGTATCAGCACTAGATCTGAATCCTTAGCACCTGCATTACTGATGGCCTCTACCCCTGCCTGTACTGACTGCCAACGCTCAATTCCACCGACAGCATAATGTATAGGAAGTGCAAAATCTAACGTCTGTGCTGTGCTGTCATTTGCCGCTATTACCAATAAGCACTTATCAATATAAGTACTACACGCAAGCCTTGCCACACTATGCTGTAGCAGCGTCTGATCTTGCAGCTGGATATATTGCTTGGCTATAGACGCACCAAAACGACTACCGCGACCAGCAGCGACGATCATGGCATGTATACGAGGTATAGTATTCATAAGGTAGTACTCATGGTTTGAGCCCATGACAGTATGGTTAGACAAAAATCAAAGCTAGGAGAAGTGAATAGTTTAAGATGTACAACGTCTCTATTGTAGGTAAGAGAAGAAGATAAATCTTTAGAAAATCAATAGCGGCTGTGCGTGGTTGGTGCGGTTGATACTTGTACAAAAGTCTCATTTGGCTTAATCAAGCCCAAATCTAAACGAGCATGCTCTTCTACTGCTTCAAGACCATTTTTTAAATCATGGACATCGGTACGTAACAGGTTGTTTGCCGCCACTTGATTGTCATTCAAGCGCTGCTGATCTTCAATTTGAGTTAACAGTTTGTTGCGCTCAAAGCGACCATTTTCACCCAGCCAATACTGATATTGCAGACCCAAAAGTACTGCAACAGCTAGAGCGAGTAATATAAATTGGCTTAAGTATTTCATAAAGTGATAACGCCAAACCATATAGAGATAATAAAATGGACATTAACTAAACTTGCTAGGCGAAATACAAATAATGATATATCGCCTAGCTTTAGCTATAAGTTCAGCTTCTTAACCACGTAGACCAATGAACTCTTCACGGCCACGATAGCTTGCACGGACTTGTTGTTCGATACGTAGCAACTGATTATATTTCGCGACGCGATCTGAACGGCATAGTGAGCCAGTTTTGATCTGACCAGCAGCAGTACCAACCGCTAAATCTGCAATAGTACTATCTTCAGTTTCACCTGAACGATGCGAGATAATCGTTGCATAGCCATTTTTCTTGGCAAGGTAAATCGCATCTAACGTTTCTGATAATGTACCAATTTGGTTAAACTTAATCAAAATTGCATTGGCGATATGCTTATCAATACCTTCTTGTAAAATAGCAGGATTGGTCACAAATAAATCATCACCAACCAACTGAACCTTATCACCAATCTGCTCAGTCAAATACTTCCAACCATCCCAATCTGACTCATCAAGACCGTCTTCGATAGAGATAATAGGATATTGACGTGCCAATCCAACTAAATAGTCGGAGAATCCTTGACTATCGAAAGCCTTATTGCCCTCGCCTGCCAAGATGTATTGACCATCTTTATAGAACTCGCTAGCAGCACAGTCTAAAGCCAAATGAATATCTTCACCCGCTTTATAGCCAACTTGCTCAATCGCCTGCATGATAACAGTGATAGCTTCTTCATTGCTACGTAAGTTCGGTGCAAAGCCGCCTTCATCGCCGACTGCTGTATTCAAGCCTTGTGATTTCAAAACAGACTTTAAGCTATGGAAAATCTCCGTACCAGCACGCAGCGCTTCTGAGAAGCTGGTGAAACCAACTGGCTCAATCATAAACTCTTGGATATCAACCGTATTATCCGCATGCTCGCCACCGTTTAAGATGTTCATCATCGGTACAGGCATCGTCAGCGACGTCTGATTACGTAAGTTGGCAATGTATTGATGTAATGGCAGATTTTGTGACTTAGCAGCAGCTTTGGCAGTCGCCAGTGACACGGCTAGCATCGCATTAGCACCAAGACTGTCTTTGTTTTCTGTACCATCTAACGCAATCATAGCGTCATCGATACCTTGCTGCTCTGTAACATCTTTATCTACCAAAGCACTGCGAATCTGGCTATTAACGTTGGCAACGGCTTTTTTAACGCCTTTACCCATATAGCGATCTTTGTCGCCATCACGCAGCTCAAGCGCCTCACGCGAGCCAGTAGAAGCGCCGCTTGGAGCAGCAGCACGGCCGATAGTACCATCGGCTAAAATTACATCGGCTTCAATCGTTGGGTTACCGCGCGAGTCTAAAATCTCACGAGCGCGAATGTCTTTAATTGCGGTGACGTTGTTGGTTTCTTCAGCGTACATAATGTCTGTTAATTCCTTTGGTCATGCCAAGTTTGTGGGATAAATAACGGCAACTAGAATACAAAAAAGATAAAGCAAAATATCATATAGCATCCGTGTCTAAAGTTACTTTAGACATCTATACAGCCAGCTACTTTTTGACATTTTTAAATGTCTAATTGATGCATCAAATACTTGACTATAGTGCTTGGCATAATAGCATATATTTTGCCAAACTTCCCTTATCTTACACCAACTTGCGCCCATAAAATCAAACATAAGTAATGATGCTAGCGGTTATAGTCTCGTTTAAGTGCATATAATATCAAAGACGATATGATATTTATATCTTCGCTGAGCTTTGCGTTTCCATATCAGATGGGGATACCGTATTATGTAGCTCCACCTCTGTTTTAAATCGTGTCAATCGTAGCGCATTCATTAATACTGAAATGGAGCTAAGCGCCATAGCGGCGGCGGCAATCATAGGGTTTAAAAAGCCAAAAGCGGCAAGCGGAATACCAAGGCAATTATAGATAAAAGCAAAAAACAAATTTTGCTTGATATTACGCAGTGTTGCTTGAGCAATTTTTTGCGCAGCATCGATATGCATGAGCGACTCGCCCATCAAGCGTGCAGAGGCGCTATGCTGAGCAACATCAGTACCCTCAAACATGGCAAAGCTGGCATCCGCTGTTGCCATCGCTGGCGCATCGTTGACACCATCACCTGCCATCGCAACTTTATGACCAGCGGTTTGCAATAAGGCAATTTGGCTTGCTTTATCACGAGGGCTCATTTTACCGTAAGCTTGTTCAATACCCAGCTGCCCTGCCACATGATCGACGACGGACTGCTTATCACCACTCATCAAAATGACATTGATACCAGAATCCTGTAGCGCGGTAATGGCTTGCGGCGTATCAGCCTTTAAGTCATCAGCAAGGGCAAAAGCACCAAGCGGCTCATCATTAATACTAATCGCAACGGTACTAGCAATTTGCCATACCTTTGGCATCAGCTTTGGCAACGTCAAGTTAGCAAACTCTGCGGTACCGACTTTTACAAGACCTAAGCCTTCGATATTTGCTTGTATACCAGCGCCTTTGATGACGCTAATATCAGTCACATTCATTAACGGTAAGTTTCGCGCGGTAGCCGCATTGATAAGCGCAGTCGCTAAGGGGTGGCTGGCATGCGCCTCAACGCTCGCGGCAATTTGTAAGACATCATCAATGGCAAGCGACTTATCTACCATCACATTGTCCACGATAGTAGGCTTACCGATGGTTAATGTGCCTGTTTTATCCAAGACAACGGTATCAATATTACCTGCGGCTTCTAGGCTTTGCGCGTCTTTAAACCAAACGCCATGACGCGCAGCGACACCCATACCAGCCATGATAGCGGCTGGTGTGGCCAAACCAAGTGCACACGGACAGGCAATGACTAATACAGACACTGCATGCATCAAGGCGATGTCAATCATACCGGTCAACCACCATGTCAGCCCAAAAGTGACAATAGCAATCGCCACTACGACTGGGACAAATACTGCCGTTACTCTATCGGCAAGTCGCGCTAAATTGGCTTTTGAGCCTTGCGCATCACTGAGCGCCTGTACCATATCACCAAGCTTCGTATCGCTGCCTTTAGCACTGACGCGATATAGTAAGCTGCCGTTTTCGACTAGAGCGCCTGCTAGTAGTCCATCGCCCTCTTCTTTTTTGAGTGGTACTGACTCACCAGTTAAATGACTCTCCACACACCAACCACTGCCACCGATAACCGTACCATCAGTTGCTACGCGGCTCCCTTGCTTAGCGCGCAAAATATTACCAATCTGCACATCTTGCAGGGCAACATTATGAAAGTCGCCATTCGGCTGCTGTTGCTCGACTTCATCAGGAGTTAATGACAATAATAAATCAATACTATTAAGGCTGTGCTTTTTGGTGCGCTCTTCAAGATATTTACCCGTACGAACAAACGCAATGACCATTACCCCTGCTTCAAAATACACCGCAGGACCGCTATCCGCACCGTGACCACCAGCATGACCACTTTGCAAAAGACTACTTAAGGTGCCATCGCCATGAGTGAGCCATAAATAAGTTGAGTATGCCCAAATGGTTACCGTACCGATGACCACCAGCACATCCATATTGGCAAGACCACCTTTGATTGACGCCCAAGCGCTTTTATAAAATGGTAACGCCAGTCCAAATTGTACAATTGTCGCTAAGACAAACTGCATCCAGACCGGTAGCATCCATGACATACCCTGACCGAAAAGCATGCCTGCCATACCAACTAAAAATGGCACCAAGCAAATCCATAACCCAATCAGTCGCCATGGGTATTCAGTCGCCGTATCTTTATCTGTTTTCGCAAACAAGCTATCACCTGCCTGCAAGTTTGCAACGAAACCCGTCTTATTTACCCAATCCGTGACTTGCTCGGGCGTGGTCTGCGTCGGATCGTAATCTACATTGGCGGTCTCGCCAGCGAAGTTTACACTCACCTCATATACCGACGGCTTTTTATTAAGTACCTTCTCGATGCGTGAGGCACAAGCCTGACATGTCATTCCATCAATGGCCAGTTGCAGGTGTGCACGCTCGGGCGCGAGCGTCGTATTAGACTGAATATCAGTCTCAACATCATAGGACTGGTCATTGGCGGTACGGGTAGAATCATTCATAAATAGAACTCGTCATTGCGTTATAGCGTTTATAAATTCGTATGATTAATAAAGATATCAGTGGATAGGAAATCTAAATGAAACAAGTAAGACATTCTAAAATTAAATATCAGTGTTAATATTAAATGGTTACGACTGCTGTCTATTCAAGTCAGATGCTCTCTGCAAATCAATAACAGTAAGCCAGTGAAGTTACAGAAGCAACCCCATATTCATAACGACTGTTCATTAAAATATCCATTAAAAAACCAGCCATGATAGCTGGTTTTCTTACATAAACGACAATGCTTAAGAGTTAGCGACGGTCGCATCAAATCCAGCTTCGTCGATAGCAGATGCAATAGCTTCTGCACTGGTTTTGCTATCGTCAAAGGTTACCGTCGCTTGATTGTCTGCAAGCTCGATACTGATATCATCTAAACCATCGATATCGGCGGTGGCATTATGGACGCTTGCCACACAGCCACCACAAGTCATGCCATCAATTTTAATAATACGTGTTTGGTCTGCCATGTTAGGCTCCTTATTCTTGTAAATGAGTTTTTATAGATGAATATTTTTATAAGTAAATAAACTGCTTTTATAGTTATTTTCTAAAGACTAATTTTTAAAATAACTGTCTTTTAAAGTTTTATAAAAACAATACTTAATCAGCATAATCCGTATTATCGTTAACAACAAGACTCATTGGTTATTACTTTATTAACAGAACCATAAATTTGTGCCAAAACGATAAGGAACATCTCTTATTCTAGAGCAAAACCTGCAGGCAATAGCTAATCATGATGATGTGGATTTTGCGGTGCATCAATAGGAAACGGCTGGGTAACATAATCGACCATGCTAATTGCGGCAGTTAAGGCATGAATACTGGTATCGGTATCATCGTAGCTTACGGTAGCAATGTCTTTATCAGGATCGAGCTCGATTGCGATCACCCCTGTAATATTCTTAAGAGCAATCATCACACTATCTAGACCTTCTGCGTCATCAATATTTTCAATACTGACTTGTGCAATTTGAATGGCCATTATCTTACCCTCTTATCATTTCTTACATTGACTACATTAATGAGTATCTAATACCTCAAAGCCTTTGACCAAATCATCAATCTGCTTCAGCTGACGTAAGAATGGCTCTAGTTGACTCATACGCAATGCACATGGGCCGTCACACTTTGCCGTTTCTGGGCTTGGATGCGCTTCTAAAAACAGCCCTGCTAGTCCTGTTGCCATACCTGCACGGGCAAGCGTCGTTATTTGCTCACGACGTCCACCTGCACTATCACTACGTGCACCCGGCTGCTGTAAGCTATGTGTCACATCAAAGAATACTGGAATATCCATCTGCTTCATGGTATCAAAGCCCAGCATATCAACAACTAGATTATTATAACCAAAGGCACTACCGCGCTCACAAAGGATAAGCTTATCGTTTCCACCTTCGAGGCATTTATTAACGATATGGCGCATCTCGTGCGGGGCTAAAAACTGCGCTTTTTTAATATTGATGATGGCGTCTGTCTTAGCCATCGCATGTACCAAGTCAGTCTGGCGTGATAAAAACGCAGGAAGCTGGATAATATCAGCAACCTCAGCCACTGGTGCCGCTTGATATGGTTCATGCACATCAGTAATGATCGGCACTTGGAACTTCTCTTTAATTTGCCCTAGCCAATCAATACCTTGCTCTAACCCAGGGCCTCGATACGAATGTAGGCTCGAGCGATTGGCTTTATCAAAGCTGGCTTTGAATACATAGCCGATGCCCAAACGCTGGCATATCTCGACATACTGCTCAGCAATCTCAAATGCCAACTCTTTTGACTCTAAGACATTCATACCGCCGAACAATACAAATGGCTGATCGTTACCGATATTAATGGTGTTATTGTTAGGAGTAGTAAGCTGAATATGTGATTGCGCGGTTAATAAGTTATCCATGAAGTCATTGCCCTCTTTATTGTTATTCATATTGCTATCCCATATTGTAACCGATAGCCCAATTAAAAAAAGTGTACAAGCGTAATTAGACACAATCAGTAGTCATCAATCAATAATCATGGATGGCATGGCGTTAAGACCATAGTGTCACAAAAACATGATTCAAAAAAAGACCAATCCGAAGATTAGTCTTTTTTTATTGTGGATAAAGCTGTAATGATTATGCCATTACTTAGTTTCGCTATAATTTTTTGCAGCTTTAACAAAACTGTTAAACAGTGGGTGACCACCACGCGGTGAGCTGGTAAATTCAGGGTGGAACTGAACCGCGATAAACCATGGATGATCGGCAACCTCAACCGACTCAACCAAATGTTGCTTAGCAGAATAGCCTGATATGGTCATGCCTGCTTGCTCTAATGGTTCGATATAACGATTGTTCATCTCATAACGATGGCGATGACGCTCAGTGATATTGCTTGCGCCATAGATTTGGCTCAGCTTGCTACCAGCAACCAGTTCAGCTTGCTGAGCACCCAAACGCATAGTGCCACCAAGATCTGAATCATCACTACGAATCTGTAGCTCGCCGCGCTCATCTAACCACTCAGTAATCAGACCAATGATAGGCTCAGCGGTCTTGCGATCAAACTCAGAAGAATTGGCATTAATTTTGAGTACATTACGCGCATACTCAATTACAGCTAGTTGCATACCAAGGCAGATACCTAGATAAGGCACGTTGTTTTCACGAGCATAAGTGATGGCTTTTATCTTACCATTGGTACCGCGCTCTCCAAAACCACCTGGTACCAAGATGGCATCAGCATTATTTAGCTGCGCCAATAAACTGTCATCATCTTCTAAACGCTCAGCATCGATATAATCAATTTTAACGTCTGCCTTATGCGTGATACCTGCGTGTAGCAACGCCTCGTTGATAGACTTATAGGCATCAGGCAATTCGACATATTTGCCAACCATCGCTACGGTAACCGTTGATTCAGGATTGAGCTGGGCTTCAACCACTTTGTCCCAATCACTCAAATCTGCTTCAGGTACATCAAGACCGAAACGCTCGCAGATTAGATCATCAAGATCTTGCTCATGAAGGGTACGCGGTATTTGATAGATGCTTTGCGCATCTTCACACATGATGACTGCACGTTCTTCAACGTTAGTAAACAATGCAATCTTACGGCGATTATCTTGCGAGATATGATGGTCAGAGCGACAGATTAAAATATCAGGCTGCAAGCCAATAGAACGCAGCTCTTTCACTGAATGCTGAGTAGGCTTAGTTTTGGTCTCGCCGGCACTGGCAATATAAGGTACTAGCGTCAAATGCATCAACATGGCTCTATTGCGACCAAGCTCTACTTGCATCTGGCGTACGGCTTCCATAAAAGGTAGTGACTCGATGTCACCGACCGTCCCACCAATCTCAATAATGGCGATATCATAGCCCACACCACTGGCTAAGATTTTACTCTTAATCTCATCAGTGATATGTGGAATAACCTGTACCGTACCACCTAGATACTCACCGCGGCGCTCTTTATTCAGGACATTCTGATAGATGCGACCACTGGTAAAGTTGTTACTCTTACTCATCTTGGAATGGCGTAAAAAACGCTCATAATAACCCAAATCTAAATCCGTCTCCGCCCCATCTTCAGTGACGAACACCTCGCCATGCTGGAACGGACTCATCGTACCTGGATCAACGTTAATATACGGATCCATCTTGGTCATCGTTACACTCACGCCGCGCGCTTCGAGTATCGCAGCAAGGGAAGCTGCGGTAATACCTTTCCCTAGTGAGGACACTACCCCACCGGTCACAAATATAAACTTGGTCATAGTACTCTATCGGTAATTGGTAAAAGAGGATTTTACTAAAAATGCGCCATAAAATATAGGGCAAAAGCTTAAAGACTTTTAAACTATTAGGTTTTGCTAGTTGTTTCTCTATTAATGTTGGCACAATGAAAAAAACCCACCCCGAAGGATGAGTCTTTTAGCATGCTAGCTATGCAATGTTTTGATCTAGAATTTATATTCTAGACCGCCACCGATAGCAAGTACATCGGCATCGCCACGAGCTTGAACTAGATCAGTAGTATCATCATCATTGTTTCTAACAACGAGAAGACCATTTTCCAAATCAGCAGAGTTTTTGCCGACATAGGCATGCGCAATCATGTTGTCTTTAAACATGTATTTGCCACCTAATACGATTTGATCTGAATCATTGCCACTAAGGCCGCCTAAGTTATCTGTCTTATCATATTGGAGATAGACAGAGGCTGGACGAGCGAAGTTGGTTAAACCCATTTCAGCACTTACGACTAGACCCTTCTCTTCATCATCATAACCATCAAAGTCTACTTGTTGATACAAAGTGCCTAAAGTAACAGGAGCAGCAACGTATTTACTGAGATCGACACTAGCACTGCCACGAAGCATTTCACCATTAGTACTCATGTCTTTGTCATAAGCAACACCAGCAGTAAAGCCCGTACCTGGATCAAACATTAATGAAGCACCAAAGCCACTATCGCGATCATCGCTATCAGTTACAAAAGCTTCATCAGCACTGTACTGTAGTGCAAGCTCTAGCGGTAAGCCACTATACTTAGGCGCAATCCACACGATTGAATTATTGATACGCTTACCATCAGTCAAGGTTAGCGCTTCACTAAGTGTGCCTCCATCACTAAGAGAGCTTGAGCCGATATTATCCCAATAACCTTCATTGACGGTTACGTTGTTAATATAATCAGAGACTGAATAATTGCGACCAAAGCGAAATTGCCCATAGTCTTTATTCTTTAAACCAAGATATGTGTCACGGCTTTTAAAACCAATGTTGCTGCTACCACTGTCATCAATTTTGATACCGTATTCTAATTGATAAATGACATCAGTATTGGCCGTTATCGCCTCAGATCCTTTAAATCCTAGGCGTGAAGAATGCGAGCTGACTTGTACTGAACTGTTATCCTCATTGACATTGATAGCGTCGTTGGGGATATCCATAGACTGGCGATTAAGTTCAGCATCGACATAATTAGTGGTCACGAATGCTTTGCCGTAAACGGTTGGTGTGGCCTGAACGGTAGAAACTGATAGCATTGTAATTGCTGAGGCTAAAAGTAGTTTTTTCAAAGGGTATCTCCACTTTACGATTTGAGTGATAAATTGGCTAAGATTGGCTGGGAAATATAATGGTGTCGTTACAGCCATACTATATAACGAGCTATTAAAACTGTTCAGACCCTAAAGTAGCAAATTCATATTACCGTAAGATGAAAAAATCCAAATTTACACAACTGTAATTATTGAGACAACTGCCATACTAGTCTAGACCTTCCTGTTTTTATCACAAAAAAACCCACCCCGAAGGATGAGTTTTTTAGATTCAAGTTCTAATGTTTAAATTAGAATTTATATTCTAGACCGCCACCGATAGCGAATACATCAAGATCAGTACTACTATCATTGTCTTCAGCTGAGTTGTTACCAACATAAGCATGGGCAATCATGTTGTCTTTATACATGTATTTACCACCTAGAACAACTTGATCTGAGTCGCGGTTGTCAATACCAGCTAGGTTTTTAGTACCGTTATACTGTAGATATACAGCAGCTGGGCGAGCAAAGTTGGTTAGACCCATTTCAGCACTTACAACCAAACCTTTTTCTTTTTCAGAGCCAGCAAAGTCAAAATCAGCTACTTGATACATTGCACCTAGAGTAACTGGCGCTGCCATGTACTTACCTAAATCGACAGTTGCACTACCACGGATAAGTTCACCACCGCTGGTACGAGTAAGGTTTTCGCCACCAATAAGAACTTCCTCATCGGTAATAGCGTCAACAACAGTAGTGCCACCGATAATAATAGGGTTACCATCAGCATTAACAACATTTCTAGTAGAAGAAAGGCTCATATCTTTTTCATAAGCAATACCAGCAGTGAAGCCAGCACCTTGATCAAACATCAATGAAGCACCAAAACCGCTGTTGCGATCATCGTTGTCAGATACAAAAGATTCATCAGCACCATACTGTAGAGCAAGCTCTAATGGTAGGTTATTATATTTAGGTGCTTTCCATACGATTGAGTTGTTAACACGGCCACCATCAGCCATAGTTACAGCATCAAGAACACTACCATCCATATCAAGATTGCTAACGCCCAAGTTATCCCAGAAGCCTTCAGTAACGGTTACGTTATTGATGTAATCAGTAACTGAATAGTTACGACCGAAACGGAACTGACCGTAGTTTTTGTTATCTAGACCAAGGTAAGTATCACGGCTTCTAAAACCAATATTGTCACTACCACTGTCATCGATGTTGATGCCATACTCTAACTGATAGATAACATCAGTGTTAGCAGTCATTGCTTCAGAGCCTTTAAAGCCTAAACGTGAAATATTTGAGTTGACTTGTACAGAATCATTATTTACGTCGTTGTCTGTACCAGCGCCATCACGTTCAACGTCAACATAGTCGGCAGTTACGAATGCTTTACCATACAGAGTCGGCGCTGCATTTGCTGCAGATACAGATAGGGCAGCAACTGCTGTAGCTAAAAGTAGTTTTTTCATGGGGGTATCTCCACTTTACAATTTTAGTAATAAGCTAGCTATTATTAGCTGGTGCTCATAATGGTATCGTCACAAATCCTCAAAGATATAATGTGTAACTGGCTACCGAGATTAGTCAGGAACAAGTGTGGCGAATTTCTATTACCGTAAGATAAAAAAACCATGACTTACATGAATGGGACCGAAAAAGTAACTGCCATGTAAACTTAGGTCTTTATTGCTCTAGTGTGTAACATCCGTTACCAAACTCATACTTCGAGTACAAGCATAACAACTTTGACATAATTTGCAACATCTTTTTTAGCGTTTAATGACAGATTTTAAAAAAAATCAAAGTGAGATTAAATACGACAAATATTCATTAATCTAAATTTAAAAGCATAAAAAACGCCACTAGCCGTTGAAACGACTAGTGGCGCTACTTATGAAGATAATTAGTAAAACTACTTACTCAGAGCTAATTATTGAGGCTCACTAGCTAAAGAAACCTAAATAAATATTTTTAAATTAAGCGTATTTTGATAAATATTGTTTCATTATTGAAGCAATAAAGCTTCATTTCTCTATTTAGTTGAGTTATGCGCCAGCTTTTAGGTCAAGACGTGCTTGATGCAATAATGGCTCAGTATAGCCATTAGGCTGCTCACAACCTTTAAATACCAAGTCACATGCTGCCTTGAATGCGTACGAATGTTCAAAGTCAGTAGCCATCGGCTGATAATCAGCATCGCCAGCATTTTGCTCATCGACGACTTTTGCCATACGCTTCATCGCATCCATCACCTGTTGCTCACTGACTACGTTATGGTGTAACCAGTTGGCGATATGTTGACTTGAGATACGTAGAGTCGCGCGGTCTTCCATTAGGCCGACATCATTAATATCCGGTACTTTAGAGCAGCCAACACCTTGGTTTACCCAGCGTACAACGTAGCCTAAGATGCCCTGAGCGTTATTCTCAAGCTCTTGCTGCTTTTCTTCGTCTGTCCAGTTGGTGTCTTTGGCTAATGGAATGGTCAAAATATCATCTAAACTTGCACGTTTGCGTGACTTTAGACTGTCTTGTACCTCAGCGACGTTCACTTGATGATAATGCATACTGTGTAAGGTTGCGCCTGTCGGTGATGGTACCCATGCTGTATTGGCGCCCGATTGTGGATGAGCTGCCTTAGTGTCCATCATCTCTTTCATCTCATCAGGCTTTGCCCACATACCTTTACCGATTTGAGCATGACCTTGTAGACCAGTCTCTAGACCGATATCAACGTTCCATTGCTCATATGCAGGTTGCCATGCTTGTGACTTCATATCACCTTTACGCACGAATGGTCCTGCATTCATACTGGTATGCATCTCATCACCAGTACGATCTAAGAAGCCTGTATTAATAAAGATAACGCGCTCTTTAGCTTGACGAATGGCTTCTTTGAGGTTGACCGTCATACGGCGCTCCTCATCCATGATACCGATTTTGAGAGTGTTACGATCTAAGCCTAATAAGTCTTCTGAAGCATTGAATAAGTCATTAGCAAACTTCACTTCTTCAGGACCATGCATTTTTGGCTTGACGATATACATTGAGCCCTTGCGGGAGTTTGATAGCTCGTTCCTACCTTTGATGTCATTTAAGGATAGTAACGGTGTAATTAAGCCATCCATTAATCCTTCAAAAATTTCTTCTTGACCATTGCCCAAATCGACCAAGATTGCAGGATTTTGCATCAAGTGACCGACATTACGGATTAATAATAATGAGCGACCTGGCAATATAAGCTTACCGCCTTCTGGTGTGGTGTATTCACGATCTGGGTTTTGTTTCCGAGTACGGGTCTTGCCACCTTTTTCAAAAGTCTCTTGCAAGTCGCCATTCATAAGACCGAGCCAATTGCGATAGACCTCGACTTTTTCTTCTGCATCTACGGCAGCGATAGAATCTTCACAATCTTGAATAGCGGTAATCGCTGATTCAAGCAATACATCTTTGATATTGGCTGGGTCATCTTTACCAACTGGATTATTAGCATCGATTTGGATTTCAGCATGTAAATTATTATTCTTTAACAAAATACCAGTAGGACTATCTACCTCGCCAACATAACCGACAAACTTAGCTGGATCTTGCAGCTGCGTGCTGCTATCACCTTGAGCAATCTCAAGCTTACCATCCACTACTTTAAAGCCAGTAACATCATTATATGAGCCTGATGCTAGCGCAAAGCTATCATCTAGGAATTTTTTGGCATAAGCGACGACGGCAGCGCCGCGAGTAGGATTATAACCACCTGTCGCTTCTTGACCATTCTCATCGCTAATGACATCAGTACCATATAAGGCATCATACAGGCTGCCCCAGCGTGCGTTAGTAGCATTGAGCGCATAGCGAGCATTTCGTACAGGTACTACCAACTGTGGCCCTGCGATATGAGCAATCTCGTCATCAACGTTTTCTGTACTTACTTTAAAATCATCGCCTTCTGGTAATAGGTAACCAATCTCTTGTAAGAATGTCTTATAGGCAGGATAATCAATTTCGCCATCTTTGGCAGGGTTATCTAAATGCCATTGATCAATCTGACCTTGGATTTTGTCACGTTTGGCTAGCAGGGCTTTGTTACGCGGAATAAACTCCTTGACCACCTTTTCAAAACCTGACCAATAACTATCCGAATCAACGCCAACTTTAGGTAGCACTTCATTTTCAATAAAGTCATACATCTGCTGGTCAATTGCAAGAATGCCTTTTTGGATACGATTAGGGTGAGAAGTCTGGCTCATAGTAGTGTCCTTATCTGTTCATGATGGAAGTCAATAATGATTTATTATAGTAACTGGTGAAATTGAGATATGTTTAGCACTTTGCATTCAGTCTAAATGTGAATACGATGTTAAGCGAAGTTGATAAAGCCGAATACAACCCATCTTAACTAGCAATCTAGTAATTTTTTAATAGTTAAGATGAGGTTATCTATATAGTGGCTATATTATCTTTTGTTTCAAAATATCATTAATCGTTAGTATGCTGACATGCATCTGGTAGAGAGCTACACGTCTTTAGCTTATCAGTTAACAATTAATAGTAAGACAAAATAGCTTAGAAGCAAAATATCATCCTACTATCAAATAATAAAATAAACAACAAAAAGGCATTTAGTAAATAAATAACGGGGTTGTATAAAAATGATACTGTATAAGGCACAAGCCCTAAGCATCATAACTAATGTTAGTTGAAGAGATGACTTGAGGGTAAGTATAAACTGTAAGTAATCATTACAGAGTGAAGCAATGCTTAAATGTTATATATCTTGGTAGCCTTCAACTGTTTATAGTATTCTGTGATTATTCATCTCGTAACAGCCTACTGTTATACTACTCACTACTTATAACAATGAGCTAAACCGCCTACTTTTGTATTTTTTAGCCGCTTTCACTGACCACTACTTCCTTTTAATACAGATATATCAGACTATGAATAATCATAATATAAGCCATAAGCCAGCAGTAGAGAATTTAATAGACAATCTATCAAACAGCATAAAAGATAATGACTTGCAGAATGAAGACAGTACCGATATCACACAATTGCGAGCACCTATAAAGGTAGACTTATCCCCTATCTATGCGTTCTTAGGTAGTCGAACTACACAAGCTTGGGTAGATGCTGCTATTGCGAACTTGCCATTGATTATTCAAGACCATGCCAACTGCGAAAAAAAAGCAGCGGGCACTGCGATGAATCTAATATTCCGTTATGAGTTTTCTTACGACTTACAGCGTAAGTTAGCCCAACTGATACGTGAGGAAATGCTGCACTACGAGCAAGTGCTGGGTATCATGAATGATCGCGGTCAAGACTGGAAATATCTAAGTGCCGGTCGTTATGCCAAGGGCATGCTAAGACACAAACGCACCTACGAGCCAGCAGCGATGGTAGATGTCTTGATAATTGGAGCATTTATTGAAGCACGTTCATGCGAACGCTTTGCCGCACTTGCTGAGGTAATCGATGATGAACGCTTGGCAAAATACTATCGATACTTGCTCAAGTCAGAAAGCCGCCATTTTGAGGATTATTTGGCACTGGCGCAATCATTGTCTGACGATAATATTGATGAACGAGTCGCCTTCTTTAAAGAAGTGGAAGCAGAATTAATATCTAGTCCAGATACTGAGCTACGTTTTCATAGCGGTACACCTGCTTAAAAAATCCTTAGAATACTAACTGGTACAAATATGAAAAAATGTTGTAGCCGATTGGAGTATTTGGCTCAATCAGTTACAACATCTTCTTAATTGTGCCTTATATAAAGGTATTTAATTATTTATCATCTTCCATTAGTGGACTGTCATACTGCTTGCTACCTTTAGCAACATTATGCGGATCATGATCGGCACTTTTGCGCTCAGCAGCAGCAGGATTCACTTTTTGCAAAGCATCATCTGGGACGATGCCATTATTATCGTCTGCATCCTTTAACTCATACTCTTTGTCTACTTCACGTTCTTTATCCAGTTCATGTCCTTCATTAATATTGCTATCTTTTGAGATACTCATTAGCGTTCCTTATTACGATAATTACCAGACAAATCAAATAAAAACCATTTTATACAAGATGAATGAAGAGAATAGACAACTGCTATCCCCACCATCTTTAAACTTTAATCTTTTTCATCCGGATTTAAAGTACGTGTTTGTGCATTATCAATATTGGCATATCGATTCATATCAGTAATACCTTCACTTTTAGGTGCTTCACTACGCACAGTATCTTCGTTAATATTTTCGTCAAAAGCATTGCCTTCTTGGTCACGGCGGTCAGGCTGACGTGCTGGATTGTCACCGTCATTAACATGCTCAGAACCGACTATCCCTTCTTCAAAGGTATCAGTACCCTTATTAACAGTAGTATTGGTTTCGACTTCATGACGACTATCGTGAAATTCCTCTTCGCGAGTCATTGCTGTTTTTTCTGCTAACGATTTGCTATCAACATCATTATTATCTAAGCTACTATCCATAATAGGAGTCTTGGTGAGCGCGGGATCTTTAGTTTCCATTAGATTGTCCTTGTTGCCGTATATTATTTAAAGTGTCTTGTTTAGGGTGTTTTGACGTTTGTTATAGCACCAGCATCAAAAGCTATTCATTGCCTTTTTGACTAAGATCGTAGGCATTTAAATCGCCAACATTTTTACCACCTGCTGGCAAATCTTCTTCTTTACGTGGATCAGAATATATCTCATCAGTCTCTTGAGAGTCTTCTATCGGTCCGTCTATTTCTGGCTCGTGCTTACGCCCCGCATAGCTCCCTTTAGGGTTTGGTCGATGCGACACTGTCGGATCATTGACCGAGAGCTTTTTATCATGTCGTTCACGACTGATATCTTTGTCATCCATGTCTTTATTGTTAGTGTCTTTGTAGGTTGTCATAGCGTCTCCCTCGCTGGTATTGCCCAATTTAATTACTTACCTATTTATCAGTACGGACTTCTTCGTCAATAAAAGGTGTCGCCTGCTCTTTAGTCAACTCTTCTGGCATGTTGACTTGCTTAGTCTCTTTTAGATTGTTCTCAATTTGTTCAACACTGGCATTTTCTGCTGCTTGTTTAATATCTGAAGTATCATTTTTGCTAGTACTCATTAGAAAGCCTCTACTATTATTTATGTTTATAAATGAATTTTTTATCTGCTAATTTTAAATGAATCTTACTTATACCAGTATCAATTATAGGTAGATAATGAGCTTCTTCACTAGTGTACTGCAGTATCAATATGTGAATAAATGTGATGTTAAAGGACAGTTTGTAATCCACTATATTAAGCCAGCAGATTATCGAGAGCATGACATTTCTGTATTTTCTTGCATCGTTTGGCATAACTCACGACACGCTGTAGCAAAATTTGCTACCATGTATTTTTAGATTTTAAGACTTACGGTTTATTATTTAGGTAATCAGATTATGGCCAAAAATGCCCTACAAGCTCAACTCTTAAAAGCGGGATTGGTTGATAGCAAAAAAGCCAAGCAATTAAGTAAACAGTCTCAGCATGCCAAACGTACTGGCGATCCATCAACTGTTGAAGCTAAACAAGCCCTAGCAGAAGCCCAAGCCAAAAAAGTAGAAAAGGATCAAAAGCTTAATCAGGAAAAACAGCAAATCTTAGAACAGAAAATGTTAAATGCTAATATCATCCAAATGATTAAACAACATCAGATTAAAGATATACAGGGTGATGTAAGCTACCAGTTTGTTGATCAATCTAAAGTGAAAAAAATTCATATCACTCAAAAACTATATGACCAAATAGTGGCTGGTCATGTGGTTATTGCACGACTGGAAGAGGGTTATGCTCTACTTCCTCGTCCCTTAGCAGATCGTATCGATGCTAAATTAGAAGGGTTTATGGTGGTGTCTAACGATAAATCAGATGTTGAGCTAGCAGATGACGACCCTTATGCAGCCTATGTGATTCCAGACGATCTGATGTGGTAGTCATTAAACTAAAAACCCTTCATAGAATTAAGTAATCTACGAAGGGTTTTTTAGTACTGAGCTTTTACTAAATGAGCTTTTACTAAATGAGCTTTTACTAAATGAGCTTTTACTAAATATGTTGCTCTATATCCAGTTCAAAATAAAGGATATGCTAATCGATGACAGCCTCTAAGATTATTGTTAACTTTTTTCACCGACATGATTGATAGTTTTCAATAAATGCTCTTGTGCAATATGTAGTGGTTCGTCCGCTACTGGCTGAACCTGCTGCCAACGTCCATCGCCATCAAGCGTCCATGCTTGAACGTTATCTTGTAGATAGTTCTGCAAGCCGTCTTGATAAATTTGTGCAAATATCTTTTTATCTTCAATGGGAAATGCGACTTCGACCCGATGGAACAAGTTTCTATCCATCCAGTCAGCACTTCCACAATACATACGTTCGTCGCCATTGTTATAAAAATAATAGATGCGGGTGTGTTCTAAAAAGCGGCCAATGACTGAGCGCACGGTGATATTCTCAGACAATCCCTGTACTTGCGGACGCAGACAACACATCGAGCGCAGGATTAGCTCAATTTTAACGCCTGCTTGCGACGCATCATATAGCCTATCAATCAGTCGACGTTCAGTCAGAGCATTGGCTTTAATGATAATACGCGCACGTTTACCAGCTCTAGCATGTGCAATCTCAGCATCGATAAAGCTCATTAGCTTTTCATGTAAGGTAAATGGCGCATGCAGTAGCTTTTTGAGATTGGCAGGTTTGCCCATACCAGTCAGCTCTTGGAAGATTTTATGCACGTCCTCTGAGATGTCAGGGTCAGCAGTAAATAAGCCATAGTCAGTATAGACCTTGGCATTAGCTGCATGATAGTTACCCGTACCTAAGTGTACATAACGGTGAATTTTTTCATCCTCACGGCGAATAATAAGCATGAGCTTGGCATGAGTCTTATAGCCAACGATACCGTAAACCACGACCGCACCTGCTTCTTGCAGATAGTTGGCAACTGCAATATTGGATGCTTCGTCGAAGCGTGCGCGCAGCTCAATGATAGCGGTGACTTCTTTGCCATTACGAGCAGCGGCGGCCAGCGCCTGTACGATTTCTGAATTGGTGCCTGAGCGGTATAAGGTTTGTTTGATTGCTAAGACTTTTGGATCACTGGCGGCTTGCCATAATAAATTGATAACAGGTGAGAACGCATGAAAAGGATGATGTACCAACACATCCCCTTTACGCATAGCAGCAAACATGCTGGTGCTCTTGTCGAGCTTATCAGCCTCACGGCGGAACGGTTTGGGTACGATGTGGGTGAATGGTTCATAACGTAGCGCTGGAATATTAAAATCAAATAGCAACCGTGTTAAGTTTACTGGTCCATTGACACGATATAACTGATTGTCATGTAGCTCGAATTCATCGAGCAAATAGTCACTGATAGGGGTTGGGCAATCAGTCGTGACCTCTAAACGAACCTTATCACCAAAACGACGGTTTTCAAGCTCACCCTCAAGGGCTTTGGCAATATCTTCGACATCATCCGCCAAGTCCAAGTCCGCATTACGTGTCAACCTGAATTGATGACAGCCTGTTACATTCATGCCAGGGAACAGCTCGCCGATATGCTCATGAATGATAGCAGAGAGCATGACATGATGCTCTTTACCACCAGTCAGCTCATCAGGCAAACGAATAACGCGAGGTAAACTACGCGGCGCTGGCACAATGGCGAGATTAATATCGCGACCAAAGGCATCTTTGCCTTCTAACGTAGCGATAAAGTTAAGGCTTTTATTCACTAAGCGCGGAAACGGGTGCGCAGGATCAATACTAATCGGCGTCAATACTGGCGATACTTGCTCAGTAAAATAACGTTTCATCCATGCTGATTGCTCGGCATTGAGCTCATCGCGTTTTAAATAACGGATATCTTCTTTCGCGAGGGCTGGTAGGATGTCTTCGTTGAGAATACGATATTGTTCATCAATAGCATCGTGCGTTACTGTGGATATCTCGTTGAGAACTTCACTTGGGCGCATACCATGAGCACTGGTAGAGACATCACCAATATTTAGCTTTTGCATAATACCAGCAACACGAATCTCAAAGAACTCATCGATATTGGACGAAAAAATAATTAAAAAGAATAAGCGCTCGAGTAACGGATGACGCGGGCTTGCTGCTTGCGCTAATACCCGTAGATGAAACTGCAATAAAGACAAGTCGCGGTTGATATAACTGCTGGGTGAGTAGCTGCCATCTTCTGAGCGTTGCCACGCAATTTGGGTCAAGTTATCATTTACTATATAAGTTTCTGCATTTTTGAAAGCGCTATCAATTTGAGTGTTCTGATCGTGGTTGCTCTCATTACGGTTGTTAACACTGTGGTTGCTAGCATTGTCACTGCTATTATTAACATCACTGACTTTAGTTTTGTTGACTTCAGTATCACTATTTTGATTCATCTTCGCCTGTGTCATGCAACCACTCCTTATTATAATCCATCATTGTCAATCGCTATCATGCCCTGGCATCCATATTACCGCAACTGCATAAGGCTGCAACTATCTCTCACCTACTCAACCAATATTATTTTTATATACGAACGACTAAACTCTCACTGTTGATGCAATCACTTGTTTTACCTATTAATAGAGCAAATAAATAATAGGGCAAATAAAGTCAGACCATTAACTCGCTTGTGGTAATACCGCATTCTTCATACGTTTTTTGATAATCCGCTGCTTGTTACGTAAGCTTCTATCACCTTGGTTGTCTTCATAGTACTTAGGATTGGTCAGCATCCCGATTAGCAGTGCTGATTCATCACGATTAAGATTGGCAGCGGACTTATTAAAGTAATTTTGAGCAGCAGCTTCAACACCGTAAATGCCGTTGCCAAATTCTGCCACATTTAGATAAGCTGTTAAGATACGCTGCTTGTCCCATATGGTTTCAATCATGACGGTGACAATAGCTTCTTCACCTTTACGAATGTAGGAACGATGTGAGGTCAAAAATAAATTCTTTGCTAACTGCTGAGTAATCGTTGAGCCACCAGCAGACATCTTACCTGTTTCTTCGTTTTTCTTGCGTGCAGCCTCAATACCTTTAAAATCAAAGCCATTATGTTGACTAAAAGTTGAATCCTCACTGACAATCGCCGCTTGCTTAGCAGATTTAGCAATGTCGTCATATTCTACCCAAGTCTGAGTGACCGTGCCGCCTGTAAGTCGGTGAGTTAGCATAAACATACTGTTATTAATTGGCTGGGTTTTCCAAATTAATAGTAGTCCAGCTACTAATACATGGAATGCTACGACTAACAACATTAATGCCAGTAATAGTCGTTTAATAAATTTGCCAAAACTTGCCATGCGCAAAGTATCCGAATAATTAAAAATAATAAAAGTTGTCAGCTAATGATAAGCAGCAGGCTATCTTACCTAATCTCACAATCGCTGTCATTATTTACCCCATTTCTTTATCATGTGATGATCTCTAAACAGTATTCACTTTTTATCTAGGTATTTAAGGCTGGTACTTTATAATAGGTATTAAAAGAAGAGAATAAACATGCATAATGACAATAATATAACTGCCTTGCGCGCACGTATCATTGAAGCGAGCCCAAATCTTTGCAGCGATGAAAATTTTGATAACTGGTGGCTACTCGGTACCTCTGGCTGTCATCTGTGTGAAATCGCTGAGCAACTTATAATGCGCTTTCAAAGCGTACAACCTATCGAATATCAGCATGTTGATATCGCAGAATTTGATGAAGATCTGATGATGGAGTTTGCCACTACCATCCCCGTAATTCTGACGCCATCAAAACGATTAGACTATCCATTTTCAGTCATGGATTTGCAGCAGTTACTATAAATCTCTTGTTACTTTTACCTTCAAGCCTACTGTTAATAACACTCTGAAAATCAGCTACTATTTTATTTGTTTCAGCCTTGATTATTTACTAGTATAAAATTCAAACTTTTGCTATTTTGACTAAATGGTCAAGATAGTAAATTGACTAGATAAGGATTATCACCATTTGAGATTATAAACCTAGCCCTACGATCAGTCCGATATTGACTACGGATCTGAACATTTATCGATAAGGATTGTTGATAATGTATACTTTTTTGGCCCTCGCACCAATTTTAGTCGTTTTAGTTTTGCTGGTAGTGATGCGCCTACCGGCAAAAATATCTATGAGTGTTGCCTATTTAGTGACCGCTCTTTTAGCCTTGTTCGTTTGGCAAGCGAGTGGTGCCCAAGTAGCAGCAGCTACTACAAATGGCATCATCATCGCTCTCACGCTTTTATTCATTGTATTTGCCGCTATTTTATTATTGAATACGTTAAAAGAAGGCGGCGCTATTGTCGCTATTCGTAAAGGCTTTATGGATATTTCGCCCGATAGACGCATTCAAGCGATCATTGTCGCTTGGTTATTCTGCTCGATGGTAGAAGGTTCCTCAGGATTTGGTACGCCCTCTGCTATTGGTGCGCCGCTATTATTGGCTTTAGGTTTTCCGGCCATGGCCTCTGTTATGGCAGTTCTCATTATTCAATCAACACCCGTATCATTTGGTGCTGTTGGTACCCCCATATTACTCGGTGTTTGGACGGGTATCAACGATAAGCAAGATATTACACAGGCCATTGCGCCACTTTCTGCGGAGAACTATCTACTACAAATCGCTGGTAACGTTGGTCTTATCCATGCGCTAGTGGGCTTTTTAATTCCGCTAATTTTAAGTGCGTTCTTAACCCGATTCTTTGGCGAAAAACGCTCCTTCGTTGAAGGACTAAAAGTATGGCCGTTTGCAATATTTGCCGGTCTCAGCTTTACTATCCCTTACTTCTTAGTAGCCAAATATCTAGGTCCTGAATTCCCATCGCTCGTTGGTGGTTTTATCGGTCTAATGATTGTACTGCCTGCCGCGAAACGTGGCTTTTTGATGCCAAAAGATACTTTTGACTTTGCACCACGTGCCAAATGGGACAAGGACTGGCTCGGGTCACTTGATGAAGAAAAATATGATGATTCGATTGCACCAAAATTTTCTTTAATTCGTGCGTTTTCCCCTTATCTCATCGTTATCGCTCTATTAATTATAACTAGGGTCGTTGCACCGCTTAAAGCATTTTTGACTGGTGAATTGACTACGATTGAATTTAGCAATCTCTTTGGTACGACTATTTCTAGTAAAATACAGCTTGCTTACTCTCCTGGAGCGATTCTAATTATCAGCTCTTTATTGTGCATCTTATTGTTTAAAATGAACGGTCAAGCCGTTAAGCGCAGTTGGAGTAATTCGGCGAAGACCATGGTTGCCGCCGCACCAGCTTTGCTATTCTCGGTGCCTATGGTACAAGTATTCATTAATTCAGGCTCAGCCGCTGAAGTTGCTACTGCGCTACCGGCTATGCCAATATTACTGGCTGAAAGTGCGGCTGGTGCGTTTCAAAATGCATGGCCTCTAGTATCGCCGTGGATCGGAGCGATGGGCGCTTTCATTGCCGGATCAAATACGGTTAGCAATATGATGTTCTCGTATTTTCAATGGTCAACTGCTAGCCAAATCGGTCTCGATAGTAATCTTGCAGCGCAAGTTGTCGCTCTGCAAGCGGTCGGCGGTGCCGCTGGTAATATGATTGCCGTGCACAATGTGGTCGCGGCTTGTGCGGTAGTCGGTCTGATGGATAAAGAAGGTTATGTTATACGAAAGACATTGGTGGCAATGACTTATTATGTGATACAAGCTGGTTTTATCGGTATGGCTATTATCTTCGGTCAACTATGGTGGTGGGCTTTAGCTGTGATTTGGCCGATAGCATTCTTTAGTATCATGTCGCTGACAAATAGAAAACGAGTCGTTAGTTAATATTGCAAGGTTACATGAATCACTAACCAAGTTATATATATTGATTATCAACACTTAATATGACGCTATTAGATTGTTTCTGATAGCGTCATATTGGTATTATAGTTTCTATATTATGATTATGAACCACATATTATAAACGCTATTTTACCGATACTTTAGCTTAGCTATTTAGCTATACAGGAAACCTCCATGAAAGACTTGAGCAAAGTTACCGAAATTGAAGATCTGCGCCGTGTTGCCGAGCGCAAAATACCGCGTATGTTTTACGATTATGTCGATTCAGGCTCATGGACTGAAACCACTTACCGTAATAATGAGACGGACTTTGATCGTATTAAGTTACGCCAGCGGGTATTGGTAAATATGGACAATCGTAGCCTTGCGACGCAGATGATTGGCGAACAAGTCAAAATGCCAGTTGCGATTGCACCAACTGGTTTTACTGGCATGATGTGGGCGGACGGCGAGATTCATGCGGCGCGGGCAGCAGAGAAATTTGGCGTGCCTTTTTCACTATCAACCATGAGTATCTGCTCTATTGAGGATGTTGCTGAAAATACCAGTGCGCCGTTTTGGTTTCAGCTCTATGTCATGCGTGATCAGGACTTTATGGCCAATCTTATCCGCCGTGCCAAAGCGGCAAATTGTTCCGCGCTCATTTTGACAGCTGATCTGCAAGTACTTGGTCAACGTCATAAGGATATCAAAAACGGTCTATCCGCGCCGCCCAAACCAACCCTCGCCAATATCTTAAATCTAATGACCAAGCCAGAATGGTGTCTAAATATGCTTGGTACCAAACGTCGTACTTTTGGCAACATCGTCGGACATGCCAAAAACGTCGCTGATATGTCCTCACTTTCAGCATGGACAGCAGAACAGTTCGACCCGCGTTTGAGCTGGGATGATGTCGCACGTATCAAAGATGCATGGGGCGGCAAGCTAATTATAAAAGGTATTATGGAGCCTGAAGATGCTATCTTGGCTGCCCGTAGTGGTGCGGATGCATTGGTGGTCTCAAACCATGGTGGCCGTCAATTAGATGGTGCGCCCTCCTCAATCTCTGCTTTGAGCGATATCGTGCAGGCGGTTCATGCCGAAAATAGTGATATCGAGGTGTGGCTCGATAGTGGTATTCGCTCCGGTCAAGATGTCTTAAAAGCCATCTCTTTAGGTGCAAAAGGCACTATGATTGGGCGAGCTTTCTTGTACGGGCTAGGTGCTTATGGTGAAGATGGGGTGCGCCGTGCGCTTGAAATTATCCATAAAGAATGTGATATCAGTATGGCATTCTGTGGTCATACTGATATTAATCAGGTGACGGATGATATTTTAGTCAAAGGGACTTACGAGCAGCTCAAGTCGGCATTACCTTATGTCCCACCAATGCGCTGGTAGATTTTAGTTTTACACAAGTAGATTTATATTCGACAACTTTGTCTATCTAACCGTTAGCCCTTATACTCTATCTATCATCTTTCACTGATATTTAGCTTTTATGACCATTAAACAACTTCTAAAAACAGCGCCCGTCACCACTCTACTCTTAGTCAGCTTTATTGGACTATTTATCATGCAAGTGCTGACAGGCGTCGATGCCAATAATCCCTCGACTGAAGCCCTGCTCAATTGGGGCGCTAATGCCCTGCCCTTAACCATGACTGATGATCCATGGCGACTGGTCAGCAGTGCGTTTTTGCACATTGGCTTGATGCATTTATTGTTTAATGGCTTTGCCATGTACTTTTTTGGGCAAATTGCGGAGCCGATGTTTGGCTCAGCTAAATTTTTGGCATTGTTTTTATTGGCGGCAATCGGTGGTAACTTACTTAACAATCATGTGACGTGGCAAGGTATTTTAGATGGTACTGGACAACCAGGACTATCGGCTGGCGCATCTGGTGGTATCATGGGTATCGGTGGCGCACTTTTAATAGCCGCGCTGTTTAAAATATCTGTTAATGGCATGGTGCTCAATTTAAGAAGCCTGATATTTATTATGGGTATCAACCTTGTATATGGCTTTGCGGTACCGGGCATTGATAATGCAGGACATATCGGCGGCGCTATTACTGGCTTAGTAATTGCACTGGCTTTTGCTATCGCTTACCGTCAGCGTATGGCGATTGCTCTACAAAACGTACCTAACATTCCTATTTATCAGAACCGTTATCAAACTGATTACCCAAATGACTATCAGACCAGCTATATCGATCATCCAACGAGTAGCGATACTGACGTTAATAACAATGATTTTAATGTCGGTCTTAATAGCGGATTCAATAGTGATACTTATTCTGATAATGGCACTTATGCAAATTCAGACAGGAACATTAACGCCGCTCATGCCGATGTTACCGAACAAAAAACGCCTGCGAAACCTGCTTTTATTTGGCAGCTACTACCATGGATTATGATGTTGTTGATAAGCATTGGCTTCGTCTGGTGGTGGCAAGATATTCATCAACAAATCTTACAAGTATTAAAAACCATTGAGTAAACTGTCATACTTATTTATCATTGCTAAATAGCTCATGAAAACAGCATATTCGTTTATTTTTCCCTACTCACTTTTTTCTACCCAATTATTACCACTCACTTATGAGATTCAATTATGTTCAAACTTGCAGCGCTCTCTAATAACTCTAAGCGCGCCTTGCTTAGTACTTTAACGGCTACTGCACTATTTAGCGTGGCTAGCTTATCCAGTGCAGCACTTTTTAACAACCTACCTACTGACCAAGACGCTGAATTAAGCGTTGGCGTCAATGTCATGGCGGTCAACTCAGCCTATGATTTGGAAGATAACACCGAGATTCGGGTATTGCCGGGCGTGTTCTATGACAATAATAGAGTCTATGCGCGCGGTGCTCAAGCTGGTGTTTACCTTCACAATGACGGCACCAATCAGCTGTCTGCTTACGCTCAATTATCAGGTTCAGAATTTGATCCTGAAGATGCGAATGGTGCGCTTCAAGGTCTGGACGAGCGTAAAACCTCAGCCGTTGCCGGTTTAACTTATCTACGCCGCACCCCTATTGGCGGCTTCCGTGGGCAATTTGCCACTGACATTCTAGATCGTAGTGGTGGGAATACTGCTCGCTTGACGTATCTGGCAAAAGTTACTAAAGGCAAGCTAACGGTCTATCCGAGTGTTGGCTTTGAATATTATGATGCTGACTATAATGAATACTATTATGGTGTAAGTGATGAAGAGTCGGCAAAAACGGGTGTTGAAGCTTATACCTCTAATTCGAGCTTGAATCCGTACGTCAATGTTAGTGCCAACTATGACTTCAGTGAAAACTGGGCAGGATTTTTTAATCAAAGCTTAAGCTACTTGCCTAACGAGCAATACGATAGTCCAATGGTTGACTCGCGTACTGATGCAACGACAACGCTTGGTTTGCTTTATAAGTTTTAGAGTTCTTGAAAATGTGATAGAAAAAGCCGAGCATTTTGCTTGGCTTTTTTATTGTGTTAATTCGTTGATATGAGACACTAGCCTATCATATAAATTCCAGATTTGATTTTATATATAGGATTGCACCATTATGTTCCACACTACCCTTTGGATGATTGGAGCACTCACCTCATTTTGTTTAATAGCCATTGGTGCTCGTGAGCTGAATAGTCAAATTGGTGTTTTTCAGATTTTATTCTTCCGAAGTATCGTAGGCTTGCTAGTATTATTGCCAATAATATTTTTATCAAATTTTTCATCAAAAAAGAGCAACTTTTTATTCCCCAAGCGTATTAAATTACACTTAGTGAGAAACTTATTTCATTTCACGGGGCAATATGGATGGTTCTTAGGTATAGGACTACTGCCATTAGCGACCGTTTTTGCTATCGAATTCACCGTACCTTTTTGGACGATAATCATCTCGTATCTCTTCCTAAAAGAGTCTATAACTGTAAAAAAAGTTATTGCCGTATTACTAGGCATTCTTGGGGTAATAGTCATCGTTCAACCTAGCTTAGATGTCGCTCACTATGCGTCATTAATAGTTTTAGGTGCAGCCATTTGTTATGCCTTTTCCCATGTGGCTACAAAATCGTTATCTAATACTGAAAGCCCAATCACCATCATTTTTATGATGTGTTTGATACAAGCGCCTTTAGGATTGCTTTTATTTATAGAAGGATGGACAACGCCAGTAGGTATTCAGTGGCTATGGCTCGTAATCATAGGTGTAACGGCACTATCGGCACATTATTGTATGACCAAAGCCATGCAACATGCAGAGGTTACATTCGTGGTCACTATGGATATGTTTAGATTGCCGCTCATCTCACTCATTGGCGTACTCTTATATGCTGAGCACTTTAGCGTGGCTTTGATACTTGGTATGCTGCTAATAGTCGCTGGTAATTCAGTAAATATCTATGGTAAGAAAAAAAGATCTTGAAATTCTATAGACCAGCTTCATATATACAGTAGGTTAAATACACAGTGAACAATCAAATATAAGGAGACTGTTATGAGTAAACTAATCACACGCAACTCTATCTTTGACAACTTCTTTGATGATATGGCACCGAGCTTTTTGATGCGTCCATTGCATGGTGATGCACTGCCTAGCGCCAACCAAATCAAGATTGATGTCAACGAAAAAGACAATAAGTTTTACGTCAATGCTGAGATTCCTGGCGTCGCTAAAGAAGACATTGATTTATCCATTACTGGAGATATTGTCTCTATTAGCGCAGAAATCGAACAAAAAGACGAGCAAAAAGAAGGCAATAACGTACTACGCAGTGAGCGTTACTTTGGCTCGGTCTCACGTAGCTTCCGGTTGCCAGATAAGGTAAAAGTCGATGAGGCAGAAGCGTCATATGAAAATGGCGTATTGCAGTTGGTACTGCCAAAAGAGACCGGCTCAGATCGTAAAAAGCTTGAGATTAAATAAATTTTAGTCAAGCTTTAGTGAAAACTTGAGTAAGTTGTTAAAGGCGTATGAGCGATTCATACGCCTTTTTTTATTTTGCGGAACTATTATAGGCTAAAGAAGTAAATTGGATAGTTTCATTAAACCTTAGCAGAGATTAGAGACTAGACATAGCAAACCGACTTACCTCTTATCAAATTGATAGATTATACTATCGCCAATGAAATCTATCTAATATATTTCTAGAGCTTGTAGGGTGCGTTCCACGCACCGATTGTAGAGATAGCTTTTAATAATGGTGCGCGAGGTGACACCCTATATTTAGCTTATATTATAGATATTATGTTATTAACTTTTTTCAATTATACCCCGATCAATAATGTAGTTCCAAACCGTGCCTAGTAGTAATGCTAGATATGAGCAAATCCAGATTCCAGCGCCCCATAGCTTTAACTCAATATCAGAGTCATAAACTCCTTTATCACCTGTTGCCACAATTTGTGTGATAAATAAAGATGAGAACCCGAGTATAAAAGTAAAAGCTGCTAACTTAATTGGATTTTTTTGACGATTAATCATATAAATAGAAAACAAGAATGTAATGTTGCTATAAGCTTGAAATATTAAACCAAGCCAGCCAAATATAATACCTAAAACTAGAGTTTCATAGCCAAAGTATATTTCATTATCATAATGTAGAGCTGGTAAACATAAAGATATGAGCCATAAATATGGAGCTATTTTTATTAATAATTGTGGTGTTGAGTTAGCATTTTTAGAACACATTGGTTATCCTTAATATATGTTTAAAATAGCACCTACCCTATTTGCTAATTTTAAATATACCTAAAAGACCAATCATAATTTGCGAAAAAAACGTGAATTTTGTTTTTAAATAGCGAGTTATTAATCTCTTATTGTTCTTACAGCTAAAAACTTTGCAATTGTATCCACGCTACAAGTAACAGTAACTCTTAAAACCAAAAAAAGACCTTGCCACAATACATGGCAAGGTCTTTTCAAATAACTTACTTCTCAGTGGAACAAATATGACACTGCTACAAGGAAGATGAGCGCAAATTGTACCTGTCGTACATTAAGCGAGTCTGACACCCTAGCAGGTCACTATTTGGTCTATGACTTAAGAAGGATGCACCATATCAGCTGGCGTCACCCACTCATCGAACTGAGCTTCAGTTAGTAGCTCTAATTCAACCGCAACTTGCTTCAACGTTTTATTTTCTTTGTAAGCGGTCTTGGCAATCTTCGCCGCGTTCTCGTAACCGACATGACGGTTCAATGCGGTGACTAGCATTAACGAGTTGTGCAAGAAGTCATCGATTTTATCTTTGACAGGCTCAATGCCAACGGCACAATTATCGTTGAAGCTGTTGCAAGCGTCACCCAATAGTTGGATGGATTGCAATAAGTTAAAGGCAATCACTGGCTTATAAACGTTAAGCTCAAAGTTACCTGACGCGCCTGCCATACTGATAGTGACATCGTTACCCATCACTTGCGCGACAACCATGGTCATTGCTTCTGATTGGGTTGGGTTGACTTTACCTGGCATGATAGAAGAGCCTGGCTCGTTCTCTGGAATGGTCAATTCGCCTAGACCACAACGAGGCCCTGATGCCAACCAACGTACGTCGTTAGCGATTTTATTTAAGCTACCTGCCAATGTTTTTAACGCGCCTGAAGCAAAGACTTCGGCATCACGAGCCGCTAGTGCTTCAAATTTATTCGGTGAAGTCACAAACGGTAGACCAGTCAATGTTGATAATTGCTCAGCTGATTTTACTGCATAATCAGGGTGAGCGTTTAGACCTGTACCAACCGCCGTACCGCCTAGTGGCAACTCATATAAACCTTCTAATGCTTGATCAATACGCGTCAATGAATGATCAAGTTGACTGACATAGCCGCTGAACTCTTGACCTAAGGTCAAAGGCGTGGCGTCTTGTAAGTGAGTACGACCGATTTTTACGATGCTATCGAATTCTTTAGCTTTGGCATCTAGCGTATCGCGTAGTGCTTTTACCGCTGGGATAAGCAAGCTGTTGATTTGACGAGCAGCAGCCACACGAATCGCCGTTGGGAAGCTGTCATTGGTAGACTGTGCATGGTTGACATGGTCATTTGGATGAATTGGCGCGTAGCTGCCACGCTCAGAACCAGCGATTTCGTTGGCACGGTTGGCCAATACTTCGTTCATGTTCATGTTTGACTGCGTACCAGAACCAGTCTGCCATACAACCAATGGGAACTGATCCGTTAGACCGCCGTTGATGATTTCGTCAGCAGCTTGCACGATTAAGTCGCGCTTATCACCTTCGATACGCTCAAGGCTAGCATTGGTAATGGCAGCGGCTTTTTTGACTAATGCCATCGCTTCAATCATCGGACGTGGCAAAGTCTCGCCACCAATTTTAAAGTTCTCACGGCTACGCTGAGTTTGCGCACCCCAATAAGCGTCAGCTGGGACTTCCACGTTGCCCATGGTATCTTTTTCGGTACGAGTTGCCTGATTCTGTGTCGACATAACTACCCTCTTTGATGGTTTGTTGTATAGCTGCTTCGAAAAAAGTGCAACACACGCTGCACATAAAGGAAAATACGATGTAAAGTGGCGTTATGATAGCATGACTAGGCCGTGTTGAATATTCACAAATAGGTATTGATACCGCCTAAAAGCACCAGCCATCATCAACTTAATACATTATAGGATAGTATATCTATGCATCCTGAGCTAAAGAACTCCAAGCCTTATGACTCTAACTCTAATGAATCTAAAGTGAGCAATCCACCTAGACGACAATTTACCCGCCAGCGTCGCCAGTTAACAGATGGCGAGCGCAGACAATATGCGCGCATGGCAAGCTTGCATTTACGTAAGTTACAGCAGCGCTTGGCTCCGCGTGCGCGTATTGGCTTATATTATGATGGCTTTGGCGAGCTGCCCACTCAGCCACTATTGGATTGGTGTCAACGCTTAGGCTATTTACCTTATTTACCAGTGGTTGGTTCGCTCGGTCGTGATAATAAGGGAAATGTTGATAAACACCTGCGCTTTGTGCCTATCTATCAATCGAAACTGTTAAACATACCGACACGTATTCACAGCTTAGGTATGAAACAAAACCATCATCGTCGACTACTTTGGGCGCGAGAATTAGATGTAATTATCTGTCCGTTAGTAGCGGTTGATAAAAGCGGTAATCGTATGGGCATGGGTGGTGGCTTTTATGATACGACGCTTGGAAGAAGCTATCAGGCAGGGTTAAAAAAACCGTTAAAAATTGGCTGGTGCTATGATTTTCAGGTGGTAGAACATCTTGAACGTCAACCATGGGATGTGCCATTAGATGGCTTGATAACGCCAAGTGGCTTAAGGTGGTTTAAACGAAATCAGATCAAAATGTCCAACGACAAAGCATCTAGCGCTGATAGTGTTGATACGTATTTGCAAGCATTAGGGAATGATAACGCTAGGGAAATGCTGTACTACAGTCAAGAACAATCCTTTAACTCTGATGAGTTGGCAAGGGTGATTAATGAGAAACGCTTAAATGAGTTGCTGGCTGACAGTGATGCTTTTTTGGCTGGTTTAAGTGGTGAGATTGGGGATTTTGAAGATGACAATAAAGACCCATAAAAGATTTGCAAAGACAACAATGAGCTACTTTCGCTCAAAACCACTAAGGGTAGTTTTTGCTATCTTGTGGGTCCTGTTTGTCGGTATTATTATTGCTTTAGGTTTTGAACCGAACCCTTATGCACTACATGTTCTTGATGTCCCTGAGCCGTATTCTTACCCTATAGAGTTAGTCGTTATATTAGTAATGGCAATGCTGTTTCACTTAAGCTTACTGGTGACTATGGATGTATATATGGATAGGCGCTGGAAGTTGTTCGCTATGCTGATAACTAGCGTCTTGTTTTTACTTTATTTCGGTATGATGGCGATGCATGCACCGCCGTCATTAGGTGGGATGATTTTTTGGACGTTTCTGTCCTCTTTACTATTTTTATTGCTGTGTTTTTGGCAAGCATGTTTGTTTGTTTTAAGGCGATTTTTTAGTAGAGCGTGAGTTTTATAACCTACAACACCATCGCCGCAATCCAACCAAATACCAATAATGGAATATTATAATGTAAGAAGGTCGGCACCACGCTGTCCTTGATATGGTCATGTTGACCGTCGATATTTAGACCAGAGGTTGGCCCCAATGTTGAATCTGACGCAGGAGAACCTGCATCACCAAGCGCGCCAGCCGTACCAATAATAGCAACCGTTGCCAATGGCGAAAATCCTAGAGAGATACATAGCGGCACATAAATCGCGGCAATAATCGGAATAGTCGAGAATGACGAGCCGATACCCATCGTTACTACTAAACCAATTCCAAGCATGACCAAAGCAGCAATGGCTTTATTACCTGCAAACAAGTTGGTCGCGCCATCGATGAGCGGTGCAATTTCACCCGTCGCTTTCATGACTTCTGCAAAACCCTGCGCGGTAATCATAATAAAGCCAATCATCGCCATCAATTTGATACCGTCGTTAAATACGGTATCAGCTTCACGCCATTTCACTACGCCCGTTGCCATAAAGACTCCAAAGCCAAACATCGAGCCAAGCAATAACGAGTCCGTATAGAGCTGCACAACAAAAGCGGTGACAATTGCAGCTAGGGCGACAAGCGTTTTTAGCTTACTTTGAGACTGCGCACCAGCTGCGGTTTTGCTTAAAGAATCACCTTCAACAACTGCATCATGAGCTTCTTTATCTATCGCTACTTGCTTATATTGGCGCGGCTTACGATAGCTGATAAATACCGCTGTCAGTAAACCAACCAACATACCGAGTGCCGGAATCGCCATGGCCTTAACCACAGAAATATTAGCGATATCAATACCCGCTTCACCGACGTTTTTTAGCATGATTTGATTGAGATAAATATCACCAAAGCCATATGGTATAAACATGTAGGTAGTGACCAAACCAAAGGTCAAAAGACAAGCGATTAAGCGTCTATCAATCTGCATGCGGTTAAAGGCGAGCAACAATGGCGGCACAAGCAGTGGAATAAATGCGATATGAATGGGGATTAGGTTTTGACTAAAACAACTCATAGTGATTAAGCCTGCAAACAGCATATACTTAATCATGCCACCAGTACCACCCGCATCAATACGCTTGATCACCGCCCCTGCCAATGATTGCGGCAACCCTGAGTGCGCAATCGCCACCGCAAAAGCACCAAGTAGCGCGTAAGACAGGGCGATTTGGGCCCCATTGCGAATACCTTCTTGAAAGGCCTCTAAGGTATCGGTGATACCGAGACCCGCTATCAGCCCGCCCGCCAGTGCACCTATTAATAAACTGAGCACCACGTGCACTCGCGAAAGTGACAGCCCTAGCATAATAACGACTGCCAGTAGTACCGCGTTGATGGTCATGTGTTGCCCCTTTTGCTTTCGCTTAATTAAGACCCGCTAATATCTTAAAACCTATGAATACTGCCCTGATGTCTAGAATGCTTTGGTTCAAAAAGCACGGTTTCAGACGCGCGTCAGTTTACCTTATTTTTCCTATAAAGCCTACGCTCAGAATGGAGCAGATATTAGTCAGACTAAAAATAAACAAGCATTATTCTTTACCCTGTTGAGTAGTAAGGCCTTGCAATTTTTTATGGGGACACCATTTATCTAAACATGAACCACGAACTTGACTTTACAAGTCTGGTGAACGAGGAAAGATTATATGAGTAATAACGAACATAACATCGAAAAAGACGATCTTGCTCAAGACACCCTTGCACAAGATAATGTTGAACAAGACAATAACGATCTTGAAAACTCGTCTGCATCTATAGAAGATGCCAAGAAGGATGATCATTCAGACAATTATCTGCCGCTACTGGCGCTCAGAGACGTGGTGGTCTATCCGCACATGCAAATCGCCCTATTCGTCGGTCGTGCGCCATCCGTTCAAGCGGTTGAGCTTGCACAAGCCGAATATGGTAATAAAGTATTGGTCGTTGCACAAAAAGACTCGCTGACCGAGGACATCGATCATGACAACTTGTACCAATATGGTACGGTTTGCCGTATCGTCAGCACCATGCCGCATGACAGCGATGAGGATTGCATCAAAGTCCTTATCGAAGGTCAATATCGTGCGCGTGTCGATACGATTCAGGACCATGATAACGTCTTGATGGCAAGCTTTGAGCGTGCTGACCTCGACATGCAAATGGATGACAGTCAGCAGAAAAACACCATTCAAGCTTTGACCAGCTTGTTTGAAAGCTATGCTGATGCACGTCTACGTAATGCCCGTGAGCTTACTCGTGTGGCGAAACGCATTGATGACTTGCTTGAGTTGGTATATTTCATCTCAACTCGAGTCTCGATGGATCTTGATATCAAGCAATCGTTTTTAGAGAATGACGATATCAAAACCCACATCAACACCTTGACTGAATATTTGGTCAAGCAAAGTGCCGAGCAGAATATCGAACAAGATATTCAAGATGCCGTCCGTCAACAGATGGAAGATAATCAGCGCGAGTATTTCTTAAATGAAAAAATGAAAGCCATCAAAAATGAGCTGTCTGACATGAATGACGGTGCGTTTGATGGTGACGACGATGTCGCTGAGCTTGAAAAACGCTTAGAAGATGCTGATTTGCCAGATGATGTGCGCAAAAAAGCAGAGCAAGAGTTTAAAAAGCTTAAAATGATGCCACCTGCATCGAGTGAATCATCAGTCGTACGTAACTATATTGAGTGGATTTTGGATACGCCGTGGAATGCGACGACTAAAGTTTCTATCAATTTAGAGAAAGCTAAGACCACTCTCGATGAAGACCACTATGGCTTGCAAGATGTTAAAGATCGCATCTTAGAATACCTCGCAGTCCAATCGCGAGTGAAAAAACTTCGTGGTCCGATTCTTTGTCTCGTCGGTCCTCCTGGTGTTGGTAAAACCTCATTGGGTGAGTCGATTGCACGTGCAACCGGTCGTAAGTTCGTCCGTATGGCACTTGGTGGCGTCCGTGATGAAGCCGAAATCCGTGGTCATCGCCGTACTTATATCGGTGCGATGCCGGGTAAGATCGTCCAGTCTTTAGCCAAAGTAGAGGTTAAAAACCCACTATTCTTGCTAGATGAAGTCGATAAAATGGCGCAAGACTTCCGTGGCGATCCAGCATCAGCGCTATTAGAAGTATTAGATCCGTCGCAGAATGACAAGTTCAACGACCATTATTTAGATATGGACTTAGACTTATCACAAGTGATGTTCATCTGTACGGCTAACAGCATGGATATCCCGCCTGCCCTTCTTGACCGGATGGAAGTCATCCGTCTACCGGGTTATACCGAAGAAGAAAAGGTCAATATCGCGAAAAAATATCTCGTACCAAAAGCCATCAAGCAAAATGGGCTTAAAGAAGGCGAGATTGAAATCGTAGAAGCGGCATTGCACAGCATCGTACGTAGCTACACACGTGAAGCAGGTGTGCGTAACCTTGAGCGTGAAGTGAATAAAATCTGCCGTAAAGTCGTGCGCGGTTCAGTTGAAAGTCATGGCGCACGTGCTCCGAAAAAAGACGAGCGTGAGCTGGTCGTGGTCGATGACAAAAATATCGATGACTACTTAGGCGTCCATCAGTATGATTATGGTCTAGCAGAAGAAGAGCCTGAGATTGGTCGTATCACTGGCCTTGCATGGACACAAGTCGGTGGTGAGTTACTCACTATCGAAGCAGTCGCCATGAAAGGTAAAGGTGAGCTTAGCTTTACTGGCTCATTAGGTGATGTGATGAAAGAGTCTATTCGCGCAGCGATGAGCGTAGTACGTGCTCGTGGTGATAGCTTAGGTATTGACTACGAAACGGTCAAAACGACTGATATTCATGTGCATATGCCAGAGGGTGCGACACCAAAAGATGGTCCATCTGCAGGTGGTGCACTGACAACAGCCCTAGTATCTGCCTTGACTGGCATCGCTATTCGTCCAGATATTGCGATGACAGGTGAGATTACGCTGCGCGGTAAAATCTTGCGTATTGGTGGCCTCAAAGAGAAGCTACTAGCCGCGCATCGTGGTGGCATCAAGCATGTGTTGATTCCAGCAAGTAATGAGCGCGACTTGGCCGATATCCCTGATAACGTCAAAGAAGGCTTAACCATTCAGCCAGTGGCAACGATTGATGAGATATTAAAAGTTGCTTTGGTCAGTATGCCAACGCCACTTAAACCAGCTAAAGTGACGGTTGATAAAACCTCAAGCAAAGCGCTGCACAATTAATCTAAATTATTAATAGTTAATAGATGCAAAAAGACCGTAATTGATATTACGGTCTTTTTTTATGTTCAATATTTTTGAAAACCTATTCAAGTTTCCCTTTTACTCATTGTGTTTATACATTACACCAATGATTGCAACCTATAGTCTGAATTTTTACTACTTAATATATCTACTTTTCAAACCCATACGCTATTTACATTTATTAACTGATTGTTGCGCTTATGGTGAATAACTATGACGAGTGTTTGTCTATACTAACTGTGATGTCTCTAAGTAGCATAGAGAAGGTCTACATAAATTGTAGACTTAATCATAATTACAATAGTTAGATAACTAAATAAAATGGAGAAACCAATGAAAAAGACGATGCTTGCAAGTGTTCTATTATGTGGTTCAGCGTTAGCAATGACTGGTTGCCAAACGGTACAAGATCAGCTAAAAACGGGGAATCCATTTAGCCAACCTGCTCTAAAATCAACGATTAAAACGGTGGATAGTAATAACAAAGAAGTCGGTCAAGTATTCTTGCGTCCTGTTGATGGCGGCGTACAAGTTTATGGTAAGCTTATGAATATGACACCGGGCAAAACTGTGTCACTACATATTCATGAGACTGGTAGTTGTGCTGATATGGGTAAAGCAGCAGGTGGTCACTTCAACCCTGATAACTTTCCACACTCTAACCCAGATGACATGAAAGGCCATGCAGGTGATCTACCTAATCTAACCGCCAATGCTGATGGTGTTGCTACTATTAACTATGTAAATAAGCAAATTTCTGCAGCTCAAACAGGCAAATACAGCGTTAACCGTTTAGCCTTTATCGTTCATGGCGGTGTTGATGACTATACTAGCCAACCAGCAGGTAATGCTGGTGACCGTATCGCTTGCGGTATCATTGAAAAGAACTAATAACGTTTAGGTTAAATATTATTACCAGCATAAAAAAACCTCTTAGAATGCTAAGAGGTTTTTTTGTAGCTTAAAACTATTTATGACCAAGGTAAAAGAGGTTTACTCTTCTACCCACTCGCCTTTACGCCAGTACACACCCCAACGCGTGGCTTTGCCGTTTTTCTCAGAGCCGATATACTGCTCTTTTTTCTTACGTGACCAGCGTAGGATAGTTGGATTGCCATCAGGATCTTCATCTGGGCCTTCAAACAGATATTGGAACTTATCTTCCATCTTATCTTTGATTTCTCGTAGCTCAGCAAGCTTTGGCGCACGTGTCTCACGTACTTTCGGGAACTTAGACGCCGCTAAGAACATCCCAGCTGCCCCTTCACGCAGGATAAAATAATCCTCATGCTTGGTCGATTTTAGCTCAGGCAGATGAATAGGATCCATACGCGGCGGTGCTGCTTCGCCAGTTTTTAGCACTTTACGAGTGTTGTCACATTTTTGACAAGCAAAGTAAGGGCCAAAACGTCCGGTCTTTAGCTCCATTTGCCCATCACACTTATTACAGTCAATGGTTGGTGCATCTGAGCCCGGCACTTCAAACTTACCTTCTTCTAGGATATAACCATCACAATCAGGGTTGTTACCGCAGATGTGTAGTTTGAGACCACCATCGACGATATAACCGTTCATGGCTGTACCGCATTTCGGACAACGCTTCTTCTCCATCAAATCTTTGACTTCAGCAGCGTCGTCGTCACCTTCAGCGTCGTCAAGGTTGGCAAAAGCTTCGACTGGCATTAAGTTCTTCGTGCCTTTACAGCGCTCTTTAGGTGGCAAGTTATAGCCAGTACAACCTAAGAATACACCTGTTGAGCCGGTACGAAGTTGCATTGGACGATCACAAATATCACAGTGTACGTCCGGCACATCGGTCGGATCATTAGGACGCATGCCGTCTTTATCTTTAGCATGTTCAAGCTTAAGCTTAAAGTCACCGTAGAAATTATCTAGCACATCTTTCCAGTCTTGTTCACCTTCTGCAACGTGATCGAGTTTGTCTTCTAGGGCAGCGGTAAAAGTATAATCCATCAAGTCTGGGAAGCTGGCTGTCAGTCTATCAGTTACGATGTCACCCATTTTTTCGGCAAATAAACGCTTATTCTCAAGCTTTACATAACCACGATCTTGAATAGTTGAGATGATTGATGCATAAGTCGATGGACGACCGATACCTTTTTTCTCAAGCTCTTTAACTAAGCTTGCTTCAGTAAAGCGTGGAGCTGGCTTGGTAAAATGCTGACTTGGATCAAGCTTATCAAGGATAAGCTTATCGCCTTTTTTGACATCAGGTAACAAGGTATCGTCAGTCTTGGCTGGTGGCATCACTTTAGTATAGCCATCAAAAACCATGGTACGACCACGAGCTTTTAGCTCAACGTCATCTGCACCAACAAATAGATTTACAGACAGATATTTTGCTGGCAGCATCTGACAGGCGACAAACTGACGCCAAATTAGCTCGTATAGACGTATTGCATCACGCTCAACGCCTTTCAGCTGAGTGGACTTCATATTGACGTTAGAAGGACGAATGGCCTCATGCGCTTCCTGTGCGCCTTGCTTATTACCATAGAAATTTGGCTTTTCTGGCACATACTTTGCGCCATAGCTGTCTTCAATATAGCCACGCACAGCAGCGAGCGCATCACCAGATAAGAAAGTCGAGTCGGTACGCATATAAGTGATATGACCAGCTTCGTATAAGCGCTGTGCCAAAATCATAGTCTTTTTGACAGAGAACCCTAAACGTGTACTTGCCGCTTGCTGCAATGTCGAGGTGATAAACGGCGCACTTGGACGCGATTGCGTTGGCTTCTCTTCGCGCTCTTTAACGATAAAGTCGCTTGAATTAAGCACTTCTAATACTTTATCAGTCTGCTCTTTATTGACAAGCTTTAGCGTTTTGCCGCCTTGCTTGGTTGCTTCTAGGCGAATACCAATCTCTTCAGCGTCTTTTTTGCTAGTGGCAATGTGCGTATCAGCATGAATCTGCCAATATTCCTCTGGAATAAAAGCGCGAATCTCATGCTCACGTTCGACCACTAAGCGCATGGCAACCGACTGTACACGACCTGCAGACAGACCGCGAGCAACCTTTTGCCACAGTAATGGCGATACCATAAAACCAACGACCCGATCCAAAAAGCGCCGCGCCTGTTGTGCATTGACGCGATCGATATCGAGTTTTGACGGCTGCTTAAAGGCATTTTGAATGGCAGATTTGGTAATCTCGTTAAAGACCACGCGCTCATACTTGCTATCTGCACCACCGATGACTTCTTTGAGATGCCAAGCGATTGCCTCCCCTTCTCTATCCATATCCGTTGCGAGATAGATTTTGTCAGCGTCTTTCGCTAAAGCCTTTAGCTCTTTGATAACTTTGGTCTTGTTTGGCAGTACTTCGTAGACTGCAGCCCAGTCGTGCTCTGGGTCTACGCCCATACGCCGTACCAGCGCTTGCTGTGCTTTTTCTTCTTTGCTCAGAGTTTCATCTTTTTTAGTGCTTGTCGCTTTCTTAGCGCTTTTACTTGCACCTACCGGCAAATCACGGACATGACCAATACTTGAGCGTACGATAAAGTCATCGCCAAGGTATTTATTAATTGTTTTAGCCTTGGCTGGTGATTCGACAATGACTAATGACTTGCCTTTCGGTTTGTCAGAAGCAGAAGCCGGACTTTTTTTAGTTGTAGTTTTTGCCATATGTGACGACACCGTAATAAGTAGATTAAAAGTAAGGTTAGATTCAGCAGCATGGCAATTTTGTTAGCTAATCATAATAGCTCAGCGATTTGTGGTAATAAAAGCTGCCAACAAAAACGGTTATCTAACAAACAATAACGATAAAACAAAAATATAGTTATAAAGACGTTACACTGCTAGGAGTGAAACTGTCAACTGTAAATGACTGCGAGTCTGCCAAAAGTGCTTGCATATTGCCTATTAATGGTGATTAAAAAATACTTTACTAGCTCTAAAGTTTTTTCTGCATTTCAAGCGACCATTTTTCAAGATTTTCTTTAAGCGCTAGCAAGTCTGCCTCAATCAATTTTTGCTGATAAGCAGGATTGGTTGATGGACGCACATAAGCGATGTCTTCCCAATAAATAATAATGCTATTGGCCTTGGTTAATAAACCTTTCACAAACGGCTCAATACTCACGGGTAAATCCAGTGGCACTTTATCCAAGCTAAAATTGGTTTTTTTGATAGCACTGCCATTATTAGTGTTGCTGTTATTAGTACGAATGGCACTTGGAATAGTAAGCTTAGTGCTATCTGTAGTCATATCGATAAAGCTACTATCTGGTCGCCATTGCCCGTCAATCACTTGATAGCGTGCATGTGGCAGTTGCGTATCTTCTAGCACTAAACAATACTGACCCATCATCCCTCGACCATATTCATTATCTTTGCCCTTGATCCAGTCAGGACAGGTAACAAGCTTTGGGTTGAGCTGCAGACGACGCGCAGTCATACGTAGCTTGTCCAAACGCTGGTCGATACCGCTGGGTTTGAGCGCCATCATACTCCCTAATACAAATAGTACAATGACAATTCCAATCCATAACCCCATGACCATCTTGCCTTATCGTTTAATTAACAAACACCTAATAACGGTGTAAGCATTACTTGTTGATTATTTTTAACTATTGAATACGCTATCGTTATTCTGCATTAGCAATATACTAAATGGCGACCATGTTGCCTGATAACGATACGATTGCAAAATACCATGTGCAGACTAATATCGCGACCTTGTGTTCAAAATTCAAGCACCAACGCTTACTCTATATAGATAAACCCGAGACAAATACTTCCATATCAGTAACTTAGCAATTGATAATAATTAAATCTAATAACAAGATATGAAAAGTCGCTGGCAGAAAAAATGCTATGATAAACCATAATTTTAAACGCGCGCAGGTTTATTATGAATTATCTTATCAAGCCAAACTCATCGAGCGCTAATTTCACTAGCAAATTGACCAATAAACTCGTGAATAAATCGGGCATTGCTATATCGCTGATAGGCGTGACACTACTGAGCTTATCAGGTTGTGCAACGACGAAAAGTCTCACGCCGCAGCAATGTCAGAGCAGCAATTGGCAAGAAGTCGGCTATGCAGACGGTATCCGTGGGCGCTCGGGTGCTTATTTTGGTCAATATACCAATCAATGCGCAAGCGTCGGCGGTGCAATGCCCAATCGTATCCAATGGGAGCAAGGACGCCAGCAAGGCCTCAAAAACTACTGTACCGAGCTCAATGCTTATAAGCTTGGCCGTGAAGGTTATGACTGGCAACCAGTCTGTCCGCTTGAAGGCATTGAAAAGTTAGAGGAAGCCTACTCTCAAGGACGTTACTATTATATCCGCCAGCGTGATCTTGACTATCTACGTTCGCCTTACCCATTTGGCTATGGACCTGGCCGCTTTGGTTATGGCTATCGTCCATTTGGCTATGGTTGGTAAAGGCTGTGGTTGGCAACAGCTGATGTTAAGTTTTATTAAAGCTAAGAAACGATATAAAATAAATACAGTGTTACTGGGATAAATTTTGCGCAGCCTCTGTCAGCGTAGACACAGCAAGCAAGTAAAATTTATACCAGTGACACGTTATAATGTTTGTACTCTTTTCATTTAAGATTAACTATAAAATAAAGGAAACCTCGCAAGGTTGCCCAAGCGAGGCCGGAGGAAAAGTTTATTATTTTAATTGTTCTTCTTATTGTCTTGCTGATTTTTTTATTGATAAGTTTGCTGGTTTTTTTAGTCAGCTTGCTGCTATAAGACTGTTATAAAAGTTATGGCATTGAGCCAATAATATTACTCGTTAACAAAGGCTATCTTGCTGAGTCCAGCTTCACTAGCAGCAGCCAATACTTGCGCCACGGTATCATACTTGCCTTCTTTATCAGCACGCAGTTGCACAGAAGGATCTTTACCAGCTGCGCTTTGCTGTTGCAGTCGCGTTTCTAGCTCTTCCATACTGATTGGATCACTATCCCAAAATATTCCTGCGTCTTTATCAATACTGATCTGAATGGCTTCTGGCGGTGTTTCATTTAGCTCAGCACTAGTCTTTGGCAAGTCTAACGGCACCGTCGGATTTAACACCGTCGCTGTTAATAAAAATATAATCATCAATACCAGCATGATATCGATGAGTGGAATGAGGTTCATCTCACTCATACTTTGACTATCATCATCACCCAGTTGAAATGCCATAGTTCTTCTCAATATTTTTAATTATTCGCCATACATTTAAAACGTTGTCGATTATCTCTAGCTATCGTTCTTTTTTGCTTACAACGCTATCAATGAACACTCATTAAGGTTGTGATGGTGCTGAGCTACGATAAGGCTTTGCTTGCTGAGCTTCATTTGTATCTGCGTTATGACCCTGCACTAGCTGTGTTTGCGTAGTGGTAGATTTATTATCTATTGACGGCTGTTGTGTGGCTAATCTGGTAGATTGTGCCAGTAAGTCATGCGCTCTATCGTTGGCGTGATACATTACACGGCGATTGATACGCACCGCAAGGTTGTAAAACACTACCGCTGGAATAGCGACCGCAATACCAAGCCCTGTCATGATAAGCGCTTCACCAACCGGCCCTGCTACTTGTCCCAATCCCGCCTGCCCGCTCGTGCCGATGTTATGCAGCGCATGAAAAATCCCCCACACCGTCCCAAACAGTCCAATAAAGGGCGCAATCGCGGCAGTCGTGCCGAGGATTGGCAATCCGCGCTCACTGGCAAAGCGGTAGCGACCTATATGCTTAAGTAGCGTCTGCTCGATGACCAAACGATGAGTGGCTGCATCAGAATCTATCAAATCAGACTGTTTAGCAGCAATCTGCTGACTCAATTCATCAGCGACATTGGCGGCCAGTTTGCGACTTTGTAGTACACGAATAATACCCGTTACCCAAGAGATAATAGATAAAGCGAATAGCAGAAAGAACAAGGTTCTGGTCACCATATCGCTATATTGCCAGTAGGTCGTAAAGTCCATGTCAGATTCCTTAGTTTTTTATGCAATCACATAATGCTGCTACGCATATTATGCCTCGCCTTATCATGAAAATTATAAATAAATATTTTTTAAGAACAAGTAAGATTAAAATCAATTAACTAAGGTACAGCGTAACTAATAGGTAATGTCACATTTCCTACCACTGGTTCACCATTCTTAGTAAAAGGTTTGAATTTTCCAGAGCGTACTTGACGCTGCGCTTCTTTGTCTACTATTGAATTGCCCGAGGATTGAGCAACTCGCACACTATCGATACCGCCCTGTTTATTTACTCTCAATATCAATACGACATTAAAGGTATCACCAGAAAGGGCTCTACGTGAAGCACGCTCAGGAAAGCTAAAGTTCGGTGCGGATGCCCAATTTGCATTGCTAGCAGTGAAATTCACTGGTGTATTATTTGCTGCGGCTTTTGCCTTAGCGCTTACTCGTGCTGCAGCCTCAGCCGCTTCTTTCGCCGCTTTTGCTGCGGCTGCTTGTGCATCACGGGCAGCTTTAGCGTCTGCTATTCTTTTGGCTTCTGCAACCGCATTCGCATGAGCTTCTTGAGCTGCTTTTTCCGCTTGTGCTGCCACTATTTTACGCTGCTCATTAGCAGTTGATGTATCGATTATAGGCTCTGGTAACGGCTGTTGGAGTTTTTCTTTCGGAGCTTCTTTTTTAGGAGTCTCTTTTTTAATAATATCGGGATTTTTTTCTTCTACTTTTACGATAGGTGCTATATCAGGTTTTTCATCTCTCACCACTGGCTCTATTGGTTTTGATGGCGTATCTACCTTAGCTTTGGGTACTGGTTTAGCTTTGGATACTGGTTTAGCTTTGGATACTGGTTCTTGTTCAGGTTTAGTTTTTTCCGTTGGTTGAGATTGTGCTTTTGGCTGAGGTTCAGGCTCTTGTTTAGCTGCTTGCTCTTTCGCTTCTACCTCAGCAATGGCATTTTGGGCAGGTAATGATACAAACTCAATCTCGATAGGTGGTTTTTCTTTAGACAGCTCAACTTTCGGTTCAGGCGTTTTTATTGCTACCAAAGCCACTGCCGTAAGCACGTGTAGTCCCACAACTATAACAACAGCTATGATTATCGATCTAAGTGGTGGCGCGTCTAAATCCGTTGAACTCATAACAGCCTAATATTTATATTTAATCGACGTACAATCGCGTTGATAGGATTACAATGGCGTAGATAATAATGCAAACGATAACTATTATCAATAACAAATTTAGATTATTTCTCTCATTGTCAAATCCTTTACAACCACTATTGTACGGCTATTTAACTAAAGAAAAGCTTTATTCTAGTTAAATTTTCCTACCCGAAACTCTATTCATCCAACAAATTACGGCTATCGAACAATAGCACTAAAAGGCAATATTTATGAATTATCCTTGATAGTTAATAACAACCATTATCATTTATATTGATAATGAGTCTCAATTACTTTATCATAACCTCTAATTTACTATTCCATTCCGTCCTGCTAAAACTATAAACTTTAAAAACCAGTTAATAAAAAATAATAAATTGAATTAGACAAATCAGCGAGCACTGTATTAGCGTGCACAACAACGCTAAACAAGCTCTTTTTACTTTCTTATATTTGCAGTTACTTTACTAAAAGACTGCACAAACCCGTAATATACCGAGTTATTTATGCCTACTAACACCTTCTGCTCTAGCCGTTCTACTGCCTCTTCTTTTAAACGTCCACTATTGACTGTCATGATGACAGCACTAGTTGCCAGCATTGGCTTGACAGCTTGTTCGTCACCTGACTCTAGCGATTCTGAAGTAAATGATACTAAGGTGGAGAATAACACTGCTGATGCCGCCTCGAATGTCGCTAACAACGATGCTGTTTCAGTGGCTACCATTGAAGTGGGTACGGTCAAAGGCCCTGTAAGTCTAGCGATAAATCCATCACCATTGGTAGTCTATGATATGACCTTGATGCAAGATTTGGCAGCGCTGGATGTGGCGGTCGATGGCATGCCAAGTAGGCTACATTTAGACAATTTACACTCAAAAACTCAGCCTGAGCCAAAATCAGTCGGTACGGTATTTGAGCCAGACCTTGAAGCGTTAAATGCCATGCAGCCACAAGCTATTTTGGTCGGCTCACGGATGGCAGAAAAATACGATGCGCTTTCAAGCATTGCGCCAACGCTTGATATGACCATTGATACGGCAAATATTTATGAGTCGAGCAAGCAACGTCTGCATGATTTGGGTGCATTGTTTGGTAAAAGTGATCAGGCAGCAAAACTGCAAGGCAATATCGATGGGCTCATCGACGAGACCAAAGTATTAACCAAAGACAAAGGTAAAGGCTTAGTGGTGATGGTAAATGGTAACAAACTGTCCGCCTACGGTGATAAATCACGCTATGGCTTTATTCATACAGTATTAGATATCCCGATGGCCGATGACCAAATCGCCGACGCGCGTCACGGTCAACCCGTATCTTTTGAGTATCTACAAAAAACCAATCCAGACTGGTTATTCGTCGTCGATCGTAGTGCGGCAATTGGCGAAGACGGCGCTGGTGCCAAAGCGGTATTGAACAATCCACTGGTCGCGCAAACCAATGCTTGGAGTAAAAATCAAGTGGTCTACCTTAGCCCAGATTCTTACCTAGCATTCGGTGGTTACTATCAATGGATGCAAGACTTGACTACCATTAAAGATGCTTTTGCTAGCGCGAAATAGACCTGATAACGATACGAGCCATATTTCTTAATTACCCATTAATAAGCCAGTAGACGTTATGTCGTTATTTTCATCTCGCGCTCATGCCAGTGTCAAAGACAATCCTGCTTTGCCAGCTGCACCATCAAGTTGGCAAAAAAAGACCAGTAGTGGCCTGAGTCCTAAACATCAACGTGCCGCCATACCACCGTGGTTAATCAACACGGGTAGCCTCATTATCATGGGGCTTTTGGTGTTGTTAAGTTTATCGATTGGGGTGGCAGATTTTTCGTGGTCAGGTATCTTGCACAGCATTATTAATCATAGCGCCAACTCAGACAGCTCACTGCTATTGGTCAGCCGCATACCGCGTACCATTGCCATCATTTTGACTGGTATCGCCATGGCGGTTGCAGGGATGATTATTCAAGTGGTGCTAAAAAACCGCTTTGTCGAGCCATCAATGGTTGGGGCAACTCAAAGCGCGGCACTGGGTTTATTAATAGTTAGCTTACTATTTCCAGCCAGTGCGCTCATTGTAAAAATGGGCGTTGCGACCATTACTGCAATGTTTGGCATGATGCTATTTATGCTGCTCATTCACCGTATTCCGCCAACAGACTTTTTGATGATTCCGCTGATTGGCATTGTATTTGGCGGCATTATTGAAGCGGTGACAACCTTTATCGCTTATCAAACTGAATCGTTACAGATGCTTAGCGTTTGGCAGTTTGGTGACTTCTCTGCTGTATTAGCCGGTCGTTACGAGCTGTTGTGGCTGACGGGCGCACTGTGCGTGCTGGCTTATATCATCGCCGACAAGCTAACCATCGTCGGGCTGGGCGATAACATCGCGTTGAACTTAGGGATTAGTAAACGCCAAGTCACGTGGCTTGGCGTCGGTATGGTGGCAATGATGAGCGCTGTCGTTGTGGTAACGGTTGGTATGATTCCCTTTATTGGCTTGGTCGTACCCAATATCGTCAGCCGATTGATGGGTGACAAATTACGCCGTAGCTTGCCAGCTGTCGCCCTACTAGGTGCTTCAGCAGTACTGCTCTGCGATATCATCGGGCGCTCTATTCGCTACCCGTTTGAAGTGCCAGTCGCTACTGTCTTTGGTGTGGTCGGCACCGTACTATTTTTATGGCTGTTATTACGCGCGCCTGCTGAGCAATAATATATATCAATAAGACAGCTCCCTAATTGTTATTAACTCTTTTCTTAATTTATTCGTCCTGTTGTCTGCTTAGATAAGCTTGGCGTTGTTACTATTAAAGGTAGCATAGTAGGATTTATGTATGTTTTCACCGTCTAAGCATCGTCTTATAAATGACAGTTCTACAAAGTCTGGCTCGGCAGCAAAGAGTGTTCTAGAAAATGGCAGTTTTGAAAACGACAGCCATGCAAACACTTCTGCACAAAGTCATCTAACGCAACTTTGGGCATTTATCGCCAACCATCCAAAATCAATTGCCGCCATTATCTTATTGATCTCAATGACGCTGTTTTTGACGCTCAATGTCAACGGTTATTGGGATTTTGCCCTGCCGTTACGGGGCAAAAAACTACTGGCACTTATGGTGGTAGGCTATGCGATTGGCGTATCGACCTTACTGTTTCAAACCCTAACGCACAACCCTATTCTAACGCCATCACTTCTGGGTTTTGACTCGCTATATGTCTTGCTGCAGAGCTTATTGGTATTCTTTTTGGGCGCGATGAGCTTTACCAGCATCAATCCTATTGCCAAGTTTACGCTTGAAATTGTCCTGATGTTTGGCGCGTCCCTACTGTTGTTTCAAGTGCTATTCTCAAAAAGCAGTCAGGATTTGACGCGGCTGATACTGGTGGGTGTCATCTTTGGCGTGTTGTTTCGTAGCTTATCGGCACTGATTGCACGATTGATTAATCCTGATGATTTTGTCGTCGTACAATCTGCCAGTTACGCGCAATTTAATACAGTCAATCCACAGCTACTAGGTATCAGCCTCTTTATTTGTACCATTAGCGCTGTGTTTATTTGGCGCTGGCGTTATCAATGCGATGTATTGATGCTTGGCAAATCGCAAGCCATTAACCTTGGCATTAATTATCAACACTTAGCCTTTGGGCTGTTAACGGTCATCGCAGTATTGGTCGCCACGGCAACCGCATTGGTCGGTCCAGTGACTTTCTTTGGCTTACTAGTCTGTGCGTTAACCAATCGCATCGCGCGTCATATGTATCATAGCGAACGCCTGATAATGGTTAGCTTGGTGGCGATGATTTGCTTGGTACTCGGTCAGACAGTGTTTGAGCAAGTATTGGGCATGGCAGGGGTACTGTCAGTGGTGATTGAATTGGCTGGTGGCTTAGTATTTTTAATTTTGATTTTTATGACTCAGCGCCGTTAATTATGGCTCAGTAAGACTGCACGGATCAAAAAAATTTTAACGACAAGGTATATAAATGCAGATGCTACTGGAATAAATTTTTTGCAGCCTCTGTCTGCATCGGCGCAGCAAGCGAGAAAAACTTATTCCAGTAGCGTTATAGCGTTTTTAAATCGGACCAACTGTATGATTAAACTAGATAATATCTCCCACCATATTGGCAAACAACAAATCCTGCATGACATTACCTTGTCTTTACCACCCTCACAAGTGATTGCTTTAATTGGCCCCAATGGCGCAGGTAAATCGACCTTATTTTCAGTGATGGCACGCTTGCAACCACTACAGTCAGGACAGGTAAGTTTTACTGTAGATAATGAGGAACGTGATATTGTCAGCTGTCATGCGCGAACGTTGTCTAAGACAGTGGCGATGCTTGGACAAGACAATCAAGTACAAGGGCGACTGCGTGTGCATGAGCTGCTGATGTTTGGGCGCTATCCCTATCATCAAGGGCAACCAACCGCAAACGATGAGCAAAAAGTGCAGGGTATTATCGAGCGTTTTGAGCTGGAGCCATTAGCCGAGCGCTTCTTGTCAACATTGTCCGGTGGTCAACGGCAACGCGTGCTGATTGCGATGATTGTCTGCCAAGATACGCCGTATTTATTGCTTGATGAGCCCCTAAATAATCTGGATATGTACCACGCTAGTCGCTTGATGCGTGAGCTGCGCGAGTTGAGTCATAGCCAGCAAAAAACCGTGGTGATTGTGCTGCATGATATCAATCAAGCAGCGCAATTTGCCGATACGGTGGTCACCATGAAAGCAGGTAAAGTAATGGCAGTTGGCCGACCAGCTGATGTCATCACCCAAGAGACGATGAAAGATTTATATAATGTTGATGTGACGGTATTAAATCACCAAGATCGACCAGTGATTGTTGATACGTTGTTATAGTGACGCTTCGCCATAACTCCTATATAGTTGGTTCAATATATGAACGATATGCAAGACTGGAAATCTCACATAGCGTATCGGTTTCATTTGGTATTGGATATATGGTATCGCTGTTTGTGTTTGCGACTTATAGCCCTAACGCAGCATCTTCCCGCTTCACAATTTTATGCTCATCTTCACTGCTATCAAGCTTCCAATAACTTGAGATATAGAGATGGCTCTTAGTCACTTCTTTTTCTTTAAAATACCGTCGTAGCGCTCGCATACTATTAAACTCACATGCCACCCACACTGCAGGTGTCCCGTCTAACCAGTCAAGCGTTTTAATACGCTCAAGTATTGGGTAGTGGCTGTCACTTGCTATTGCATTCACAACCCATTTAATCTCGATATTTTTTGGTTTTTTTAGAGATTGGATATCGTCCTCACTCAACACTTCTATGACCGCGTAGCCGACTGCATCCTCTGGCAGTTGTGCCAAATTAACCGTGATGGCTGGCAAAGCAGTCATATCGCCTGCTAACAAAAACCAATTCGCCTCATGATTGATGTATTTCTTTGCACCCGGACCGCCAATCAAAATAGTGTCACCGACTTGAGTCGTTTTGGCCCAGTGCGATGCTGGTCCTTCAGCACCTTTATGGTTAAGACCGTGTAATACAAAATCGATATCCATCTCATCAGCACGCTGCTGGATAATAGTATAAGTGCGCATGATTGGTTTTTGCTCCTCACCCTGAGGAAATATCAATTTGATATAGGCGCTTTCTTGATCTACTGGGAAGTCTCTCATTCCTTCCCCTCCCAGCGTAATACGTCGCATATTGGGTGTGATATCAGTGATACGTTTCACTTCTAAAATTCTTGGGCTAGGTTTGGACATTTTTAGATCCTTTTATTTATAAAGTTATATTTTTCTTTTAGATAAGATCGGTTTGAAGTGCTAGCTATTTTACACTAGCATTATGTTATGCACCTTCACGTGCACATTTCAATTAGGTCATGTTTACTTCAGCTTTCGCAACGCTTTGCCTCGTTGTTGCCGACCTTTCCACCACAGATAAACGCCAGTGCCTGATAATATCGTCACGACCAAACCTATCAGCGCTAAGAATACTTGATACAGTCGATGAGTAAGTTGTTCATCTTCGCCTTGACCAATATGTCCCATGTGTAGCGTTGATAACCATTGGTCTACTTTACTGCCGAATGAGCTTTGATAACCAAAATTAACGCGCTCAACGTTACCTGTTTGGGCATCGACAGTGATAGATGAGGCGCCGCTGTGGCTGCCAACATCCTTATCGGTTTTAAAGCGCATTTGCCATTGCTTGTCCTCTTCTACCCAGCGCAATCCCAATAACTGCTGGACGCTGACCCCATTTTTTTGCGCGGCAATATTCGCCTGCTTGCTAACATACTCAATACTATTGGCTTTATTCACAATAGCAGCAACACGTGTTTCATTACTAACTGGCGCAAAACTTGGCATGTCCTGCACGCTAGATTTATCTGGTTTATTTGACTCACCTTTTTCTCTTTCTTTACCTTCTTTGCTTTCAAGTCCAACCACTGCTTGCATCACCGGTTTATAAACTTGCTGCAAGTTAAAACCCACACTCGACCAAGCAATGACAAATAACATCAGCCAAAGCCACAATCCAAACGCATGGTGCAGATCATAGTTGAGCTTAAAGATATTGGTTTTTCTGCGGATTTTCCAAGCAGGTAGCCAACGCTTAAATAATGAAGCACGTTTTTTACTGACGGTTTTTTTATTAATATCCGAGTTGGCTTTATTAGACTTTACTGCCCGTGGAAAAGTAAGATAAAAGCCAATAAAGCAATTAAGCGTCCACACCAGCGCCACTAAGCCTAACAGCAGCCTACCGATATCACACAGCAACAAATCACGGTGTAGCCAAAACACCTTCCACATGGTATTGCACCATGCCCATTCATCCTTATTACGAGTACCGATAATCTCTCTGGTAAAGGGGTTGATATAGACTTCTTGGAAAGGGGCTTTAGGCTGAGATTTCGCTTTAGGGCTTCTTACTCTATCTACCAAAAATACAGCAGATTTGTCAGGCGCTATCGAGGTTGGCATACTCGAAAATGTCTGTTTTGGATAACTTGTAATGACCTTGTCATGCAGCTCAGCGATCGATAATGGCGGCGTTCGTTGCGCTTCAATATGCACCAGCTCATGATTGAACATATCGTCCAGCTCGTCATAAAATGCTAGCAGCGCTCCAGTGAGACCAGCCATGATTAAAAAAGCGGCCATCGCAAGTCCGGTATAACGATGGATCCATAGACAGGTTTGGCGCAGATTAAATGAAAATAATGTCATTAGTCCTGATTCTTTATTAATTTATCATGTGATTGGTCATTAGAATGTAGCTGTTAATTGATAATTCTGCCAAGTTAAGAAGAAACCCGCATGAAAAAAGCCAGCTCTCATACAAAGACAGCTGACTTTTAAATATTACCAATAGCAGTTAGATTAGAACTGATACGTTAAAGAAGTTTTGATATTACGACCCATCTCAAAATCCGTGTAATTATCATCTAAAGCGTTGTTACGTGAGGCATGGCTGGCATAAGTTTCATCAAAGATATTGTAGACGCCTAATGTCGCTTTTAAGCCTTCAACCTGAGTTGGTGTATAGCTCATAAAGATATCATGCACGTCGTAGTTTGGTTTTTCGATATCATCTCCACTCGTATTAGGCGTCACTGAAGCAACATAGGTACTGCGCCAGCCAAGCTCTGTGGTGTCCGTTGGCGCGTAACCAAGGTTGACCATATATTTGTCGCCAGACTCAGAGCTACTACCGCTCACTGAAGCGATGTTATAACCGGTATTTTCGCCCTTACTGCGGGCACGCGCATAGCTAAGACCCATGTTAAAGTTATCTATTTTATAATCGGCTGCAAGCTCAACACCTTTGATTTTAAAATCTTCGTCTTTGTTAATCACACCCTGACATGTCTCAGGGGAATCAGTAGTGCCAGGCTTGCCAGTGCTACAATTTAGACCCGTTCTACTGCCACCTGCACGGACAAATTCAAGGTAGTTTTCAATATTGGTCTCAAAGTATTTGGCACTCAGTCGTAGCGCATCATCAGCGCTAGTCAGACCGCGAAGCGTCGTCGCCATACCAACTTCAGCGTTCGAGCCTTCTTCTGCTTTGAGGTCATTATTAACATAGGTATCTTCACCATCTTGATTAAAGATAGCTTGGCTTAAATCTGGACCGTTAAACAGCTGCGTATAGCTGGCGAATACTTGCGTACGCGGTGCAATCTCGTAACTGGCAGCCAGTGCGCCAACGACATTGTCGTAAGTTTTGCCAGCCGATACAAATTCAGGAGACTCATAACGGTCATAACGTATGCCCGGCGTTAGGGTTAATTTACCCATCTGCCACTGGTCTTCTAAATATACTGAGGTGTTTTTTGCTTCATCAGTGCCAGTTTTGGCAGAGTTGCGCGCCATCTCTGACTCTTTTTTATAGTGCTCAACGCCAGCAATCAGCTTATGCGTCCCTGTGATGCCCGCGATGATAGCGTCATCAATAATACTGGTGTTTTGGATTTTAGCACCAGTGGTTTTAACGCCCGCTTCCCAGTCATAACCTAGATTTTCGGTATAATCCGTATCCCTTGAGATACTCGTTTCTGTTTGATAAACATTGGTATCGACGTCTATTAAGCGATTCACTGGATTATAGCTATAATCTAGCGTATAGGTATCACGCTTTACTTTTTGCGGGAGAATCTCATTCCAACTACCCACGCCTGAGCTCGCTGGAAAATCAGGACGTAATGGGAATAAACCTTCGTTTTCGGTACGGCTAAAGCCAGCACCAACATGATGATCATCGCCAATATAGGCACCCGCTTTTAATAGGATATTTTCGCCTTCGCTATCTTGGGTTTGAATCTCACGCCCCTTGCCATCTTCACCAGCATTGGCATCACGTTTGCCATAATAAGCCAGTAAGTCAACATTCTCTGTCGGTGCGCCATAGACAGTTGCTGAAGTGAGTAGCTCGTCATTATTACTGCCATATCCTGCATGTAATTTGGCACCAATCTTTTGACCAGGTTTGAGCAAGTCTGCCGCATCGACGGTTTCAAAAGCCACACCGCCGCCAATCGCATCATTACCCAGCGTGACAGAATTATTACCCACCGATACATCTGCTTGTTTTAGTAGGTCTGGGTCAATAGTGACATCGCCCATGTGATAAAACATCGCGCCTTCTTGACGTGCACCATCAATCGTTACTTTTAGATTGGTATCATCAAGACCACGTACTCGTACACGCTGGTTCACCGATGAAGTACCACCGACTTCAACCCCTGGTACAACGTCTAAAAAGTCACTTAAATGGCTTGCTTGCGCGGCTGGCGTGTAGTCATCTATGTAGACAGAATCTTCTTGTACACTATCACGGACTGAGCTATTGGCCGTCACAGTAATCGTCTGTAATGTCGTACTTGGCATATCTTTTACAGCAGCTGTACTGGCTGCTTGTGACCCTTGCGACCACAATACCGCTGCCACACCCATAGACAATACGGTCAATCGACTAGATAGCTTTGCTGGTTTTGACGACTTTGATAACTCTACTTCACGCATAACGCACTCACTTTAATTACTATCAGAATTGGATTTTTAAAAATCACTATTAAAAGCCATTTATCAACGGTCTTTTCCCAGAACTGCTTGTTTATACTTCTTAATGCTTTAACGTCATCTAGCGGCACATGCGAATCGCATTGTAAACGTTAATGATAATGATTAGCATTTAAATTATGAGAGGCATAATAACGAAGTATTAACAATTTGGCAATAATTAATGTGAGAAATTTAGCATTAAAAATTCGCGCGCGTGTGTTTGTTACCTTAACCGCTTAATACTCATCTTTTCTAGCAACTTTCACGATGCGCTAATCAATTTAATAATTTATGCTTTACAGCTCTAATGAAGAACTTTCCTCGAATAAATAAACGCAATAATATTAAAAAAAACGTTGCAATGCGTCACCCTTTCGCTATACCCTAATATAGCTGACCAAATAGTCAGGTTTTAAGATATGACGGTTAGTGAGATTAATAAATAAATAGTTGTTATCGATAAATAATGGCTGGCTTTTTTATTTATTAGCACAAGGATCAGTGCGACTCTTTGTTAGATAGATAGGCCATACGATTCGTTAGAGAGCTTTAAATGAATAGGGAGCTCTAACCCATATGTCTCTTGTATTGCTTAATATTACCGACAGAGATTGGACTAAAAGTCACTTTAGGAGGAAGCCAAAATGAGTGAACACACTCAAGGAAACCCTGATTTGTTATACGGACTGCATGAACGTCCTGCTCCTGCAAAAGCATTTTTGGGCGCGGTACAGCACGTACTAGCCAGCTTTGTCGGTATTATTACCCCTTCATTAATTATTGGCGGCGTCTTGGGCTTGGGCGAACACATCCCCTACCTCATCAGTATGTCTTTAATGGTATCAGGGGTTGCGACTTTTATTCAGACTCGCAAGATTGGTCCTGTAGGTTCTGGCCTCATGGCATTACAAGGCACCAGTTTTGGCTTCTTAGCTGCAGTATTGGCAGCAGGTTTTGTGGTAAAAAATCGCGGTGGTAGTCCTGAGGAGATTCTCTCTGTCATCTTTGGCGTCTCGTTTCTTGGCGCCTTCGTTGAGATTTTCTTAAGTCAGTTCATTACCAAGCTTAAGTCTTTGATGAGCCCTATCGTTACTGGTTGCGTGATTGTCACTATTGGGCTGTCATTAACCAAAGTAGGTCTGACTGATTTGGCAGGCGGCGTTGGTGCTGAGGACTTTGGTAGTATGCAGAACCTACTACTAGGTGGCGGTGTACTGGTGAGTGTGGTGCTAATCAGTATTATTGATAATAAAGTTATTCGCTCTAGTGCGATCTTTATTGGGCTAATGCTAGGTTTGGTTGCAGCGATGTTCATGGGACGTATTGACTTCTCTTTAGTATCTGAAGCCCCCGTGTTTACTCTGCCTGTGCCCTTTAAATTTGGTTTTGGTTTTGACTGGCAAGCTTTTATTCCTATCGCTTTTATGTATATTATTACCAGTATTGAGACCTCAGGTGACTTAACTGCAACCTCAATGATTTCAGGCGAACCTATTAAAGGCCCACTATACGAAAAACGTATCAAAGGCGGTGTCTTGGGTGATGGGGTTAACTCATTAATTGCGGCGGTGTTCAATACCTTCCCAGTGACGACGTTTAGCCAAAACAATGGCGTGATTCAGATGACGGGCATCGCTAGCCGCTATGTTGGCTTTTATGTGGGTGCTATCTTATTCACTATGGGTATGTTTCCTATTTTGGGCGCTATCTTCACTCAATTACCGAAGCCCGTCGTGGGCGGAGTGACATTACTGATGTTTGCAACGGTAGCGACCGCAGGTATTCGTATTCTATCAACCGTAGAATTTACCCATCGTAATATCTTAATCATTGCGACCTCACTAGGTCTATCAATGGGTGTTGCTTTTGTCCCTGATGTATTTGCCCAAACCCCTCAATTTTTCCGTAATATTTTTGGCTCAGCAGTTACGATGTCAGGTATCGTTGCTATCGCTCTCGATATGATCTTGCCAAAGAACTATGGTGTTGAATTTGATGAGCCAGAGCAACATGCTGATGAAAAGTTAGAGCCCGTGCGTGAATTGTCTCAGAGCGAAATTGAGATAGAAAGTCAGGCGTTGTGATTTGCCTATAATTTAATTGAGCGCAGGAAGAGTATCAGGAAGAGAATTTTTCTGCACCTCAATCACCACTTTAGCGATATAGCGTTAACAAAGCTACTATCGTTAAAGTGGTTTTGGCTATATAAAACGAGGATCAATACCTGCTGTTAAAGACCGCAGCCACGCAAAATGAACGGTACCAAAAACTCAGCTGCACGCGCCTCATCTTGTTCATCGTAGGCACTTTTTTGCATCAAGCCGACAATTTCTGTCTCAAACTCTGCATATCTCTGGGTCGTGGCCCAAATCAAAATTAACAACTGCAATGGATCAGCAATGCCAATTTTACCTTGCTCATGCCATGTCTTCATGACCTCTATTTTATCAAGTGCCCACTCTTGCATCGTCGTTGACATAAAGTCATGTAGATGCGGTGCACCGCCGATGACCTCAAGCGCAAACAGCTTATGCCGGTTTGGGTTTACAAATGCTTGATGCAACTTAGTACGCACAAACTTTTCGATAACGGCTTTAGGGTCATTGTCTACCGTCATGGTGACCAGTCCTTCGTTCCATTCTTGAATAATAGAATGCAGCACCGCCTTGTACAGATTCTTTTTATTTTTAAAGTAATAATGAATATTGGCTTTTGGCAGGCCTGCTCGATCAGCGATACCCTGCATAGTCGCGCCGCGATAGCTTTGTAAGACGAACTCCTCTTCAGCCGCCGCTAGAATCAATGCTTGGTTTTGCGCACGAATATCTTGTTGACTACGATGGGCAGGTGCTTCAGGCACAGGTGAGGCGTTCGCTTGGTTCTGTTGTGGCATGGTTTGATCAGAAGTTTGAGCCATAAATTGAGCCATTAGATATTGTTATTGATAAACAACCATATTCCATTGAACTTATTAGGATAAAACCTAGTTTTTATGAGTTTTTATGGAACATAGCAAGATAAATGGAAATATTTTGTATAAAGTAGTTGACCAAATGGTCAGGTTTAAGCAGAATATATAATATCAGACCAATGACTACTCAAGCAATACTACTTTAGCACGGGATTCACATAGTCTTTATTTGAGGGAAAAATATTATCCTATCGTCATAGATGCTTATGAACTTTAATAGACTCTTATGAACCTTGGGCTTCTATCTTACTAGAATTTTTGTATAAAAAGAAAAGGATGTCACCGTGAGCTTAACGTTACCGCAATTTAATGAACTATCTCAAGCTGATGCGACCTCATGCCTATTGACCTGTTGCACTAGTACCAGCTGGGCACATGACTTGGCAAACGCGCGTCCTTTTGCAGATATAGACACTTTGCTTACCCGTAGCGATGAAATATGGCAACAGGCTCAAACGACTGAAGCGAATTTGCTTGAGGCGTTTGACGGTCATCCACAAATCGGCAACGTCGACTCGCTGAAAGAAAAATATCGCAACACTCAAGGTAGTGCCGCGCATGAGCAGTCAGGCGCAAATGATGCTGAAGATGATGTGATTGCAGCATTGGCGCAAGGCAATCAAGATTATCTCGATAAATTCGGCTTTATCTTTATCGTGTTTGCAACGGGCAAGAGAGCGCAGCAAATGCTGGATTTATTGTTAGCACGTTTGCCAAATGATCGCGCTACTGAGCTGGTTAATGCCGCTGCTGAGCAAAATAAAATTACACGTTTACGCTTACAGAAGCTGCTAGGCGCCGCTTAACGTAAACGCTGCCTTACTGGTTCAATATATAAAAGGAATTATCATGTCAGGTACTCTCTCATCACATATCTTAGATATCCATCTTGGCAAACCTGCCGCCGATATCGCGGTGACGCTACATCGCGTAAGCGCAAGCGGCAAGGCGTCACTATTAGCCAATGGCGTCACCAACGCTGATGGACGCGTGACACCAGATAGCTGGTCGTTTGACCCAACTATTGATATTGCTGAATATCACTTAGATGTTGGTCGTTATACCTTAACGTTTGATACCCAAGCTTATTTTGATGCACAAAATCTAACGGCTTTTTATCCTCAAGTAGTCATCGATTTTATGATAAGTGATAACGGTCACTATCATGTACCGCTACTACTTAGCGCACATGGCTACAGCACGTATCGCGGCTCGTAAAATTATTATACTTCAGTGTAAAAACACACTGGATGAAAGAATATTGGACAAAAGGACACTTGCCACATGGGCGCATATCTTCTCGATTGGTTAGCTTTATTTTTTCGCTGGTTTCACGTTATCGCTGGGATTGCATGGATTGGTGCGTCTTTCTATTTTGTTTGGTTGGATTTGAGTTTACGAAAACCGCCACAATGGAAAACTGATAAAGGTATCTCAGGCGACTTATGGGCAGTACATGGCGGCGGCTTTTATGAGATTGCGAAATACAAGCTTGAACCTGAAGAGATGCCCAAGACCCTGCACTGGTTTAAATGGGAAGCTTATACGACGTGGCTGACTGGTATGGCAATGCTTTCTATTGTCTATTATGCCAACGCAACAGCTTACCTAATTGACCCCAGCAAAGTCGCTTTTGGTAGCAGTATCGGTGCTATATCGACAAGCTTATTGTTCTTATTCGGCAGCTACTTTATTTATGAAGTTATCGTTCGCAGTCACTTAGGTAAAAACGCCTTTGTCTTTAGCTCGCTTATTTTTATATTATTGATTATCGCGACGTGGGGTTCGTATCAGCTGTTCAGCGATCGTGCCTCATTTATTCATATCGGTGCTATCTTAGGTACGGTAATGGCGGGTAACGTATTCTTTGGCATCATGCCAGCTCAGCGTGCGCTTGTAGATTGTGTGCGGCGCGGTGAAAAACCAGGTAAAGAAGTGGCCGACTTGGCGTTACAAGCAAAAAACCGCTCGCTAATGAATAACTACTTTACCCTACCGCTCATCTTTACCATGATTAGCAACCATTATCCAATGATGTATGCTCATGCACACGGTTGGTTGGTCTTGGTATTCGTAGGTATTATCACTGCCCTTGTACGCCATTACTTTAACCAAAAGCATTTAGGTAATACTCAAACAAAATTCCTCTGGATTCCTGCCTTATTAACAGTGTTATTGATTATTTGGATGCGTCCAGCGCCAATCGAGCCATTACCTGCCGCTAGCGCTCCAGTCGCTGCTGCGCCTGCAGTAACTGACAGCACGCCACCAACTGCTAATGCTAATGCTAATGCTAATGCTAATGCTAATGCTAATGCTAATGCTAACAATGAAATAACAAGTGCTGCAGCTGTTAATGCTACTGCTATTAATGAGACTGACAAGGCTGACTCTGATGAAAATGTCACCGCTGCAGCCATTCCAGTGGCGGCCTCAGCTGACGATGCCATTATGGATGTTGTGCACACGCGCTGCAGTACCTGCCATGCCGCACAGCCAACCCAGCAAGGCTTTGCTGCACCGCCAGCGGGTATTATCATCCAGACACCCGAAGACATGAAAATTCACAAAGCCAAAATCATCACTGCGGTACAAAGTGGCTATATGCCCCTAGGAAACCTCACTCAATTAACGGATGAAGAACGTCAGCAAATTGTAGCGTATGCTTCCGGGTTATAAATGAGCATTCTAAACACAGATAAGTAAACACTAATCAAACAATTACCTTGACCAATGACCTAGACATCCTTAAAGTGTTAACAATAACCGTTATTAAGTGTTAACAATCTTGGTTTCGATTGATTCCAATCTAAAGGGAGAAAAGGATGTCCACTGCGAATGAGCAAGGAAGTCAGCTCAGTAATAAGTCCAACAGCGCGCTCTATGATTGCAACACTTTCAATCCAGAACGCAAAAACTCAAGATTATATAATGAAGATCTTGCCCCGCTACAGCCTGAACAGCGTAATTGGGGCTGGTTTGCGATATTTAATGTTTGGTCCAATGATATTCAGAGCTTATTCGGTTATACCTTAGCGGCCTCTTTATTTTTGAGTTATGGACTGAATGGCTGGTGGGTCATGGCAGCGATTATCTGCTCAGGATTCATCGTCATGCTGATGGTCAACTTGACGGGTAAGCCGAGCGTCAAATATGGTATCCCTTTTCCAGTACTCATACGAGCTAGTATGGGAATCAATGGCGCTAATCTTCCGGCTATATTACGAGCCATTATTGGTATTTTTTGGTACGGCGTGCAGACCTATTTTGCATCCACTGCGGTCGCTATTTTATTAACATTAATGATGGGTAGCTCGGATGCAACCTTTTTGGGCTTAAACGGCACGGCTTGGCTCGCTTTCGTAATCGTTTGGGTGTTTCAGATTTTGCTTTTTTGGGCAGGGGTTGAACCTATCAAGCACTTTTTAAACTGGGCAGGTCCGCTAGTTTATGTAGTGATGGTTATCTTGATGGGCGTGGTCTGGTATCAGTCAGGCTCAGAGTTATTACCGGCTATTAACTCCATTTTTGCTAGTGGCAGCGATTATACGGGTAGCTCCTTTCAGGCCTTTACGGCTATCGTTGGTACTATGGTCGCTTACTTTGCCGCAGTGGTCATCAACTTCGGTGACTTTTCACGGTTTTTGCGTAGCGAGCGTGATATGAGACTGGGTAACTTACTCGGTTTGCCGATTAACATGGTGTTTTTCTCCTTCATTGCTCTAGTCATTACCGCAGGTACTCTAGTCTTATTTGGTGAGGCCTTAACGAACCCATCAGATATCGTTGATCGAGTGGACTCTTTGCCATTAACTATCGTCGCTGCCCTAACGTTCTTTGCCGCAACGGTAGGTATCAATATGGTCGCCAACTTCATACCACCGGCTTACGACTTGGCCAATCTGTTTCCTAAACATATTAACTTTCGTAAGGGCGGCTTAATCACTGCTGTTATCGCTTTTTTCGTTGGCGCATTGTGGTTATCTTTTATTAGTAAGATCGGTATTGTGGGTTTTGTAAATGCTGTCGGTGCCGTAATTGCGCCCTTCTTCGGAATCTTGGTCATCGATTATTATATAATAAAGCGCCAACAAATCGATATGGATGACTTGTTTTCGGCAAAACCCACAGGCGCTTATTACTATTATAAAGGTTGGAACGTTCGCGGTTTGATCGCCTTTGCTGTTGGCGCTTTATTCTCGCTTGCCACTGTATTGGTACCTTCGCTCACCTCACTTGAAGGTTACGGTTTCTTATTAGGAGCTGCGTTAGGTGGTATCGTTTATTGGCTACTTATGCGTCCCTACGCCGTAAAACCTAATCAAGCATAAGACTTTAGGTAATAAAAACATCTCAATTGAAATAAAGGAATATCGAACATGACTCAGAAAATCACCAGCGATTTTAATCAAGACACCTACCCACGCGACCTAAAAGGCTATGGTGGCAATCCACCACAAGCGAATTGGCCAGGTGGTGCAAAGATTGCTGTACAGTTCGTACTAAATATCGAAGAAGGGGCAGAAAACAGCGTCATGCACGGCGATGGTCAGTCTGAGCGCTTTTTGTCAGATGTTTTAGGCACGCCAGAATTTAACAATCGTCACCAGTCTATAGAGTCTGCATTTGAGTACGGTAGCCGCGTGGGTGTTTGGCGAGTATTAGATGTGTTTAAAGAATATGGCTTACCCATTACTACCTTTACTTGTGCTGCCGCTGCTGAAAAAACACCGCATATTATCGAGCGCGTCTTAGAGGACGGTCATGAAATCGCCAGTCATGGACTGCGCTGGATCACTTATCAATATATGTATCGTGAGACCGAACGTGAGCATGTGCGTGCGGCGACTAAAATCTTTGAGCGGATGCTTGGCGGGCAGCCGCTGGGCTGGTACACTGGTCGTGACAGCCCTAATACCCGCGAGCTGGTAGCCGAGCAAGGCGGTTATATCTATGACTCCGACTCTTACGCTGATGAGCTACCTTACTGGCTAAATGTGAAGGTAGCAGAAGGCAACAAGATTGAGCGCAAGCCGCACTTGGTTATCCCTTATACGCTTGAAACCAACGATATGCGCTTTGCTTCAAGTCCTGGATTTACGCACGCCGAACCCTTTTATCAATATCTAAAAGACAGCTTCGATACCTTATACGAAGAAGGCTCGCATAACCCTAAAATGCTAACGATTGGTCTACATTGTCGCATTATCGGCCGTGCTGGTCGCATCAAAGCCCTCAAACAGTTTTTGCAATACATCACCAGTAAACCCGATGTTTGGATATGCCGCCGCGACGAAATCGCTAAGCACTGGTATGAAAACCATCCCGCCACGGCTGATAACACTGCCAACTGGATGTAAACATGAGCTCAGACACAAATTTATCGCGGCACAAAACCACTAAGGAACATGAATAATGTCAACAAAAAGTACTTATTATGCACCAACTGGCGGATTGCCTCCGCAAACACAGTTACTATCTGATCGCGCTATCTTTACCGAAGCTTATGCGATTATTCCTAAACGTGTACTAACCGACATTGTTATTAGCTACCTGCCGTTTTGGGAAGGAATGCGGATGTGGGTACTTGCACGTCCTTTAAGCGGTTTTTCAGAAACCTTCTCACAATACATCGTTGAAGTAGCACCAAATGGCGGCTCAGAAAAACCTGAGCTAGATGCAAAAGCCGAAGGTGTTGTATTCATCGTTGAAGGTGAAATGGATATGACTATAGAAGGTGAATCGCATCATCTTGAAGCGGGAGGTTATGCATTTTTACCGCCGGGATGTAAATGGACGCTGAAAAACAATAGCGATAAGCACGTTAAATTTCATTGGATCCGCAAAGCTTATCAATTTGTAGAAGGTATTGATGCGCCCGAACCCTTTGTAACCAGCGATCACGATGTTGAAGCGATTGAGATGCCGGACACAGGAGGCGTATGGGCAACGACTAGGTTTACAGAGCAATCTGATATGCGTCACGATATGCATGTGAATATAGTTACTTTCCAGCCAGGTGGTGTGATTCCATTTGATGAAACTCATGTTATGGAACATGGTTTGTATGTACTAGAAGGTAAAGCCGTATATCACTTAAACGGCGAATGGGTAGAAGTTGAGGCAGGTGATTTTATGTGGCTGCGCGCATTTTGCCCACAATCTTGTTACGCTGGCGGACCTGGTCCATTTAGATACTTACTATATAAAGATGTGAATAGACATATGCCGTTTATTCGCCCAGAACGATAACCCATCCAGAACGATAAACAGTTTAGAGGCATAATCGTTAATTCGAGTATGTCATTTACTCCCAGATGACGGTTTAAGTCGCGTACGGGTTTATGGTAAAGTTGCTGATACTGCCAATTAAACGACTCTACCAATTAACAGATATTACTAACCCATAGTAAGGTGAATTCATGAGTACTACAATCATAGCCAAACCTTTGACCAAAGCTGAGTTTGCGCCATATGGTAAGGTTATTGAGCCGTACGACAAAGAGCAAGAAACGCCTGAAAATTGTTATGAGATTAATAATGGCTACGCCAAGCGCCATCATGCTATCGCTGAGTCTAAGCTTGATGGTGGCAATGTCGGCATGAGTATTTTCTGTGCTAAAAAGCGCGAATTTCCTATCGCTTTGTCAGTGATGGAATATCATCCGTTTGGTACGCAAGCTTTCTTTTCGATGCATGGTCAAGATTATATTGTCGTCGTTGCGCCTGCGGGCGAGCCACCCCAGTCTGCTGATGATTTAAAAGTATTTTATGCCAAGTCTCATCAAGGCGTGCAATATGATGCCAACGTTTGGCATCACCCACTGCTCGCACTTGGTTGTAACTCTGACTTTTTGGTCATTGATCGTATCAATGGCGAAGGCAATAACTGCCATGAGCTTGATATTAATGATTGGCAAGTTCAGATTGAAATTGATCGTGAAACTGATAGCGAATCTGACAGCGCAACTAAAAGTGAAATTAACAGTGAGCATAGTTAAGTTTATACTTCGCTGACTCGTATTAACTAAGCATTAGACAATAGCTTTAACATTAAATGAATCATGACACACAAAAGACAGCCCTCAATCGGGTTGTCTTTTCTTATTTTAGTACCGCCTTTGAGAAGTTATATTGCGTTGTTGCTCAGACAGTTTGGACAACTAAAAGCCTTGTAAAACATGGCGACAATTGGACATTAATAAGAGAACGATATGGCAAACACCAGTAGCGTAATGTCAGCGCGGCAATCATGGATAGGTACTATTCAAATTATCACAGCCGCTGTCTGCTGGGGTACTTTAGGGATATTCTCGACCTACCTCAACCAAATCGGCTTTAGTGGCTGGCAAATTACCATTTTGCGCATCGTTACCGCTGCTTTTCTTATCCTTGTCATGCTGCCAAAATTATGGCCACATCTCGTTAAGCTACGTCCAAAGCAGTGGCTTGGACTAGCGCTACAGTCTTTAATTGGCGTGCTTGGTATGTCGGTATGCTACTTCTTTGCCGTTATTTATGTCGGTGCTGGTCCCGCTGTCGCCCTCCTTTATACTGCGCCCGTTTTTAGCTTACTTTTCTCAGCGTTTTTTCTTAGTGAATCCATTACGCGGCAGTCGGCATTACTAGCACTAATGGCTGTATTCGGCGTCGGCTTAACGATGTTAGGTGAGCAAGCACAAGCCAATTGGGGTATTGTGCTCGGACTGCTATCAGGCGTGTGTTATTCCCTATACGGAGTACTCGGCAAGCGCGCGATGCATTATGCGCATCCTGCCCCTTTGGTATTTTTTACCTCTATTGTCATTAGTGCTGGTGTGCTGCTATTGCTACCTGAAACCTATAACACCTATGAGCAATTATTAACCTTGCCTTTGCTTACTTGGGGCTACGTCTTAGGACTGTCTTTGCTTGGAACAGTCGTACCTTTTGGTCTCTATATGAAAGCGTTGGAGAAGCTACCTGCTACTCGCGCTTCAGTATTTACTATCTTTGAGCCGTTGACTGCTATCGCCCTTGCGACAATGCTATTACATCAATCATTATCGTGGATTCAATACGTGGGCGTGGTATTGATTTTATTGGCGGCTTTATTTAATGCCGTATTAAACGGTACTACCACGCGTGTACCGCGTTGGCTAAGAAGACGGCAAAAAGTTTAGTTTTTATTACGCGCTACTAAAAATTAACGTTCAAAATATTTAGAATACAGCAGCAGCTATTTTTATTAGATTAAAAAAGCCCCAACCATGACATCATAGTTGGGACTTTTTTTTGCCTAAAAATTTTCTTTAGAGTGCTTAAGACTTTGCTTCAAAAAAAATTTACGCTATAGTCAATCCACTATAAAATAAATACAGCGCTACTGACATAAATTTTGCGCAGCCTCTGTCTGCGTAGGCACAGCAAGCAAGGAAAAATTATCTCAGTAGCGCGTTGTAATCTTTGTAATGCTTTTATTTAGGACTGACTATATACAGATTTAATAGATAAGTTAGATTACCCTAATCTTATTACTGCACAATACGCTGTAAAAACGCTTGCGTCCTTGGGTGCTCGGAGTCTTCAAATAACTGCTTCGCGCTGCCCTCTTCGACCACATAACCATCTTCAATCAAGACGACATGGTCAGCGACATCACGAGCAAAGTTGATTTCATGGGTTACGACAACCATCGTCCAGCCTTCAGATGCCAGTTTTTTCATCGCCTCGAGTACGTCTTGGACCAGCTCGGGATCAAGCGCGGAAGTTGGTTCATCGAACAACAGTAACGACGGCTCAATGGCCAGCGCACGAGCAATACCAACTCGCTGCTGCTGGCCACCAGATAGCTGAAACGGGTAAAGATCCGATTTGTCCGATAGACCAACCTTCTCCAATAAAACTAAAGCCTGCTCACGGGCTTGTGCTTTACTTTGCCCTTGTACCACCGTCGGCCCAAGCATTAAATTTTCAATCGCTGTCTTATGCGGAAACAAATTATAAGACTGAAACACCATGCCTGATTTACGTTGCAGTGCCAGCAAGGTTTTTTTCTTAGGCTTAGTGCCAAAGTCGACCGTCAAGCTGCCATCATCAAACGCAATGACACCTTGATCAGGAATCTCCAGCGCATTAAGACAACGTAAAAAAGTGGTTTTACCCGATCCTGACGGCCCTAATATCACGACTACTTGGCCTTTGTGAATGGTCAAATCAATGCCTTTGAGCACTTGATTGCTACCAAAGGCTTTGTGAATATTGGTGACTTGAATCATAAAGGTTCCTGTTGTGCGGATAATACTAGCAAGATTATACGGCGTATTTATAAATTATTTAGCGATATAGCGATCAAGACGAATCTCAAGCTTGCCTTGAATAAAGGTCAAGAACAGACAAATACCCCAATATATAACCGCCGCTTCAGTATAAACCAGCATAAACTCATAATTACGCGCCGTAATAATCTGAGCTTGTTTAAACAGCTCAGTGACGAGTACCAATGAGGCCAAAGACGTGTCTTTTACCAAGCTAATAAAAGTATTGGATAACGGTGGCACTGAAACCCGTAGCGCTTGTGGCAAAATCACATGGCGAAAGGTTTGTAGATACGTTAGCCCGACAGTCGATCCTGCTTCCCACTGGCCTTTTGGAATAGATAAAATAGAGGCACGCACCGTCTCAGACGCATAGGCACCGATATTCAGTGAAAAGGCAATAATCGCAGAAGGAAATGGATCAAGCTTTAATCCAACACTGGGCAAACCATAGAAGATGATAAACAGCTGCACCAGCATCGGTGTTCCGCGAATGGCAGACACGTAAATGCGAGCAAGTCTATAAATAATCTCATGGAACCAGCCAGCACGCGGCACGATACGAATTAGTGCTACCGTCAGCGCAATTGCCATACCAATTGCAAACGAGATCAATGCCAGCGGTATCGAATAATAGATACCGCCTTTCAGCATTGGCCAAAATGAATTGATAACAATTTGCGCCCGATCAGGGTCCATAAATGGCAATAATGCCAGTAGTTCAGCTAGCACTGACGTGATAGAAGCTAGCATTATTTTTGTTGACTTATATCAGCACCAAAGAACTCTTCGCTAAGTTTGGTTAGCGTCCCATCGGCTGCTAATGCTGCCATTGCTTCGTCTAATTTTGCGACGACGGCTTCATCGCCTTTAATCAAGACTAATCCTGAACCAGTTTGCTCACTGGCCGGTGCAACCAATTTAATCTCAAGCGCGCTGTCTGGGAATTTTTTTAGATAGTCTAATATTGCAAGGTTATCGTTCATTGTAAAGTCAGCACGATCTTGTTTAACCAATTGAATCGCTTGTGCCATGCCATCAACAGGAACGACTTCTGCGCCATAGCGTTCTGCTAGCTCACCATAGTTACTGCTGAGCGACTGTGCTGAACGTAGACCTTTTAACGCTTCCCACGAGCTATAGCGATTGTCATCAGTTGGCGCTAAAACCACAGCGCCTGACCAGCTGTAAGCTTGAGATTTGTCATATTTTGCTAAACGCTCAGGGGTAGTTAGACTGACTTGGTTGGCGACCATATCAAAACGTTTTGAGTCCAGACCTGCCAGCATAGCGTCCCACTGAGTTTCTTTAAATTCAACATCAACGCCTAATTTATCAGCGACTGCACGCGTTACTTCGACATCATAACCCGTCAGCTTTCCACTCTCATCATGATAAGTGAATGGTGGGTAGGTGCCTTCGGTACCGACGTTAATAGTGCCGCCATTATTGATACGTTGTAGCAAGTCAGAACCGGCAGTCTCAGCACTGTCGGTTGCATTGGTTTCAGCTTCATTAGTAGTAGACTGACCACAAGCGGCAAGCAATACAGTACTGGCGGCAAGGGCTAAAAGATTACGACGTTTCATAAGGCGTCCTTATAAGATGAATGGATAATGCAAAAATGTATAAGGCAAACAAAGTTAAATAAAACTATATAATATGAATATCACAATAAAACATGTGCACTGCAATATTTGCTTTGGTTGCCCGATTTGAGGATATTGTTTGTGTCTTTCAATACTATTTTATATTATTTTTCTTTTATGGACTTTTAACAAAAGAATTCGATGTAGTAGAATCAAAGTTAATCCATACTATTTAAACAGCGTCTAGCTCATATACTATCGCAATTTGGCAAGAATAACCGTACAAAAACAGTGAGCACGCGTAAGATTGTTAAAGTTTGCCAGAGAATTGATAGCGATCGCCTGCATGCCACATCTTGACAAAGGTCAGTACCTTCCCTGCCGAATAAGTCTGACGACGTAGAACTAACGTCGGTGACTGCGGTGCAATCTGTAGGGCATCAGCGATCTCATCAGGTGCTGCTAAGGCTCGAATGGTATAGTTACCGCGCTCAAGTGGGCTTTCAGCAATGAGATAGTCGCTGGTATTCACCACGCTAAAATCTTGCTCAATGAACTCTGGTACTTTTGTCGCATCCACCCAACGCTCTTCAAACTGTATCGGCTGACCGTCAGCGAAATGAATGATTTTTACTTCATATAAAACAGCTGGCTCAGTGCTATTAGTATTGCTATCAGTGTCCTTTGAATCATCACCCTTAGAATTAGAAGATACAACTGCTTCATCAATACCAAATTTACGGCGCATCTCATCATCTAACATGCTCGCGGTAATAGCGCGTTTGCTCACCACTTGTGCCTGATAATCGCGATTGGCTGATTTTAAATCTTGAGCGATATTGCGCACTTCTACAAAGGTATGATTGAACTGCTGCTGTGCGACAAATGTCCCCGACCCTTGCCGACGCTCTAATACCCGCTCTTCGCTTAATTCTTTTAAGGCGCGGTTTACTGTCATTCGCGATACGCCAAACTCTTCCGCCAACGCCATTTCGGTAGAGATAGCTTCGCCCGCCTGCCATTTTCCAGAATGGATATTATCCAATATTGCGTTTTTAATCCGCTGATATGCTGGAACTGTTTTTGTCATGTCACTCTTCACCTTTGTCATGCTCATCTTTAACCGTCGACTTCAACTATACAGGTATGCAGCTATAAAAGTGCTGACATAATATCATGACAGTTATCATAATCACCATGAGAACAGCCTATCAAACAAAGCAACTTCATAAATAATTTAACTATTTATAAAAAAATGCTTGCATGAAAAAATAATCTTTGATAATTTGTATATACAACTTATTAACAATACCAAATAATGTTAATAGTAAATCGTATAAATAATCACAAGGACATGATCATGACTACCGATAATGGAATGAGCAACAACGGAACCAGCAACAATAATGAATTTACGCGTCGTGATGAGAGTCGTAATATTGCTGCGCCGACTGGCAGTACGCTCAATTGCAAAAGCTGGCTGACCGAAGCGCCTTATCGCATGCTGCAAAACAACCTACACCCTGATGTGGCCGAAAACCCAAAAAGCTTGGTTGTGTATGGCGGTATCGGACGTGCAGCCCGTAACTGGGAAAGCTATGATCAAATACTCGCGTCACTCAAAGAATTAGAAGACGATGAGACCTTATTAGTGCAATCAGGCAAACCAGTTGGCGTCTTTCAAACTCATGAAAATGCGCCACGTGTGTTGATTGCCAACTCCAACCTTGTCCCGCGCTGGGCAACGTGGGAGCATTTCAATGAGCTTGATCGCAAAGACCTATTTATGTACGGCCAAATGACTGCCGGTAGCTGGATTTATATCGGCACTCAAGGCATCGTCCAAGGCACTTATGAAACTTTTGTTGAAGCCGGTCGCCAGCATTATGATGGCAGCTGGGCAGGACGTTGGATTTTGACCGCTGGTCTTGGTGGTATGGGCGGCGCGCAACCACTAGCTGCGACCTTTGCTGGTGCGACTTCTCTAAATATCGAATGCCAGCAGTCTAGTATTGATTTCCGTTTGCGTACTGGTTACGTCGATAAGCAAGCAGACGATCTTGACCATGCTTATGAGCTGATTAAACAACATACGGACGCGGGTGAAGCCGTCTCAATCGCGCTACTTGGTAATGCGGCGGATATCTTGCCTGAGATGGTTAAGCGTGCCAATGCAGGCGAGATAAAACCTGATTTGGTCACTGACCAAACCTCCGCTCATGACTTAATCAATGGCTACTTGCCAAGTGGCTGGACAGTTGAAGAATGGAAAGCGGCACAAGAAAATCCGGACCAACATGCCGCATTAACCAAAGATGCCGCCGCGTCTTGTGCCGTACACGTGCAGGCCATGCTAGATCTACAAGAAATGGGTATCCCAACGACTGATTATGGTAATAACATTCGTCAAGTTGCCTTTGATGAAGGGGTGAAAAATGCCTTTAATTTCCCGGGTTTTGTCCCTGCTTATATTCGCCCGCTGTTTTGCCAAGGCAAAGGCCCATTCCGCTGGGTAGCATTATCAGGTGATCCAGAAGATATCTACAAAACCGATCAAAAAATTAAAGAGCTGTTCCCTGAAAATCAGCATATTCATCGCTGGCTAGACATGGCAAAAGAACGCATTCAGTTTCAAGGCTTGCCAGCGCGTATCTGCTGGTTAGGTCTTGGTGAACGTGATAAAGCAGGCTTAGCCTTTAACGAAATGGTCAAAAGCGGTGAATTAAAAGGTCCTATCGTTATCGGTCGTGACCATTTGGATACTGGCTCTGTTGCCAGCCCCAACCGCGAAACAGAAAGTATGAAAGATGGCTCAGATGCGGTATCTGACTGGGCGTTATTAAACGGCATGCTCAATGTCGCAGGCGGCGCCACTTGGGTGTCATTACATCATGGCGGCGGTGTTGGCATGGGTTACTCGCAGCACTCTGGCATGGTCATCGTCGCTGACGGCACAGATGCGGCTGCCAAGCGCTTAGCAAGAGTACTGGTCAATGATTGCGGCTCAGGTGTGATGCGTCATGCAGATGCAGGCTATGAGCTGGCTATCAAAACAGCGAAAGACTATGGCTTAAATCTACCGATGATTAAATAGCTTGCCCTTGTCCTTATATGCCCAAATGATATAAGGACATCATCAACACTTTATCAAGGACGATAATATGTCTGAACGTGATATTTTGCCCCCAGGCAGCTCCGTGCCTAGAACGCCTCTAGACAGTCCAGCACCTGCTAGCCCGCCGCCTGAAAAGCTGCTGTCCAAACCTGTAGCGCTAATACAGCTAATCGTATTTAGTGCTATTGGTCTGGTGATGTTCTTTGTGCCCTTCACTATTGGTGAAAAGAGCACTATTTTATTTGATCACGGGGCAACTTATCTAGTCACTCAGCAGCACACCCTTGCGGTATTTTTACTGTTTTTACTGATGATTTATGGTGTTGGCAAACCCATTTACGATGGTTCATGGCGTAAAAATATCACCAATATGATATTAACCGCCTTTAAGATTATCGGGCTGGTACTCGCCATCATGTATATCACTGATATGGCGCCTGCTATCATCATGGAAAAGGACATGTTGCCGTTTTTGTTTGAAAAACTGGCATTACCAGTCGGCATGATTGTCCCTATTGGCGCATTAATCCTCGCTTTTTTGCTCGGTTTTGGCTTGCTGGAGATGTTTGGAGTACTCATGCAGCCTATTATGAAGCCAATTTGGAAAACACCCGGCTCATCAGCGATTGATGCGGTCGCCTCTTTTGTTGGCAGTTACTCTATTGGGCTGCTCATTACCAATCGGGTCTTTCTGCAAAATCAATATTCGGTTCGTGAAGCCATCATTATTGCTACTGGTTTTTCTACGGTGTCGGCAGCGTTTATGGTCATCGTTGCTAAGACCCTTGGTCTAATGGAATTTTGGAATCTGTTTTTTTGGTCGACACTGATTATTACCTTTATCGTCACCGCCATTAGTGCACGTATTCCACCTATTCGAGGTTTTGATGATAGCGCCAGCCGTCCAGACTTAGAAAACCAACAAGGCAATCGTTTAGCAGCAGCTTATCATTTAGGACTGGCTACTTCGCGCCGTGCGACTGACCTCAAACAAATTATGTGGTCGAACTTTCGCGATGGGGTGACGATGGCGGCAGCGATTGTACCCTCGATTATTGCGGTAGGGTTAACGGGTTTATTACTAGCCAAATATACGCCTGTCTTTGATGCCTTGGGCTTGCTCTTGTATCCATTCACTTGGGTAACCGGTATGCCTGAGCCACTAGTTGCTGCCAAAGGCATGTCAGCGGGACTGGCTGAAATGTTTTTGCCTGCCCTCTTGCTAACGGAAGCTGAGGTCTTGACCCGCTATGTAGCAGGAGTTGTTTCGATTAGTAGCGTGCTGTTCTTTTCAGCGATGATTCCTTGTGTATTGGCAACTGAAATTCCGCTGTCAGTACCTAAGATGGTCATTATTTGGTTTGAGCGAGTGGTACTTAGCATTCTAATCGCTGCGCCTTTTGGACATTTAGCGATATATTTGGGCTGGATCAGTTAGACCGACTGAAACGAGCAGGATTGGTTAAGAAAATTTAAACAGCATAGCTTTTAACGGTTTATAAACAACAAAGCATAAACTAAAATGTATAGACAACAAAAAATATAATTAATATAGCTCATAAAATTAGGATGAATCGCATGACTGATATCAAAAAACTAACACTACACCCACGCCAATTAAGCTTCGAGATGTTGCGCGATATTTATGAGCAACCTGTCATATTGACGCTACCCGACAGTGCTTATGAGGCGATAGATGCCTCGCATGAAGATGTACGTACCATCATTGCGCGTGATAAGAGCGCTTATGGCATCAATACCGGTTTTGGCCTATTAGCAAAAACCCGCATCAGTGATGATCAGCTTGAGCTACTGCAGCGTAACCTTATCGTTTCTCACTCGGTGGGTACTGGTGAGGCGCTACCGGACAACGTGGTCAGGCTAATTATGGTGATGAAAGTTGCCAGTTTAGCGCAAGGCGTCTCTGGTGTACGTCGCGCTGTGGTCGATAGCTTACTTGGCTTAATCAACAATCAAATTACCCCAAACATTCCTGCCAAAGGCTCCGTTGGGGCATCTGGTGACTTAGCACCTTTATCGCATATGACGCTGGCGATGATGGGCGAAGGCGATGTCTATGTTGACGGCAAAAAAATACCCGCTGCTGATGCATTAGCGCAACATGGTCTTGAGCCCATTACCCTAGCAGCCAAAGAAGGGCTCGCTCTTATTAATGGTACTCAGGTCTCAACCGCATTGGCATTGCGTGGTTATTTCTTAGCACGGGACTTACTTGAGACAGCAACCATCGTCGGCTCCATGTCTATCGATGCCGCCAAAGGCTCAGATGCTCCATTTGATGCGCGTATTCATGAAGTGCGTGGTCATCATGGGCAAATTGAAATTGCTAAAGCGCATCGCCAGCTGATTAAAGGCAGTGCTATCCGCGCCTCGCATGATGGCGAACAGGACGATAGAGTACAAGACCCTTATTGCTTACGCTGTCAGCCACAAGTCATGGGTGCTTGCCTTGATATCATCAACCAAGCAGGAAAAACCTTATTAATTGAATCTAATGCGGTGACCGATAACCCACTTATCTTCACTAACGATGATGGCCCAGTTGCTATCTCAGGTGGTAACTTCCATGCCGAGCCAGTTGCCTTTGCCGCAGACATTTTAGCCTTGGCAATTGCTGAGATTGGTTCTATGTCTGAGCGCCGTGTGGCTTTATTGATTGATGCAACCTTGTCAGGCGGCTTACCACCATTCTTGGTGGATAATGCGGGAGTGAACTCAGGCTTTATGATTGCCCATGTCACCGCAGCGGCACTCGCCTCAGAGAACAAATCTATCGCCCATCCTGGCAGTGTCGATAGCATTCCAACTTCTGCCAACCAAGAAGACCACGTATCGATGGCAACCTATTGTGCGCGCCGCCTATACGAGATGGCGCAAAATACCGCCACCATTATCGGTATTGAGTTATTGGCTGCTGGTCAAGGTATCGACTTCCATCGTGGACTAGATACCTCGGAAGCGTTGAAAACAGCACATCAAAAACTACGCGATCAAGTGACTTTTTACGACAAAGATCGCTACCTAGCGCCTGATATTGAAGCAGCAAAACAACTAGTATTAGATGGCACGCTCACCGAATATTGGCAGTCACTGCGCAGCGATTGGTATGAGTCTAAATAGGAAAGTTTTATATATATAAAACCCACTCTCAACCATCTAGCTTTATTGGCGTAGGCAATACTAAATTGAGAGTCAGGTTTTATATTATGAAAGGAGGTCAAAAGTGACAATAGCCGTTAGCCACACTGCAGCTGATATGAGTCGGTGGACAGGACGTGCAGAGCCGTTTGAGTCTGCGCGCGCCCGCTACTGGTATCAAATAGCTCAGCCTTATGCCTTTGATAGCACCAGTCAGCAAAATGGTCAGCGCATTGGACTGGTCGGTTTTGCTTGTGATCAAGGCGTCAGACGTAATCAAGGACGCGTGGGTGCACGAGCTGCGCCGCCCTTGATTCGTCAGGCATTTGCGGCGCTGCCGGTCATCGCTGAGTTACAACAACGCTTTGATGGTCAATTGCCGACTCTACTAGGTGATGCTGGTGATATCGATTGTCATGATAATGATGATTTTGCCGAGCGTACCCTTGAGCAAGCCCAAGTAACCTATGCAGATAAAGTAAGTCACATTATCCAGGAAGGCGGTCTACCTATCGGGCTTGGTGGTGGTCATGCCATTGCTTATGGCAGCTTTTTAGGATTATGGCAGGCGCTGTCATCAAAAGCCGATCAGCCTACTAATGACGTTAGCAATGTCAAAAACTATTTTGAAAATGATGTCGAAAGCAATGTTGAAAATAAGGTAAGCACAATGCCTAGCATCGGGGTGATTAACTTTGACGCTCATCTAGATATTCGCCAATCTGATGTCGCCACGTCTGGTACGCCATTTCGTCAAATTGCCGAGCACCTTGACGCACAAGGTCAACCATTTCACTATTGCTGTATCGGCGTCAGTCGGTTTTCCAACACTGCCGCGCTCTTCGACCGTGCTGAGCAGTTGGGCGTACACATTATCAGTGACGAAGATTGCACCAATAAGAAATGGAAAAAAATTGCTGCTCAAATAGAAAATTTTATCAATGAAGTTGATGTGGTCTACTTAACCATTGATATGGATTGCTTGCCATCGAGCATCGTACCTGGTGTCAGTGCGCCAGCCGCCTATGGTATTAACTTGGCATTCGTTGAGCGCGCGGTCAAACTTATCATGGCGTCAAACAAAGTAAGAATGGCTGATATTGCCGAGATTAACCCGATCTTTGATGTTGATGGACGCAGCTGCAAAGTTGCCGCTCGCCTATTAGCGACTATTATCGAGCAGCATTTACTTTTAGTATAAATAAATCGATACAGAATAAAAGTGTTATGAATATTTATACAAGTGACTGGGATGAATTTTGCGAAGCCTTTGTCTCGCTTGCGCACAACAAGCGAGTAAAATTTGTACCAGTCACGCTATAACATTTTTAAAATAAACCAACCATACAAGGCTACTGAAGTAAATTTTGCACATCCTCTGTCAGCAGCCCCACAGCAAGAAGAGTTTTTACCAACGACACAATGTCTATTTTAAAGTGAACGGACTATGGATGGCTGCACTAAATCTATACTAATAAGTAGGAGCACATCATGACTAATACAACAAACGGTACAGACCAAATGCCTATAAACAACTCCACTTTGACATCATTTGACAACATTATTATCAATGCCAATCTCGCCACCTTTTCAGAGCAATACGGGTTTGATATTTATAATGACAACCAAGAAAAAAACACTCCTTACGGTCAGTTAGAAAACACTGCTATCGGTATCAAAGACGGCAAAATTGCATGGGTTGGTACGCATGAGCAAATAAAGCCGCATCTTACTCATTATAAAAGCGATCAAATCAAAGACGTTGAGGGTAACTGGGTCACGCCTGGACTCATCGATTGTCATACCCATATCGTTTATGGCGGTAACCGCAGCAACGAGTTCGAAGCGCGATTGCAAGGTGCCAGTTATCAAGATATCGCGGCACAAGGTGGCGGCATTGTCTCAACAGTTAGCTCTACCCGCGCGGCTAATGAGGAAGAATTGTTTGCGCAAAGTGAAAAACGCCTGCTCGCGCTCATCAAAGAAGGCGTGACCAGTATTGAAATCAAATCTGGCTATGGGCTGGACTTAGACACTGAGCGCAAAATGCTAAAAGTCGCTCGCGCGCTCGGCGACAAACACAACATTCATGTCAGCACCACTTATCTGGCTGCCCATGCGCTACCTCCGGAGTATAAAGACTGTGCGGATGAGTATATTGAGCAAGTTTGTCAGTGGTTGCCAATCTTGCATAGCGAGGGTTTGGTCGATGCGGTCGATGGCTTCTGCGAAAACATCGCCTTTACTGCTGAGCAAATTAAGCGCGTCTTTGAAGTTGCTCGTTCGTTAGGCTTGCCAGTTAAGTTGCATTCTGAGCAGCTCTCAAACATAGGCGCTAGTGCTTTGGTAGCAGAATACCAAGGACTATCAAGCGACCATCTTGAGCACTTAGTAGAAGACGATATTAAAAAAATGGCCGCAAGCAACACGGTAGCGGTGCTACTGCCGGGTGCTTTTTATACGCTACGTGATACCAAACTGCCACCGATTGAAGAATTGCGTAAACACCAAGTTCCGATTGCCGTTTCAACAGATTGTAACCCCGGTACTTCGCCACTCACCTCGCTGTTATTAGCGATGAATATGGGCTGTACATTATTTTATCTCACTACTGAAGAAGTATTGGCAGGAGCGACCGTTCATGCGGCACAAGCGTTAGGTCTAGCCAACAAAGGCAAAATAGAAGTGGGTTACGATGCAGATTTGGCATTATGGGATATCGCTCGCCCTGCTGACCTTGCTTATCAAATGGGGCTAAATCCTATCGCAGGTGTTATGGTTCAAGGTAAATGGCGCGAGACGGTATAGCGAATTACCATAAACATTTATCATTAAAAAAGCCCCAATGATTGATTGGGGCTTTTGATGGGAGCTGCTAAATTGCTATCACATATCAGTCTATTCGTTATTGACTAAAAATGAATAACTAAATTTTATTGTCGAAATTATAACTCTACTGCGGTCATATCTGGCACAGCGTCTATATCTTCGATTGAATTTTCAAATACAGTACCTGTTTCGGCATCGATATTTAGTTCAACAATTTGATCAGCCTTTAGTACTTTAACTTCGTAGTAGGTCTGATGATCAGCATAATCATTATCATTTTCGAATTCAATTTCTAAGACACGACCACTGGTTTGTTTTTCCGCAGTATTGATAGCATCCATAATCTTGATTTTTGCTTGCTGCTGAACTTCATAACTATCGACATCATCTTTATCTAAATTTTCGGTTTCAGACTTTACGACTTTGCCAGTTATAGCATCAACTTTGATTTCATAACCAGTGGTATTAGTACTGAATTCCAGCTCATAGACACCGCCATCACCCTCAGCATCGCTGTCATTTTCATCAAACTCTGCGCTGATTAAAGTACCGGAAGCTTCTTTGCTCGCCGTAGTAATCGCCTGCTTTAGGCTAATTTTCGCTGTTTGAGCAGCACTCACTTCGTCAGTATGATTAGCAGCACTAACAGCTGTACTCACTACACCTGCGCTCAATGCTAAAGTTAGACAAGCGCCCAATGTAGTCAGTTGCAATTTTTTAATAATATTACTCATATCTCTTTATCCTTATAGCCATTATGGAATTGCTTTTATGATACGGATATATAAGGATAAACATGAGACAAAAAGGTAGCGTAATGTAGCACTAATGTACTGTAAAACATTGTCTAATAATTACCTTTTTTCTATGACTATCATATACTTAGGTAATGCTATTGCAGTAGAAATAAGGTATAATGTTATTCCGTTTTTTATAATGTTACTTCACCTTTTTAGGTCATTTAAGCCTCTATGCTAAATACGTCCCACCTAACAGACTTACTATACGATAATACTTATCACTCTTTAACGGGCGTTGATTTTGACATTATTGCTGATTTTGATACTTCTGGTTTTGATACTGAGTCGGCCTTGGCTTTTGCAAGCTTACCGCTTATCATTCAAGAGCAAATGTTGCAGAGTAAACGGATTGTATTGATAGCAAATAACCCTTCAATAGATACAGCGAGCTTAGAGGCGCTGTTGCAGCTGACAGATATGCTAGTTTTGTTCAATGACTTTATTCATGCTGATTTTTTTGCTCATCACCCTAGCGCTAAAGATCTACCAAAACTGTTATTTTTTAGAAAAATCGGCGACAGTTTATTGCATTTTGGCATGCCGCCGCGTAGTAACAACTTAACTGCAATGCTAGATATGGCAAAGCATGCACCACTTGGCATCTTGTTTGGGAATGCTGACTACCAGTTTCCATTACCAGCTGACGACCCTAGCCCTAATGATGATCCGATAACAGCCAGCCGAGTATTAAAGATTCCAGAACTGCTAAATCATTTATTGCATAGCGATGAGCATTGTCGCGTGCTATCAGATCAGCATAGCGTGGTGGCAGATTATCCTATTTTTGCTGATATCCATTCATCAGCGCCGACCTCAGGGTTTCTGTTATATCGGCTATTATTAGCGGCGCGCTTACATGTGCAGCAGCGACAAAACGCTGCGACTCCGCTATCGATAGTCATGTTGGGCTTTAATAATGATGATAAAACAGCGCACTTTTGGGATGGGCATAATTGGGCGTTTGAAAGACAAGAGCTTGCGACGCCGCCTAATAGCGTCGAGATTATCCGTCAGTATTAATACATCAGCACTAACGAATCAGTGTTAATAAAACAGAGCCTCTACATCATTTAGATATACAGCATACTAAACATAAGGCGCATCCGGATAATGAGCCGCTCTAATCTCGACTTCACTTGGCTGTCGATTGATAGCAATCGGTACTGTCTGCGTATCTTGCCAGTTAATCAATTGCAACTGCGCAAACTCTGCTAACCATACTGACATCGGCCAATGTTGCCATTTTTCATAAAAGCGATTGGCATTGATAACGATACTATCTAAATGATTAAGCGGCGGTCTATAGACACTATGCTGTTGATGGTAAATCACATCATCAGTTAAGTAAAAATCGATATTCAACGCACGCGCCATAAAAGCAAAATCCGTATCTTCAGCGCCGTAGCCGACATAATCCGTATCAAAGCCACCAATTTTCTCAAATTGACGGCGCATGATCGCAAAGCAAAGACTCCAAAATGCACCATAATCTTGCGTCTGTTTAATAGACTTATCTTGATGCTGCAAATCAAAGTTATCCCGATAAGGGTTAAATACGGACAGCTTGTCTAGATAATCGGCTGCTAATTTACCTTGTTGTAGCTGACTACCCTCATCATCGGTTAAAGGACGCATCAGATAACGCGGTTGACCCATCAGTAAGGCTTTGGAATGTGCTTGGAGTTTATAATGTAGCTGCTCAATAAAGGTTGGGGCGACGATACAATCTACATCCAAGAAAACCATGGCGTCATACGTGGCGCGCGCGGCTCCAAGGTTACGGTTACGACCAATATCAAATGATGCGCTACTTGCTAATCCATCCTCAGTCGCTGTAGTCGTTGCTATCTTAATAATATTTAAATCGTACTCTGCTAGACGTTCATGCTCAGCATCGTCATTAACGATAATAATTTCTGCTGGTTTGACACTACCCTGCGACAAACTACTGAGTAGATTGTAGAGGTGTCGATTGCGTCCATAGCAGGTAGTAATGACGCTTAAAGGCACGCTAACGGGAGTAGTGGCATGAATGGCGTCTTGCGCTTTGGTTATCGTTGTCATAGAAATATTTGCTCTTATTATCTTTCAGGTTTTATACCTAGCTGCGGCAATAACCATTCCTCAAACCAAGCTTTAACGGAAGTATAGTCAGCGAAACTATCCATAAATTCTTGCGCTAGCATATTAGCTTGGTTACCCGTCAAAGCAGTCTTATCAGTGTTGATTGATTCATTGATAACTGATTCGTTGTTAATTGACTTATTGTTAACTGATAAAAAAGACGGTATATCCTGACTACCCAAACTTGAAATTTGAGCGATAAACTGCGGCCAACTTAAAGCACGGCCTTGCTCAATCAGTGCCTCTGCCATGACTTCCTGCTCACGATGCGGACGCTCATCTGGTAATACCACAAGCGGCGTCGCATAGTCATAGGCTTGCGCAATACCGTTCAAACCACAAGCCATCAAAAGCAGGTCACTATAGGCAATAAATGACGTTACATCATCTACGTGCGCAGCAATATCGACATAATCACGTGCCTCGTCGTTAATAGGTCCAAGCGATATAATCAATGCATTGGGTAATGCACGGCGCAGCTGTAGCAGCTTGGCATCAATAGCATCGTGACCACCATAGCCCTTAATGACGGTAACAATACTACCTTCGTTGGCATTATCTTCAGCTGATTTATTGACAGCGTCTAAACGCGAGTAAAGTCGCTCATGAATAGTATTATCAGTAGTGAGCGTCATGAGCTTATTTATAAAGGCGGTAAACGTTAACAGCTCATCCGTCTTATTGGGCATGAAATCAAGATATAGCGTTTTTTGGCGTACCCAGTCCGGCGTTGCTGGCGCTTCAAGCGCCTTTGGATAAGGAGCTAATAATCCCAGCGCGCCAGCAAAGGCATTCAAATGTGGCATATCATCGCGCTCGCCTGCCAGCTTTACATATAAGTAAGGCACACTAGCAGCGCGGCATAGCATGGCAACTTCGGCGCTCACATCGATAATCATTAGGTCAATCTGACGCTGACGGATCTCATCGAGTAGCTGCCAGCTACGCGTCTGCACATGACGATTACCTACTGGCGAGTAATGCAAACTACTTGGCTGCCAATATTTTCCAGCTCGTCCTGGCAGTACATCTTCTGGCAGCTGATCCTCAGCGCTTAAACGTACGATTTGCTCATCAGTTATCGTACTAAAGCGATAACCATCAATAGGTAAACTGGTAAACACCGTCATCTGATCGCGTAACTCGAGCGGCAATAATGCAGCCAATTTATCTGCTTGGCGGCAGTGACCTGAACCATGATGATGGGCATAATAGCCAATACGCATAAAAGATGTCCTAGAACTTACTTATTGAGAAATGACAATTAAATAGCTGGTCAAGTCAGTCTGTTTTTTTGGAAAATTTTCAGTAGGCTGAGTTTTAATTAAGCCTTGAAGCTTTGCAAAAGCAAAATGCTGGGTTGAAAACCCAGCCTACATCTAGAATTTGAATCATAAGTATCCCCTAGAAAGACAAGGCCTGAATCTGAGCGCTAACATTAGCACTATCACTACTTTCTAATGCCTGCTCATATAGCCGCAGATAACCATCAACCATCGTAGCGACGGAACAAAATTGCTCAGCACGAAGGCGACATGCCACGCGAGAAATACTTTTAATATCATCAAAAGCTTGAATAAAAGCATCTTTATCCATTTTAGGTACGATAATGCCAGTATCCGGCGTAACAATCTCAGCGCTCGCACCAACATTAAAACCTATGACTGGCGTACCGCAAGCCAAGCTCTCAGCCAATGTTAAGCCATAAGGCTCGTCCCATGTACTGGTAAAGAGCATAGCCGTCACTTGGCTTAAGCGTTCATTGATTTGATCTTTACTCAGATGACCGACGTAATTGAATAAAGACCCATCGTTTTTATCTTCTTCTAGTAGCGGTGCAACGTACTCATCAAAATATTCCTCATTACTCTTAGGCCCTGCAATAATGAGGCGCTTGCCTGCCGCTTTGCAATACTCCATCGCTAGATGTGTACCTTTCTCCACACAAATGCGCCCATACCAAAAGTAAACCTCGTCTTCAATTGGGTTTGTATTGGCATCAAATGACTGCACATCAATACCGTTATAGACCACATGAGAAGGCACGAACTCATCAAATAGCTGCTGCTGATGACCACTAATCGCGGTGAACTGAGTTTGCGTTCCTTGACGTAGTGTCAATAATGCCAAACGCAACTGCGGAAAAATCGGCGTATGAAAGGTGGTAAAGAAGCGTGCGCCAAACGCCTGACCCATCATCATCGGTATATGATGCAAGCTATGATTGTGCACCACATCGATCATGCCCTGCTCATCACGGCTGATGATATCACGCATGGCTTGCTGATAGACCAAATACTGATACAGCTCCTCACGGCTCATACCTACCGAATCATGCTCATTGTCATAGACCAACGCATCAAACTGCGTACGCGTCATAAAGGGCACGAGTGTCGCATTAGTTTGACTATCAGCGTGCGCGAAGAGCAACACTTCATGCCCTTGAGCGACCATTTCATCACAGATAAGCTCGGTAATCATCTCAAGACCGCCGGCGTATGGCTGCGCGATTGGATATAAAGAATGCGCAATAATGGCAATGCGCAACACTGGAGTATCCATTACTCTAGCACTACGGTAAGTAGTAACACTTGGTATATCGACAGTAGGGCTAGATAACATAACGAGTCCAATATGAATTAAGTAAATATGAGCCAATTAACAGTCATTAAATACAGATAAAAACTGTAGAGATTAAAACTAATGTTCTTAAAATTAATGTTCTTAGAAATTAACAGCATTGTCGTCTTTGAATGAAGACACCAAAGGTCTGTCTTCTGATTTAGCAATACTAATCGTATGCGGATGAGACGAGTTTTTAGTAACGAAGCTTTTAGCGCTTAGGTTTCTAGCACCGAGACTTCTACCATCAAGATTTTTAGTACTTAGACTCCTAGTAATGAAACTCTCAGCAGCTACCCTTTCATTCGCAACCTTATATTCTTCATAGCTATAATTAGCTAGCATCACTTTGGCAGCCCATACTTTTAGGAGACAAACCATCACAGCGCAGCCAAACAGTAGCGGTGAATATAACAGTGAAAATGGCGATACGATTATAGCTGTGGTTATATTTAACATTAGCAGTACTTTAGGCATCGCCATTAAATTGGCAGCATAAACTGATTTCCGTGTACTTATCAACTCTTGTTTCGGTGTACAGATAAATGGCTTTTTTTGTCCCCACAATACTGGCCACCATGATAAGGCGCCCAGCTCCCAAAAATTCAAATGCACAGCCCAAGCCCGCAAACGATTACTTAAACTTGGCGCAGCTCCATGGTTAGTTTGCTGATTGAGCGGTGCACTATCATGCATATATGCCCATAATTGCCTCCCCAAAAATATGGCGTAGCTTGCATACACGATATATAAAGGAGCAAGCAAAGCATGAATATTCAAACTGGTGCTGAATAGTAGCGCGCCCGTAATGATAAGCAGCGTCAATAGCTGCAATACGATAAAGATACCAGTAAAATTGACCCAAGCACTAAGCTGAGATAAGTGCGCACCCATGTACGCTAGGCGCTCACTAAGTTTCTTTTTTGTGGCGGATGAGTGTGTGACGAGTGAACTTGTGGAAGGCAAGTTTGATGACGCTGAGAAGTAAGTATTAAGCACTTGCATATTGCCGTAGATCCAACGTCGCCGCTGACTCATTAGGTCGTGTAAGGTAGTCGGCAGCAGTCCTGTCGCGATAACTTCAGGAACGAACTGACTACGCAAGCCGCGACCATGCATCAGCACACCCATCTGCGCATCTTCGGTAATTGATGCGCCTGACCAACCGCCCAAATCTAGTAGCGCGCGACGGCGAATAACTGCATAAGTCCCTGTCGATAGCGCGCGTTTACGGTTAAACGGACGGTATAAATGATGATTGAAATAATGATTTAACTCGCTATGAATATCGACTCGACCTGCGTCCCGATAAAACTGTGGAAATTGCAATAGCGCATGAGACGGATAGCGTTCGATGGCGTTTGCAATTGATACTCGTGCCTGCGGTAACGCCTGATAGTCACTGTCGACTACCACTATATGGCTGCAATTAGGATCCATGAGTCCTAACGCTAAATTAAGCGCGCCTGCTTTAAAACCTGCTACTGAATCGATATGATAAAAATGTACATTATGACGCGCATCAAGACTGGCACAGAACTGTGCTAGTGGCTCGTATAAGGTCATTTGAGTATTATTATTATCAACGATTAAAATCTCATCGTCGTCTGCTTTGATAGCCAATAATGATTTAATTGTCTCAATGACTAGCGCTGCTGGCTCAGCACGAGTCATTAGCTGAAAACTTAAACGTATAGGCGTTTCTTTACTAACATAGGCATTCTTTGATACAGCTTTGTACGTCTGGCTGTCTGCTCTATTTAGAATGTTTTTATTGAGAAGAGTTTTGTTCAGGATATTTCTATTGAGATTTTTTTCTTCGAAGTTATTGCTACGATCGCTTCTGCCGTGACTCTCAGTTTGAGCTTTAGAATTCTTTAGATGATAAGCAGGTGAACTATGAATCTTTAATGTATTATTCTTGGTTAAACTCAAGCTATTTATGTTTTTTGTTTTATTATCTGTGACAACGTATTGGTTTGCATTTACGTCAGCTTCTTTCATACCATCTCTCCTTATGGCACCTTTTGCTATAGCACTCCTTTCTATAGCATTCTGTCTTATGGTTTCCTCACTTATAAATAATGACGTTTTTGTAGAATAATTTACTTTATTGATACTCATGTCTTGTCCCTGTGTTTACCCGTTAACTAAGAAGGAAATTAAAACGAAAAATAGAAACTTGTCGGTTTCTATCATTGTCGTAACTTGTCTATCAGCGAGAGGGTCAACCCATGTACTTATAGCTGCTTAATTGACACTCAGTTTGTATTAGTCTTAAATTTTATCTGAGTAATATTATTCAAAGTCTTATCGTTATTTGCCTGTATAAAAATCTATGATAGTTGAAAGAAATAATAGTCTTTACCTGTGAAATGTACATAATCACCCCGTAGTGTAACGCCACGTAATTATTGTAAAAACGCTGCTATATTAGTCGCTTAGCGTCCATATAACTCTATCTATCGTCTTTGATACATTAATCATATTGTTTGATAGCTAACGATAAATACTCGAGGATACACGTCATGTTAATAGCTATTTCTTTAATGCTATAAAGGTTGGTTAAGGTGATGCTTGTCTTATGTATAGATTGATTTCTATGGCTTTATTTTGCACAAAAAAATGCCGCACCTATAAGATATAGATGCGGCATTTAAGAATGCTTCCAAACTGCTTTCAGAGAGCTAAGAACAAGCTATCCTATAGTATTATTAGTGTATGTCACAAGCTAGTTTACATCACAAGTTAGTTTAAAATACCATAAGCACATAACGCATCAGCCACTCGTTTGAAACCGACAATGTTGGCACCTGCTACATAGTCAATATAACCATTGTCAGTCTGATTGTACTTCTCTGACGCTTCAGCCGCGCAATCATGGATATTCTTCATTATAAGTTTTAGACGCTCATCAATTTGATCAAAACTTTTATATTGACGTACTGAATTTTGTGACATCTCAAGCGCAGATACTGCGACCCCTCCAGCATTTGCTGCCTTACCTGGCGCATAATGCACACGATGCAGACAGATATAATCAACTGCTTTGGCAGTCAGAGGCATATTAGCGCCTTCAACTACGTATTTTATGCCGTTTTCAACCATCAGTTTGGCATCATCTTCATCAACTTCGTTTTGAGTGGCTGAAGGGATAGCGATATCGCCCTTAAACTGCCATGGCTTTTGATCGGCAAACCACTCGCCACCATAGACATCGACATAGTCAGCTAACGGCTTACTTTGTTCTTTTTGCTTTTTAAGCCAGTCGATTTTTTCTTGATCGAGACCTGCTTCATCATATAAAGTACCTTTTGAATCAGACACCGTAATTGGAATACCACCGAGCATAAAGACCTTTTCAGCAGCATGTAGTGAGACGTTACCCGCCCCTGATATCAACACCCTCTTACCTTTGATATCTTCGTTCTGCGCGGCCAGCATATTCTCTAGGAAGTAAACTGCGCCATACCCTGTGGCCTCCGTACGCACCAAGCTACCACCAAAACCTACGCCTTTACCGGTTAATACACCGCCGTGCTCGTGAGTCAAGTTCTTGTACATGGCAAACATATAACTGACTTCACGGCTGCCAACACCGATATCGCCTGCTGGTACGTCAACGTCTTTACCAACATAGTGATGTAATTCGCGCATAAAAGCATAGCAAAAACGACGAATATCATTATCAGTTTTGCCCTTAGGGTCAAAATCAGAACCACCTTTACCGCCGCCCATAGGTAGACCAGTCAATGCATTTTTGAAGATTTGCTCAAAGCCTAAAAACTTCAAAATAGATTGATTCACCGATGGATGAAAACGTACGCCACCTTTATAAGGTCCCAAAGCGTTGCTGAACTGAACACGCCAGCCGCGATTGACTTGAACTTCGCCTTTATCGTTTTCCCAGTTAATACGAAAAGCGATAATACGATCAGGCTCTACTAGACGCTCGAATATTTTGAATTTTTGGTATTCAGGATGAGCATCATATAAAGGGGCAATGGTAAGCGCAACTTCTTTGACTGCTTGAACAAACTCAGGTTGATGGGCATAGCGCGCTTCAACTTTTTCGATGGCCTGACTGATACTCATAGATCTTCCTTAACTATAGAACGTGTGATGGTACTCGATTACATCTCTACAATACCGTACTCAGTAGACTACGGCATTGCAAGTACTGATGCAGGATTGATTTTTTGCGTTCGGTACACAAAAGGCTAGCGGGATTAAAAGCCGATAAGTTAAGCAACCGACAGGCGTCATGACGTTTATATGTCTATTGCATATCACTTTGAGACTACTGAGTATGTACAGATGGGATCGGTATGACAAAGACAGTAATTGTGGCGCGCAGCTTATATGGTCAAAACGGTTGGTTACTTGACATCTCCTATTTAATTTACCCTGCTACTGAAAAAAGTCAATCCCGTATTGCAATATAAATGCTACTAATTATGAACGGCTATGGTTATAGACGAATACATTCTAAGGCATCTTATTGATTCTTATCATATATTGGCCTAGACAAGCGTATGAGCGGTATAAAAAGTAAAGCAAATGGCAAAAAACTTAACTTAAATTCGATAATTTCATATCATTATTAATAGTAAGGCATTATAATAATCCACATTGCTAGTAAGGTATTATAATCGTTTACCTGAATACATCCTTTGTTTAAATACAAAGTTATTTTTGAATATTATCAATGAATGGTTTGTGTCCATTTAACAATGAGAGATTGTGAGATATCTATGCGTACAGATTCGTTCCAACAAATACTAGAAGACCTTAATAGCTCATCAGCAGACGTCGAAGCCTCTGCTCTAATCTCAAACGATGGCTTAATGATAGCTTCAGCTTTGCCGACAGGCGTGGATGAAGACCGCGTTGGTGCTATGTCAGCAGCGTTATTATCGTTGGGTGACCGCGCAGGTCGTGAGTTGGCTCGTGGCAGTATTGACCGTATTATGATTCAAGGTGAAAAAGGCTATGTGATTATGACTTCATCGGGCGATGAAGCAGTCCTTACGATTATGGCCAAAACCAATGCCAAACTTGGGTTGATATTTTTGGACATTAAACGCGCCTCAGAAGCACTTGCCAAGCTGATCTAAGTAATAGATCTAGGTAATAAAAATCATTCTTGTCGTCTAGCATAGTCGATCCACAATAATATCGACGCCAAAAAACCAAAGCAAACCAAGAGCAAGCTATAGATTAATATGGCGAGCGAAGTTGAGACCGTAGCGGTTTTATGACTATAGACGACTGAAAATTTATAATGATAAATATAGGAGGTTATTATGGGCTTTCCCCTTCTCGATGCCGCGAAGCCTGATATGCCAGCTGAGAAAGTTGCACTGACTTATCATGACGGTACTTCACGCAGCGTTTATGATTCTGCGATTGAACGTCCCTATCCTGATGGCAAGCTAATCGTCTCGCGTACGGATTTAGACGGTATCATCACCCATGTGAATGATGCGTTCGTCGAAATCAGTGGCTATACGACAGACGAGCTAATCGGTCAGCAGCACTATATATTGCGTCACCCTGATATGCCCAATGCCGCTTATCAAGATTTATGGCAAACGGTGAAAGCAGGACAAAAATGGCATGGCTATGTCAAAAATTTATGCAAAGATGGCAGCCATTATTGGGTATATGCGACTGTCGTGCCTAATGTACGCCGTGGACAAACCGTCGGCTATACGTCCGTGCGCCGTAAGCCCTCGCGTAGCAAGATTGAAGCGGCGACTATGCAATATGCCGAAATGAAACAGAATGAGGAAGGTTAAATCATGAACGAGAAGATGTATAACCTATTAATCGCCCCTGATTTTTCGCCTGATCATTTTGCAGGTTGGCATATGTTTAACACCTTAATCCAAAAGCGTGCGGACATTCACTTGCATCTCAATACACCGACCTCTCATGCTGAACAAGAAGAGATGGTCGATGCCGGTGACATACATATTATCTATGCCAATCCTTTTGATGCTGCCGCTTTGATTCGTGAAAAAGGCTATCGCGCCATCGCACGCCCAATCGGTAAATCTGATGAAATGGTCATTGCATCGGCCGCCAATAGTGACATTAATCACTTAGAAGATTTGACCAAAGGCGCAACCATCGCTATGGCAGACAACCGCGATGTGAAGCTTATCGGTCTGCGCTTACTAGAAGCGGTAGACTTAGAAGAAGCAGATCTAAACTGGGAAGTGACCGAAACCTATCAAGCAGCGGCAAGGCAAGTTATCAAAGGTAACGCACAAGCTGCGTTCTTCTTAGCAGAAATCTTTCATAGCTTCTCACGTTTGACCAAAGCACAACTGTCAGTACTGATCGAAAGTGATTTGGCAGATATTAGTCATGTGCTACTGATTAAAGATGATTTCACTGAGGCGGACGCATTGAGTCAGGCGATACTCACCTTTCATCAAGATGATAGCGGTAAAGAGGCGCTTACCGAGCTTGGTATGCCGCAAGGCTTTGAGGCGATGAGCGAAGAAGATGGCGAGTTTATGTTGGATTTGATGGAAACCTTACTTGATTAAGTTTTAAAAGGTCGTTCCTTTATAAAATCATGTATCGTCTGTCGCGCTAAAACCTATAATATCCCTTATATTAAGGATACCGTCATGGCTGATTTATTTCCAACTGACGAGTTACTTTTACATAAAAGCGGCGAGATGACTGCACGTCGCACGTTTCGTTATTACTCTCGGAAGATTTTCGCCGCGCCCAATAACCGCTACTATCACGAACAACGTATCAATGCCGCTTTGATGCTTAATGAAAAAGAACCGCTACAAGGCGCGGTCGCTGACTTTTTCTTTGGCTGTTGGTATGACATTCCTTACGATGTCAAAGATATCTTTGCTCGTATTCAAGGTCGCCTGCATCCGCAGATAGAGCACGCCTTTCATAACTGTATCAACAAGCTTGATTATATAAGGCACAGCAGTGAGTTTGCGACGCGCTGGAGCGTACTGGTAACGCCATCGTTGAACGTGCAAACCCATCGCCTACGTATCAGCAGTGATGATGCCAAAGAGATCGCTCGGAACATTACCAATGAGCTAATGAGCGCACGTGATGCGGCGGACTGGAATACGATTGAGCAAATTGAGCGTGAATTTTTTGCTCATTGCTTGGCTTGTAATGATCGCTTAGCCTTCTCTATCGTTTGGTTTCGCTTAGGTAAAAGCGACTGGCAATTTGATGAACACTGGAGTGATTGCCAACAGCAATTAGAACAAACGGGTTCAACTTCTACAAAAGAAATCTTAGGCTCTAAGCCAGTAAAAAACACGCTAAGCTTAGACAACAAGGCAAGCGCGTAGCTATTGCTGGTTTAACATTGCAACTGATTAACCCCTATTTTATTCCATCCTGTCGATAAGGTAACTTTTATGTCCACTTTTGATGATGCTGACAAAACCTATATTACCTTAACCCCTGCTGGCGTGTTTGAAGCATTTTCCCAAAGTAAACCAACCGCACAGCAGTTGGCATTACAGGCACTGTTGTCACATCGCGAGACGATGCTGGTCGCAGCATGGCTGGAGGAGTATTCAGAACGATGGTTAAATAACTTCGTTGAACAAGGTTTCATTGAAAAGCTATCTACCTTTTTGCCCGCTCCCCACTTACCACTTGATCAGTTTTTGCCGTATGTGGTGGCAAGCTTATCCGGCAAGCGCCGCGCTGCCATCGCTTCAGACGAAGGGTTTTGTTTGGCGCGCATTGGCTACAGCCAAGAAGAAGCCGACATGCTTAGCGTAGCGGCAGCGGACTTCTCTGGATTTATGTTACGTCAAAGACAGCGCGGCTGGGCAGTTGAAAGCCAAGCGATATCTTTCTTCCAACAAGTTGATTTATTGATTCCTGAGACCAGCTTTGTATTTTTGTGGATCGATGGTGGCGGCTATGCACTTATTATCGACGGTGAACCCTTGACCAATAATCGCGCCTTTGTTGAGCTAATCTGGGGCATCAAAACCTCTGGGCTACGATTTGATAACTAAAGCTCCATTATAAAAAAACGTCAATGCAAAATATAACTTCGTCAAGGCATGACTTCGTACTGAAACTCTCCGATATCAAGCAATCGTGCATCTAATATGTCCAAACTAAGTGCACGCTTACAACCCATTCACTTTAAAAGTCAGCCAGTGCTGCTGGAATTAATTTTTGCAGCCTCTGTCACGCTGGCGAACAGCACACAAGAAAAGCTTATGCTAGTAGCACGTCTTATAGAAGACTCCTTTTAATAGCAGACTTCAAAAAGCTAGCAACATCAGTAATGCTAGTAATATTAGTACCTTGCGAAATAACAATAACTCACCGAGCTATCAGGCATAATATTATCCAGTTAATCTTAAATTAATTACACCCACCTCTTTATATAGGCTGTTACTCAGTCTTTCCCACCTTTTTATTATCCAACTCCTGATAGTGGCAACCTCTGCCAATCCTTGCACTCTTGCTCATTTTTTAGGACAGTTTATGACTTCGCTTACTACTGTGCGCGTGCGTTATCAAACGATTGAAATTGGCAATACCGATATTCACATTTGCACCTTACGCGACAACCAACAATTCAGTGACCCTGACGATGAGGCACTCAATTTAGGTATTTGCTCGGCATCTTGGCCACTGTTTGGGGTGATATGGCCGTCAAGCTTGGTACTGGCTAACCATATGCTCGATTATAATATCGCGGGTAAGCGTATATTGGAGGTCGGCTGCGGGATGGCACTATCCAGCCTACTACTTAATCATCGGCATGCGGACATCACGGCGACGGACTATCATCCGACGGTCGAGTACTTCCTTGATCGCAATACCACGTTAAATAATAATAAAGAAATTAACTTTGAGCGCTTAGACTGGGCCGAAGACAACAGTCAACTTGGACGCTTTGATATGATCATCGGTAGCGACCTACTCTACGAAGATCAGCATATCGATATATTGGCCGCATTCATTGATCGCCATGCCAGCTCCAACTGTGAAGTCATCATCGTTGACCCCGGTCGCGGACGCAAAAACAAGCTGACGACAAAAATGATTGAATCAGGCTTTAGTAGTCAACACATAAAACCTGAAGATACTACTTATTTGGATCTACCGTTTAAGGGGCATATCTTGACGTTTTCTCGAAATAGTTAAGATTTTTGAGAGATTTTAAAAAATCTGACTTAAAACTATAATGGCAATTTATTAAATTTCTAACAAAAATATTTCTGATTTGTAAGAAAAAATCCTACTAACCACTATGGTTTGTATTTTTTGCCTTTAGAGTTTATTAATTAACTATTAACAATAGATTCCTGCCACTGCTGTTGAGTAACCTTATACAAGACGTGCTCAGCAAGTGGATGGCTGGGATTAAGCATTGGATGATAAAAGTTTTCTTGTGTATCAGTCATACCAATACGCTGCATAATCAATTGCGAGTGCTTGTTAATAACGGCAGTAAAGGCGACGACTTCATCAAGCTCTAATGTTTTAAATGCGAACCTTAACGAGGCTCTTGCTGCCTCAGTTGCATAACCTTGTCCCCAATAGTCTTTGTGTAGTCGCCAACCAATTTCCACATTGGGCGCAAAAGGCATATCAGCATGTGCTTCATTCAAGCCAACCATACCGATAAAGGTATCCTTCTTTTCTAAACTGCCTTTTAGACTCACCGCCCAAAACCCCCAACCTTTATCTTCAATAAGCTGCTGGCACTTATTGGCTATCACATCGCTCAATGCTGGCGATAATAGCTTGGGAAAGTATTTCATTACCTCGGGATCAGCATTCATTTCTGCAAACACCGCAAAGTCGCTTGGCTGCCATTGCCTGAGGTAGAGCCGTTCTGTTGTTAGCACTTTTTGCGTCATGATATTTTGCCTGCTTCGTCCAATGCCTAATTCTACTGACATCTAGTACATTCTGCACTATTAGTACGTTCTGCCGCTACACATTCACTTTATACTTCAAATCACGCGCCTCATCACCCGTCATCCCACGAAACCCCCAACAATGCGCTGGTTGCTCTTTTATCGTAATTTCGATATCTATCGGTGCGATTCCTACCTCCGACTCGATGCGTTGGAACAATGATTTGATCAGCACCTTTTGGGTAGCGATAGTACGTCCTTCCATCATATTGATCTCAATCACAGTATAAGCTGCAGACCTATCAGCAGGATAGTAAAAATCCTCAGAGTCTAGCGGTATGAAGCGCTGTGCCCTTTTATCCTCTGGTAGTCCAAGCACCGACTGCTTGCAGTTATGAATGACAGTAGACAGCGCTGCTTAAATAGGATTGAGATTCTCTTTAACACCATAGATAACGATCATAAGTAAGCCTATATACTTTAGAGAAAATAATTTTATTTAATTTAATTAAAAACTCATTTAATCACAAACCCTATTTCTTAGGAATAATAAAAAAAATATTTTATTATGATTAAATTTATATAACTTAAAATATAATCCTTAACTTATTATTTATTTACATATTTAGAACTATTATTATATTTTGATTAAATTTATACATATATGAAAAAATTTTTACTTAAAATTTTACATCTTAATCTTTTAACCTTAAAAGACTAATAAATAAAATTTAATATATTTTATTATTTATTAAACCATATTTATCTTTCGTCTTATCGAGAATCCATATCTTAGTAATGCTCATATAGTCTAATCGATACTTCGTACACTATACCTTACAAGGCATTGATAACACCTGCTTAATAATCTTAAAACAATCTCAAAACAATCTCAAAACAATGACTTTTAAAGCTATTTTTTTAGTTATATAAAACTTATAACTCATCTATGAAAAATAAAAACCTCTTATTTATATTCGTTTAAATGAATATTAAAATATCTATATACAATCTTTAAAACGAATATTAATTATCAGTTAAAATAAAAATATAATTATGGTTTATAAAAGTTAATTAACTTCACTTTGTATTACTTTTGTATTACCATTAATTATAAATTATTCGTTAATTAAAAGTATTAGTTATTTCTTCTCTACTAATGTCAATTTATTATCAGCAGATCTTACTGTTATCAGGCAGGGTTTTGACCACTACAGGATGTTACCTTATGAATCGCAATTATAAAGTTATTTGGAATCAGTCATTAAACTGTTTTATGGCAGTAGCAGAATATGCGAAAAGTCGCGGCAAATCATCAAGTGCCGTCGTAAGCTCTAACGCTGCAAGTGCTTCCAATGACACGCTAACGGGAGGCGCGCAACTCTTGCGCCTTAGTGCATTGTGCGTGGGGCTAGCTAGTGCTGGATTTAGTATGCAAGCAGTAGCTGTTGTAGGAGCTAGTTCAATAGATACTAACGAGTGTCTTATTTCTGCTCTTGGCACAGATACCATGGCAGATAAGTCTACTGGTGATATCGCTATAGGCTGTGAGAGCGATGCTAGTGGTAGAAACAATATTGCAATAGGTGGTAGAGCAACGACTAAGGTAGATGCAGGAGACATACAAGGCGCTCAAAGTATAGCCATAGGCTATGATACTCAAGTAAAAGGTGATCAATCTATAGGATTTGGTGCCAATGTACGCTCCAATAGTAGCTCATCTATTGCAATCGGTGGTGATGATTTAGATTCAGCATCTAAGAGCAATATAGACGGTTCAACGAACAGTAATTTAAACAGTGGCGATGTCAACGAAGCTTTTAAAAAGTTCGCAGGTCGTGATTTAGTCTATACAGCTGCAGAAGGTGCAAGTAATCCAAATATTCCAGATGCAAATAGAAGACAATATATCGGCACAGAAACTGCTGGAGCTGCTTCAGTAGCTATTGGCGTACAAGCACAGTCAATCGGTGCGTTATCCACTGCATTTGGTACACAGGCTACCTCTATTGGTGTAGGTTCTACAGCTCTTGGTGTATCAGCCACTGCCACCAAGTCAGGTTCAGTCGCTCTTGGTGCTGGCGCAGAGACAGATAGCGATGCTACTTCCGAAAAGACAATTGTAATAGGTGGCAACACCTATAACTTCGCTGGTAGTGTGTTAGATGATGTAGGTGCGGTCAAGTTAGGTGCGCAAGTCTCCGTCGGTGCAGCAGGGCTTGAACGACAAATAAAGAACGTCGCTGGTGGTAAAATTAGCACAGACAGTACTGATGCTATTAATGGTAGTCAATTAGCGGCTACCAACTCAGCACTTGAAGCTACTAATAACAATATTGTAGGCTTAACCAATGGCTCCGTAGGCCTTGTTCGTCAAGACAACGGAACAAACCCTATAACAGTTGGTAATGCTACTGGCGGCACAAGCGTTAACTTTGCTGGTACTAATGGCGTGCGTACGCTAAGCGGCCTTGCTAATGGTAATGTTACTACCGGATCAACCGAAGCTGTCACAGGTGATCAGTTAAATACTACCAATACTCATGTCACCGACAACAGCAATCGCTCTACTGGCAACTTAGCTGCATTGGGCGGCAATGCTGCTTATGATGCGGCAAACAATACTTATACCGCTCCAACTTATACTTTAGATGACGGTACCAATACGACTACGAATACCACGGTTAACAATGTCGGTGATGCGCTAGGCAACCTTGATACTCGTACTACTACTAATACCACTGATATTGCGAAAGGCATCAACGTTGGCGATGGCACGACAGACAACAACTTTGCGCTAGGTAATACTATTAATGTCACTGGTGACAGCAACCTAACCAGCAGCACCACCGCCGATGGCGTACAAGTTAGTTTAAATGAGAGCGTTGATCTTGGTGCAAATGGTAGCGTTAGAACAGGTAATACTACCGTCAATAGATCTGGTATTACTTTAACCGGTGGTACAAACCAAACAGTGACTCTAAGCAATGAAGGTCTTAATAACGGTGGCAATCGTATTACTAAAGTTGCCGACGGTATCGTAGCTGATGACGCGGTGAATTTCGGTCAATTAGATGCAGCAGCAGGGGCTGCTGATACCAAGACTGATGCGCTAGGCAACAGCACAGCAAGCAACTTAGGCGGCGGTGCAAGCTATAACGCTGCAACAGGTGTAGTTGAAGCACCCATCTATACCTTAAATAACGGCGATAACGATGGTAACACCACAGGCTATAACGATGTCGGTAGCGCACTAGGCAACTTAGATGGTCGCACCACGGCAAACACTTCTGGTCTTGCAGATCTGGCCTCAGGTAGAACTGGTCTGGTTCGTCAAGACACAGGTACAAGCGCTATCACCGTTGGCGCTCAAACGGGTGGTACCAGCGTTGACTTTAGTAATTCAACAAATGAGAACCGTAAACTGACAGGCGTTGCTGCCGGAACAGCCGACAATGATGCGGTGAACGTGAGTCAATTAAATACTACCAATAGCAATGTTGCCACTAATGCTAGCAACATCACTGATAACGATAACCGCTCAGCAGGCAACCTAGCTGCTCTAGGTGGCGGCGCTGCTTATGATGCAGCAACTGATACCTATACTGCCCCAACCTATACCTTGGATGACGGGACTAATACTGGCTCCAATACCACGGTCAACAACGTTGGTGGCGCTCTTAGTAATTTAGATACTCGTACCACTACTAATACCGCTGATATTGCAAAGGGCTTTAACATTAGCGCAGCTGGTGGTACTAATGATAACGTTCAACTTGGTGAAAGCGTCAACTTCACAAATACCGACGGCAACCTAGTTGTGACCAATACTGTCGATAATGGCATTAACTACGACTTAGCAGAGAACATCAGTGTCACCCAAGCGACTATTGGTGATGCCACTAATAATACGGTATTGACCAGCACAGCTAATGGTTTAGATGTAGGCGGTGATAAAATCACTAACCTATCCAACGGCACTATTGCTGCTGGATCAAGTGATGCAGTGACAGGTGATCAATTAAATACTACCAATCAAAACGTTGCAGCCAACAGAACAGATATTGATACCAACACCAGCGATATCGACGACATCAACGCTGGTCGTACCGGTATCGTCCGTCAAGATGCTGGCACAGGCGCGATCACTGTTGGTGCTGCTACTGGTGGTACCAGCGTTAACTTTACTGGTACTGATGGCGTGCGTACCTTAAGTGGCCTTGCTAATGGTAACGTTGCTGCTGGATCAAATGACGCAGTGACTGGTGATCAGTTAAATACTACTAATACTAACGTTACTGCTAATAGAACAGACATCGATATCAACGCAGGCAACATTACCGACAACAGTAATCGCTCTACTGGCAACCTAGCTGCATTAGGCGGCGGCGCTGCTTATGATGCAGCAACCGATACCTATACTGCCCCAACCTATACCTTGGATGACGGGACTAATACTGGCTCCAATATCACGGTCAACAACGTTGGTGGCGCGCTAGGTAACCTAGATATACGCACCACCACCAATACAACTGACATCAATAAAGGTATTAGCTTTGGGAATGGCACGACAGATAATAACTTTGCGCTAGGCGATACTATTAATGTCACTGGTGACAGTAATATCACTTCTACTACTACTGCTAATGGCGTACAAGTTAGTTTAAATGAGAGCGTTGATCTTGGTGCAAATGGTAGCTTCACCGCCGGTAACAGTGTCTTAAACAACACCGGTCTGACCATTACGGGTGGACCGAGTATCACCAGTGCTGGTATCAATGCCGCCGGTAATAAAATCACCAACGTCGATGACGGTACGGACGCAGGCGACGCAGTGAATTTCGGTCAGCTAGAAGCATCAAGCAATGCTGCTGATACTAAGACCGATGTCTTGGGCAACAGTACAGCGAGTAACCTAGGTGGCGGCGCGAACTATAACGCAGCCACTGGCGCAGTCAGTGCTCCAAGCTATACTTTAGATGATGGGACTAATGCTAGTGTCAACACTACGGTCAATAACGTGGGCGCTGCCCTCACCAACCTTGATGGTCGTACCACTACTAACACTAGCGATATCGACGATATCAACGCTGGTCGCACCGGTATCGTCCGTCAAGACGCCGGTACAGGCGCGATTACCGTTGGTGCTCAGACTGGCGGTACAAGCGTTAACTTTACTGGCACTGATGGCGTGCGTACCTTGAGTGGCCTTGCAAATGGTAACGTTGCCACAGGTTCAACCGAAGCGGTGACGGGTGATCAATTAAACACTACTAATACCAACATCACCGACAACAGCAATCGCTCTACTGGCAACTTAGCGGCATTGGGCGGCAATGCTGCTTATGATGCAGCAAACAATACTTATACCGCTCCAACTTATACTTTAGATGACGGTACCAATACGACTACCAATACCACGGTTAACAACGTTGGTGACGCGCTAGGTAACCTAGATATACGCACCACCACCAATACAACTGACATCAATAAAGGTATTAGCGTTGGGAATGGTACGACAGACAATAACTTTGCGCTAGGCGATACTATTAATTTCACTGGTGATAGTAATATCACTTCTACTACCACCGTCGATGGCGTACAAGTTACTCTGAACGATAATATTGATGTTAATAGAATCACTGCTGGTAACAGTACATTAAATAATGCTGGTGTTACCATTGTTGATGGTCCTAACAATACTGTTACCCTTAGCGGATCTGGACTCAATAACGGTAATAATAGAATTACCAACCTAGCTGATGGCATTGCACCAAATGACGCAGCAACTTTCGGTCAATTAACAGACACCAATAATATTGCAACAGGGAACTTGTCTGCCCTTGGCGGCGGTGCAACTTATAATGCTGTAACTGATACCTATACCGCGCCGACTTATACACTAAATAATGGTAGCAATACCGGTACCACCAGCGACTTTGATAACGTCGGTAGTGCACTAGGCAACCTAGATGGTCGTACCACTGCGAACACTTCTGGTCTCGCAGATCTGGCCTCAGGTAGAACTGGTCTGGTTCGTCAAGACACAGGTACAAGCGCTATCACCGTTGGCGCTCAGACTGGCGGTACAAGCGTTAACTTTACCAATGTAGGTGGCGATGCTCGTCAACTAACAGGCGTGGCAAGTGCAGGTGATATAAGTTTACCTGCCAATGCAAATACTGCGGTGAATGCTGGTGACATGAATGCAGCGGTTACAGGCTTGACTAATGCTGGTCTAAACTTCCAAGGCGACGACGGTACATTGATCGATCGCAACCTTGGCGACACACTCAGGGTTACAGGTAGCGCAACTGGTAACTTAACCACTGGCAATATCGGTGTGGTAGCAGACGGTACAGATGGTCTGAGCGTCCAGTTGGCTGAGAACATTAACCTTGGTACTGATGGTAGTGTGATGACTGGCAACACAGTAACGGATAACACAGGCGTTACCATCACGGATGGTACTGTTGGTGGTAACTCAACCACCATCACAGCAGCAGGCACTAACGTAACTGATGGCATCAACACCAGCAACTACGGTGCAAACGGCTTCACAGCGACTGATGGGATCAACAGCACTACTGTTGGTACAGGTCGTATTAGTGTGAGCGGTGTTGACAACACCGACCCATCAAACCCTGTCTCCAACACCTTGGTATTAGATGGCAACACAGGACAAATTAGCGGTGTTGCCGATGCAACTGCTGCTGACCAAGCCATCAATAAAGGCCAACTAGACGCGATAGCAAATGCCGGTAACACTAAGGCAGATGCTTTGGGCAATAGTACAGCGAGTAACCTAGGTGGCGGCGCGAACTATAACGCAGCCACTGGCGCAGTCAGTGCTCCAAGTTATACCTTAGATGATGGGACTAATGCTAGTGTCAACACTACGGTCAATAACGTGGGCGCTGCCCTCACCAACCTTGATGGTCGTACCACTACTAACACTAGCGATATCGACGATATCAACGCTGGTCGCACCGGTATCGTCCGTCAAGACGCCGGTACAGGCGCGATTACGGTTGGCGCTCAGACTAATGGCAATAGTGTTGACTTTACTGGTACTGATGGCGTACGTACGCTAAGTGGTCTTACTAATGGCAACGTTGTCGCAGGTTCAACTGAAGCGGTGACTGGTGATCAGTTAAACAGCAGCGCAGCTTCTCTTGCAACCGTCATTGGTGGCAATGCAACGAACGCTAGCGGTATTGTCACCGCAACCAACATTGGCGGCACTGGCGTTAACACGATTGACGGTGCCATCTCATCGGTTAAAGATGCAGCTACCAAAGCGAAAAGCACCGTCACTGAAGGTAAAAACATCACCGTTTCCGAAACGGTCAACACTGATGGTTCTACTGATTATGAAGTCAAAACCAAAGAAGACTTAGCACTTACTAGCGTGACGACCGGCAATACCGTAACCAACACTGCTGGTGTAAGCATTGATGATGGTGCAGACAACATCACGACCATGACTAGTGCAGGCACCAACGTCACTGACGGTACTAATACCAGCAACTATGGCGCAGAAGGCTTTAGTGCCACAGACAATGCTGGTAACAATGGCATCACTGTCAACCAAGGCGGCATAAGCTTCATTAATGGCACAGGCGACACAACAGGGCCAATCATCACGGCACAAGGCATTGATGCAAACGCTACTAAAATCACTAACCTTGCCAATGGTTCAGTAGCTAGCGATGCAGCAACCTTTGGTCAATTAAGCGCTATTGCTGGCAACATAACTGCAGGTGGCGTTCAATATGATCGTAATGATGACGATACAGTAAACTACGATAGAGTTATCTTTAACGGTACACAGGCTGTTATTGGTAAAGACGATAACGATAATAATATCGTAGTAAGCGGTGGCACCACTCTTACTAACATTGCCAATGGTATCAATGCTGCTGATGCAGTTAATAAAGGTCAGCTTGATAGAGCTACCAAAGTCAAAATCTTCGATAAAAATGGTGATGAAGTTACCATTAATATCGCTGAGCAAGTCGCTAACACCTCTGTAGATAACAGTAATTTGGATTCGTTGTTCTTAACCTACGATGTCGAAGGTCAAGAAGTTACCGATCGTTTAAGTATCGGTCAAACCGTGCAAAAAATGAATACCGAAGGGGTAAAATTTGCTCATACCAATGCCGTTAGTGCTGACGGTGATTTGGGTATTACCAACGACTCAAGCGCTGGTGGTGCTAACTCAACAGCCATTGGTGTCAATGCTATTGTAGAGTCTGGTGCAGATAGTACGATTGCCTTAGGATTTGATACCAAAGCGACGACAGAAGCTACAAACTCTGTAGTCATAGGTAAGGGCTCTCAAGTCAATGGTGCCTCTTCTGTTGCCATCGGTGATGGTGCTCAAGCCAACGGCACTCAGTCTATTAGTGTAGGTACAGGCAACATCGTCAACGGTAATAACTCAGGGGCCTTTGGTGACCCAAGTATTATTGATGGCAATAACAGTTACTCAGTAGGTAATAATAATACTATTGATAGTGATGACACCTTTGTATTCGGCAACAATGTCACTCAAACTGTCGAGGGTTCAGTAGTATTAGGCACTGGCTCTGCAGCGATGACAGGTGCTGGAATTATTGGTTTTGGCGCAGTCGGTAATGCGGCGATTATGGCTACTACAAGCACTACAGGCGCAGTTGCTGTAGGCGATGCGGCTAATGGCACATATCGCCAAATCACAGGTGTCGCTGCTGGTACAGCCGACTCTGACGCCGTCAACGTCTCACAGTTAAAAGCAGTCAGTGACGCACTTGGTGATAGCAATGCATCCCTCAATAATGCAGCAGTCCAATACGACGAAAACCCAGATGATAATACTGTCAATAAAGGCAGTATCACATTAGGTGGCGGTGCTGGAGGTACCACTATTACTAACGTGGCTAATGGGGTTGGAGCAACAGACGCAGTTAATAAAGGTCAGCTAGATAACCTTGGTAGCGGTGTCGCTGGTATTATTGGTGGAGATGCACAATACGACGCTGCTGGAAATCTCACTGTCAGTAACATTGGTGGCACTGGCAAAGGTAACATCAGTGATGCTATTGCTGCTGTCAATCAAGGCAATGCGCAGTCTAATCAAGACATCCAAGCCAATAACGAGAAGATCACAGACAATACTGGTCGTCTTGACGCAGGTATTAGCTTTGGCGCGGATAATGGCGATAACATCAGTCAGAGCGTCGGCGGTAATAATGGCAGCATTCAGTTTGAAGGCGGTAATAACATTACGACCAGCACTGCTAATGGCGGTATTCAAATTGGCCTAGATGGCAACATCGAAGTCGATAGTGTCACCACAGGCAATACGGTGGTTGATAACACAGGCGTCACCATCAAAGATGGTCCTAGCATGACCGCTGAAGGCTTTAATGCAGCCAACACTGTCATTACTGGAGTTGAAGCTGGTACCAATGAAAAAGATGCGGTCAACTTCGGTCAACTCACTGCTCTTGATAAAAAACTGGGTGATAGCGTCAACGCGCTAGGCTACAGAGTTGGTGAAGTCGAAGACAATGCAAACGCTGGTATCTCAGCAGCGATGGCAATGTCTTCATTACCGCAAGCTTATATTCCAGGTAAGTCAATGGTCGGCGGCGGTATCGCGTCATACAATGGCGAAAGTGCAGTGGCTGTTGGTGTATCTAAAGTATCTGATAACGGTCGTTGGGTAATTAAAGTGAATGGTACGGCAGATACGCAAGGGAATGCTGGCGGTGCAATTGGTGCAGGCTTCCATTTCTAGTATAACAACGTTACTTCACGACAGCGTTTGTCTGCCAGTAGGTTTGGTTATAAATAGATAGGCGCTGTCAAATTACTCATAAAATATATTAAGGAATGGATAATGAAAAAATCTGCATATCATTACGGCTTGCTGGCAACGACTGCTTTACTATTCACAGTGACTGGCTGTACCCAAAAAAATATAACGCCGACTTGGCATTTGTCTCCTGGTGCCCAGCATGGATCTGTTGATGCCAATGACTTGGTATTCCCTGATCCAAACAAAGCGTGGCAAAAAGGAGGTAGTATTGTCAATCATGAAGGTGTTGCTAATATTCAAGTAGGTACTACCAAAGATCAAATCTACCAGTTGATTGGCACACCTCACTTTAGTGAAGGTTTTAATGCTCGCGAATGGGATTATATTCTCAAATTCTACGATGCTGATAACAGAGTCGAGACATGCCAATACAAAATAATCTTTGATGATAGCTATGAAGGCAGAATACGTAACGACGAATTCTTTGCCACTGAGTTTTATTGGCAACCAGCATCCTGTGCTAAGTATGCGCGCTAATCTATTTAACTCATAAGCCATATAATTAAACTGAAAAGCCATACAATTGAACTAAGAAGCAAAACATTGAAAGCAAGGCATCTAATGCCTTGCTTTTAATGCCGAAAATGCCTTACTCAAAATAAATGACTGCCTAATATACTAGCCAAAATCAATTTCATCATTCGGTTTTACTATTGGCATGTCAGCTTCAGTCCATGCCTCAAAACCACCTGCAATAGATACTACTTGCTTATAGCCAAGCGCTTCTAACGACTGCACTGCCAACGCTGCACGTCCACCGGTTTTACAATAAAGCACAATGTTGGTATCAGCACCAGTAGTGGCTGTTAGATCGTCAATTTTAAACTCTAATAACCCGCGAGGTATCAGTACTGCCTTTTCAATATGACCAGTAGCGTATTCCTCAGGTTCTCTTACATCGATAACGATATCGGCTTTATCACAAGCAGCAGCTGCTTGCGCCAGTGCAACTTCAGTGATTTGTGCTTTAGCAGCGCTTACTAAATCCTGTGGGGTTTTCATAGTTATACCTCAAAATATGGTAGACAAATCAGAACAGCTTGATAGGTATTGTTATGATAAAAACACCTAAGACAGCCAACTTAGACATCAAAAAGTATAGGGCATGTTGAACATTTAAAATTACTATCAAAGACCATTCACTATTAAAAATAGTATATTATTTTGTATATTATATCTACAGATTTCAACTTATTTCAATATATTCATTTATATAATAATACATTACTTTGTCGCTGCTTCCACTCTGATATCTAACGTCAGATTTCTCGTCATTCCCAGTAAGGCGTATTTATTAATCTTCCATTTAGTGCGATCAATCGTAGTGGTAAAACCTCCCCCACAAACTGAATTTTTACGTGAGGGGCTAACATAGCAATCGAAATTGGTAGCCGTTAGCGTGACCGGATGAGTCTCCCCATGTAGCGTTAGTTTGCCATCGACTCGGATAACCTCTGAGTGTGTTTTATCAGTCATAAAATACCACTTAGTAGACTCAAAGTAAGCCAAGGGAAATTGTGCCACATCAAAGAAATCACGACTCGTCAGCTTTTGATTGAATGATCGACTACCTGTACTTAAGGATTTTATTGGAATGATAAGCGAGATGTTGCCCGTGTGTGCATTTGGATCATATTGTAGCTGCCCCGTCACATTGTAAAAGCCACCCGTATGGGTGGAGTTTTTATTAAAATAGTCGATGGCGAAACGTACATTGGTGCGGGCTGGGTCAATATTATAGGTCGCAGCATGACTACTGACACAAGACATTATTAACAACAACGCCATTAGTGGCTTGCGATAGTGGGATAGCTTTCGATCGGGTAAAAGACAACTCATAGTGGCATTCCTTTGCGAAGTTGTTTCAACGATACAATTTCAAAGATAAAATAGTCATTAAACCATTCCTTATAACTGTAAACCTAAGCTAAAAATTTAGACGATAAAGAAGCTGCCATTACTTAGATTCACTTACTTAACACTTATTATTAAACTTTGGCATAGCAAAATCGTGCCTGTTTTTCAGTTAATCAGTACCTTGATAATACTCCAATTATTCATGTTTAAATTTGCAAATACATGAGACACCCGATAAAAAATTACGTTACAAAACGTATTGATTGCATTCCGCATTGTAGTATTTCACGCTATATTCGGCTAGAATAATATATTACCTTTTCCGAATATACTAAAATATACAAGTAGAATGTTATGATAAATACTGGTGATAAACTACTGTGTACGGCTGGCAATACTTTTTATGCAGCAGGAAATACCTACGTTGTAGGTGACTTTGTGAATGAAAAATACTTTCAAGTGCTCACAGGCTATAACGATGAGCATTGGTATGCGACATTGAATAATGAAAAAATATACGTGCACTTTGATTCTGCTGCTACCGTATATGACGATGCATGGTTCGATTGTATGAACAACAAAAGAAGCGCCTAATAAGCTCGTACACCCTTTATTATATTTGTAGATGTTGCCACGCAAATATCAAAACAGCAGCAGCGATCAACCAGCCTGCCACACCTAGTAATAATGCTTTGTACAAGCCAATATGGCTAAAGCTAAAAAATACAATCAGCGTATAAATGAGATGCGGTATCACACCTAGCATACTAAATATCAATGCAATTTTAAAATCTGCAGCACTACGCTGAGTGCCAACTAAAAAATGGCTAATCAAAGTAAAGGTCGGAAAAAGTGGCGCAAGTGCTGCCAAATAAAAGAACCTGCTTTGAGCGAATAGTTGAATCAACAATACCACCAACGCGCCAACAAGCATTTTTAGCCAAATCATGATGAGGTTATCTCCTGTTGGATACTGGTTGACTGTACATTGATTGGCTTACTATATAGCAGTTAAGAGTCTTAATGCTAAATCCAGTATTATTTATCATAGAAAAACCTCATAAACATATCTCATTTATGAGGTTTTTCTTATTAATGACTGATAATTTTTCATGCTGAAGTCTATTTGCAACCAACTATATTTTAGTGGCTTTTATAATCTAAAATTATAGTTTAATTATTATATAGTCCATACTAAATAAAGTAGATACGTTGTATTCTTACGCAGAACTGGTACGAATTTTTCTTGCTTGCTGTGCCTACGCAGACAGAGGCGACAGAGGCTGCAAAAAATTCATTCCAGTTCCACCGTATTCTTTTTATATTGAACTAACTATAGCTTAGTAAAACTTATATTTTGGTAAAACTTATAGCTTGCTAAAAACAGCCTCTTCACTCAAGCGCGATTTCGGTAATTCTACATTGTAACCATCACCACTACGATAGCCAAGACAGACCACTCCTACAGCGGTTAAGCCTTTACTATTCAAATCAAGCTCGTCATCGAGCACCTCAAAATCGACACCTTCCATCGGTGTCGCGTCAATCCCAAGCGTTGCTGCGCCAAGTAATAAAGCACCCATCGTAATATAAACCTGCTTAGCCAACCAAAACGGCTCATCTTTTTCTGTAAAACGGTGCTTATTAACTGATTTCTTACGTTTTTCATCCATTTGTGTTTTGCGTTTCGGTTCAGTAAAACGACCATCAGCGTCTTCTTTTTCGAGTAATTCACTCAAATACTCATTATCTGCATAAGCACGACTACAAAAAACGATAACGTGTGAGGCATTCTTTATTTTTGATGAATTAGCCTCGTGATGCCCATCAGTCCCTTTAGCAACTCTAGCTCTACCAGCATCATCATCGGCAATCACATAGTGCCAAGGTTGAATATTGGTCGCTGAAGGACTCAAGCGCAACACATCTTTTAGACTCTGAAAGTCATCAGCTGACAGCTTTTTGGTAGGGTCATAGTCTTTAACGCTATAGCGCCAATTCATCGCATCAGTGATATCTTTCATACATTATTCCTGTTCGTACATTTTCAAATGTTTTAAGTTTAAAGTGGAATCGTTATCTATCTTATTATTAATGATAGATAAATGCACAGGTGAAATTTACGAAATAGCGGTCATTTCAGTTATGACAAATTCATCGACCATGCCATCTGTTACCTTTACATAGTTCTGAAAATGCTGGCTTTGTACATGCTGCTGCAAAAGCTCATTGTTTTCCCAAATCTCATAAACGATAAATCCATTAAGATTTGCATTGTCTTGATGTAAGTCATATTGGATACAACCTTGATCAGCTTGTGATGCTGCTGTTAGTTTAAGTAGTTCAGATTTGACTCGCTCAACGTGCTCAGGTTTGGCTTTGATAGTAGCAACGATGGTGAGTGGCTTGTTTGCTTGCGTGTTCATAAATGCTTCCTATGTTTTAATATTATAATTATTTCAAATAAATTCATTTAAGCAGGTTCAATATATTTGCTCAAAGCGTTAAATTAGACTTGTAAAGCTAAACGATAATTTAACGCTTTATACAGGCCAGCCTTCTAATACGATTTTGCCATGTGCTTGACGATTCTCTAACATCTGGTGCGCACTGCGTAAATGCTCGGCTGTGATAGTGCCAAGATTGTGAGCAACCGTGGTTTTAATCTCGCCAGCATCAATTAATGTTGCCACTGCATTTAATAAATGGTGCTGTTCAATCATGTCTGGCGTATTAAACATTGAGCGCGCAAACATAAACTCCCAATGCAGGCTTAAGCTTTTGGTCTTAAGCGGTAGGACGTCTAATGTTGCTGGGTCATCAATCAGTCCAAGTTTACCTTGGGGCTTTAAGCATTTAATAATTTCTTCATAATGCTCTTCGGTGTTATTGAGACTCACGACATAGTCTACTTCAGCAATGCCTGTTTTTTGAAGCTCATCAGACAATGCATTACGGTGATTGATAACATAGTCAGCGCCCAAATCTTTGAGCCACTGTATACTCTCATCCCTTGAAGCGGTACCAATAATGGTGGCTGTTGTTTGAGATTTTAATAGTTGGGTTAATATTGATCCTACCCCGCCCGCTGCGCCAATCACTAATACTGAAATGTCATTAGTATCCTCATCATTACCGTTTTCATCCGTCGAACTATCAGAAACAGGTACTTGCAAACGGTCAAATAACATCTCCCATGCCGTAATTGTAGTGAGCGGAAGCGCCGCAGCCTCAGCGAAAGATAAGGATGTCGGCATGTGGCCAACGATACGCTCATCGACCAGCTGATACTCAGCATTGCTGCCTGAACGGGTCAAATCTCCAGCGTAATAAACGTTATCTCCTACTGAGAACAGACTGACTTCTTCACCGATAGCCGTTACGATACCAGCAGCATCCCAACCAATAACAGCATACTCACCCTCTGGTGCAGGACGCGATGCACGGATTTTATAATCTACCGGATTGACGGATATGGATTTAACTTCTACCAAAATATCATGGCCTGAAGCAGTCGGTTTATCAAGGATAATATCTTGTAGCGCTTGTTCATCATGGATAGGTAGGTTATTTTGATAACCAATGGCTTTGATAGTCTGCATAAGGGTATGTCCCAGTTTTTGATGATAAGTTTAATGAGATACTTTGTAATGGTTTAATTTCTAACCATTAATTGATGCGGCTAGATATAAATATCATGCAGAAAGCGACTGCAATACTTTCTGAGTTTGGCGTTCAAGCTCTGCAATGGCTTCTTTATTTAGAGCGTCTGCATGCGGTTGTCCGAACTCTCCTCTTGCGTCACCATGTACGCCATCTTTAATATCATTATCAAAATATTTACCGCTATCGTCAGCGAACTCATCCGAGATGGCAAGTTCAGTTAGGATATTTGCCCCTTTATCTGCTGATGACCAATGTTGACCATAAGCTTCATCGACCATTTTTGTATTCAATAGCGAGCCTGGATTCACAGCGATTAAATTGATGTCATCTGCTGCGACTGTGTCAGCTAAATCCATAGTCCACATCGTTAGTGCCAGCTTACTTTGAGCATAGGCATCTTTATCAGCGAGACGGTCCTGTCCTGCAAATGCCTTATAGGATATCGGAGCTTGAGCCGCTGAGCTTAGATTTACGATACGAGCTTTACTAGACCTTTTGAGTAGTGGTAATAAGGCGTTGGTTAACTCGTAAGGCGCTAAGTAATTGACCACGAAGCGTATGTCCAACTCATCTTTAGTCGTTGCCGATGCGGTTGTATAAATCCCTGCATTGTTTATGAGTACATCAAGCTTTGGCAGCTTTTCGCTCACTTCTGCTGCCATCTTGAGTACAGCGGTTAAATCTGAAAAATCAGCCACAAACCCGTCAATATTATCTACTGCTGCGCCTGTCGCTACCGCTTTGACCTCTGCAATGACACTGGCAAGTTTGTCGGCATCGCGGCCATGCAAGTACACTTGATGCCCAGCTTCTGCCAGTTTTAAAGCTGCCAATTTGCCAATGCCATCAGTACTGCCAGTGATTAAAATAGTCTTAGTCATGAGCCGTCCTTATTGTTTGAGTTGTTATTTAAGCTATTATTTAAATTTTGGATGTGTGTTCCATTTTATCCATCGTAATAGCACCCATTGTAATGAAAGTGTTGTGCTTCAAAAAGTAGCTATAGCCGGAAACACTTTCAATATCTTTCTAAAATGAGCTAACTTGCTAAGTGTAAAACCACCTTTTTAAGCTACTTCATTAAATTATTTTGTCAAATTAGCGTTGCTATCAATGAGATAACAATTAAGTAGCTATGTTTGTAAGCTAATTGATTCGTCACTTAATTGATTTGTAACTTGATTGATTTGTAACTTGATTGAGCAATCACTCAATCAAGGTTGAACGTTCGCTCAAAATCATTTATAGTGGCTTTAGTTGATTTACTTAGGCAAGCATCACCTATCAATTTGAGCAATCACTCAAATATAATATTACGTCTATTGTTGATTGAGCTACCGTACTTTAATAATCATTAAATAATTAATTAACAATCACAATAAGGGTTTTTACATGACTGAATTTACTTTACACGACAAACAGAGTGCACCAGTAGATAGCAAAGAGCTACTCGACATTTCTATCAATGCTTTTGGCATGGTTCCAAATTTACATGCGGTAATGGCCGAAGCGCCAGGACTACTCGAAGGTTATCAACGTCTACATCAATTGTTTTTAGACAGTAGCTTTGATGATGAAGAAGTTACCGTAGTATGGCAAACCATCAACGTTGAGCACGCTTGTCATTACTGCGTTCCTGCGCATACTGGCATTGCCAAAAGTATGAAAGTAGATGACGCGATTACCGAAGCATTACGTAATGAAACCCCACTACCGACTGATAAGTTAGAAGCACTACGTAACTTTACGCTTTCTGTCGTCCGTGATCGTGGTAATGTGAATGATGATGCCGTACAAGCATTTTTGGATGCAGGCTTCACCAAGCGCCAGATTTTAGAAGTCGTCCTTGCTGCCGCGCAAAAAGTGATGAGCAACTACACTAACCATCTAGCCAACACGCCAATCGATAAGCCTTTTCAAAAGTTTGAATGGCACAAAGCTGACTAATCACGTTGCCTAATAAAGCAGACTAACCATTACGTTAACGATGCAACCAATTTAGGGTTGTAATAACCCTTTTGGTGTTTCTATACTGTTGTTTAAAAGTCTGCTGTTTGCGAGAGTATTGTTTAAGAAGCTGTTGTTCGGAAAATGTTCGAGCAGCAGTTTTCTCAGTTAACGTCATACGTATCAGTTAGAATTACAGATATCAGTTAGAATCATAAATAGTAGCTAACGAGAGGTCATATGGAAAATTCAAAGCAGTTATCATCAGAGCAACCACTGCGCATAGATATTGTATCGGACGTGGTCTGCCCTTGGTGTGTCATCGGCTACCGCCAGCTGGCAGAAGCGCTTGAGCAAACCAATACCGAGCATGAAATTCACTGGCATCCGTTTGAGTTAAATCCTGATATGCCAAGCGAAGGTCAGAACTTGCGCGAGCATATCACTGAGAAGTACGGCTCAAGCAGAGAAGAATCTGATGCTAGCCGAGTTAGAATGACTGAGGCTGGTAGCGAGGTTGGCTTTGAGTTTAATTTCACTGAGGAGACTCGCACCTATAATACCTTTGATTTGCATCAGCTGCTGCACTGGGCAGATCAGCAAGGCCGTATGCACGACCTAAAGCAAGCCTTGTTCGCCGCTCACTTTACTAATGGTCGTAATATCTCTGATAAAGAAGTGCTGGCAGATATTGCAGCAGAGATTGGGCTAGATCGTAGCGAAGCGGTAGCAGTATTAAAGGATCAGCGCTTTGCAGAAGAAGTACGTCAAGCTCAACAACAGTGGCGTCAGCAAGGTATTCAAAGCGTACCCTCTGTTATCTTTAATCAAAAACACTTGGTTAGCGGTGCACAAGGGGTTGAGAACTTCAAAAGTATCTTACAGCAATTGGCAGACTTGCCAGAATAAACGACACTTTTGGCGAATATCAAAAATTGGCCATTAAAATTTAGATATAAAAAAGGCTACTTGAAACTTCAGGTAGTCTTTTTTATGGTTTCATCAATTTATAAGGGTGATTTACACTGTTAATTAGTTCTCAGTTTGACCTCTGATTAACTTAGCAAGCACACTTAACTAGACCTATTATTCAGAGCCAGTTAGCGAACTAGCCAGCAAACGTGTTATTACGCAATGCTTCTAACGATTGCGCCATATCTTCGGCAAGCTCATGTACGGCAGCACTATCTACATCACGCTGTGCAAAAGCGCGCAGCCCCATTATTTCAGCTTGTAAACGCCGAGCCAGCCTAACAGGGTCAAGCTCACTATCAAGCTCCCCTATGCGCTGAGCTTCCGTAAAGCAGTCAATAAATCGCGCTTCCATACCAGCCAGCATGGCCTCAACCTTTTGTAAGGCTGATTGCTCACGCGCGCCAAGCTCCAACAAGCTTTTTACCAGCATACAAGCGCGACTTGGCAGCCCCTTATCGAGAATTCCGCCAAGCTGTCGCAAGTAGGCAGCTAGCCCCATCAATGGCGAACTATGGGTCTTCAAAGTATATTCTAGCTCGGTCAGTGTCAGACGAGCATAGTACTCTAGTACTTCTTGGAACAGTCCATCCTTGCTACCAAAAGCTGCATAAATACTCCCCGGTCGCATATCGAGTGCTTTTTCTAAATCTTTTAAAGATGTCGCATGAAAACCCTTTTGCCAGAACAGCTGTAAAGCTCGTTCTAAAGATTCTTGTCGGCTATAAAGTGCGGTGCGTGACATAATATATTCCGTTTTCTCACAGCCTTAGCGTCATATAATGAAATGAGCATGACTGTACAACTTGAGTGACTGCTCAATTTTATCTTGACTAGCTATTACAGTCCAGTTAAAGTTTATTAACAGGGCTCAGACTATTGATTGTCAAGAATCACTAGCCACAATAATACTGAATGAATAAGCAAAAGAGAAAGAAGGATTGCCATTGCCATTACCGTATCAGCACATCATCAGCACTTTCGATTTACATCTTGTGTGATTCAATTTTGACCGACTAGGTTGTCCACATAAGCTGTACGTATAATAGAGGTATTAACTGCTTTTAAAATCCGAGTTAAAAGTGTCTTAAATAGCCTTCCTGCATAGCTATGATGCAGTAGGTAAAGGACGTAGGCTTCACAGTAGTCCAAACACTTTGGGGTAGCTTGAATGCGTATAAATATATCTACTTTCTGTGACAATCAGCTTCAGAGATTTCCAAATAAGGAAATTTCGTCTCGATTATGCTCCGCATTCTTCCTATTAGCCATTACTCTTATATCCAGCTTGTTGACGGGTTGTACGAAACGAATCTGGAACAAGCCAATAACGGATAAGACCACCACAAGTCGCTACGATTTTCGCAATAACTTACCTAAAAACTCAGATGACGTCTTTGTTGTGCTCGCATTTTCTGGTGGCGGTACACGAGCGGCGGCGCTTAGCTACGGCGTGCTAGAAAAGCTACGCGATACACCGGTAACTATAGACGGCGTGGAGCGTCGACTGTTAGATGAGGTGGATGTTATCTCTTCGGTATCAGGCGGTAGCTACACAGCAGCCTACTACGGCTTGTTTGGCGATGATATATTTAAGCAGTTTGCGCCAGATTTTCTGTATGAGGACTGGCAGTCTCGATTGATAAAGCTCGCGATACGTCCGCAAAGCCTTATAGCGATGAGCAGCTCTGAATACAATCGTGGCGATCTGGTAGCGAATAACTTAAATCATAGTCTGTTTCAGCAAAAAACTTTTGCCGATATGGGGCGTGGAAAGTTACCTTACGTTATCCTGAATGCCAGTGACTTAAATAATTCAACGACATTTTCCTTTACCCAGCAGCATTTTGATTTTTTGTGTTCAGATTTGTCGAGTTATCCGGTGGCAAATGCTGTGATGGCATCTTCCTCAGTACCTGGCATCTTTGCACCTATAGCGCTGCGCAATTTTTCCGACTGCCCTCAGCGTTACCAGTCGTGGGTCGAGGATGCCTTAAATCAAGACAGTCATCTGCCGCGCAATTATGCGGTAGCCCGGGCGTTAAAGCGTTATTCTTATCCAGAGCGTATGCCCGTCCTACGCTTAGTAGATGGCGGGGTAACCGATAACTTGGGTGTGCGTGGATCTATGATGAGTCCAGTGACTCAGTATGGTGATGTGCCCAATATGGCTGGTGCGTTTAGCCCTGAAAAATTCCGCCAAGTTAAACAAGTGCTGGTCGTAGTCGCCAATGCTCAAACCTACTCTGAGCATAAATGGTCATTGGAAGGTAAAGACCCAGGGTTCTTCGAGACAGTTTCAGCTTCTAGCGAAGTGGCATTAGGTATTTTAAATAACGAGACCGTCTCATTAGCTAAAAAAGAATTTTTGCAATGGGGTGAGCACGTGAATGCACAGCGCAGCTCTGACTCGCCTCAAGTTGAGGTGCATTTTTCCATATTAACTTTCGATCAAGTTGAGAATAAGAAAGAACGCGCAAAGTTCGATGCCATGCCAACCACTTTTCATCTACAGCCTAAACAAGTTGATGAGTTGCGGGAGTTAGGCAGCAGCTTACTTGATCAATCTGAGGAATTCCAAAATTTTCGTAAAGCGCTACAGTGACGAATAGCAAAGTTGTGGTCTGGACTAAGCAAGCTATTTGAAGCCAAACAAGACACTCAATTACATCCTAACTCTAATGTATTGACACTCCAGTGCCGACCCTCTAAAGATTTCGATTCAGTAAACTCTAACAAGGATGAAGCGTTATCTACCCTGTAAACAATCCAATTTCTCTGTTTTTTGAAATCATATCATTTACATATGATAACAAAGCATAACAATATAATTTGAGTGATTACTCAAATTCATCTTGAATGACTGCTCAAGCTAGTTTAAAGTGAAATTAATCAGTTTTATAATTATAACTGTAGTTATCAGCCTACTTCCCTCACAGACGCAATTTACCATTATTAAAAAAGGATCTTTTATGTCCTCTAACCAATCACCCTCGATTATCGTATTTGATGTCAATGAGACTCTACTAGATATCGATACCCTTACGCCTTTATTCGTTCGCCTGTTCGGTAACAAGTACATGTTAAGGGAGTGGTTTGCCCAATTGGTACTTTATTCGCAAACCATGACTTTATCAGGCCTTTATACGCCTTTTGGGGAGCTTGGCGTTGGTGCGTTACAGATGACAGCTGATATCCATGAAATCACGCTGACAGATGACGATATTAATGAGTTAAAAGAGCTTATGGGCAAAATGCCTGCTTATCCTGATGCAATACCAGCCTTGACCAAACTACGTGACGCAGGGTTTCGACTGGTGACATTGACCAATTCAGCACCCAGCGCCGCCCCTACGCCACTTGAAAAAGCAGGATTGAGTGAGTTCTTTGAGCAGTCTTTTAGCGTTGAGAAGGTTAGCAAGTTTAAGCCTGCGCCTGAGACTTATCAAATGGTCGCTAAAGAGCTGGCTGTTGAAATGTCAGATTTATGCCTAGTGGCTTGTCATCTTTGGGATACGATTGGCGCTCAAGCGGCTGGCTGCCAAGGGGCGTTTCTCAAACGTCCTTATAACGCCATGTTGCCTGCCTCCAATGTGCCAACACCGAACTTTATGGCCTCAGATCTTGTCACGCTTGCTGAACAGATTGTTAATGGACAACATGAGTAACCTTAAAACCTGAACAAGTAAAACCTGAACAAGGAATGTTTACCATGAATAAATATATGTCAGGAATTATTGCAGGCTTCATTGCCACCGTCGTTATGACTATTTTACTAATGCTAAAAAGCATGATGGGTCTGATGCCTGATTTAGACATCATAGCTATGCTCGCATCAATGATGGGTGACAGTCTAGTATTGGCATGGCTCGCTCACTTTATGATTGGTTCTATCGGCTATGGTCTAGCAATGGCAGTAGTGGCTGGTGCGGATAGGAGTAAGAATTTTACGCTGATTGGTGCGGTTATAGGTGCTGCTGGTTGGCTTATGATGATGATTGCTCTTATGCCGATGATGGGTAATCGCCTATTTGGTCTAGCTATGCCAAGCGGTATCATGATTCCTATCGCAACCTTAGTGCTCCATTTAATCTTTGGTGTGGTATTAGGTAAGGCTTATGCCAAGCTCGTTTTTAAACATTGAAGCTTATTAAAAATAGCCAACTTATTGTAGAAGGTTTAATTTACCTACCAAGCCTTCTATGTCTCAACACGAATTACTCACATTCATGCAAACCATTAAATAAAGGATAAATCATGCAATCAAATTACGCACAAAAACTTCAAGCTGGTGTCAAATTCCCCAATATAGATGTACAAATGCTAAATGGTGATATGAAGTCGCTTGGCAAGCCTGAAAACGGTTACGATTGGAAATTAGTCGTTGTTTACCGAGGTCAACATTGTCCAATTTGTACGAAATACCTTAACCAGTTAGAAACCGTAAAAGCATCATTTGCTGAGGCAGGTGTCGATATCATTGCGATATCAGGTGACAGTAAAGAGCAATTAGAGAGTCATTTAGAAAAATTAGATATCAACTTTCCTATTGCTTATGGTTTAACTATTGAGCAAATGGATACGCTAGGGCTCTACATTTCTGACCCACGCTCAGAGAAAGAGACTGATCATCCCTTTGCAGAGCCTGGTTTGTTTGTCATTAATGCTGATGGAGAGATTCAAATCGTCGATATCTCCAACGCGCCTTTTGCTAGACCTGAACTTGAAGCCCTTGCGAATGGTTTATCCTTTGTTCGAAAAAACGATTACCCTATTCGTGGTACGCATCGTTAGATATAATTTTATCTAATCTAAAACTCTTATCGATAGAAGTAGTTAGATTCACCCATTTATTCATAATATTATTATGAATAAATGGGATTTCCAGCAGCTGTGTGAGAATGCGCGCTCAATTACCTAACTCAAGGACGACACATGAAAACGCTCAGAACCCTTGATTCGTGTTTTGCGAATCTGCCCGATTATGATTTTGCCCCGCACTACTTAATGGTTGACGATGGCGAAGGGGGTGAGTTGCGCGTGCATTACCTCGACGAGGGCCCAAGGGACGCCTATCCGGTGTTACTGCTCCATGGGGAACCTTCATGGTGTTATCTGTATCGTAAAATCATCCCAATACTGACTGCAGCAGGACACCGCGTGATTGCACCAGACCTCCCCGGTTTTGGACGCTCAGACAAACCCGCATCCCGTACTGACTACACCTACCAGCGTCATGTCGACTGGCTACAATCAGCACTCGACCAGTTAGATCTAAAGGACATCACCTTGTTTTGTCAGGACTGGGGCGGCCTGATCGGTCTGCGCTTGGTTGCGGCACATCCAGATCGGTTTGCTCGGGTAGCGGCTGGTAATACCATGCTCCCCACTGGCGACCACGATCCAGGTGAAGGTTTTCGAAAATGGCAGAAATTCTCACAGGAAACACCAGAATTTAATGTGGGAGGCGCTATAAAGAGTGGTACTGTTACATCGCTATCACAGGCGGTAATCGACGCTTACAATGCACCTTTTCCTGATGAGTCTTATAAGGAAGGAGCCAGACAGTTCCCACTACTCGTCCCCACGACACCGAATGACCCTGCTTCGGATAAAAACCGTGCCGCTTGGATTGAGCTGAGCAAATGGACGAAGCCCTTTCTTACTCTATTTAGCGATTCTGATCCGATTACTGCTGGCGGTGATCGAGTAATGCAAAAACTTATTCCCGGAACCAAAGGTCAAGATCATACGACTATTGCCAACGCTGGACATTTTCTCCAAGAAGATCAAGGCGAGAAAGTGGCCGAGCTTTTGGTCAAGTTCATTAATGACAACTAAGCCGTAGTGAAACCATAAGTTATAAATAAAGTTCCATATTGTCGCGATAATGAAGCCAGCCACAGTGATGAATCCGATTAGCTGGAAATCAAAATCGAATACCTTAAAACCAATGTCTCAACATGCAAAATGCTGCCCCTATATAGGAGCAGCATTTTTATAATTTTATTTTATAGCGCTGATGTTATCATTGCTATCGTTAACCATTACTTTTAGAAAGCATCTGTTAAAAGTGAATAACCGTACGAATACTCTCACCTTTATGCATCAAGTCAAAGGCTTCGTTAATGTCTTCTAATGGCATAGTGTGGGTGATAAAGTCATTTAATGGGATGTCACCTTGCATATAACGATCGACGTAGCCTGGCAATTCGCTGCGTCCTTTGACCCCGCCAAATGCTGAACCCTTCCAGACGCGACCAGTCACTAGCTGGAATGGACGGGTTGAGATTTCTTTGCCTGCACCAGCGACACCGATGATGACCGACTCGCCCCAGCCTTTGTGGCAACACTCAAGCGCTGAACGCATGACATCGACATTACCAATACACTCAAACGAATAGTCTACGCCGCCATCAGTCATCTCGACGATGACCTCTTGGATAGGCTTGTCATAGTCTTTAGAATTGATGCAATCAGTCGCGCCAAGCTTCTTAGCCAACTCAAATTTATCTTCGTTGATATCAATGCCGATAATACAACTGGCTTTTGCCATTTTTGCACCAATGATAGCGGCGAGGCCAATACCACCAAGACCGAAAACAGCAACGGTAGCCCCTTCTTCAACCTTAGCGGTATTCATAACCGCGCCCATGCCGGTGGTCACGCCACAACCTAGCAAACAAACTTTTTCTAATGGTGCGTCTTTATCCACTTTGGCCAATGAAATCTCTGGTAGGACAGTATATTCAGAAAAGGTTGAGCAACCCATATAATGATAAATTGGCTGACCGTCTTTATAAAAACGGGTGGTGCCGTCTGGCATTAAGCCTTTACCTTGAGTCTCACGTACGGCAGAGCAAAGGTTTGTTTTGCCTGATAAGCAGAATTTACAGACGCCACACTCTGCGGTGTATAAAGGAATAACGTGATCGCCGACTTGGACGCTGGTCACGCCTTCGCCGATCTGTTCAACGATACCGCCACCTTCATGACCTAAGATAGCTGGGAATACGCCTTCTGGATCTTCACCAGATAAGGTAAACGCATCGGTGTGGCAGACGCCACTGGCGATGATTTTTACCAATACTTCGCCTTTGCGCGGTAGCATGACATCCACTTCTTCAATAGATAGTGGCTGGTTCGGGCCCCAAGCGATAGCGGCTTTAGATTTAATAAATTTATCTGACATAATATTCTCTCTTCTAATTAATTTTATTGTTGATTAAACGCAGACCAATTTAGCTTATAGCGCTTAGTGTATAGAGGCAAGCCACAGTTGTCACAGTCTGTAAAAGGTTTGATTTTATACTTACCATTATAGTCGTTTCTGAAATGATAACAATGTGTTATATTTGAAAATATCTTTTACACAGTGGTAATAATCATGCGCTGGGACGGTATTAGCGAGTTCGTCTATGTGGCGGAGTACGAGAGCTTCACACGCGCTGCAAAAGAGTTGGGCGTCTCAACCGCGCAAGTCAGTCGACAGATAAGCGCTTTAGAAAAACGACTGAATATTAAATTGCTGTATCGCACGACGCGCAAGGTATCACTGACTGAAGAAGGCCGCGTGTTTTATCAGCACTGCCGCGGTGTGCTCGATGGATTGGATGCTGCTGAGCAAGCAGTAAGCAACTTACAGTCAAAGCCCCAAGGCAGAATTAAACTGACCGCCCCTGTCACTTATGGCGAGCAGCAGTTATTACCACTGGTCAATGATTTCATGGTGCAATATAGTGATATCGAAGTGACGGCTTTTTTGAGTAATCAAAAAATCGACTTGGTTGATGGCAGCTATGATTTAGCGATTCGTATTGGTAAATTAAGCGATTCGACGATGATGGCAAAAAAACTTAGCCGTCGTACCAACTTCGTTTGTGCTGCGCCCGCTTATCTCGAAAAATACGGCACGCCTCATGTTCTGTCCGAGCTAAGCCAACATAACTGCTTACTTGGCACTCGTGATTATTGGCACTTTATAGATTTTAAAGAAACAGGTTCTAGAAAAACAGATTCTGGCAAAGATGCTAATAAAGAAAAAAACCTGCGCGTGTCTGGCACGGTGCAATATAACAGTGGTCATAGCCTAGTTGATGCTGCGTTAAAAGGTCTGGGTATTGTGCAGCTACCTGATTATTATGTGCAAAAGTACTTAGCATCAGGCGCGCTGGTCAGCTTACTAGATAACTATAGAGAGCCCGAGGAAAGTATCTGGGCCGTCTATCCGCACAACCGTCATTTATCACCAAAGATTAGGTTGCTCGTAGATTATCTAGCAGAGCGTTTGGCTGTGTAATTAGTTTTGGCTTAGTCATTCTTTAAGAGGTGTTGTAATGCGACCCTTTACTATACGCAGTTTATTACGCACAATGTTATAGTTCACAATGAATATTCAATATTACCAGCCATCACTCACTTAATAAACAAACACAATAAAAAAGGACTTTTTATGATTAAAATTATCTCTATTACTGCTCTAGCTTTGGCCGTTTCCTCTTGCGCCAGTGTTGAAAGCATTTTAAACGCGCCGGATAAGGTGCAGTCAACGCCAGAAACAATGACTGCTATCAATGCTGAAAAGGGTCTGGTTACGATGCAAAGTAATCACTCTGTTCAAGATACTGCTGATAAGCTGGCGGCGATTATTAAAAGCAAAGGCATGAAAGTATTTGCGCGCGTCGATCATCAAAAAAATGCGCAAGGTGTCGATTTAACATTAAGACCGACGCAAGTGATTATGTTTGGTAATCCGAAAGCGGGTACGCCATTGATGAATTGCGAGCAAAGCGTCGCTATTGATTTGCCGCAAAAAATCCTAATCAGTGAAGATGCTGATAAAAAAGTTTGGTTGTCGTACAACAATCCTGAATATCTCAAAGACCGTCATAATATAAAAGGTTGTGATGCCCAGTTAGCGAATATCGCAAAAGCCCTTGATGGTGTCAGTAAAGCAGCTATTGCAAAGTAAAATATAAATGAAAATCTGAACAAACGAAAAGGTGGGATGCAAAAGTACTCCCACCTTTTTTATGTTTTTAGAAAATTAACTTATTAGGAGTTCTCAGATTGTGCTATTTGCTCATGTAACTCTACTTTCAACTTCTTTGCACATTCGATAATCTTTTTTCGACCAGCAGGAATAGCGCCATATTCAATCGCTGTCTCTCGCATTTGTACCGTGACATCATAGTGCGGATAACTGGCATTACGGTGGAATAAACGCTTATCCACTTCAATCATTGCGGCAAAATCATGCAACTCTTGCAGGGTATCTGCCAGCATGTGGCACCATTTATAGCCTTTAAATTCTATCTGCATAAAATCTACGTATATCGCCATAGAGCTGTACCTTTGAGATTTTTAAATAATTTGGTTTTATTTTAATACAAAACTAATTTAACCTAACGTTTTGATTATTAACCTACTTTCAGAATCGGCTTAATGGTAATGCCACTTGCCGAATCTTCAAACGCTTGGTTAATGTCCTCAAAATCGTAAAACTCAACCAATTTATCAAATGGGAATTGACCAGCTTTAAAGTAAGCAATCAACTGTGGAATAAATACTCGAGGAATAGAGTCGCCTTCGATGACGCCAATCATGCTCTTACCTTCGGCCATCAAGTCATTATGGACATCAATATTCATCTCTGGTGTAATACCGACAATTGCGACTGTACCCAAAGATCGCAAGGCATTCAATGATTGCTTAACAACCGTAGGCACGCCTGTGGTTTCAACGGCATAGTGGCTGCCACCGTCAGTTATTTTTTTGACTTCTATTACGACATCGACATTTTTACCGTTGAGAGTATGGGTCGCGCCAAGCTCTTTTGCCAGCTCAAGACGACTATCATGTACATCAACGGCAATGATATGCTGACAGCCAACAATCTTGGCTGCCATCACTGCACTGAGGCCAACTGCACCAGCACCATAAATCACGATACTAGAACCAAACTCTGGCTTTAGACGATTTAACACCGTTCCAGCGCCAGTCTGAATACCACATCCTAACGGTCCAAGTAGCGCTAAATCGACATCCGGATCGACTTTCACGGCATTTCTAGACTTAGCAATCGCATAAGTGGCAAATGAGGACTGTCCAAAAAAAGTCGCCAGCGTCTCACCATCTTGCGCAAGTCTACGGGTGCCATCGTCCATCGCACCACCGAAGTTCAGCTCATTAAAAGTGTCGCAAACGGTTGGATGACCCGTCAGGCAATGCCCACAATTACCGCAGTGCGCAAATGATAACACTACATGATCACCGACTTGCAAATCAGTTACCCCTGCGCCGACAGCATCCACTATCCCAGACCCTTCATGACCCAGTACGATAGGAAATGGCGCGATGCCCATATCACGCGCGACCACATCGGTATGACAGACACCAGCTGCAACGATTTTAACCCGTATCTCGTCAATCTCAGGCGTTGCAAGCTGTACAGGCTCTAATTCGAACGCCGCGCCTTGGTTATGAGTTACTGCTGCTTTAATATCCATTAGTATTACCTCTTCAATTAGTTACTTCAGCCAGTTTCTCTCAGGAGCCATATGCTTATAATTTAGCTACGCCTCAACAATGACAATCTGATTTCAATATAGATTACTACTCAGTATATTACTGCTCAGTCGTTTAAGCTCAAAAAGAGACACAAAAGCTAGTCTGCCTCTACATCTCTCTTGAGATATCAATTCTCTTTAAAGTTGTTCTTTAAGCTTATTCTCAAAATGATTTCTATCTACCAAGAATCCAGCCACCATCCATAAATACGTTAGAACCATGCATGTAGTTAGAGTCGTCAGAGGCTAGGAATACAGCAAAGGCAGCAATCTCCTCTAACTTTTCCGCGCGCTATGTCAGGCATTGATTCGGCAGGCAGTTACAGTAGTCATTGTAGATCTAACTACCATATTAACCCTTCAACCTCGCCTAGCTAACTTCCAATAATTTTAACGTCTGACATGTCTTAGCGCACCAAAATCACCGGTGTCAGTGTGCTGGCGATGATTTCTGTAGTAGTGCTGCCAAGAAACAAGCGCTGCAATTTAGAGTGGCCATAAGCACCAACCACAATAATATCGACATCATTATCTATCTGAAACGACAACAGTCCATCAACAGCATCAAGCTCAGGCAAATGATGAGCCTCTACCTTAAAACCCGCTGACGTTATATGTTCAACGGCATCAGCAAGACTTTTTTTGGCGGCGTCTTTGTCATTACCTACCATCACGATATAACCTTGCAACCCTTTTAATAGCTCACTTCTTGCCACCATCTGTGTAGCTTTGATAGCGGTTTTACTAGCATCAAATGCGACCATGTATGACTTGGGCTCTTCAAATTTCTCTGAGCAAATCAAGACAGGTATGCTTGATGCTCGTGCGACAGTTTCGATTTGGCTGCCGATATTGATGCGGCTATTTTTATGATCTTCGCCGCGACGCCCCATAATGATGGCACGATTTTCTTCTTTAAAATGTTCAATGGCAGGTAACAATTTACCGCGGCGTTGATAGATATTGACTTTTATACCATCGAAGCTATTTTGCAGATAGCTTTTTGCATCTTGTACCAAGGCATTACTATAACTGTTCACAACCTTTGCTCTTTTTTCATCCAGTTCCGTTAATTCTTCTAATAAATATTCACGACTATTGAATCCTATTGCTCCCGATAAGTCACGTCTAGTCGACGCCGGAACATCGCTAACATGCAATAACGCAACCGGTAGACCTAACCTGCTGGCATACCATGCCGCATAATCACAAACCGATTCAGTAACCGCTGAGCCGTCAATACAGGCTAAAACGTGCTGTTCTGTTTTCATGATTCATCCTTAAATTTTTAATTATTGAATGGATAGAGTTATCAATGCGTGTCAATAACGCTATTGCGCCTGTCGCTACAGAAATCATTACTAGCTAACTACTAAGCAAGCCAATCACTGCTTTAGTCACTGCTGCAATGACAGACGTACAATTCGACTTATAGATTCACACCTATCATCATTAAAATACAATAACTTAGGAATTAAAGACTTAGGCGATGACCATACTATTCAGCATATCATCTCTATCATTTGATAACCATTTCAAGATGTACCTTTACCATCTGCTCAAATCAACGCTGATTCAACCTATTCACACTGGCAATCAACGCCACCATAATCATGCCTATAATGATAAGAATACCTGACATCAGGTGTGCCGCTTCGTAATTGAGCGCTTCGACTTGCTCATAGATTGCGATGGACACCACTTTGGTCTCGCCGGAGATACTGCCGCCTATCATCAGCACCACCCCAAATTCCCCAATAGTATGGGCAAAGCTGATGAGGCTGCCGAGGATAATACCCACCTTTGCTTGTGGGAGCGCGACTCTGATAAAGCGTCTTAGACGACTGGGCTCTAATAAGTGCGCCATCTCTATCACGCTTTTCGGTATGCGTAAAAATTGGGCATAGACAGGTTGGATATAGAAAGGTAAAGAATAAATAATAGATCCGATGACCAGACCCTCAAAGGTAAAAATCAAGGGGCTGATGTGGTGTTCGCTCAGCCATTTACCAATACCCATGCTAGGGCTTAGCAGGAGTAATAAGTAAAAACCAATGACGGTAGGAGGCAGTACGAGTGGCATGGCGATAATGCCCATAAGTATAACTTTAAGACGTGCAATGACTTGCCCACGACTCGGCTTAGCGAGCCAATAAGCCACAGGTGTGGCAAAGAGTAATAGACATAAGGTGGTGACAGTAGCAAGTTTGATGCTGACTAAGAATGGACTGAGCATGTCTGACATTAGGGATGGAGATATCATGATGTCATTGCTCGTTGCCGTTAGTTGGTTGGTTCTATTTAATGAATCACTATTGAACCGCTAGATAGCCCGCTTGTGAGAAGTGTTGTTGTCCTGCTTTGGAGGTTAAATAATCGCTGAAGTCTGTTGCCGTAGAGGTGTCACTGATTATAATACCGTCTTGCAGGATAGCCGGATAAGAATCGGGCGCTAGGGTAACGAACTGCTCAGGCTTGGCTTTAATGGCTATGATTTGTGATTGCGCGACAAAGCCATAATCGACACTGCCAGTATGCGCATATTGAAAGGCTTGACCAATATTCTCTGCTTGTATTAACCGTTTTTGCTTGTCTAAAGCTTCATATATATTTTGCGACTGCAGATAAGATTTTGCCGATGCACCATAAGGCGCAAGCTCAGGACTGGCAATAGCAATCTTGCTATTCGTATCGCTCATGAGCAAATCAGTCAGCGCTGCTGGATTGAACTCACCCAAAGGTTTAGTGACACTATATAGCGCCAGTTGACCTTGCGCATAAGTAAAAGGTTGATGAAGATTTTCACCTTGGGGGCTTTCATTAGCTAGTTTGGCAGGGAATTCTTGATTGGCGGATAAAAATATATCGTAAGGTGCACCCGCTTTAATCTGCGCGTATAACTTACCAGAAGACGCGTAAGTAACATCTATATCTTGGTTAGGTAAGCCTTTATCTGTTTTATAGCTTTCTACAATGGCAGGCAGTACGTCAGATAAATTGGCAGCAGCAGCGATACGTAGTGTTTGTGTTTGCTTAGTAGTGTCAGCAGCAGAAGCTATATTTGTAGTGTTCTCCTGTGTACAAGCACTTAATATCAAAAATGAGCTTGCAATTACAATCGTTATTAACCTACCCATTATTACTCAGCCATTTAGAAGAGTCATCTTCATAATATTCCTGCTTCCACACTGGGATGTCCGCTTTGATGGTGTCGAGTATCCAGCGGCAAGCATCAAAGGCTGGATAACGATGAGCAGAGACGACCCCAACCCATACTGCCACATCGCCAATCTCTAATGCGCCAATACGGTGAATAGCAAGAGCATGGGTAATCTCAAAACGCTGTTTAGCTTCCTCAATAATGGTACGGCCTTGATTCAATGCTAAGTCTTCGTAACCGTAGTAAGTCAAGCAATCAACGCTAGTGGCATTATTGTGATTGCGCACGCGACCTTCAAAGCAGACGAATGCGCCGCAGCTATCGTTATCAAGGGTGTTTTTAAGTCTGTCTTCATCTATAGCAATATCTAATAAAGCAAAGCCATCACGCTCTGCGATTGCATATACCTCATCAACGCTACGTTTGATGGTCATCGAATGACTATGTACATTATCCGTCATGTGTTATCTCTATTTATTGTTTTTAAAACCCTGACTTAACCACCAGCGACTGGAGTGATAAACACCACACTGTCGCCATCGTTGATCTGGTCTGTCCAGTTAGCAAAATAATCATTCACCGCCACGCGCAGCTCTGACTGCGGACGACTAAAACGATGCTTTTGCGTCAATTGCTCGTATAGCTGGCTCAATGAGGTCGACTGCTGCACGCTAACGGTTTCTTGTTGGCAGTTGGCCTCATCCGCTAGGCTGGCGAAGTATAGGACGTTGATATTCATGGTGGCTGCGGTGTTGGTTGCTACCTCTAAAGTACTCATAATATTCTCCATTCTTGTCAAACTATCCAGCTTCAGCTCTATTGCATAACTTCTTGCATAATATCGCTGGTTCTCAAAACGTATTTACTCTTTTAAGCATGACTATAATCTGATTTACCGCCCGTTTTTGTTATCAAACGAACATTATCAATAACGATATCATGCGATAGGGCTTTAGTCATGTCATAGATGGTCAGGCAAGCAATGCTCACAGCAGTTAAGGCTTCCATCTCGACCCCAGTTTTGTGGGTGACTTTGATAGTGCCGCTGACGATAATACTATTCAGTGCATCATCATATTTAAAGGTTAAACCAATCTTATCTAATGGTAGTGGATGGCACAGTGGAATAAGATCGTGGGTGCGCTTGGCGGCCATGATGCCAGCGATATGAGCGGTCTGAGTGATACTACCCTTTTTGGTCATGCCATCGGTAGCTTTGATTTGTTGATAAACCGCGCTTGGGAAACGCACTTGTCCAACCGCGTTAGCTTCTCGTGTTGTGGCGGTCTTGCCACTGACATCGACCATGGTGATATCACCGTCACTATCTAAATGCGATAAGGTAGGTTGAGTTACAGCAGCTTGGTTATTTTTCTGACTCTTGCTATTCATTTATAGTTTCTCTTACATTTTTATAAGTCGCTTAACGATGCACAGGCCCGCTTAAACTCTTCAGGCGTATTAAAATTGGTCAAATGCTGCCAGTTTTTTTCAAAGGGCACGGCTTGTACAATAGGTTTGATGAATTGCATTACTCGGCGCCCGCCACTATCAATATAAGCTTTTAAGTCAGCCTCAACGCTTAATTGATAAAGTCCTAACAATGGATATAAATGGCTATCATCGATCAAGCAAATCACTTTTTTATCGGCTGTTTGGCTTTCTATTGTTTGGTTTTCGGTTGCTTGGCTATCATTTGCTTGAATTAGTGAACACTGTAGTTTTTGCCATAGATCTGTGACTGGTATTAGGCTATCACAGCTAATAACCAGTAACCACGATGACTGCTTATGTCTCAATGTGACTGATTCATTTACTTCTTGCAAAGCTGACTCAATAGCGACTAATGCGCCGCCCGTCTTAATGTTAGCATTGCTGGTTTGACTTTGAGTATCAACGCTATCGTAATCGGTAATATGAATAATGGGTGTTTGCGGATTGCCGTTATCCAAGGCTAAATCAACGTCAAAACCACGCCCATTATCCGCAATCATAATAGGAGCATTGTTGTTAATCATACTCAAAGCGAGCGCATGTCTAACATGATAGTCTAGCAAGCGCTCACCTGTCGGTAGAGTCAGCGTGGCTTTAGGCGTGCCCATACGACTAGAGGCACCGCCCGCCAAGATTACGATCCCTGCCAAGCTATCTAAACCAGTTGAGCTATTTAAACGGTTTACAGCATCAATCATGACTAGGATTAGTACGCATAAAGTGCGGCACAAAATTGCAAGGACGCGTACGGCTATCAAACTGCTCTTTTAAGATATTCTCCCAACCGGTGCGACATGCGCCTGATGAGCCCGGTAAGCAGAAAACCCCCGTACCATTCGCCATACCTGCTACGGCTCTCGACTGTACTGTTGACATGCCAATCTCATCTTTTGAGATCAGACGGAACATCTCACCAAAGCCATCAATCGATTTATCAAACAACACACTCACCGCCTCTGGCATGCTGTCTCTGATATAAAAACCGGTACCGCCTGTGGTAATCACGGCATGGACTTTTGGTTCGGCTATCCAATTACTAATAACGGCTCGAATCTGATAGATGTCATCGGTAATGAGCTTGCGATCAGCTAAGGTATGACCTGCTTCGGTCAAGCTATCTGCTAGATACTGCCCTGAGGTATCTTCTGCCAGCGTACGACTGTCAGAGACGGTTAGAATAGCAATGTTAAGGGGGATAAACTCGGCAGCGGGCTTGCTCATAAAGGTTTCCTTAATAGATGTAAAACTAAGTCGTTAAAAGAATAATGATTAACTTCTTATTATTAGAGATAAAAAAATATAAATCAGACTAACCTATAAATCCGACAACCTAACCACCGATAATCGATAGATTATGCATGATGCCGCTATTGGATTCATGCAAATGATGATGTTCAGGTTTGATTGGCATAAAGCGATGTAAGGTATCAACTAAACCTTGCACATCATTCTGTTGTAGATGATCTCTGATATCGTAGTTGCCTTGGTCAAATAAACACAGATGTACACGGCCTTGACTACTGACTCGCAGACGATTACAGGTATCACAGAAATGTTCAGCGTAAGGGGCTATCATGCCAATACGTCCTAAATAGTCTGGATGACTGTACTCTACTGCTGGGCCATCGCTACTACCACGCTCATGCGGTTGCCAACCATGTTCTATGAGATAGTCGATGATGGTATCGGAATGGGCATGCTGGGCAAAAAACAAGTCACTGTTATCACTGGTCTGCATAAACTCAATAAAGCGATAAGTGACGGGTCTGTCTTTGACATAGTCGATGGCGGTGACTAGATTCTCAAAAGCGGTCTCTGCCATGAGTACACTGTTTATCTTTAATTTGATATCCGTGGTTTGGAGCAGTGTATCCATATCGACGAGCAGTTGCGGTAAGGTATTAAAGCCTGTCATTTTATGAAAGGTAGCGGCATCAAAGCTATCCATACTAATATTGAGCTGATTCAATCCAGCGGCTTGCCAACTGGCTAGGTGTTTACCAAGCTTATAACCGTTACTGGTCATGGCAACGGTTTCTATGCCTTCGGTTTGTTTAATGGTTTGAATAATCTCAACGACATCGCGGCGAATGGAGGGTTCACCGCCTGTGATTCTGACCTTTTTAGTCCCTACTTGGGCAAAGCCGCGAATAAGCGTGGCAATCTCAGGGATGCTGAGCTCGTTATCAGGACGTTTGCCTTGGTAGCCATTGGGTAGACAGTATTCACAGCGAAAGTTGCAGAAATCGGTGATAGACAGACGCAAGTAGGTCAGACGACGAGAGAAGCCGTCGGTTAGGGGCTTATCGTTTTTAATAACATCGTAAACAGCAGGCGCAGCAACAGACGACGGCCTATAGCTATCGAATATAGAGGGCTCTGAGTTAGGCGAATATATTTGAGCACTGCCTATTTTAACGTTGTCATTATTCATATGTTACTGCCATCAGTATTGCTAATCATAAGCGCTGCTTTACTACCTGTGCTTATCGTCTATCACTCTATTGTAGCGTTTATTTTCAACTTTTCTTGTAGTCATCTTATGGTGAATTGGCAAACGATGAATTAAGTATGCAGCCAAGGGAAAGGTTGCACCGTCACAGTATTACCCGCTGCTACATTACCACTGTCTTTATCTAATACGATAAAGCAATTGGCACGGCTAAGCTGCTTGATTCTATGCGACTGCTGACTTGAGAAACACTCAACTTGATAACTGCCTGCTTCACCTTGCGTTAATACCCCGCGTTGGAAGTCTTTGCGACCGACTGATTTTCTAATGTCGTTGGTGAGGGTGGCCTTGACGTTCAGTTGCATAGGTTGCTCTGACAAACTAGCACCTGACATCTGCCATAATGCTGGAATCACAAACTGTAGCGTACCAACGACCGTGGATAACGGATTACCGGGTAAGCCAAAGTACAATACTGGCTTATCAACGTTTTTTGTTAGTTCGCCAAACACGAAAGGTTTGCCGGGCTTCATCGCTACTTTATAATGGTTAATCTGCCCAAGCTGCTCAATCACTGTGGTCAAAAAATCATAATCACCCACCGATACGCCAGCAGTAGAAATCAGTACGTCACAGTCTTGCATGGCTTGATTGACAGCAGAAGTCGTCTTGTCCAAATCATCAGGAATGATGCCGTAATCACGAATGGTAATCGGCAAGTCTGTCAGCAAGGTTTTAAGGGTTGGGGTATTGGAATTATATATTTGCGCCAAGCTTGTGAGCTCATCGCCAATAGCGACGAGCTCATCACCGGTCGCGAGCACCCCTACAATAAGTGGTTCAAACACCTTCATTTGGCTAATGCCTAAATTGGCAAGTAAGCTAATGTCAGCAGGATTAATACGTTTGCCTACTTTTAAGACCGCTTCTCCCGATTCTATCTCTTCGCCTTGTCGACGAATATTGCTATCGATTCGAGCGGTTTGTGTGAGCGTTATAGCATAAGGTTGAGATTTATCCAGCGTGTCTTTTATTTCCGCAAAGTTCGTATTCTCTTGCATGATGACGGTATCACAGCTATCTGGCACGACCGCGCCTGTGAAAATTCGTACGCCTTGTCCTGCTGCTAATTCGCCAGTGTAAGCACTGCCCGCTTGTGACTCACCAATGATTTCAATAGTGCTGTCTGTCAATATCGCGCTGCCTTGCGCTATGGCATAGCCATCCATCGCAGAGAGATTTTGTCTTGGCACATCAAAAAGTGATTTGATATCTTGCGCCAGTATTTGATTGCGGCTGTCCAGTAGCTTGCAAGTATCGACTGCTCTTTGTTTTAGGGAAAAGTCGTTATTGTTATATTTTTCTACGCGCAGCTTTATCGCTGACTGCAACTCTTCCATGGTAATCATAAGGATTTACTCTTTTTATTTATAGTAGTGGGACAATAGGTTAAAAACTAGAAGGCAAAAAGATTTCAACGATGCAAGCATGCTCTTGGTCTGTTTTTCTTATCATTGCTAGATCAACTATAATTAGTTCAAGATACGGAAATTACACTTACTATAACGTGCTACGGATATAAGTTTTTCTAGCTTGCTGTGCCTACGCAGACAGAGACTGCGAAAAACTTATATCCGTAGCACTATATTACTTTTAAATTAAATCGACTCTATCCAGCCATCTCTGTGCTCTAGCATGAGCGAGTTGCTCAGGCGTGTCAATATCATAGCTGAGCTGATGGTTATCAACGCTACTGATTTGGATAACGGGCAGCCCCCTTATCAAGTGACGTAACCCTTTATCCCCTGTTAACGATACTTGCCATCGTTTTAGCAACTCGTAATCAATCGATAAAGGCAGTCCAACGACATCTTTTTTAAAGGTTTCAGTAGCGGTTGTTTCATCTAAATCTTGCCCATTGCTCCAATTTCCCAAACTACTATAGCTACTGGCAACCACTATCTGCGCGCCTGCCAGCAAGGTTAGCAAATGCTCTTCATCTAGCAGTACTTGATCAATCCCCATTATCAAAACACGATTAATAAGACTGTCGTCAAGATTAACTAATGCCTCAATACCTAAATATAAACTATGCGCCATCCCTGTTTCGGGTGTTGGGTTCGTAACCGTGTGGATAATGGAATGCTGAGTAGCTAACTCGGTAATCGCACTGGCTATTAATGGATTATCTTCAGGAATAACAATGATAATGGCTTGCGGCTGAGTCACTAAGGCAATCTTGGTCATATAGCAGATTAATGGCTCACCATCCTTGCTGAGGAGTTGCTTCGCTTGACCCAAACGCTGGCTTAATCCACTTGCCAAAATAATAGTGGCATGGTTTTGAGTCATCATGCGTGGCTCATCATAGCTACATCGCTATTTGCTAAATCTACACATTTAGCTGGCGATGCTTGATTATGCATGACCGCATTTATTTGCGCCATGATACCCAGAGCTAAAGCTTCGGGGCCATCGCCACCTAACTTATAGCCGATAGGATAATGTAATTTGTTTATACCAACAGATAAACTCGCAGGATTGACGTTAGTAGCACTAATTTCTTCAATTAAACGTTCGGTACGATAGCGCGGGCCTAATTGTCCAAGGTATTTATAATGATTGGCATGCGCTAGTAATACAGCAAGGCGAGCGCGATCTTGACTAAGGCTATGCGACATCAAAGCGACGGCAGCATTATCGCTAAGTTTGAGTAGAGTATCGGTATCTTCTAACCCTAGCGTCATCACTTCATCTGCTTGCGGAAAACGCATACGCGTAGCATATTGCGCGCGACTGTCCACGACGGTGACATGCCAATCTTGCAATTTTGCCATCGTGACTAGCGGCATAACATCATTGCCTGCCCCGCAAATCAACAACCGGATTTGTGGCTCTAGTCGTTGTATCAACCACTCTGTCGCTAAATTAACGTTGTCATCATGGTCATCATTCTTCACAACGACGTATTCGGCATTTTTATCACCAAGCTCATACTGTGCTAAATATTCAACCGTATTGATAAATGTATTTGAAACATCAGACCCGGCTTGATTTAAGCTGTTATTAGTGCCAATGCCATTAGCGCCTATAGTCATAATTTGTCCTGACTCGGTATAATCATCTAAATTAACGCGCATACCGATTTGCAGTTCAGGATTTGAATTTTGGCGATTAGTAGAACGAATTAATGTTGCTATTGTAAATGGCTGCTGAGTGTGTCGAACTTGACTAATGGTATCTAACAACGGCGTCGCAGTCGTTAAGCGCTCAAACAAAACATGTACCCGTCCATTACATCCTAAGCCAAAATTCAACTCGTCTAAATCAAGATCTGGCTCATCATGGAAATCAACATTTAAAAAATCGTCTCTGGACGTCTCTTCTTTAGCAGCTTCCTTTGCTTCGCCATTTTCAGTGTATTCAATATCATCGCCCGTTTGATAAACTTGCACGTTAGCGCCATTACGAGTAAGCCAAAAGGCACGTTTGATAATATGCGGCTCAAGGCAGCCACCACTAATCATCCCGACCGAGTGTCCATCTGCGCATATAAGCATCATCGCGCCAGCACGGCGATATGCTGAACCTTCAGTACGAACCACCGTTGCCAGTACAGCATCAACGTTTTGTTGCTGAGCCTCGCGTGCCAGCTTAAGAATGTCAGCGATTTGATTCATAACGCCTCTTGTTTTGCTTATGTTATAACTTGCTTATGTTATAAACAGTTAGGTTGTAAAAACCCGCTAACTAAGCGGGTTTCTTTAATGCAAAAACTTCTATTAAAACGACACTCGTATTTAAAATTACTCTGGCATCTCAGCGAGCAGTTTATCAAGCGTAATCGGAAAGTCATAAACTCTGACGCCAACTGCATTATAAACAGCATTCGCAATGGCAGCAGCCGCACCGGAAATTGCTGTTTCGCCGATACCTTTAATGTGCATTGGATTGGTATAGGGATCGTCTTCTTCTACCAAAATAACATCGAGCTGCGGTACATCTGCATTGACAGGGACATGGTATTCAGCAAGGTCATGGTTGCATAGGCGACCGTCACGCTTGTCATGGATTACCTCCTCCATCAAAGCAGAACCAATACCAAATATCATACCGCCATAGCACTGCGAGGTAGCCGTTTTATGGTTTAAGATACGCCCTGCTGCGAATGCACCAGTCATACGTTTGACGCGAATCTCACCAGTGACTCTATGTACAGCAACTTCAGCGAAGTTGGCACCATACGAGGATTGGCGGTATTTCTTACCATTTTTACCGGGTTTGATTTGACCTTTGGCACTGACTTTTTGATCTTCGTATTTAGCGATGATATCTGCCAAGGCATAAGATTGAGAATTGTTAAAATCATATTCTTCCGTCTTAGCTTTTGAAATTGGTAAGCCAGTTTTTTCAGCCACTTTATCTGCTAAGTCCGTTGCCTTTTCTGTTAGTCCAGAAAGCTTATCCGTCAAGCCCGGTACTTTTTTAACCAAACCTGCAGCTTTTCCCTTACCCAGTTCGAGCGCAGCTTCGAGAGCAATTTCTGTCACGCTAGGATCATGCTCACCTGTTTGCTTGATTTGGCCGTTATCTAACTGGATGGTATCAGGATAAAGACCTACCTTATCTGCAATCATCTCACGCAACTGCTCACAGGCTAGATAAACGCTACTACCTGAACTAGCAGCACCCCAACTACCACCCGAACCTGATGCAGCTGGTAAATCACTATCGCCTAACTTCATCTCAATATGGTCAATAGGCAGCCCTAACAGATCCGCAGCGACTTGGGAGAATACCGTATAAGAGCCGGTACCAATGTCGGTCATATCAGTCTCGATAATGGCTTTTACGCCAAGCGCTTTTGAGCTATCTATCTGCAAGGTTGCACGTGCTTCAGAAGGCTGTAATTGGTTACCACGAGCAGAAGCTGCCATGCCTGTGCCTATCCACCAATCTCCCTCTAACTGACTGGCAGGTTTGGCATTACGTTGATCCCAGCCGAACTGCTCAGCGCCTTGTTCCATACAAGCAAGGAGCTTACGCGATGAGAACGGAATGTCCTGACTGGGGTCTTTTTCAGGTTCGTTACGGCGGCGCAGCTCAATAGGATCAATATCCAACTGCGAGGCCAGCTCATCCATCGCACATTCGACTGCAATCATACCAACAGCCTCGCCCGGCGCACGCATCGAGCCTGATAATACTTGGTTCATATCTACTTGTTGGTAGTTTACTCGGCGGTTCTCACCACGATATAAATACTGGGTAGACAATGCCGTCGGCTCAAAAAACCCTTCTTCAGGTAAATTGCTAGTCACCGTATCGTGAATCATGGTATTGATAAGACCGTTTTCATCGCAGCCAATAGCGATACGCTGACGGGTGTTTGAACGCCTTACCGTCGCTTCCATCACTTGTGGGCGAGTCATAGTAATCAGCACTGGACGACCAAGCTCTTTTGCTGCAATCGCTGCTGCAATTGACTCTGGAGCGATGCCCAGTTTGCTGCCAAAACCACCACCGACATAATAAGCAATCAGTTGCACTTGATCTTTCTTTAAGTCTAAAGCGTCCATTACTTGCTGTTTGCAAGACGCCAACATCTGGTTAGAGGTGTACATAATGAGCTTATCATCTTCCCAATGTGCCAATGTCGCATGCGGTTCCATAGCTGAGCTGTTTTGGCTTGGGGTATGATAGAGGCGATCAACGGTCACCGCAGCATCAGCCAGTCCTTGCTCCGGATCACCCTGTTCAGAATTTTTATCTGAGCCTTCTTGTTCATTAACATCATGAGCATTGGGCAGCTCTTTGGTAAAGTCGACAGCGGCTTTGTCAGTTTCGTCTTTATAGGTCACTTTGATAGCATTTGCGCCTTCTGTTGCCGCCTCAAAAGTTTCTGCAATCACGACAGCTATGGGTTGACCATGATAAAACACTTCACTCACACCTTGAGTAGGTGCTTTTGTTGCCCCGCCTTGCTGAGCATTACGTAAAAAATGCTTAGGATCGGTCACCACTTTGATGATACCGGGAATATCCTCTACAGAGCTACTGTCAATATTCTCCACTTCACCCTTAGCAATGGTTGCCCCAACCAAGACGCCATACACTTGGTTTTCTAGATGAATCTCTGCTGAATAAGGCGCTTGACCACTGACCTTTAATGAGCCATCAACGCGATTAATGGGTTTACCAACCAGTTTGCTTGCCGTTTTGTCAAATAAGGTTTCGACAGGCTTATCCATGGTCATTTTTTTGGTCGATTCTGCTGGAAGTACTGAGTCCAATAATGACATGATTATGCTCCCTTGCCCGCTAATGCGCGCTGAATAACTTGTTTTAATAAGCGACGTGTCAGTGGTATTTTGAAATCGTTTTGACCACTACCCTTGGCATCTTTTAATAATAAATCCGCCGCCTGCGTAATAACATCATCATTGCCATCGGTGTCAGTCAATAATGCTTCGACTGCCTCATTGCGCCATGGCTGAGTACCGATACCGCCAAATGCTAAGCGAACCGTGTCCAAATTACCGCTATCATCAACGTCTATTACCGCTGCACAAGAGACTAAAGCAAACGCGTAAGAGGCACGGTCACGCACTTTGTCATAAGTGTGCATACCTTTGATAGGCGCTGGCAAAATGACATGAGTAATAAGCTCGCCTGACTCTAAAACGTTTTCGATATGCGGCGTATCTTTTGGCAAACAATAAAAATCTTTGACCTCAATCTTGCGAGTTGAACCGTCCGCTTTAACCGTTTCAATGGTGGCATCGAGCAAACGCATCGCTACTGCCATATCGGATGGATGCTGAGCGATACAAGCGTCGCTCGTACCTAAAATCGCCAAAGTGCGATTCTCACCACCGATAGCGGGGCAACCTGAACCCGGATTACGCTTGTTACAGGCGCTGTCCGTCTGATAGAAGTAGTAGCAACGCGTACGCTGTAAGAAATTACCACCAGTCGAGGCTTTGTTACGTAGCTGTCCAGTCGCCCCTGCCAATATGGCACGAGACAATACCGGATAATTTGCAATGACATCAGGATGGGCAGCCAAATCACTATTGCTGACCAGCGTACCGATACGCAGTCCGCCGTCATTAGTCGTTTCTATCTGCTGTAATTCTAAGCGCGTCACATCAACCAGTTTAGTTGGCGTTTCAATCTCTAGCTTCATTAAATCTAAGAGGTTGGTACCGCCTGCGATAAATGAGGCTTCTTTAGGAGTAGCAAACATAACCGCTTGCTGCGGTTCAAGGGCACGAATATATTCAAAGCGTTTCATGAGCGGCCTCCTGATGTGCTATTGGCAGTCTTATTATTCGACGACTTGTTACCTAGCTGCGCCTCACTTGGCGGCGGCGACCAAATACCAGTTACTTCTGAGCCTTGTACTGAATTACTTACAGACGTTGTAGATTTGTCGGCTATTTGGCGCTCTAATACTTGAGAGATGGCTTTAATAATATTGGGATAAGCGGAACAGCGACAAATGTTGCCACTCATACGCTCAGCGATTTCTTGTACTAACAGCCCATCAGGATTTTGCAGGTCAATAGTAACGTGGCTTGGCCAGTTTTGTTTGACCTCTTCTATCAGTGCCGTCGCTGAACAAATCTGCCCAGGGGTACAGTAACCACACTGAAACGCATCATGATCTTTAAAGGCTTGCTGCAACTCAGATAACGACTCAGGCAATCCAATCCCCTCAATCGTCGTAATCTCATCGCCATCGTGCATGACCGCTAGCGTCAGACATGAATTCACGCGCTCGCCATTAATGAGGATGGTACAGGCACCACATTGACCGTGGTCACAGCCTTTTTTGGGTCCAGTGATTTGTAAATGTTGGCGGCAGACATCGAGCAATGTCGTGCGCGAATCGAGATTATCAAGCTGATAATCCTGCTTATTAATCGTTAACGTCAAAGTAGACATGCTGGCTTCTCGCTGGCGGATGATGATAGTTTCCAGATGAGATATTGCTATTCATCCATCTATTCAATATTAATTAACGTTCTGTTAACTATTAAAATATTAAAAAGTATTGAGGTTATTTTTCCTTAGTTGTTCTTAGCTTATAAATCTTTAGTAACTTTTTATTGGCAGCTTCCTATTCCTTTACAGTCTCTTATCAACGGAGACAAATCAGCCTATCAATACGATGAAAATCGACTCAAATAATCCGTTATTTGGTCAACTGTCAAGCTACTGTCAGGTATTAAATACAGCCTAACATCATAATTAACATAGAAAAATAAGCTCAAAACAAGCTATACATTAATATGCTTGGCACAGCTTAGGATATTGTTTTTTTGTAGTAGATAGGAAAAAAATGTTAACGCTCAAGAAAATCTGCCTCTTTCTCATTTGCGCTTACTGAACTAAAATTCCAACTGGCTTAATTTCACTTTTCATCTTAATTCAACCTTTTATATAGTCATTTTATATAGTCATTAACTTATAACGACCAATCTAAAATTTCACTGTTAATAAGATAAATTTCCTATTGTCATCAAACTGTCATCAAAGCTTGGCAAACTACGACACATCTCAAAGGAAGTACATTTTGCACTGTTGTCAAACTTTAGGAGTCTTACATGCGTTATTCGTTATTAGCAGTCGCCGTTAGTTGCACTTTAGTACTTACAGCTTGTAATAAATCAACCGACACCGCAGAGTCAGCTGCTGATAGTAGTAGCGCCGTAACCAGCACAGAAACAACTAACAAAACAACCTCCTCGTCAGCAACCGATTTTAAATCTGCTGAAAACATCGCTATGAATATCACCGGTGCAGGCGCTTCGTTCCCGCAACCTATCTATGCCAAATGGTCTTATGACTACAATGCCGCGACTGGTGGTCAAGTGAATTACCAATCAATCGGCTCCTCAGGCGGCATCAAACAAATTCAATCAAAAACGGTAGACTTTGGCGCTTCTGATGCACCGATGACACCTGAAGAGTTGGATGCAGCAGGACTTATTCAGTTTCCGACCGTTATCGGTGGCGTAGTACCGATTGTAAACATCGATGGCATAGAGCCAGGCCAGTTAAAATTGGACGGCACAACGTTAGCAGATATCTATCTGGGTAAGATTAGCAACTGGAATGACCCAGCAATTAAAGCTATGAATCCGGACTTAACGCTTCCTGACGCTGCTATTACTACCGTGTTCCGCTCGGACGGTTCAGGCACGACTTTTAACTTTACCGATTATCTGGCCAAGGTTTCAACTGACTGGAAAGACAGCGTTGGTGTTGATAAAACAGTCAAGTGGCCAACCTCTAGCACTGGTGCTGGCGGTAAAGGTAACGAGGGCGTATCAAGTTACGTCAATCGTATGAAAAACTCTATCGGCTACGTTGAGTACGCTTACGCTAAGCAAAACAATATGTCACATGCTGCATTGAAAAATGCGGCTGGCAACTTCGTGCAGCCATCTGCTGAGACCTTTGCAGCGGCAGGTGATATTGACTGGTCACAGCAAGCAGGCTTTTATAAAGTCATCACCAACTCTGAGACTGAACAGGCATGGCCAATCGCAGCAGCGACCTTTATCTTAGTGCATAAGCAGCCAGAGAACCCGCAGCAAGTGGCTGGCGTGTTGAACTTCTTCGATTGGGCTTACACTCAAGGCGATGATAGTGCCATGGCGCTTGATTATGTTCCTTTCTCTGATACCGCCGTTGCGCTCTTTAAAGCGCAGTGGAATGAAGTCAAAGGCAGCGATGGTCAACCCGTCTACAAACCAGCTCAATAGTTTTTGAAAAACCAGTAATGATTCTCGAATTACCCTCTTAAACAATTATTCTCCGGTAGTTGTTTAAGAGGTTTTATCACAGTAAATTTATAAGTAGAGCCGATAATGCATATCGATAGCGCTACTTAATAAGATTTAGTTTGCTGTGATAAGACCTGATTAATCTTTTTGAATCTTTTGATTTAACCCTATTTAATGCTGAGACACTTATGAATGACCTAAGGTCCCAACTGGCTAAACAAAAACGTTACGACGCGCTATTCGTCAATGCAACCAAGGCTTTTGCCATCCTCGTTCTCTTATCATTGGGCGGCATTTTAGTCTCTCTAATCATTGGGGCTTGGCCGAGCATTCAAACATTTGGTCTCGGCTTTTATACCAGTAATAACTGGGATACGGTCGCCAATGAGTACGGTGCGTTAGCGCCTATATATGGCACGCTGGTCACTTCGTTTATCGCTATTTTAATCGCTGTGCCAGTCAGCTTTGGTATCGCGATATTTTTGACTGAGATGTGCCCAAACTTCTTAAAAAAGCCCCTCGGTATCGCTATTGAGCTGCTGGCAGGTATCCCCTCTATCATTTACGGTATGTGGGGTTTGTTTGTATTTGCGCCCTTTTTTGGCGATCACATTCAGCCGTGGTTTATTGAACACGTCGGTCCACTGCCTATCATCGGTAAGCTGTTTACGGGTGCGCCAATGGGACTGGGCATGTTTACCGCTTCACTGGTGCTTGCCATTATGATTATTCCTTTTATCGCGGCCACCATGCGTGATGTCTTTTCCGTCGTGCCAGACCTACTTAAAGAATCGGCTTACGGCATGGGTGCGACGACTTGGGAAGTCATGTTTAAGATTATCTTGCCCTATACCAAAGCTGGCGTCGTTGGTGGCGTCATCTTAGGACTGGGTCGTGCCCTTGGCGAGACCATGGCAGTGACCTTCCTTATCGGCAATGCCTTTAATATCAGTCCAAGTTTATTTACTTCTGGGGTTACCATTACCTCAGCCCTTGCCAATGAATTTGCAGAAGCCTCTAGTGAGCTACATCTGGCGTCGTTGTTACATTTAGGCTTAATCCTATTTGTCATCACTTTCATTGTGCTGTCACTGGCTAAGCTCATGCTGATGCGCATGGATCATAAAGCAGGCAATCGATAGTAGCTCGATTACTTCGGTAAATTTTGATGGTTATTGGTATTGATAAGAATATGGGAAATGAGTGTTATGCCTACTGATGCTATGAATTCAGCGTTACCTGCTAAGAGCAACTTTGAAGGTCGTTATAACAAGCGCCTTTATAACAAACGGCGCTGGGCCAATAAGCTTGGTTTAGGCTTCGCGATGTCAGCGATGTTTTTTGGCTTATTTTGGTTGTTTTGGATTTTATTTACGCTCTTCGTTGAAGGTTTCCAAGGTATAGTGCAAATGCCTATTTTTACCGCCGACACCCCACCTCCTATGAGTGCAGGCGGTTTACGCAACGCCATTGTCGGTTCAGTCATGTTGGCGTTTTCAGGATTGTTTATCGGCGCGCCTATTGGCCTGATGACAGGGATTTATTTATCTGAGTTCTCTCAGGGCAGCATGCTTGGCAAAGTGACGCGCTTCTTAAACGATATTTTGCTCTCTGCACCATCGATTGTCATTGGTCTCTTTATTTATGCATTGATGGTAAAAGGCCAAAGCTTTTCTGGTTGGGCAGGCGCACTGGCATTGGCACTAATTGTCATTCCTGTAGTCGTGCGTACGACTGAAAACATGCTTAATTTAGTGCCAAATAACATTCGTGAAGCTGCTTATGCACTGGGTACACCGAAGTGGAAGATGGTAACGCAAGTCACTATTAAAGCGGCTCGAGCGGGTCTGACGACTGGTGTATTACTGGCCTTTGCCAGAATCACCGGTGAGACGGCGCCGTTACTATTTACGGCATTGAATAACCAATACTTTAGTACCGATATGAGCCAGCCAATTGCTAACTTGCCTAACACTATTTATCAGTTTGCAATGAGCCCTTATGACAATTGGCATGCACTCGCATGGGCGGCGGCATTGCTTATTACTGCTTCGGTATTGGTATTAAATGTCTTGGCAAGATTCATTGGCAGTCGAGGTCAAACCAAATAGCAGTCAGAGTAAATAAAGCCTGCCGCCAAATCACTTTACATATAGCATTTACTTAAATTTATATTCATTAAGCTAGGTTGGATAACATTATGAATAACGTCATAAGCAAAATCCGTACAACAACTAATACTAGTAACTTTAATACGCCAAAAGGTAATCTATTAAATAGACCGATGTCGACAGCAGCGCAAATGCAGCAGCCAGATGCGTCAAACTTAAACAAGCAAACACTGCATGATATTCCTAAAAATATGCCTGCAGCCAAAATGCAGATTCGTGATTTAAGCTTTTATTATGGTGATTTTCAGGCACTAAAAAACATCAATATCGATATTCCTGATAAAAAAGTCACCGCCTTTATCGGTCCGTCAGGTTGCGGAAAATCGACCCTGCTACGTACTTTTAATCGTATGTATGATTTATATCCAGGTATGCGTGCAGAAGGCAATATCAACCTTGATGGCAAAAACATCTTAGGCAAAGACGTCGATGTAAACCTGCTACGCGCGCAAGTCGGTATGGTCTTTCAGAAGCCAACTCCGTTCCCAATGTCCATCTATGACAATGTCGCCTTTGGTGTGCGCCTCTATGAAAAGTTAAGCAAAGCTGAGCTGGATAATCGCGTGGAATGGGCGCTAAAAAAATCGGCATTGTGGCCAGAAGTGAAAGACAAGCTAAAAGCGTCAGGCTTGTCTTTATCAGGTGGACAACAGCAACGACTGTGTATCGCCCGTAGTGTCGCTACCAAACCTGAAGTACTGTTGCTCGATGAGCCAACCTCCGCATTGGATCCACTCTCAACTGGTGCGATTGAAGATCTGATTGAAGACTTAAAAAACGACTACACCATCGCCATCGTCACGCATAACATGCAACAGGCGGCGCGAGTGTCAGACTATACGGTCTATATGTATTTAGGCGATATGATTGAGATGGGCGAGACGGATCAAGTATTTACAACGCCTGTGCAAAAAGCGACGGAAGACTACATTACGGGTCGTTATGGCTAACGTTGAGCCTTGCATTAAAGTTCAGCAAATTAAAAATACTTACTAAAGTTAAAAATCTCTCTCTTTATAGTCGATTCATTTTAAAAAGATATATGTACTGCTGAGATAAAGTTTTCGAAGCCTCTGGAGTGCAAAGCGCACAGCAAGCGAGGAAAATTCATACCAGCAGCACACCATTACCAGTGCCCTTCTTTTGTGTTGAACTGACTAAACTAAAATATGAATATTCAGGGAATACCTCTCATGCAAAGCGACAAGCATATCTCTAAAAGTTTTGACCAAGATCTTGATGAAGCTATTCGCCTATTTTTATACATGGGAGATAGCGCAGCCAACCAAGTCGCTAAGGCTATCCATGCGCTTATCGATAAAGATGAGACGCTAGCGCAAGAAGTCATCGATATGGATTTTGATATCAATCGGATGGAAGTTGAGCTCGATGAGCATATCCTATTATTGGTCGCCAAACGCCAGCCAGCTGCCAGTGATTTACGCTTGGTCATGTCCATTAGTAAAGGTGTGGTTGATTTAGAGCGCATCGGCGATGAAGCGGTCAAAATTGCCCAAATGGCAAACAAGATTGCAGCACAAGGCAAGTCATCATATGGTTACGCTGAGGTCCAACATTTAAGCAATCAGGTTCGTCTCATGCTACATAATGCGCTAGAAGCTTTTAGCCAGTCCAATGCGGAGCAAGCGTTTGAAGTCATGCGTAATGATGGTTTGGTCAATGATGAATACCAATCGGCGATTCGCGCTTTGATGACTTATATCATGGAGGACTCGCGGCACGTCTCAAAGGTCATTAATATCATGTGGGTATTGCGTGCGCTTGAGCGTATTGGTGATCATGCACAGAACGTCGCTGAGCTAGTGATTAACTATATTAGTGGGCAAGATGTACGCCATTCGGACTATGCGCTGGTCGAAAAAGCCGTGCAAGAAGCCAATGATAGAATAGCGGCACGTCAAGTCAGTACAACATCAGCCACCATGTCGATAACTGACTTTGAATCGTCAAATAATGGCGAAGGCTGACAAAATAGACACAGCTTGTTGTAAGATATGCCTCGCATTGTTACCCTGATGAATTATTAGTACCGTTGAGGAATATTATGAAAAAACTACTGGCTGTAACTCCTATTATTTTGTTATTAGCAGCATGCGCAACTAACGCACCAATGAATAATGGTAATAACACTCAAGCACAAAAAGTACAAACTTTTACCTGTAATGATAACGCTAAAGTGGCTGCCGCTTATTCAGCGAACGGTAAAGTTGCCAACTTAAGCTTGACCCTGCCTAAGCTTGGCTTACGCAATAAAAGAGTTAATCTTAAACAAGCGGTATCAGGTTCTGGTGCTCGTTATATTAAGGAATCAAGCTCTAAAGCTAGCTACGAGTGGCAGACTAAAGCCAATGTTGGCGTCCTGAGTATCAGCTCAGTAAACGATCGCAAATACAGTGTTACTTGCCGACTATAAAATCAGCAGTAATATGTTTTCCTAAGCAATTTTTTTTAAGTAAACCCTCTTTCTATCATTAGGAAGACCTAAAAAAGTGCCAGTCGTTGAAATGACTGGCACTTTTTTATTAAGAAAGTTCAACGTCTACTAAATAATAATGGTACTACTCGCTACCATTATGATGCTAGTGGCGTACCTTCGGCGTTGGATACGACAGTATCAATCTGTATCAAAGCATCCATAGGAATAGCGGCGACGCCAATCACTGTTCTAGCTGGCAAGTCGCTATTGAAGAAGGTCTTATAAATATCATTTACCACATCGATATCCGTGATATCTGTAAGTTGGATAGTCATTTTCACCACATCATCCATAACATGGTCGATACTTTCTACAATAGCTTTGATATTTTCTAAGCACTGTTTGGTCTGCGCTTTTATATCACCATCGATGAGTTTATCCGTTTCAGGATTGATAGGTAATTGACCTGAGAGGTGATTGTAATGAGAGAACGCCACCGTTTGTGTTGATAGCGGGTTCTTCGGTGCTTTATCCGTATTGTTAGCCTTAATAGTGATGCCATGTTTATCTTCGGTGGCTTGTGGCGGCGTGCCATTTCCATGAGACACGATAGCATCTATCTGTACCAAAGCATCCAACTGTAAATCTGAGGCTATAACCATCGTCAGGGCCGGTAAATAGGCCGCGCTTCCATCACTGGTTGACTCTGGAAAGAATTCTTTATAAACATCATTTACCGTGTCCACATCGGCAAGATTTTTTAAAAAGATATTTACTTTGACAATTTCATGGAGAGGAACGTCGATACTTTCTAAAATCGCTTCGATGTTTTGTAAACATTGCTGCGTTTGCTCTTTGACACCACCAGCGACCAGCTCACCAGTTTCAATATCTACAGGCAGTTGCGCTGAAATGTTATTGTAATGAGAAAAAGCGATCGTATGCGGCGATACTGAATCCTTTGGTACTTGTTCGTTGTTTTTTGGCACTTTTACCAGCTCAACGGGTGCTTGCGGATAAGTGCCTTCACCGTTTGAGATTACAGCGTCCATTTGTACTAGAGCATTTTCCATGGGTAGTGCTGCTACTGCTATGACCGTCCGTGTCGGCAGATAGCCTTGAAAAAATGCGGGATAAATTGTATCTATTTCTTTAATATCAGCGATATCTTTTAAAAATATATTAATTTTGATTACATCATTCATGTCATGATCGATGCTTTCTACAATAGTTTTGATATTTTTTAGGCACTGTGCTGCCTGCACTTTTATATCATTCGCGACTAATTCACCGGTGGTAATATTGACAGGTAATTGCGCTGAAATATAGTTGTAATGCGAAAAAGCAACGGTTTGCGTAGATAGTAAGTTTTGTGGGGCAATGTCCGTGTTTCTTGATACTTTTATGATAGTGTCATTAATAGCGTGATTAATAGTGTCGTTCATATCGGTATTCCCTATTTGATATGTGTTTTTATATAAGTCTCAGTTTGATACAGTTTTATCGTGTTCTATAAAAAGCTGGTTGTGGAACAAGACGATAAAATTAAACTCAAAAAGCCGCAAGAAATCTGTGCGGCTTTTTAGATTTATCATGATAACTGGGTTGCAGCACTAGTAGAGACTAGCTAGTGAAGATCAGCTAGTAGCGATTAGCCAGCAGCCAATACCCCACCAATGATAGCAACCACGCCGCCTAATGCACGAGTAATACGGTTATCGGCTTTGAGCATCGCTGTGCCTAGACCGCGACCAACAAAGGTAATGGCTAAGGTTGCAACAACGAAGCCGGCCATATAAAGCAGTAAGCTTGAACCTTGGGTCATCTCAGTTCCGTGAGCATAACCGTGGGCGACCATAAACAGCGCAACCAAAGTGCCGCCAACAGCAGTCGGCAGTTTTGCAAGCGTCGCGATTAACACACCGACTAGCAATACTGACATGGCGATGCCTGTCTCTATCCCAGCCAAACTGACACCTGCCCAAGCAAGGCCTGCGCCCGTTATCATGCCACCGACGACAAATAAAGGCGTGCCACGTTTCATCGTGGTGTTTTGGCGGATACTCCAAAAACCAATCGCACCCATGGCTAATAAGTGGTCAAGACCCATCATCGGATGCAGTAAACCGCTAAGAAAACCATTGCTAACGTGCTCGCCATGGCCAGGGTGGGCAATGGCTAAAGTGGCCGTCAGCATCAGCCCGATAGTCATTAATAGCTTCGCCACTGGCAACTTAGTCATTTTATTCATGGTGTTCTCCCTCTGTTCTTTTTGTTTATTGTTAACTGGTATATAACTACTTTTTATATCTTGCTTGTACTATAAAGGCGTATCAGCACTGGCAGTTAAGCATTAATAGTTAAGCACTTATTCTTAAGCATCAGCGCTTATCTTTCCAGGACGACGCTCAGGTAACATGCCCTGCTTTAAGATAAAGCTAATGATTTCTTCTACGCCCACACCGTCATACAAGTTGGTGAATATAAACGGACGCTCACCGCGCATTTTTTTGGAGTCACGTTCCATCACATCTAGGGAGGCGTGTACATATTCAGCGATGTCAATTTTATTGATAATTAGCAAGTCTGATTTGGTAATACCCGGGCCGCCTTTACGAGGGATTTTGTCACCAGCAGCGACGTCGATGACGTACAGGGTTAAATCAGAAAGCTCTGGGCTAAAAGTAGCCGCTAAATTATCGCCACCAGATTCTACTAACACCAGCTCTAAGTTAGGATGACGCGTTTGCAAGTCATCGATTGCGGCTAGATTCATAGAAGCATCTTCGCGGATAGCCGTATGCGGACAGCCGCCCGTTTCCACACCAAGAATACGGTCAGCAGGCAAGGCGTCGTGCTTAAGTAAAAAATCAGCATCTTCACGGGTGTAGATGTCGTTGGTGACCACGGCAATGTCATAGTGGTCTTTTAGGGCGCTACATAACTGACGCAATAAGGCCGTTTTGCCAGAACCAACTGGCCCACCGACACCTATTCTTAAACAATGTTTCATGGCTATCTTTCCTTATATATTAGTCAAAGCGGTTATAAAATCGAAGCTGTTATAGCATTAAAGCGCTCGTAAAATAAAAACGATCAGCTTCTAAATAATCTTGAATATTGGGTTTCATGTTGAGCACTACCGAGTGCTAACCCCGGTAAAATCGGACCTAACTGCTCATCAGTTAATGCCAGCGCAGTATCAATGGCAGCGACCAGTTGCGGGCGCAATTGCTCGTTCAAACGTTGCGCAGCGGTATGACCTAATGGCATTGCTTTACAGGCCACCGCCAGTTGGTTTTCCAGCCAGCCCCAAGCAAAGCCTAGTAAGCTCTGGCGTACAGGCACTTGTCGTTGATGGGCAGTCCAAGCAAAAACGGTCACATAACCTGGCTCTTCTGGTAGCTTGGCATGACCTAAGGCTGTCTGCGGTTGCAACTCTAAACTATTGAGCAAACGCATCAATGCTTGACCCAATCGTGTGTCTTCATCGCTGAGCTCAGCGGTCTCACGATTGGCGTGTATCCAGTCGTTCCAAAAGGCAAGACCTTCACTGTCACCATTCTCCCAGCAGGTTTGCAAGCGTGCTAATACTGGTAATTCGCAGCGGGACATACCATCGTCAAGTACGCCCTCTAACCACTCGCCAAGCTGTGCCTCATTACATACCCAGCCAAGCTCAAATGCACTCTCTAGGCCTTGCGACCAAGCGAATGCACCGATTGGCAATGCAGGGCTAATCAGTTGCATCAGTCCCAGCAGCGCCAAATCGCTGGTTGCGTTTGGCTGTACGTCAGTGTGCATGGTTATGGTTGTCATTATGGGAATGTCCATGGGCATGATTGTGTTCGTGAGAGTGATCATTTGCATGTTCGCGTGCGTGCTCATGGGCATGAGAGTGTTCACGGCCAGCTTGCGCATAAGCACCAGATTCAGGGTCGAATGGCGCCTGGTGATGACTCAAGGTTGCCCCCAGCAGCACTGCCAATTCTTCTAACACATGATCTGGCGGGAACCGTACCCAATGACGCCCATCTGCATCACTACCAAGGGCGAGCGATACATGACGATTACCTAAGTGATAGCCGAGTCGTCCCAATGCCAAACCGCCCTCAACATAAGCGGTAGTGACTGGCTCATCAGCGGCGCATACTTGGATGATCTCGCCACTACTCGCTTGTAGTAAATCACCATGACGCAGTACCGGACCACGATCAAGGAACAAGCCGACATCAAGGCCGCTATCAGTCACCGCTTTTAAGCGGCCACGTATGCGCAGCTCATAAGGTAAAGTCAGGGTGTCGTGTACATCGGCCTGAGTGCTGCCGTCGATTCTCTTTATTAATTCAAGCATATTAATATCCTTACAAGCGCTTTAAAACAAATGGTAACGTTGGGCTAATGGTAATTCTGACAGTGGCTCACAAGTTAATAACACGCCATCTGCGCGAACTTCATAAGTTTGTGGATCTACTGTCAGCTCTGGGCAGGCGTCATTGAGCTTCATATCACTCTTACGCATTTGACGGACGTTTTTACATGCCACCAGCCTGCTCTTTAGACCAAGTCTTTCTTCTAATCCGGTATTCATAGCTGCTTGACTAACAAAAGTGATTCGAGTTGCGGCAGCGGCACGACCAAGCGCACCAAACATACGGCGATAATGCACAGGTTGCGGCGTAGAAATAGCCGCATTGGGATCACCCATAGCAGCGCCAGCTATCATGCCACCTTTGAGAATAATTGATGGCTTAACGCCAAAGAAGCCCGGCTTCCACAATACGAGATCTGCCAATTTATCCACTTCAACAGAACCGACTTCATGGCCAACGCCATGAGTGATGGCTGGATTAATAGTGTATTTGGCAATGTAGCGCTTCACGCGGAAGTTATCCGTACCGCGTTCTTCATCTTCTGGTAACAGACCACGTTGTAGACGCATTTTGTGCGCAGTTTGCCAAGTACGGCACACTACTTCGCCAATACGACCCATCGCTTGCGAATCAGACGAAATCATCGAAATCACACCCATATCATGCAGGATGTCTTCAGCAGCAATAGTCTCACGGCGGATACGCGAATCGGCAAAGGCAACATCTTCTGGAATACTGGGATCTAGATTATGGCATTCCATCAACATATCGAGATGCTCATCAACGGTATTAATCGTATAAGGGCGTGTCGGATTGGTAGATGATGGCAAGACATTAGGCAAGCTACAAGCGACGATGATATCAGGCGCATGACCACCGCCCGCACCTTCTGTGTGGTAGGTATGGATACAGCGGTCTTTGAACGCGGCTACCGTGTCTTCTACAAAGCCAGACTCATTTAAGCTATCGGCATGAATGGCAATCTGTATATCATAGCGATCGGCCACATCCAAAGCGTTGCTGATAGAGGCTGGTGTCGCGCCCCAATCTTCATGGATTTTTAGACTCATCGCCCCCGCTTCTACTTGTTGTATCAGCGCTTCAGGAGTACTGGCACTACCTTTACCAAGAAAACCAATATTAATGGGCAAGTCATCCACGGCTTGCATCATTTTGCCTAGATGCCAAGGGCCGGGCGTATGAGTTGTCGCAATTGAGCCAGTCGCTGGTCCCGTACCGCCGCCAATCATCGTCGTCAAGCCACTCATTAATGCTTCGTCAACCTGCTGCGGACAAATATAATGCACATGAGTGTCCACACCGCCCGCCGTCAAAATTTGACCTTCGCCCGCTATAATTTCGGTACCAGGGCCAATGACAATATCGACATCAGGTTGGGTATCAGGGTTACCAGCTTTTCCGATAGCAGCGATGCGGCCATTTTTTAGACCAACATCGGCTTTCACGATGCCCCACCAGTCGATAATGACAGCATTGGTAATGACGGTATCCATCACGGTGTCGTCGCAGCGCTGACTTTGACCCATACCATCACGAATCACCTTGCCACCACCGAACATGACCTCTTCACCATAATGCGTGTAGTCTTTTTCTATCTCGATCCACAGCTCAGTATCGCCTAAACGAATTCTATCGCCGGTCGTTGGACCATACATATCTGCATAAGCTTGGCGAGTAATTTTCATAAGGTTACTCCTGAGTCTGAGCTTTGGTTCTGACCCTGATCCTGACCTTGATCTAAGGGACCCATTACCTCACCACGGAAACCATAAATATGGCGTAAGCCTGAAAAAGGAATCAAGGGGACATCACGGTGTTGACCCGGCTCAAAACGTATCGCCATACCTGCCGCAATCGCTAAGCGGTGCCCATAAGCTTTTTTACGGTCAAAGTCTAAGGCCGCGTTGGTCTCGGCAAAGTGATAGTGAGAGCCAACTTGGATAGGACGGTCACCCGTGTTTGCGACGTTGATAGTGATAGGTTCACGATCGACACATAACTCAATGTCATCGCTCTTTAGCTGATATTCACCAGGAATCATAGCAAGTCTCCTCAGACAATAGGGTTATGAACGGTCACAAGCTTCGTGCCGTCGGGAAAGGTTGCCTCAACTTGTAGGCTTTCAATCATCTCAGCGATGCCATCCATTACGTCATCTCGGGTAAGGATTTCGCGTCCCGCACTCATCATCTCTGCCACAGTACGGCCTTCACGCGCGCCTTCCATAATGGCGCAACTGATCAGCGCTATTGATTCAGGATAATTCAGTTTGAGGCCTTTAGCCTTACGGCGCTCAGCAAGTAGCCCTGCCGTAAATAACATCAACTTATCTTTATCTCTTGGCGTTAATTCCATCGCTGACTCCTTCTTATATTATGGTTATCGTTATCGTTATCGTTTTATTGGAAGCCTATGCCATTAGCAGGCTTATGTTATTAATTATTAGTTACTAGTTATTAGTTGCTAGTTATCAATAAATAGACAGATAAAAGCGTTTGTCAGCACTTAAGCAAAAGCTCAGTCACCAATCGTTAAGTCAACCAAATTCGTGGTGTGATGGCTTTGTGTCCGGTCAATCGCGGACGCAGCACTTCTCGTGCTTGCTGAAATATATCCCAAGCTTCGTTACGCTCAACGCCTAAATAGCGTAGCAACAATACGCCGCGACGATAGGTAACTGCCCAATGATTGGCAGCGGGTATATGCTCACGTAGTGCAGTGATGGTCTCTAGCGGATCGTCCAATCCAACCGCCCATAACGTCGCATGGACGGTGGCACCGCCCTGCCCCCACATGCCAGCAAATCTTGGATGATCTGGGTCTATGCATTGGCGCTCTATCCATAATGGGCGACCATTACGAGTGAGATGAAAGCGCTGTTCGAGACGGCCACTGACGAAAGGGAGCTTGCTGGCAGGACGGCCAAGACCGAGAATCTCCCACCCCAAGCATTTAGCGTTATCTTCTAAATCAATGATGATGGTCTGCTCGCCGCGAGAGCCGTCAAAAGCGAGCGTTTCTTGCGGTAGCCATTCTAAAGTAGCGTCATTAGCGATTTTTAGATGGGTGTGCTGGTTCCAAGCAACGCCATTACTATCGGCTTTGTAAAGCTTATTGGCAGCAGGCGTCGTTAATAAAGTATGGGCGTTTGTCGCCACGGTGACATCTATATTGAGCGCATCGCCACTAGCAATACCACCAGGCGGATGCAGCAGATAAACGTGACAGCAACCATCGCGTCCTTCAGGATAGAACGGTCTTTGGACACGCAAGGGACCATAATGGCGGGCTATATTCATGCGGGTAATGCTAGTCTCAGCTTCAGCGTGAGCACCAAATCCCAACGTTAAAAATGCCGCCCAATGACGGTTGGCATCAAATTGGTGTCCTGATTCTGTAGCAGTCTGTTGTACTGTAGATTTATGAGATAAAGTCGTCATTCCGTCAAACACCTTTTTATAGGCCCAGCGCGACACACATCGCTGAATCGTTAGTCAATCCTCCTGTTAGACAGGCAATCAACTTAAAATAGCAAAATGAGCAAAATATTCACGTGCGCGGGTGAGGTCAGGTTGACAATACTGGCTTATAGTTGATTCAATTTAAAAGAGAGTCAAGGCAACCGAGTGCAGATGGTTATGTGATACTTCAAGCGAGGTTAACGCTGTTACTCTTTTATAGGGGATTGAATACATTAGCCGTCAATGAATGTCAATATATGGGCATTAATTGCCTAGAAATTGTAAAACTAATTAGTACAGGTAGATTCGATTAAATGTCAGGGTAGTAGATTATATCCCTTGATATGAATATTGGTTTTGGTCACTCAGGACTTGAAAAGAACACTTATGAGAAAACACCTATACTCTATAACTCTTATAGGTTATTAACCAAGGCTTGTCAAGATAATAATCGGAATTTAGCGAAGGACAAACTATGGTTGAATCTAAGTATTATCAGACTTCTAGCTTAATATCATTAGCCAAATCACAGCTCTCGCCAATGTAACCACAAGCGTGTGTCCAACTCAAACTGATGATAATCTGGCTCCATGTGACAGCACAATTGATAAAAAGCCTTATTATGCTCATGCTCTTTAAAATGTGCCAATTCATGCACGACAATCATGCGTAAAAACTCAGGTGGTGCTTCCTGAAACAAGCTCGCTACCGTAATACTGTTATGCGATTTTAGCTTACTGCCTTGTACACGAGACTGGGTAGTATGAATGCCCAGCGCATGCTTGAGGACTTTTAACTTGCTACTGTAACTGACGTTCGATAACTGACCAATCTTGCGCATAGATTGGTTTTTTATGTCATTTATGTATTGATAAAGTGCTTTATCGCTTTGTACTTGGTGCTGATTAGGGTACTTGTTTTCTAGGTACTCTCCTAGCCTACCATCACTAATGAGCAGTGCCGCTTGGGTTTGAATTTGCTCAGAGTAATGAGCGATGTACTTGAGTGTGGTCACAAATTTATCCTTTGCTTATATAGGGTATGTCCTAGTCAAAACACCTTAAAAATATTACGGTACTGCTGGTATAAGTTTTTTGCAGCCTCTGTCTGCGTAGGCACAGCAAGCAAAAAAAATTATACCAGCAGTATGTGATGTATCGATATTAATTTTCACTGACTAGACTTTAGAACTTGTCTGTATAGATTTTACTCTATCCCTGTTTATTTTTTTCAATAAAAAACCCCATAAGCTGCATTTAACTTATGGGGTCACCTCTTACGATATTTTTATTTGAACATTTAAAACCTATTACTTAATATCATTGTCACGCAATACTACAATAGATTGCCAATGAATCAGTTAACGCTCTAAATGTAGATACTGCAAATGGCGCTCGTACTGATTTAAGATATCGACCAATACTTGCTCTTTAGAGTAGCCAACCAAGTCATACTCTTGCGAGCCATCACTTAAGAATACCTCAGCACGATAATAGTACTCTGCGTGCTTGGTTGAGGTATTGAGCGTGAAATTAGGACGCTCAGCTTTAATCAAATTAACTTCATAAATAAAGTCATCTTCATCACCATGTCCAACTCGTAATTTTAGACCATCTATTTGACCGCTACTCTCATCCATGCCTTCATCTATATCTTGCCCGATATGTGCAGGGTTACGGATATCCAAAGACGTTTTTAGACCGCCAGCTTTAAGTTCATTTTCAACTTCAGTCATTGCAGGTCTGACCACATTTTGCAAAAACCGTTCAACTTGCGCATGTCCAGGGAAGCTAACAATACGTTGTAAACGCGCTTTCCAGCTCTTACCGCTATCAAGCACGTTTGCGGTGCCAACCGTACTGGCTTTGCGTTTATTGCCCTCTTCTTTTAATGACTTCCACATAGCCATCATATAGAGCACAAGGATAAGTGAGAAAGGCAAGCCGGCTATCACAGATACTGACTGTAATGACGCAAAGCCACCAGCGAACAGTAGACCCAAAGTAATCAAACCCGTTGCCGCTGCCCAAAACAGACGCAACCAAACTGGTGCGTCGGTATCATTGGTCATGCCTCTTGAGCTTAGATTCGCCAATACTAAAGCGCCTGAGTCAGCTGAAGTCACAAAGAATACTAGCCCGATAACCACGCCAGCGAACGACAAAACATCACTGTAAGGAAAATACTCAAACAAGGCAAACATGCCCATCGCTGCATCATTAACAGCAATTTCACCAAGCTCGGTTGCCCCATTGGCGACCAAGTCTATCGCTGAATTGCCAAAGATAGAGAACCATGCAAAAATGAAACCAAGTGGGATAAACATCACGCCGAACACAAACTCACGCAGGGTACGACCACGGCTAATACGCGCGATAAACAAGCCTACAAAAGGTGCCCAAGCGACCCACCATGCCCAGAAAAATATCGTCCAGCCTGATTTCCAATCGGCACCAGCAGTACCGTCATAGGCATACACATCAAAGGTTTTATAAATAATGGTTTGGAAATATTGACCAATACTTTGGGTAAAGGTATTCAATAGATAAACCGTATTACCCATCACTAATATCGCGATTAATAGCAATATCGAAGATAGCATGTTGAATTCGGATAAACGGCGTACGCCTTTTTCAACACCGGTCATCGCAGAGATAGCTGCGGCAGCAACCACGCCCACAATGATGAAAGTCTGTACCATTTTACTGGATTCAATACCAAAGACATGGGTCAATCCAGCATTGGCCTGTAATACCCCAATGCCTAAGCTGGTCGCAATACCCATCAGCGTACAGACGACGCCAAAGGTATCAATGCCATCACCCAGCCAGCCTTTAATTAAGCGCTCACCAAAGATAGGCGTCAGTGGTGAACGTAAGGCTAACGGCATGTTTTTACGATAAGCAAAGTACGCCAATGCCATCCCGATTAGCGCATAAATGCCCCAGCCATGTAGACCCCAATGTAAAAAAGTCTGCGCAAGTGCTTCACGCATGGCCGCCTCACTGGCAGGCTCGAGCCCCGTATGCGGCGTTAGATAATGCATCAACGGCTCAGACGCACCAAAGAACAATAAATCAATGCCGATACCAGCAGAGAACAGCATCGCGGCCCACGCTAAAAAGGGAAACTGAGCTTTTTCATGATCTTGACCAAGCTTGATATCACCATACTTGGAGAAGCCAACAAATAATGCAAATATACTATAAGCGGCAACTACCAACATGTAATACCAGCCAAAACTCTCTGATACCCATGCCATACTTGAGCTTAATAATGCCTCACTATAATCTGGAAACGCAATCGTCCAGATGATTAATAAAATAGAAATAATAGCTGAACCTAAAAAAACCGTCTTATTTAGAGTCAGGGGTTTCGTCGCATCTTTTGATGGCGAGCTGTACATAAAAGACCTCAATAGGTAAATTAAACAGGGTCTGATATTGCTTTGTCCGTCATAACCTTATGACTGATAACCGCATGAAATATAAATAACCGCATGACGCACAAAGCAGTACCAATGAATAAAATTTGCTACCTTTAAACTGTTAGAAAAATAGCAAAGCAAACGATAAACAGAGGCAGCTATAAAGGCTTCATCTGCTTAACATGAGCGCTGATAAAAAAGACCTTTACTGTGAAAGGCCTTCTTACTTGAAATCGTCTTATATTATTTATTATCCAATAGCTTATACAGTCGTTTATCCAACAGAGCTGTAATCGCGCATCGGCTCCGCTCTTAGCGGTGCGCCATTGGCGACATAATAATCTACCGTTGAGCGTGGCAGCTGCACACCGCGCATTTTATCAACGATTTTTTCGGCGAGCATAATCGTGGTCGCGTTAAGATTACCACTAATTATATTTGGCATGATAGACGCATCAACGACTCGCAAGCCACTAATACCGTGCACTAGCCCTTCTCCATTGACCACCGAATCATTACCTTCGCCCATTGGACAAGTACAAGAAGGATGATAAGCCGTCTCACTGTGGTTACGTACATATTCATCCAACTGAGCATCGGTCACCAAATCATCGGTCGGCGCAATAGCACGTCCACGATAAGGATCAAGCGCTGGCTGATGCATAATCTCACGAGTGATACGCATCGCAGCGCGGAACTCTTGCCAGTCCTGATCATGAGACATATAGTTAAATAAGATACTTGGATGCGCGCTTGGATCTTTCGAGGTCAGCTTGACGCGGCCACGACTTGGAGAGCGCAATGAACCTACGTGTGCTTGGAAACTATGAGAGTTCACTGCACTGCGGCCATCGTAACGCACCGCTAACGGTAAGAAATGATACTGAATATTAGGATGCGTAAATTTCTCATCGGTACGGATAAAGCCGCCGCCTTCGAATTGATTAGACGCGCCAAGACCAGTACCCATAAACAACCATTCAGCACCAATCGCGGGCTTATTCCACCATTTATTGGCAGGCGCAATTGAGACTGGTAGCTTACATTCGTACTGCATATACAGCTCTAAATGGTCTTGTAGATTATTACCGACACCCGGCAAATCTAAAACCTCAGTCACGCCTACATCTTTAAGCCATTGGCCAGGTCCAATGCCAGAGCGCTGCAATAGTTGCGGTGTGGCAATCGCGCCCGATGAAACAATCACTTCACGAGATGCGTAAAAATTTTTAGTTTGACCTTGATGTTCTACTTTAACGCCTACGGCACGTTTGCCATCAAAGAGAATCACATCAGTCAATGCGCCAGTCAAAATGGTGATATTGCTACGCGGTTTGGCACGGTCAAGATAACCACGCGCCGTTGATGCGCGGCGACCATTAGGTGTCACAAAGCGATCCATTGGCCCAAATCCTTCTTGCTGATAGCCATTTAGGTCATCTGTGCTTGGATAGCCAGCTTGCACGCCCGCTTCAATCATCGCTTCAAACAGCGGATTGACTCCAGGCTTTGAAGTGGTCATCTCAACCGGACCACCCACGCCATGATAATCGTTTTCGCCAGCGTCGCAGTTTTCTAGCTTTTTAAAGTAAGGCAGACAGTCTGAATAAGTCCAATCTTCTAAGCCTTTGATTTTCGCCCAATCGTCAAAATCGAGCGCATTGCCACGGATATAGCACATACCGTTAATCAACGATGAGCCACCAAGCCCTTTACCGCGACCGCAGTCCATCACGCGATTATTCATATTCGGCTCGGGATCGGTTTTGTATCCCCAGTTATAAGTCGTCCCTTGCAACGGCATGGCGAGCGCCGCTGGCATCTGGGTGCGAAAGTCTAAGCGATGGTCTGGACGACCAGCTTCTAACAGCAACACCTTAATGTTGGCATCTTCCGTCAAACGCGTAGCCAGCACATTTCCTGCTGAGCCTGCGCCAACAATGATGTAGTCATACTCAGGTGTGGTTGTTGTCATAAAATGCTCCATAATATTGAAAATAAATCATTTAATATCAGTAAGATTGAATCAAAAGGACAAATTAGCCCAAATGAATCAATCTTACTGATTAAGAATCTTCTCAATACAAATTATTAAAATACAGACTCAAACGCGCCCAACTCTACTTGAATAGATTTGGTCTGTGTATAGTGCTCAAGAGCTTCAATGCCATTCTCACGGCCAATACCCGAATGCTTATAACCACCAACTGGCATTTGCGCAGGTGATTCACCCCAAGTATTTAGCCAGCAAATACCGGCTTCAATCTGACCGATCACTCGATGTGCGCGAGTCAAATCAGCGGTTACCACCCCTGCTGCCAAGCCGTACTCGGTATCATTGGCACGGCGAATGACTTCTTCTTCGGTCTCATAAGTCAATATCGACATCACTGGGCCAAAGATTTCCTCACGTACGATAGTCATATCATCGCTGCAATCCGTAAACACAGTCGGTGCGACAAACGCGCCATTGGCAAGTTCGCCTGACGTGATACGTTCGCCGCCAGTCAATAGACGCGCGCCACCCTTTTTACCTTGCTCGATATAGCCAAGCACTCTTTCCATATGCGTAAAGCTGACCATTGGACCCATATTGATATTCTCATCCATTGGATCGCCAAGCTTAATACGCTCAACACGCGTTAAAATAGCCTCTTCAAATTTGGTTTGTAACGCTTTAGGAATAAACACGCGCGTGCCATTGGTACAGACCTGACCACTGCTATAGAAGTTCGCCATCATCGCGATGTCAGCAGCGGTATCGATATCGGCATCATCAAATATGATTAATGGCGACTTACCACCAAGCTCTAAGGTCACATCTTTAAGAGACGATGATGCCGCGCTCGACATGACTTTTTTACCAGTCGGCACACCGCCAGTAAACGATACTTTGGCAATATCAGGATGCTGGGTTAATGCTTCGCCAACTTCGTAATTACCTTGCACGACGTTAAAGACGCCATCTGGTAAGCCCGCTTCGGTAAATATTTCCGCCAGTTTTAGGGCGGTTAATGGTGTAACTTCTGATGGTTTAAAAATCATCGCATTACCAGCGGCTAATGCTGGTGCAGCCTTCCACATCGCGATTTGAATCGGATAATTCCACGCGCCAATTCCGGCGACCACGCCAAGTGGCTCCTGACGGGTATAGACAAAGCTGGTATCACGCAGCGGAATCTGACGACCTTCAATCATCGGTGCAAGACCTGCATAATACTCAATGACATCGGCACCAGTGACGATATCGACATATTTGGTCTCAGAGTAAGCTTTACCTGTGTCTTTGGTCTCAAGTAACGCCAGCACATCATTGCGTTCGCGCAGTATGGCTACTGCGTTTAATAGAATACGACTACGTTCAACTGGCGTCATCGCTGCCCAAACTTTTTGACCTTTTTGCGCCGCAATAACGGCTTCATTAATCTGCTCAGCAGTCGTTTGCTGAATGGTTGCCAGCACTTTACCCGTCGCTGGATTAATATCTTCAAAAGTAGTTAACGAGTCATCGACAGCCAGATAACGACCATTAATATAGGCGGTTTGTACTTGTTCTAAATCGATAATGTCTGTTAAGTTATTTAGGTTTGTCTTTGAATCTGTCATGAGTTCTCCTGTCGACGATTGGCAAAAGCTTTGTAAAAAAGTTAATACCGAATAATTTCGTCATTGTTTAAGTTTTAAAAAATAAAATTGGGGCTGTCCTAGATAACTAGTTCAGTTCCTTTTTAACCCATTGTTTTAGCTGACGTAATTGACGTTTCGGATCACTGTAGTTAAAACGCCACTCACATTCCTTTAAAAACAGATGGAAATGCTCTTTTGGGATGCCATTATATTTACGCATATGACGCTTTGCTTGACTCCAAAAGTTCTCTATTCCGTTAATATGATTACTGTCTTGTACAAACTCTTTTGAATGGTTAATGCGGTAATGGGTAAACTCACTGACATCAAGTGCGTTGTAACTTCTAAAGGAGTCTGTGTAAACGATACTATCAGGCTTTACTTTCTCTCTTATAATAGGGATTAAGGTATCAGCTCTGGCATTAGGGATGATACAAGCATAGACGCTACCATTGCGCTTAAGCAGTCCAAAAACAGGAACTTTGTTACCAGCACCGCGACCACGTTTGCCTTTGCGTCTGCCGCCAAAGTAGCTCTCATCAACTTCTATTTCGCCTTCTAGAAGGCCAGGTTCCTGACTATTTTCATAAATCAGTAGTCTTAGCCTGTGAAAGTAATAGCTGGCTGTTGTTTTATTAACACCCACTAAGCTTGCTGCTGTTCTTGCGGTAGAACCGGCAACAAATAGTTCGATAAGCTTAGTTTGTTTGTACCAACTTAATCTACTCTTTCTCATATGACTATCCTAGATTATTTTACTTATCTAGGACAGCCCCATAAAATTTTATATGGTTCTTTCTTAAGGTTTCTTTCTTGAGTTATTTGAGAGCGGCGTTTTAATCATTCTCAGGTTGCGTCATTTTTATCAAACGCGCGCGTAATGATTTTTTGTCCGATATATTAATTCCTGAAAAATCAGAGAGCCAAATCCCATCAGCGACCAAACGCACCATGCATAGCGTTTCGGTATTATCGGTTGCTTTATGCTTTTCCAATTGCTCATTCGACCACGCAGCCCACAACTCACGCAGCTCGCTATCACCTAGCATCAACACATATAAAGTGGCTTGATTATCAAACTCTTCCTGCCCTTTTTCGCCTAAGCTAATCGTGGCATCGATATAAGCGCGGGTAAAAGAGCCATAACGCACAGGGTCTCTCGCCATAGCTTGATTCACTTCTGCCTCAAACTTGGCCATGGCGTCATGAAAAACTTCAAGGATGAGCGCATTCTTAGTGGTAAAGTGATGCATCACGCCACCTTTGGTCACCCCGACCGCATCAGCAACGGCTTGAAAGGTCACTTTAGATAGCCCTTGCTCTAATGTGATTCGTGCTGCCTGATCTAGCAGCGCACGACGGACTACTTCTGGCTGTTTTTTACGTTTATAAGCGTTTTCTGTTTCCATATCAGTGCACCACAGAATTAGACAGTAAGTTCATTACAATGACACCGCCAACAATCATAGCAATGCCCACCACCGCTGCTGTATCAAGGCTTTGCTTAAATAACACGATGCCAACGAGCGAGGTCAAAACGATGCCCAGTCCACCCCACAATGCATAAGCAATACCAAGCGGTATGGTCTTGATGGTTTGGGTCAACAAATAAAATGAGATGGCATAAAGCACGCCCATAATCAGGGTCGGCACCAAACGCGTAAACTGCTCTGACTTTACTAAAAAGGTCGTGCCAATCACTTCACAAATGATGGCAATGGCTAGGTAACCGTAGGCAATAGCGATAGGACTCATATTTAGGATACCTGTTCAAATCAAGCATATCTTCTTGATTAAGCATGAGTTAGTAAGAATAAACTGATGAACTACACAGTAAAGAAACCATACGGTCGGTATTGTATAGAAATATTCTAGCAATGTGAAGGGCTGGTTTGTATCCTTACCATTTATAGATAGTCAAATGCATCAACTTAACATCTCGTCTCTAATAAGAGCCAGATTAGTATATAGTTGGATATAGGATTGAATATATAATTAAATATAAAGTACGTTGCGCAAAAATGATGAATGAGAATCTTTCGATTTGTTTAGGATTAATGATTAATAACTAATGATCAACAACCAATGATTAAGGTATCTAACTATGAAACGTACCAATCAACTACAGCCCCTATCACGTCAACATCACCTCGGTCTACATATAGGACGCCACGCCAAAGAATGCGCTGATAATCCTGAGCAGATCGCTGAACATTGGCAAGCGCTGTCCTCTTATATGAGCGATATGCGTCATCATTTCCAAATTGAAGATAATCTAATCGTTGCAGCTTTACTACCTCATCAATCTACTCAGCCTAAGGTCGCATCCGTACTCGATACATTGACTACGCAGCATAAACTGTTGCATGAACTAACAGCAGACATAGAAGCATCTGAAGAAAATAAAAGTGATACCGTCACTGTGCAGCAAGTTAGACAACTTGCTAACCTGCTATATGACCATGTGCGTTTTGAAGAACGTGAGCTCTTCCCTGTCGTTGAAAAATATCTAACAGAGGATGAGTTGGATGTGATTTATGAGGCGAGTCCAGACAGTATTAAGCGCTCAAATGAAAGTCGCTAAATCGAATAGTGATTAGGTTGTAAAAGCAATTCATCAACGCTGATTCAAACTTGTGATCAACGCTGATTCAACCTATTCACACTGGCAATCAGCGCCACCATAATCATGCCTACAACGATAAGAATACCTGACATCAGGTGCGCCGCTTCGTAATTGAGCGCTTCGACTTGCTCGTAGATTGCGATGGATACCACTTTGGTCTCGCCGGAGATACCGCCGCCTATCATGAGCACTACCCCAAATTCGCCAATAGTATGAGCAAAGCTAATGAGGCTGCCAAGAATAATACCCACCTTTGCTTGTGGTAGGGCGACTCTAACAAAACGTCTTAGACGGCTGGGCTCTAATAAGTGCGCCATCTCCATCACGCTTTGCGGTATGCGTAAAAATTGGGCATAGACAGGTTGGATATAGAAGGGTAAGGAATAAATAATGGAGCCGATGACTAGACCTTCAAAGGTAAATATTAAGGGGCTGATGTGGTGTTCGCTCAGCCATTTACCAATACCCATGCTAGGGCTTAGCAGGAGTAATAAGTAAAAACCAATGACGGTAGGGGGTAATACGAGTGGCATGGCGATAATGCCCATAAGTATAACTTTAAGACGTGCAATCATTTGCCCACGACTCGGCTTAGCGAGCCAATAAGCCACAGGTGTGGCAAAGAGTAATAGACATAAGGTGGTGACAGCAGCAAGTTTGATGCTGACTAAGAACGGACTGAGCATGTCTGACATTAGGGATGGGGCTATCATGATGTCATTGCTCGTTGCCGTTGGTTAGTTAGAATTAGATTATGTTCACCAGTTTATCATTGATCAATTTTGCCTACCCATTATTACTCAGCCACTTAGAAGAGTCATCCTCATAATATTCCTGCTTCCACACTGGGATGTCCGCTTTGATGGTGTCGAGTATCCATCGGCAAGCGTCAAAAGCTGGATAACGATGCGCAGAAACAACCCCCACCCATACCGCCACATCGCCTATCTCTAATGCGCCAATACGATGAATAGCAATAGCATGGGTAATCTCAAAACGCTGTTTGGCCTCTTCGATAATAGCTCGGCCTTGATTGAGCGCTAAGTCTTCATAACCATAATAAGTTAAGCGCTCAACACTGGTGGCATTATTATGATTGCGGACGCGACCTTCAAAGCATACAAAAGCACCGCAACTATCATTATCAAGGGTATTTTTAAGTCTGTCTTCATCGATAGCAATATCTAATAAAGCAAAGCCATCACGTTCAGCTAATTGGTATACTTCATCGACGCTACGCTTAATGGTCATTGAGTGGCTATGGACGTTGTCTGTCATGTGGTATCTCTATAAGTTATAGTCAGCTGAAAATAAAACTGTTATTTAAATTCAAAAGCGCTACTGGAATGGATTTTGCGCCGCCTCTGTCGGCGTAGGCACAGCACGCAAGTAAAATTTATACCAGTAGCGCTACATTTCTTTGAAAGTGTATCAGCTATATTCTATAAAGTTCTTACTCAACCACCAGCGACTGGGGTGATAAACACCACACTGTCACTATCATTGATCTGATCTGTCCATTTAGCAAAGTAATCATTCACCGCCACACGCAGCTCTGACTGCGGACGGCTAAAACGATGCTTTTGGCTAAGCTGCTGATACAACTCAGTCAATGAAGTCGAATGCTGAACGCTGACGGTTTCTTGTTGGCAGTTGGCCTCATCCGCTAGACTAGCAAAGTATAGGACGTTGATATTCATGGTGGCATCAAAGTTAGTCTCTACTTCGGCTTTGGTTTCTAACTCAATAGTACTCATAATATTCTCCATTCTTGTCAAACTATTCTGTCGTAGGGTGCTTTCTAAACACCAGAAAGCTAGGAAAGTCCTTCAAACATCTCACTTTCGACTATTTCAATATGGTAGCGTAGACTGTGACTTTAGCCCAGCATTTTGCTCTTGTAAAACTCTAAGCATGACTATAATCTGATTTGCCGCCCGTTTTTTTCACTAAACGCACGTTATCAATCACGATATCATGCGATATGGCTTTAGTCATGTCATAGATGGTCAGGCAAGCAATGCTCACAGCCGTTAGCGCTTCCATCTCAACCCCTGTCTTATGGGTGACTTTTACAGTGCCGCTGACGATAATACTATTCAGCGCATCATCATATTCAAAGGTTAAACCAATTTTATCTAATGGTAGTGGATGACATAGCGGGATCAAATCGTGGGTGCGCTTGGCGGCCATGATGCCTGCGATATGAGCCGTCTGAGTAATGCTACCCTTTTTGGTCATGCCATCAGCAGCTTTAATTTGTTGATAAATCTCGCTGGGAAAACGCACTTGTCCAACCGCGTTGGCTTCTCGTGTTGTGGCGGTCTTGCCACTGACATCCACCATGGTAATGTCGCCGTCACGGTCTAAATGCGATAAGGCAGATTGGCTCACAGCAGCTTGGTTAGCTTTTTGGGCAGTAGCACGCATTACATACTCTCTTTATCAAACGATCTCTTTGTTTTATTAGTTAACTATTAGACCGTCTTAGATGTTTAAATTATCGCTTTGGCGGCAATCAATTATTAACCAAAATCTGTTTTATAATTTAGTCATAACCTAATCATAATTTGGTCATAACTCAATCATGACTAGGATTAGTACGCATAAAGTGCGGCACAAAATTGCAAGGACGCGTACGGCTATCAAACTGCTCTTTTAAGATATTCTCCCAACCGGTGCGACATGCGCCTGATGAGCCCGGTAAGCAGAAAACCCCCGTACCATTCGCCATACCTGCTACGGCTCTCGACTGTACTGTTGACATGCCAATCTCATCTTTTGAGATCAGACGGAACATCTCACCAAAGCCATCAATCGATTTATCAAACAACACACTCACCGCCTCTGGCATGCTGTCTCTGATATAAAAACCGGTACCGCCTGTGGTAATCACGGCATGGACTTTTGGTTCGGCTATCCAATTACTAATAACGGCTCGAATCTGATAGATGTCATCGGTAATGAGCTTGCGATCAGCTAAGGTATGACCTGCTTCGGTCAAGCTATCTGCTAGATACTGCCCTGAGGTATCTTCTGCCAGCGTACGACTGTCAGAGACGGTTAGAATAGCAATGTTAAGGGGGATAAACTCGGCAGCGGGCTTGCTCATAAAGGTTTCCTTAATAGATGTAAAACTAAGTCGTTAAAAGAATAATGATTAACTTCTTATTATTAGAGATAAAAAAATATAAATCAGACTAACCTATAAATCCGACAACCTAACCACCGATAATCGATAGATTATGCATGATGCCGCTATTGGATTCATGCAAATGATGATGTTCAGGTTTGATTGGCATAAAGCGATGTAAGGTATCAACTAAACCTTGCACATCATTCTGTTGTAGATGATCTCTGATATCGTAGTTGCCTTGGTCAAATAAACACAGATGTACACGGCCTTGACTACTGACTCGCAGACGATTACAGGTATCACAGAAATGTTCAGCGTAAGGGGCTATCATGCCAATACGTCCTAAATAGTCTGGATGACTATACTCTACTGCTGGACCATCGCTACTACCACGCTCGTGAGGTTGCCAGCCATGCTCTATAAGATAGTCGATGATGGTGTCAGAATGGGCATGCTGGGCAAAGAACAAATCGCTGTTATCACTGGTTTGCATAAATTCAATAAAGCGGTAAGTGACAGGTCTGTCTTTGACATAGTCGATGGCGGTGACTAGATTCTCAAAAGCGGTCTCTGCCATAAGCACACTGTTTATCTTAAGTTTGATATCCGTGGTTTGGAGCAGTGTATCCATATCGACGAGCAGTTGCGGTAAGGTATTAAAGCCTGTCATTTTATGAAAGGTAGCGGCATCAAAGCTATCCATACTAATATTGAGCTGATTCAATCCAGCAGCTTGCCAACTGGCTAGGTGTTTACCAAGCTTATAACCGTTACTGGTCATGGCAACGGTTTCTATGCCTTCGGTTTGTTTAATGGTTTGAATAATCTCAACGACGTCGCGGCGAATGGAGGGTTCACCGCCTGTGATTCTGACCTTTTTAGTACCAACTTGGGCAAAACCGCGAATAAGCGTGGCAATTTCAGGGATGCTGAGCTCGTCATCAGGGCGCTTGCCTTGGTAGCCATTGGGTAGACAGTATTCACAGCGAAAGTTGCAGAAGTCGGTGATGGACAGACGCAAGTAAGTCAGACGACGAGAGAAGCCATCGGTTAGAGGCTGCGTAACTATATCAGGATTTGCAAAAGAGGTTGATGGAACAGCAGGCGAAATAGGTGCGTACCCATCAGGAGCATGGGGCGTATAAAGAGATACACTCTCTATAGTTGGGGCGAGATAGTTCATAGGTAATTACCGTAATATTGAATATGTTGTGTGCTCTAAGCGTTGCCTCAGGTTGTGAATAGGAAAAGTTCTGTTTAAAGCTTATTATGACAAATAAAGCGCAAATACAAAATAACCCTAAGTAACCTGAAGTCTACCACTAAAGTAGTAGACGCTAAGTTGCTTAAGGTTGTTTAATGATAAGTTTTTTAATAACAGGGTTTTTAATAACGGATTTCTAACTTCTAGCTATGCAACCAAGGAAAAGATTGCACCGTCACAGTATTACCCGCTGCTACATTGCCGCTGTCTTTTTCTAACACGATAAAGCAGTTAGCACGGCTAAGCTGTTTGATTCTATGCGACTGCTGATTTGAGAAACATTCAACTTGGTAATTACCCGCCTCACCTTGCGTTAGTACCCCGCGCTGAAAGTCAACACGTCCGACTGATTTTGTAATGTCATTCATTAGTGTGGCTTTAACGTTCAGTTGCATGGGTTGCTCTGACAAGCTAGCGCCTGACATTTGCCACAATGCTGGAATCACAAATTGCAACGCTCCTACTACCGTGGATAACGGATTACCGGGTAGGCCAAAGTATAAAACAGGTTTATCAACGTTTTTTGTTAGTTCGCCAAACACGAAAGGTTTGCCGGGCTTCATCGCTACTTTATAATGGTTAATTTGCCCAAGCTGCTCAATCACTGTGGTCAAAAAATCATAATCACCCACCGATACGCCAGCAGTAGAAATTAACACATCACACTTTTTCATGGCTTTATGAATGACTTTAGTAGTCTGAGCCATATCATCAGGGACAATGCCATAGTCGTTAATAACGATAGGTAAAGAGTCTAATAGACTTTTCAGGGTCGGCGTATTGGAGTTGTATATTTGCGCTAAATTTTTTAGCTTATCACCAAGTGCGACAAGCTCGTCACCAGTCGCCAGCAGTCCGACAGTGAGTGGTTTAAACACTTTTACTGTGCTAATGCCTAAATTGGCAAGTAAGCTGATATCGGCAGGATTAATGCGTTTGCACTGTTGTAAGACCAGCTCATTCTGCTGTATCTCCTCCCCTTGCTTGCGGATATTGGCATCTACGTCTGCCGCTTTTGATAAAATAATATCGTAAGGCTGGGTTTTATCAATGTTATCTTTGATATAAGCAAAATTGGTGTTTTCTTGCATGATGACGGTATCGCAACTATCCGGTACGACTGCGCCGGTAAAGATACGAACGCCTTGGCCCTTTTTGAGCTTACCTGTGTAAGGAGCGCCTGCTTGCGACTCGCCAATGATCTCAATGATCATGCCTTTTGGAAGATCACTATTATGGGCAATAGCGTAGCCATCCATCGCCGATAGATTCTGTCTCGGCACAGCAAATGATGAAATAATATATTCAGCCAATATCTGATTACGGCTGTCTAACAGAGCGCAGCTACTCACTGACCTTTTAGATAGCGGCCAGTCGTTTTGATTGTAGTTATTGACTCGCTGCTTTATCGCTGACTGCAACTCTTCGATAGTAATCATAAGCGTACACTCTTTTTATTAACCGTAAGCATTCGCATCTCAAAAGAGACACTTAAAAGTAGTTAATTAGCCTCGAAAGACGTTTTCTTGCTCAAGCGTCATCTCAATCCCTTCTATGTCTGCTTCATCTGCTAAGGTAAACAGATAGTCGCACAGTGACTGATGAAAGGCTCGCTGGCTCAACTTATTGTGTATAGCAGGGCTTACTTGCTCATAAGTCATTTGTATGCCTGGTTGCTTATCCATTACGTCGACGATATGAAAACCATATCTGCTTTCGATAGGACTAGGTGCCAGTCCTGCATCTAATTTGAATAACGTGCTTTCAAATTCTGGTACAGTTTGGCCTTTACTGATGATACCTAACTCACCGTCCTGCTCTTTTGAAGGGCAAGCAGAATATTGCCGAGCTAATTGAATAAACTCAGCATTAGGATTTGAGTTATTTTTAATTTGTTCAATAAATTCGTAAGCGCTCTTTTTGAGCTTTAGTCTCTCATCACCATCTTCTGGCAAACACGCCAATAAGATATGACGAACGGACATAATCGGGTCGGTCATAAAATCTTGCATATTTTGCTGATAGTAACGCTCGCAGGTCTCCATATCAGGTATCGTCGCTTGGACGTTTTTATCTATCAACTCAGAGATTGCTTGTTCTTCATCTTTTGTCCATGCCGGCTCACCTAGGCTAGGTTCATTCAACACGGCAAGCTTTAATAATTCACGCACTACCAAAGCTTGGGTCGCTAAGAATACAGCGTCTTCTTTGTCTTCTGCTGGATGATACTGTAGCTCTTGCGCGATAGCGGTTCTATCAATCATCACACCGTTGACCAGCACCGACGGTAGCTCGTCGCGGCTAGAGGCAATCAGATTTTTGTGGTTGCTACGCTCTTCTGACATAGCTCTTTCAATGAACTCTTGATCAGAATGGGGCTTTTGAAGATCAGTCAAGGTTGGCATCATACGAACGATATCATCGCCATTACTCATAGGAATATTATTAGCGACATTTGAAGTATTAGCAGCATGATTGTCACTGTTAACTTTACTATTAACGTTGCTGTTAGCATCACTATTAACATTATTATTAACATAGTCGGCTGGGTTATAGGTACTGACATTCATGGCTGGTACTCCACTAATAATTCATATAATAGAAAATAATATAAAAAACAACATAGGCAATTTAAAAATATTATTCAGACTTTGATTTAAAATAAATATATCCCACTCTGAACTCAGTATGGACTATCGTAGGCTGTGGCTTTAGCCCAGCATTTTACTTTTGCAAAACTCTAATCTGGGCTAAAGCCACAGCCTACGCCAACATAGTTAAATAGTTGAGAGTGGGATAAAAATGTATAAAATAAAGCAGCACTTAAAATCTTAATTATCACGCAACCTAGCTTTTTAATAAGCCCTCTAAGTGCCGCTCTATTTTTATGATTAAGACAGCTCTAAGCTCATTTTAGGACCGAACGGCTCGTAATGAACATTATCTACCCCATGATCGAGCTTCATCAGCCCATCAATCATACTTTCCATAAATGGCATTGAACCGCACACATAAATATCTGCTGGCTCTGGCAACGTAGCAAGCCACGCTTCATCAAGTATTTGTCCAGAGTCAAAATAGAAAATATGTTTTTCAACGTTTGCCGCTGATTCTAAAAGTTTATTGACCTCAGTATCAAAGGCGTGGTGCTCTTGGTTCTGGCAAGCATATACCCAAATGATAGGTCTCTCTGGGTTCGCCGTCACTTGCGCCTCTAACATCGATAAGATAGGTGTAACTCCGACACCAGCACTCATCAGTACTAATGGAATATCGTTTTGCTGCACTAGATCTTGGTTGAGCTCAAAGTCGCCAGCAGGTGCAGATAATAAAATAGTATCGCCAACCTCTACTTCATCATGTAAATGGTTAGAAACCAAACCATAATGGCCGTCACGATTGTCCCGTCTGACGGCAAAATGAATACCTTTATCGGTATTAGTTGAATATAAAGAATAATGACGCAGGGCTACATGATCACTATCTTCAGGATCGGTTTTTACCGTAATATATTGACCGGCAGTTAGGTTAAGCTTACTCAGGTCAATATCTTGGCTGTTTTCTGAATTGTCATTAACTGGAACGACAGTAAAGGCTGAGATATCGATGGCTGCGGCTACCTTTTCAACAACTTTAAAAGAAGCAAAACCTTCCCACATCTCTTGTTCATACATGTTTTTTTCTAGCTGAATAAAGACGCCAGCAATCTCATCATAAGCTTCAGTCCAAGCGTCGATGATGTCATCATTAGCCGCCTCTCCTAGCACTTCTTTTATCGCCCCAAGTAGATGCTTACCCACGATAGGATAATGCTCTGGCAGGATTTGTAAGGCGCGATGCTTATGACTGATTTGTGTCACTTGCGGTAGCAAGATTGCTAAGTTTTCAAGATGTTTGGCAGCGGCTAAAACCGTGGTCGCCAGTGCAGTCTGTTGCCGACCCAGCTTTTGATTGGTCTCGTTAAAAATGTCTAACAGTTCAGGATGCTCTTTGAACATGTTCTGATAGAACAGGGTGGTAATCGCGGTGCCATGCTCTTCGAGTACAGGTACGGTTGCTTTTACGATTTCTAATGTCTTTGGTGAAGCCATTATATTTTCCTTAGTGAGTATTGGTTGAGTGTTATTTGGTATACATTATAAGATTCATTTAAAATGAATCTTATAATAACTTATCATAACATCAATGCTGTATCACTGTTGTGACTTTTTCTCTTACGACTGTTTCTGCTATCACTGCGACTCTTACCACTATTACTATTGTGAGTTTTTCTGCCTAACGATTTGATAGCGGCGACCGAAATACCAGACTGGTGCGCTAATAATATGGATCAATCGAGTGAACGGGAAAATCATAATCAGGGTAATACCTAGCGCCATGTGCAGCTGGTAAATCAGATCGGCTTGCTCAATACGTGCGGCGGCTTGGATAGGTCTTAAGACGGTAATGTCTTGTGCCCAACCAGCAAAGTTCATCATCGTATAACCATCTAAGTGTTGCACAGAAGTAAAGATGGTTATCAAGCCTAAATTAAGCTGAACGAATAAGAGTACGAGTACCAGCTTGTCTGAGAATGATGAAGTGTTGGAAATACGATCATCAGTGAAGCGTCGCCACATGAGCATCGCCAGACCAATCCAGCAAAATACACCGGCAATACCGCCCACTACCACGGCTGCAATCTGTTTATTACCGGCACTGATAAAGGTCTCATAAATAAAATGCGGGGTTAGCAATCCAAATAGATGACCAAGTAGCACGACAATGATACCGACATGGAAAAAGTTGCTTGCTAAGCGCATGTTTTTGGTTCTGAGCATCTGAGTAGAGCCAGTCTTCCATGAATACTGCGATAAATCAAAACGCACCCAAGTACCAACGATAGCGACGGCCAAAGCAATATAAGGATAAACACCAAAAAGGAATATCTGTAGCCAATTTAGGCCGGCTAGAGCCTCTAAATTAGGACCTGCAATATCCATGTCTTATCTCCTTACGATTAATTGACCGATGATTTTTGGTTCTGGCTTTGTTGGAAGTCCACCCAGTGCACAGGAGCATCAACCACTTTGGCGGCCGCAGATTTTCTAACCCCTGCTTTTGCAGCAAGGCTCTGGGTACTTGTCTGCGAGGGACAGCGCTCTTCTTGCTGTGCATCCAAAAAGGTGACAACTTCTTCTTCCCATTCTTTATCTAGCGCTTCAAAACTGTCGTCGCGCTGCTCTTTACTGATTTTTTCTTGATACTCATCAACCATATCGAGCGGCTTGCCAGCAATCTGTAATAGCGCATTGAAGCAGCCTTTATATAAGCTTCCACGGTCTTCGAGTCTGGCAGCAAGCAAAGCAATAATGTGACTGACATCAGCGATATCCATACGAATCTGAATATCATCTTCAATAACCGCTGCTTGGTAAGCCAAGAATTCCAAATATAAAGGCAAGAAATCTGGCAATTCCTTGACGCTAATCTCAAAGCCCGCTTCTTGGTATTGATTCATCAAATCGACCATCGCTTGCCCGCGATCACGAGACTCCCCATGCACATGCTCAAACAGCCAAAGCGATAAGGAACGACCACGCTCAAAGAGTCCGTCATAACGCGCTTGCGCCTCAAGAGATCCCGTCTCAATTAAGTCTTCAATCAAATTAATAATCTGGATACGCACATCCGGACTAATGAGTGTGGATTTCGCCACTATCTCTGCACAATCTGCGAGCGTATCGCCTAAGAACAGCTCATTACTGGGATAATCTATAAGTAGGCTCAATACTTTTAATAGCTTGAGATCTGAATTGCCAATACTAGGCGGCACAATTGGCTCATTCACTGAATTGGCATTATAAACTTGAGAAGTTTGCATCTTACGACTCCCACTTTTGTACAGTGTCGATGAAATCACGGCGATTGGCTTTACGTTGACCAAACATACTGTTGTCAGAATGTCCTGAGCAGCCTTCACCGAAGGTGAAACCGCAGCCATTACGCTCAGCAAAAGCATCACTTAATGCTTCTTCACGATGGGCAGTTGGAATGACAAAACGATCTTCATAGTTAGCAATAGCAAGATAGCGGTACATCTCTTCAACTTGCAGTTTAGTAAGACCCACGTCATCCAAGATACTTTGTACTTCTTGCTTTTCAACCAGCTGCATACGCTTGTAGCTACGCATGGCCAGCAGACGTTTTAACGCTAAACGTACTGGCTCTTCATCGCCTGCTGTCAGCAGGTTAGCAAGATAACGTAGCGGAATACGCAAACTATCGACATCTGGAATAAGACCATCCATACCGACTTTGCCAGCTTCGGCAGCATTCTGAATCGGTGATAATGGCGGCACATACCACACCATCGGTAAGGTACGATATTCAGGATGTAGCGGTAAGGCGAGTTTCCAATCTACCGCCAGCTTATACACAGGTGAGCGCTGCGCAGAATCAATCACCGACTGCGGCACGCCATCTTTTAATGCCTGAGCAATCACCACAGGATCATTAGGGTCTAAAAATAAATCCAGCTGAGCTTGATAGATATCCTGCTCATTTGGTGTGCTAGCTGCTTCAGCAATTTTGTCAGCATCATATAAAAGCACGCCTAGATAGCGGATGCGACCGACACAAGTCTCTGAGCATACGGTCGGCATACCGGCTTCGATACGCGGATAACAAAAGATGCATTTTTCAGATTTGCCGGACTTCCAGTTGTAGTAAATCTTTTTATAAGGACAGCCTGAGATACACATCCGCCAGCCGCGACATTTTTCTTGGTCAATCAGCACGATGCCGTCTTCTTCACGCTTATAAATCGCGCCACTAGGACAGGCAGCCACACAAGTCGGATTCAGGCAATGCTCACAAAGACGCGGTAGATACATCATGAAAGTATTTTCATATTCGCCATAAATATCCGCTTGGATATTATCGAAGTTCTTATCCTTACGACGTTTTTCAAACTCCGTACCTAGGATTTCTTCCCAGTTGGGACCCCATTCTATCTTTTGCATGCGCTTGCCTGTGATGGCTGAACGCGGGCGGGCGATAGGCTGGTGGTTACTGATAGGTGCGGTATGCAGATGCTGATAATCAAAATCGAATGGCTCGTAATAATCATCAATCTCTGGCAAGTCAGGGTTAGCAAATATATTGGCGAGTACTCTGAATTTACCGCCGATGCGTGGGTTTATGCTGCCGTTGGCATTACGTATCCAACCGCCTTTCCATTTGGTTTGATTCTCCCACTCTTTGGGGTAACCGATGCCGGGCTTAGTTTCAACGTTATTGAACCACGCATATTCCATCCCTTCACGGCTGGTCCAGACGTTTTTGCAGGTGACTGAGCAAGTGTGACAACCGATACATTTATCAAGGTTAAGCACCATGCCTACTTGTGAACGAATTTTCATGGGGTGTGCTCCAATCATTTATATAAGAAGTATTTATATAATAAGTATTAGTAGAAAAAAGTGCCTTTACCCATCAATGCTGGTTGGCAGTGGACGAGGTAATGCGTTATCTGGCTTGTCTTCTAACCAGTCGATTTTTGACATCTTGCGGATAACGACAAACTCATCACGATTACAACCCACAGTGCCATAGTAGTTAAAGCCATAAGATTGCTGAGCATAGCTACCAATCATATGAGTCGGCTTTAAGATAGTACGAGTCACCGAGTTATGAATACCGCCGCGTGTGCCCGTTTGCTCAGAGCCTGGAATGTTGACCAGTTTTTCTTGTGCGTGGTACATCATGGTCATGCCTTCTTTGACCCGTTGGCTGACGATGGCACGAGCGGTGATTGCACCGTTGGCATTAAACAGCTCAATCCAGTCGTTATCGACGATATCGGCTTTTTGTGCATCAACTTCTGACATCCAGACACAAGGCCCACCACGGCTTAGTGTCAGCATGAGCAAGTTTTCAGAATAAGTGCTATGGATGCCCCACTTTTGATGCGGCGTTAAGAAATTCAGCACAATCTCTTTATTACCATTCGGCTTAGCGTCTTTGAGCATCTCAGTGGTCTTGGTATCGATAGGTGGACGATACTGCTGCATTTGCTCACCAAATGCCTGCATCCAAGGATGATCTTGATAAAACTGCTGACGCCCAGTGATCGTACGCCAAGGGATAAGCTCATGAACGTTGGTATAGCCCGCGTTATAGCTCACCTCATCAGACTCAATACCGGACCATGTTGGGCTGGAGATGATTTTGCGCGGTTGTGCGACGATATCTTTAAAGCGAATTTTTACATGCTCACTCGATTTGGCCAGATGGGTATGTTCGCGACCAGTGAACTCAGATAATGCTGCCCAGCCTTTGACTGCCACATGACCATTGGTCTCGGGAGCTAACATCAAGATAGTTTCAGAGGCATGAATAGCAGTGCTAATATTAGGACGACCTTCAGAGATGCCGGGTTCAGTGACTCGGTAATTAAGATCACCCAATTGCTTGACCTCAGTTTTCATATCCCAATTCAGTCCTTTTGAGCCGTTGCCTAGTTTTTCTAAGGCAGGGCCAAGCGAGGTGAATTTTGCGTAAGTACTAGGATAGTCACGTTCAATGACTTTAATCATTGGGCAGTTTTTACCGGGTACTGGCTTTTCACCTGCGGTTTTCCAGTCCGTACCACCAAATGGCTGCGCTAATTCGCCAGGGGTATCATGTTGCATCGGCAAAGTCACCACATCAGTCTCAACCCCTAAGTGACCTTTTGAGACTTCAGAGAAGCTCTTAGCAATCCCTTTGTAGATTTCCCAATCCGTTTTAGATTCCCAAGCAGGGTCTGTCGCTGCCGTTAATGGATGAATAAAGGGATGCATATCGGAGGTATTCATATCGTCTTTTTCGTACCATGTTGCCGTTGGTAGTACGATGTCGGAATATAAACAGGTTGAGGACATGCGGAAGTCTAGGGTGACAACCAAATCTAATTTACCAGTCGGGCCTTTTTCTACCCAATCCACTTCTTTTGGTTGTAAATGCCCGGCAGGATTCTCTTCATTGAGCAGACCGTTTTTGGTGCCCAAGAAATAATGGAGCATATACTCATGCCCTTTACCTGATGAGCCCAATAGGTTTGAGCGCCAGATAAACATATTCCGTGGAAAGTTAGCGGGATTATCAGGAGATTCACAAGCAAAGCGTAAGCTGCCATCTTCTAGAGAATCGACCACATATTCTTCAACCTCTTTGCCACTTTCTTTGGCTTTGGCAGCGATGGTTAGCGGATTACGATTCAGCTGCGGTGCTGACGGCAGCCAACCTGCCCGTTCTGCTTGAATGTTGTAGTCAAGCATATGCTCAGGGAAGAACTTCTTATCGACGAGTGGCGAGAGTATTTCATGGGCAGAGATGGTCTCATGACGCCACTGTGAGCTGTGGTTATAGAAGAAACTTGTACCATTCATATGACGCGGCGGACGATGCCAATCAAGGGCAAACGCCAGCGGTAACCAGCCGGTTTGAGGACGTAACTTTTCTTGACCAACGTAATGCGCCCAGCCGCCACCTGATTTACCAATACAGCCACAAAGCATGAGCATATTGATGACACCGCGATAGTTCATATCTAGGTGATACCAGTGGTTCATGCCAGCACCAATGATAATCATTGATTTACCATGAGTCTTATGCGCATTTTCAGCGAACTCACGCGCGACTTGGATAACGCGCTCACGGCTAAGACCAGTAATTACCTCTTGCCAAGCAGGCGTGCCCGGTACGGTGGCATCATCATAATCATCAGTGACATGCTCGCCGCCAACGCCATTATCGACACCAAGGTTGGCAACCGTTAAGTCAAATACGGTCGCGACGACAGCGGTCGTGCCGTCAGCCAGTTGTATAGTCTTACATGGGACGGTTTTTTGTTGGATGGGCTCGCCCGGTACTGAGGTGAAGTGCGGATGATCTACATGACCAAAGTAATCAAAGCCAACGACGCAGGTCTCAGCGCTATCTTTTAGCGTAAGCGTCAGGTCAATCTCTGCGCCTGTCGTACCGTTTTTACTTTCAAGATTCCATTTGCCCTTCTCGCCCCAGCGATAACCGATAGAACCAAGCGGAGACACCAATTCACCATCATGATTGAGTCCGATGGTTTTCCACTCGGGGTTGTTTTCTTGACCTAAGTTATCAACCAAATCAGAAGCTCGTAGATAACGACCAGCACGGCGCGCGCCCTCTTCACCCTCTAGCATCACAAGGACTGGCAAATCCGTATAGCGCTTGGCGTAATCCAAGAAATAATCACTAGGCTGCTTGAGGTAAAATTCTTTGATAATCACATGGCAAAAGGCTTGCGCGACTGCGGCATCAGTACCTTGCTTAGGGTTCAGCCATAAGTCCGTTAACTTAGAAACTTCCGCATAATCAGGCGTAATAGAAACCGTCTTGGTGCCTTTATAACGAACTTCCGTAAAGAAATGCGCATCCGGTGTCCGAGTTTGCGGAACGTTAGAACCCCAAGCGATGATGTAGTCAGAGTTGTACCAATCGGCTGATTCTGGCACGTCTGTTTGCTCGCCCCAAGTCATCGGAGACGCTGGTGGCAAGTCACAATACCAGTCATAAAATGACAAGCAAACACCACCAATAAGCGATAGGTAACGACTACCAGCCGCATAACTGACCATCGACATCGCAGGAATCGGTGAAAAGCCAACAATCCGATCAGGACCATAAACTTTGGCAGTATAGACGTTGCTGGCAGCAATGATTTCGTTAACTTCGCTCCACGTTGAGCGTATAAAGCCGCCAAGCCCGCGCTTGGATTTATACTGTTCTGCTTTGATAGGATCTTCTACGATACTGCCCCATGCATCGACTGGATCTGGATACTGCCCTTTGGCTTCGCGCCATAATTTTAATAGAGGCTTACGCACTTTTGGGTATTTAACCCGATTAGCAGAGTACATATACCAACTATAACTTGCCCCACGAGGACAGCCACGCGGTTCATGATTTGGTAGATCTGGGCGGGTTTCTGGATAGTCAGTTTGCTGAGTTTCCCACGTGACTAGACCGTTTTTGACATAGATTTTCCATGAACAAGAGCCAGTACAGTTGACGCCATGAGTCGAGCGGACGATTTTGTCATACTGCCAGCGGCTGCGATAAACGTTTTCCCAATCACGAGCCTCATCACGTGTCTCGCCATGTCCACCGGCGAATTCTCCCTGTTTGCGTTTAAAAAAGCGGAATTGGTCGAGTAAATGACTCATTTTGCTATCCTCTATTTTGTAGCTTATGTTTATGGTCTACGATTAGTTTGACTAATGTTCTTAGCATTGGCTGCATAGCTGAGTACGAATTGGTCTCTCTATATATGAAATCTTGATATAAAAGCTATAAATACTTTTCGATATCATCATTTTAGGGAAGCGCTAGAGGTCTTACTATTATCTAAGATAGGCAGATCACTACTCCCTTAGTGGTAGCCACTTTAAAAATACTATTGCCAAATCACCCATTCAATAAGACTAAGGGCGCTTAGCCAATACATAAATAAATAATGGGAAAATAGCCAAAGAAAACATCGAAAAATGGCCAAAAAAAATGCTACTTACAGAAGCAAGTAGCATGATGAAAAATTTTAACACTATGGCGGCTGTCTAAAACAAGTACAAAAACTATAACACGCTACTGGGGTAAATTTTCCTTGCTTGCTTGCTTGCTGTCGCTAGCAGATAGAGGCTGCGCAAAATTTACCCCTGTAGCACTGTATTTATTTTACAGTGGAACGACTATATGTTCTTATTAGAAACCTATTGCTAGCTTGGGAATTCAGCGTTTTTACGACTGTAATACCACCACGTTAAGACAATACAAACGAGGTAATAGATTATTAAAGCGATAAAAGTACCAAATACGCCCAAACCTGAACCAAACATTTTTGGCACAAAGAACGCTCCATAAGCGGCAACAGCTGAGGTAAAGCCTACGACTGCAGCTGACTCTTTGCGTATCTCTACGAAAAGCGCTTCTGTCCCAATTTTCTCTGGTTTAAGGCGCTCATGCAACGTTCTAAAAATGATAGGAATCATCGTAAAGGTAGAGCCGTTACCAATGCCAGTTGTGATAAACAACACCATAAATGAGATAAAATAGCCAACAAAGCTGCCTTCTCTACTTTCACTAGGCAAAAAGTACATCACTGCCAGTACCGCTAACACCATGACAATGTAATTCCAAAAAGTCACTTTAGCGCCACTGGTCTTATCGGATAACCAACCCCCAAATGGACGAAACAGTGCCCCTACCAATGGACCCAAAAAGGCGAATTTCAAGGCATCTATCGCGGGAAACGAGTGCTTGATAAGCATAGGAAATGCCGCTGAAAAGCCAATAAACGAGCCAAAAGTAGCCATATATAGGATGCACATGATCCAGTTATTTTTACGCTTAAAGATAATAGACTGGTCTTTAAAGGAGGCTTTAGCAGTGGCGATGTCATTCATCCCAAACCAAGCCAATACCGAAAATAACAAGATAAATGGCACCCAAATAAAACCAGCATTTTGTAGATAGAACAAGGTGCCTGTCTCAGATACCTGAGGATTCCCTCCTAGCGACCCAAATGCTGCAAACAGTATCACTAGCGGTACTGTGAACTGCATGACTGACACGCCTAAATTACCAAGGCCTGCATTGAGACCAAGCGCAGTGCCCTGTTCCGCTTTTGGATAAAAGAACGAGATATTGGACATAGATGAGGCAAAGTTACCTCCACCGAAGCCGCATAATAGTGCGATGATGGCAAATATCATAAAGGGTGTATCGGGATTTTGTACCGCAAACCCCATCCATAATGACGGAATTAATAAAGAAGCCGTCGATATAGCCGTCCAACGTCTACCGCCAAAGATCGGTACCATAAAGGAATAAAATATTCGCAGCGTCGCCCCTGACAATCCCGGCAGTGCCGCCAACCAAAACAGTTGCTCTTTATCAAAAGCAAAGCCAATCTCAGGGAGGCGAACGATAACCGCACTCCATACCATCCACACTGCAAACGCCAGCAGTAGCGACGGTATCGATATCCATAAATTACGCTTGGCGACTTTTTTGCCACCTCCTTCCCAAAACTCTTCTATTTCAGGACGCCAATCAGTAATGAGCTTACCACCTTTGAAGTTGTAATCATTGCTCATGTTATTCCTCACTTAGTATCGGCTATGCCTAGTTATAATCACTAACACTCACTTGATGCACTAACAAAAAGTGATAACTTACGGTACTGTGTTATCACGCCTATTAGTATTAGTACGTAGTGGTAGACCGATACTTGGAAGAGGTAGTATTTAGCACGCTAAATGAACTACTGCTTTAGAGGTATATTAAAGATTGACCCATTAATGATAGATTTATACTGGGGCTTGTACTCTTGAATGTTTTGCAAATATTTAAAAGTCGAAACGCTTATAAACCTATACTCCCTGAGAGGTAAAACCTTATTAATTATGAATAGTCGTCTGTTACGTCATTCTCTACCCCTACATGTTTGGGCTGCTATATTTACAATCTCTATCCTATGCTTTATATCCGCAATAGGTAGCGGCATGCTTGCGTGGATGTCTGAATCAGATGCGCAAGCCATTAATACCGCAGGCTCGATACGTATGGCAACTTATCGTATTAACTTTCAGTTAGCGACTGACTTTGCCGAAGATTATCCTTCTAATTTGAATATCGGTCTTGAGCAAAATGACGCAGCAATTAATGGCCTAGCAGCTGATCAAACAGCAAATAGGGCTCAAGAACAAAATGAGTTAAGTTATCTCGATAAAGGGAAGTCTGAAAAAGTACAGGTACTCATTGAAGACATGGAAGATAGGCTGACGACATTGCGCGAATATCAATCAACCAATGCCAATGAACATAAAGTGATAAACAATGAACTTAGAATAATTGAATCACAGTGGCTTCGCGATTTGAAACCTGCGTTGTTATTGCAAGATAAGCAGAGATTTTATGCTGTGTCATCTCAGTATATTAAGGACGTGGATAGCTTCGTCAGTGAGCTACAGTATAGAAATGAGCAACGTCAGACTTGGCAGCAGTCTCTACAAGTTGTGTCATTAGTGCTGACTATCATTATTATGTTAGTGGGTATGCAAAAGCTGCGTCAAAACGTGCTGCTACCTGTCAAACGCCTCATCCAAGCTAACAGTCAGTTTAAACAAGGCAAGCGCGATACTAGAGTCTCGATATCGGGCTATGAAGAGTTTAATAAACTTGGCAACTCTTTTAATGATATGGCGAGCACCATTGAGACTCACCAACGTTTACTTGAAAATGAAGTACAGATAAAAACCCAGCACTTAGTTAAGGCCAACCAAGTGTTATCGCTGTTTTATGATTTTTCTAAACACCTAACCACCAGTCAAGTGAGCTTACATCGGCTCGATAATTTAATCACAGACTTTGGCGACCTGTTTCCTCATTTAGACTTCACTTTATGTATTCAAAATAATGCTCTACATGATAAAGACTCTATAGCCTTACATGATGACAAAATGAAAGAGCTATGTACCAAGCTCAACTGTGACAACTGCCTGATTAAAGAAGATGCCCATACCAAGACCTACCCTATTGCTCATCAAAAAGTTGAATTTGGTGAGCTTAAAGTTCGACCTAAATCAACATTGCTGATGAATAGTGAATTGGCGCTAGACGATAAAGAACCAAGCAACCAATCCTCACAGCGTATCAAAACGATAGAGATAGACAGTACCTATCTAAATTCTGAAAATAGTGAACTGATTGTCGCGCTCACTAACCTTATTAGCACCGCTTTATCTTTACGTAAACAGCGTCAGCAAGAGCATCAGCTTATACTGTTTGAAGAGAGAACCACTATCGCAAGGGAGTTACATGATTCTTTAGCTCAGTCGCTATCATATCTAAAAATCCAAGTCAGCGTCTTAGAGAAGCGCTTAGACAATGCATCCGGCGAACCCAATGCAGCCAATATTTTGCAGAGTATTAATCAGATCAAAGCAGGCCTCAATTCAGCCTATCAATCACTGCGCGACTTATTGGTTACCTTTCGTCTCACTATAGACAGTGATAACTTTGACGATGCTTTGCATGAGACCGCCAACGAGTTTTCTTTAAAAGGTGACTTCCATGTCGTGGTAAATAATAGAGTGATGACGCTAAATTTAAATGCTAATGAACAGGTAAATTTGATTCAAATTACCAGAGAGGCATTATCAAATATCAGCAGGCATGCGCAAGCAGCCAAAGTAGAAGTTGACTTAAGTTACGATGAAGATAGATATATTGTCATGACCATTGTAGATGATGGAGTCGGAATATCAGGCACTGTAGACCAGTCTCAGCATCACGGCTTAATGATTATGAAAGAGCGTGCGCATAACTTGGGCGGCGAATTAGTGGTATCTAATAAAGAACCCCATGGAACGATCGTCACGACTAAATTTATTCCCCACTTCTTTGAAGAGTATGCAACCGAAGAGGCTCATTTATAAGCTCCTAAAAGCAGTACGTATCAAGATTATTATGAATTGATGATAGCTTATTATTTTTGAAGACTTATAATTTTTGAAAACTTAAACCCCTTATTTTGTAGAATTTTTAATTTGCGAGTGTGTTATGAGTATCAATGTTTATACCCCTACATCTCCAGCTAAGCTTTTATTAGTCGACGATCATCCTATGTTGCGCCGAGGCATTGCAGAATTATTGAGCCTTGAGAACGATGTAAAAGTAGTTGGTGAGGCCAGTAATGGACAAGAGGCACTAGCATTTTTAGAAAATAATGAAGTAGACTTGGTTATCTTAGATCATAAAATGCCTATCCTGACTGGCCTTGAAACTTTAAGAGAAATTAGGGCTAGAGATATTGAGGTAAAAACCTTGTTGTTCACTGTCTCCGATAGTGGCGAAGACGTGCAGGAAGCTTTGAAATTGGGAGTAGATGGTTACTTACTAAAAGATATGGAACCTGAATTGATCATCGTTGATATCCGAAAAGTATTGCGAGGAGAGCTGGTCATCAGTCCAAATCTGGCATCGATACTGGCACAAACATTGCGCAAACCTAGCATCGACGATATCGCAGGCAATCTAACTACTAGAGAATTACAAGTCATTCAAATGATTGCGCAAGGGCTCAGTAATAAAATGATTGCCAATAAACTGGATATCGCAGAATCAACGGTAAAAGTTCATGTTAAACATATTCTGAATAAGACTGGCCTACGGACGCGCGTAGAAGCTGCTGTTTGGACAGTAAATCATTTATCCAAATAAGCTTATAGTTTAAAAAAAGCCACCTAACGATACGCTAGGTGGCTTTTTCATAGACAGAAAAAACACTATCAACCGTTGTATTCTTTGGCAATTTTCAGATCTACCGATGACATCTTATAGTCTTCACCAAAGGCATCTTCAGGCTCTTTTAACCAGAAGAAACAAACCATCCAAGCAATAAACGCACCTGCAGCGATGATTAAAAAGAACTGGCTTGGCTCTACAAAGGTATAAATGAACAAATAGAATACTGCGCCCACATTACCATACGCGCCTGCCATACCAGATATCTGGCCCGTTAAACGACGTTTGATTGATGGAATAATACCAAAGGTCGCCCCTTCCGCTCCTTGCACAAACACTGAGCAGAGAATGGTAAAAACGACGGCGATAAATAATGGCCACTCTGCATTTAGCAGTCCCATTAGCCCAAACCCGATACCGATGCCAAACATATATATCAGCATAACTAGGCGTCGATTACCGACACGATCAGAGATATAACCTCCTAGCGGACGCGCCCATAAATTAACGAAAGCGAAAGTTGAAGCCACAAGACCTGCTACCGTAGGATCAAGCTTCCAAGTCGCGGCAAAAAACATCGGGAGCATAGAGACCACCGCAAGCTCAGCGCCAAAGTTTGCAAAATAGCTTACGTTGAGGGCAGCAACGGATTTAAACGGATACTTGTCATCTTCAGGAATACCTGCTTTTAGCATGGGTGCATTGACGCTAATCGCCTTATAAATCTGATAAATAACGACAGCGGCGATAAGGAGATAGAAAGCCCAAGCACCGGTCTCGCTTAAAAAACCCATGTTTTTAGTACGATAAACCAATACTCCTAAGATGCCATACAAAGGAATAGTAAATAGGCAGTATAGCCAAAGATCTCGCCAGCTTGAGACCTCTAATGCGCCCGACTTACGTGATTTTTTGTGGGTATCTTCTGTAGGCCCATCTGTTATCAAAAACCAGTACGCAACACCGTATATAGCCATCAGCAAGCCTGATAAGGCAATCGCCCAGCGCCACCCATCATCACCACCGAAGAACTGCAGTGCTACCGTTGGAATAGTAATCGCCGCTGCTGCTGAACCAAAATTCCCCCAACCAGCATAGAACCCCTCCGCAAAGCCAATGTCTTTAGGCTTGAACCATAGCGCCGTCATATGAATACCGACGACGAAGCCTGCACCCACGATAGACATAAATAAACGCGCGACAAATAGCTGCATGGCTGAGGTACCAAAAGCGAAAAACCATGTAGGTATCGCCATCACTACCATCAGTATAGAGAATACCCTTCTAGGCCCAAAACGATCTAAGGCCATGCCCACAACCACTCGGCCAGGAATGGTCAAAGCGACGTTTGCAATCAAGAAGAGCTTGATATGATCTGAGGTTAAATAGCTTTCTGTCTGTAACATAGACGTCGCGAGTGGCGCCATATTGAACCAAACATAAAAGGTAAGAAAAAAAGCAATCCACGTATAGTGAAGCGCTCTTATCTCACGGCGCTCCATTTCCAGCAGCTCTTTTGCATGCATGATAAATACTCTCCACCATAAAACTTGTCAGTTATGAATAGTTCTGATGGAAACAAGATAGCAATAAGTAGTAGCCTTAACTATTGAGCAAAAGCAGTATAAAACCTAGTTTTAATACTACTTAATGAGGATTAAAAGCTATCACTCATTTCTTTTATACTTTTTAATACTTAAAGTCGCATGACGATATAGTAGATCCACTATAAAATAAATACAGCACTACTGGAATAAATTTTGCGCAGCCTCTGTCTGCGTAGGCACAGCAAGCAAGGAAAATTTATTCCAGTAGTGGATTATAATTTATGTACTTCTTTTATTTAGGACTGACCATAGTAAAACAGTCTATAAGTTGTTATATTGTGAGAATGATTATCATTAATATTTAAGAACAAGCTTAAAATAAACTGAAAACAAAAGACTTATTAACCAAGGAGCTATCATGACTCGTGCAATCATCCCAAGTCACTGGAAAATAAAACGCTCTACGCACTTTTTTACCAAAGATAAAGTTCCCAAAGCCTTATTAACTCATCACAATACTGCAGAGGGCGTATTTGGCCAAATTTGTGTCATGCAAGGTGTTGTCACCTTTTACGGATTTGCCAACGAAGCCGCTACCGAACCGGAGCAGACCATAGTCATTAAAGCAGGAGAATTTGCCGTTAGTCCACCGCAATACTGGCATCGCGTAGAGTTGAGTGACGACGCACAATTCAATATCAACTTTTGGACCGAAGGTGATACTGCTAACAAGTCACTGTTCAACAGCTCTACCATTCATAGCAAACCTATTAAGAAGTTATTTGATAAGCCTGATGAGCAATGATGACCCTATATATACTGTAAGTGTTGGTTCTAAAAACTCAGCTAAAAAAACCCCCAGTCATTAAACTGGGGATTTTTGGATTTTGCACTACCACATAAGCAACAATCATCGAACGCATGTCAATTGAAGGCTCAACAAGTACGGCGATCTAGGCGCAAAGTACTAAATAGCTGCTGACACAAACTAACACTTCAAAGCCCTAAGAGAAGCCAGTATCATAGCAACATTGAATTAACCCTAAATTATTTATGGGGCTGTCCTAGATAACTAGTTCAGTTCCTTTTTAACCCATTGTTTTAGCTGACGTAATTGACGTTTCGGATCACTGTAGTTAAAACGCCACTCACATTCCTTTAAAAACAGATGGAAATGCTCTTTTGGGATGCCATTATATTTACGCATATGACGCTTTGCTTGACTCCAAAAGTTCTCTATTCCGTTAATATGATTACTGTCTTGTACAAACTCTTTTGAATGGTTAATGCGGTAATGGGTAAACTCACTGACATCAAGTGCGTTGTAACTTCTAAAGGAGTCTGTGTAAACGATACTATCAGGCTTTACTTTCTCTCTTATAATAGGGATTAAGGTATCAGCTCTGGCATTAGGGATGATACAAGCATAGACGCTACCATTGCGCTTAAGCAGTCCAAAAACAGGAACTTTGTTACCAGCACCGCGACCACGTTTGCCTTTGCGTCTGCCGCCAAAGTAGCTCTCATCAACTTCTATTTCGCCTTCTAGAAGGCCAGGTTCCTGACTATTTTCATAAATCAGTAGTCTTAGCCTGTGAAAGTAATAGCTGGCTGTTGTTTTATTAACACCCACTAAGCTTGCTGCTGTTCTTGCGGTAGAACCGGCAACAAATAGTTCGATAAGCTTAGTTTGTTTGTACCAACTTAATCTACTCTTTCTCATATGACTATCCTAGATTATTTTACTTATCTAGGACAGCCCCTTATTTATTAATAATAACCAAAGGAAAATACAGTGTCGCAGGCTCAGCCAACTATCGAACAAACACCTCACCTCACAAAAAAGCAAAACAGCGCATTAAAAAACCTTACCATCATGGGCTATCTAGAAGGTACTTCCTTCTTGTTGTTGCTCGGCATCGCCATGCCACTAAAATATATGATGGGCATTCCAGAAGCTGTGAAATATGTCGGTATGGCACACGGCGTGTTATTTATCGCCTACATCGTAATACTCATGGGCTCAACCATCAAAATTAAAATGCCGCTTTGGGCTATGCCCGCAGGTGTGCTCGGCTCGTTTTTACCGTTTGGCCCATTTATATTCGACCACTTTTTGAAAAAAAGCTTAAGTAAAAACGAGAAGATAGCAGCCTAAGATAAGTTCTGCTGGGGATTAAGTTGTTTTAAATAGCTGCTTTAAATAATTGCTTAAAGTAGCTGTTCTAAACAGCTACTGCAAATTGCCTTTTTCTAAATTTGCTAAAAATGCGGCAAATCCTTCTGTCGCCCGAGCATCTAAACGGCTGCTAGTAATCACACGGACGCGATTGCTCCAAGTAATAGCATAGCCTTTGGACTCAAATTTTTTAACCAAATCCACATCTTCATGGCACCTTAATGGGGCAAAGCCGCCAACGGTGAGATAGGCCTCACTGCTAAAACTTAAGTTTGCCCCATGAATATGGCGATGTCCCATCATATCTTGATAATGAGCCATATAATCTGCGCGCGTTTGCGGGGTTAAATTCACCCAGCTATCAACGCTCACCACGCCGCAAATCATATCGGTGGGCTGGTCAGTAATATGGGTAATTTGCTGCACCAGCCAATCTTTAGTCACTACTGAATCGGCATCTGTACAGGCAATCCAAGTTGCGCCATGTGTAATCGCATGGCGAATACCCAAATCTCGCACCCGTCCCACACAGCGATAATCATAGCTTATATAATCAACGCCTGTACCTTTGACTATCGTAAGCGTCTCATCAGTGCAGCTATCAAGCACCACCAGCGGATACGCCGCAATAGTTGAGGGTAATTGCGCAATAGCGGTCTGAACCGATGCCAAGCAATTGGCAATAGTCATCGCCTCATTATGAGCGGGAATCACGATAGCGATTTTCATGTCGACGCTGTGCCTCCCCTTATACCGCCCAACATGCCACCCACTATTTTGCAGACTGTCATACGCGGTTATACCCCATCATATTAAGTTTTCTTGCATAGCAACGGACTTTGGAGAGTGTTGCCAAACATCTAATAAAAAATCACTATCTACAATCTGGCTTTGATGAGTAAAAGCAGGGTGAATAAAAGCGGGATGAGTAAAAATTGGATGAGTAACAGTTGAACGATCCACTTCATTATTTGTCACATTAAACGCTCGGTGTAAACGTTGGTGCACCGTCTCCCCCGTCATCGCAAAGCCATCAATGGCATAGCGCCAATGACAGCACAACAATGTACCGCCTACAGCTAGGTTTTGTTTAATCCAAGTGATAACCGTATCAATATCAATGGGCGATAAATAATATAAAATCTCACTAATAACGATTAGATCAAAGGGTGGTTTATTAGCAGATGCGCCATCCGATAAAGGATACGCTTGTAGAAGCGCATCGTCTAAACTCAGTAATACGTGAGGAATAACTCCTTGTATCACCTTAGAATGCGATGACTTTCCCAAGCGTTGTTTGGCAAGTTGTACCGCCTGAGTGTTACCATCTATACTGAGCAAAGCCTGACAACGACGGGCCAGTAATTTACTAAATACACCATTGCCACAGCCCAATTCAATGCCATTGTCATACTCTGCTTGTGGCAAAACTGCGAGAGACATTTCACGTTTTCGTTTTTCATACCAGCGGGTCTGATACTGCCATGGGTCGCTATTATCACTATATAACGCATCAAAATACGTCTCTGAATAGGTATCAGATTGGGATTGGGATTGGGATTGGGATTGAGAGTCAGATTGAGTACAGTCTATTGAAGTAGCGCTAGCAACGTTTAAACTGTCAAGATTCATTGACGGCGTAGATTTAGGATTGTGGCTCATACAAATAAACCTCCCAAGGTTGGCTAATTCTGGCGATGGTTTGAGCCGATAAAATAGGCGGGTTACCCGTACTCTCATCAACGGTAATTTGGCTAGTAAAGCAAGCAATAGCTTGAGATTTACGTTGTACTTGCTCATCGGTTAAATCAACTCTGACAGCACAGTGCCAAGGAATACGACTATCGGCAGGCTGTGCCCAATGCCACGCCCAAATCAATACTTGATAACAGGCTAGATGATGCTGCTTAGCAAATCCGGCGACCACTTGCCCTGTTGCCTCGTGGTCAGGATGTCCGTCATGAATAAAGGGCGTCACTAAAATATCGTCAGGCTGGATAATGGCTGCTAACTTTTCGTTAAACTGTGCCTGCTCAGCGAATACATCGCCATCAGTCAATTCTAGGGCAATAGTCGTCACTTGATGAGCTATGCCCAATACAGCTAATGCTTTAATACTTTCTTGCGGACGGATAATATCAAGCTGCTCTGGCGGATAAATCCTTGAGTCTGGATGGCTTTGTGTGCCGTTAGTCACGTGAATAAGAAAGATTGGATTGCCATTAATAGCCAGTTGTTGCAGCAGACCACCACAGCCTAATACTTCATCATCAGGATGTGGCGCAAAGATACACACCCGCTGGTGCGCTGGAAAGTGTTTCGCCATATTTAATCGAGGCAGATTGTGCAGCCCTTGCCAATTTTGCCACGCGTCTTGACTGGTACCATCGCCTTTAATAACGCGGTCGCCAACAATCGGATGGTTGCTTTTTATAATATTATCTTTTATAGAGTCAGCCTTACTAGGCATTATAGTTGCCATATGTTCTCCCGCCTATCAGTTAAGTCGCTGGTCAAGCTGCTAGCTGATTCGCCAGCTAAAACACTAGATAACTCGCCAATCTTTTGCAGATCAAACGCGCCATGACTTTGACGAATAAATACTGGCAAATCTGCTGCTAATCTTGCAAAATGAGCATTATTACAAAACGGTGCTGCGCCTAATGCCTGTCCGACGCCCTCCAGTACTTGGCGCGCCACCTGCTCAACGTTTGCTCTTAATTGACGAATAGCAAGCTCATGGCTGTGCTGCGGCTGGGTATCTATTAAGTGAGCAACATGATAAAAATACTGCCGAGTGACTGCCAATGCTGTCCCAATTTGCCCCAAATACATGGCTTTATAATCGTTCGGTTTTTGTTGATACGCGGTGATTAAATAGCCTGCGAGACAGGTCGCTGCGCCATACCAGCAAGCGGCAACCCCTGCTGCCCCATGCCAAAATCCCACCCGTTCTAAATACACATTTGCTGCCCCAACCTTACTGGCCGCCACCCCATTAAACTGTAGGGTGGCGGTATCAGTGGCTTGCATGCCGACTGCTTGCCAAGCCCTGTTGTCAATCTCAATGCCAGCTTGCTGCATATCTACTATAAGTAGCTGCGAATGACCTTGCTCATCTCGATAAGTGATTAGCCCATGATCAACAATATTTGCCCCCGAACACCATGCTTTGATGCCTGTAACTTTACCCTCTTGATAGCTCAGAGGATGTCCCTCTGCCGCCCAAACCGCCCATAGTCCTTGTGCCGGTTTGTCATAACCCACTTCATGCAAAATACTGAGCGCATCCAAATGTGATTCAAACCATTTGGCAATCGTCAAATCAATACCTGCCACATAAGCCAAAACTTGCCAGCGGATGAATGTATTTGAGTTAGTTTCACATTTGTTTTCTTTAACATCAGCGGCAGCACTAGCAGGATGAGGAATTCTATCGCTATAAGTGACTAAAGTATTTAATATCTCATGGCGCAATTTATCAGTTATACAAAGCGTGCTGAGCGCTTGATTATTAGCGGCTAGAATCTCTTCTACAACAGCTTGAATGTTTTCTAACAAAGAACTTTCTGCATTTAACCGTAACATAGGGGTTTCCTAATTATTCTTGTAAGTCAAACGTATGGATATTGGCTGAATGCGAGTTATTTGTCTGAGGTCTGTTGCCACCGTATAGGTCATCTAAGAAATTTTGCTGCCAAGCGTGTAAATCATCTTGCTGCAGTCCTTGCAATAACGTCTGATAGCGAGACTTTCGCTGCGCTAATGGCATCGTCAAGGCAGTTTTTAAACCCTGTATTATGCTTTTTGGCTGATGCGGATCGACAATCACCGCTGCTTGCATTTGCTCAGCCGCCCCTGCATAGCCTGACAACAATAACACCCCAGGATTCTCAGGATTTTGGGCAGCAATATATTCTTTGGCGACTAAATTCATACCATCTTTGAGTGAATTTACCCAACCAATATCACTGTGCCAAAATGCTCTCATCAATGTCTCGTGGTTCAACACTTTTTCGCTATACGTAATCGCCTGCCAATTATTTGTTAAGTCGTCTGTCAAATCGTCTATCAAAGCATCAGCATCCAAAAAACCAATTTCAAAGGCATCCGCTTGATATTCATTAGGTAAGAATTGCTGATTGATATCATTGACTGCTTGTTTGACACTTTTATAAAGCCGTTGATAAACCGGTAAATCTAAACGGCTAGGACAAGCAATTTGCAATAGTTTTAACTGATTTTGATAGGCTGGGTTTTGCTGTAGAAAAGAACCATACGCTGAAAAACGCTCTAATAAACCTTTAGAATAATCAATTCTATCTACCGCTATTATTTGCTGGGCGGCAGGCTTTGTAGCGCTATCTTTATACGTATGTTTTGCAAACTGGGATGAGAAATGTGAGGATAAATGGCTAACTTGCTGCTGGATTTTGTCTACATTAACGCCGATTGGATAAGCATTGATTGTTAGACGATGCGGAATACTCAAGTCTATATTGAGCATCAGCTGTACACCAGCGGAGTTTGTAGTTTTGGAAAAACTTTGCTCGGCATGTAAAGTGCTTGGTAGAGAAGATTTTGAAAAAATTTCCTGCAAATACCTATCTTTTAAATAACTGTCTCGTGAATAGCTATCTTTTACATACCTGCTTTTCAAAAGACTTTTTTCTAAAAATTCATCCTTTAAATAATGTTGGAATACGTCAATGCAGTTGGTTTTATCTTGCTCAGTTTGGGTGCCGAGCACATCATAATGAGCAAGATACCTAATCAGTTCAGAGCTTTTTTCAAGCTGTTGCCAAAATGCTAACGGGGCAAACGGAATGTGCAAAAAGAAGCCGATACGATTTGTCATACCCATTTGCTTGCAATAATACGCCACGCTTAAAAAGTGATAATCATGTACCCAAATCACATCATCGGTTTGAATAATCTTTTTTAACTGCCTGGCAAAGAGGCTATTTACCTCTTGATAACCTGCATAGTCCTCTGCTGTTTGACTCATTAAATCAGGTTGCTCATGCAGTAGCAGCCACAGCACATTATTGGCAAAACCGCAGTAAAAGTGCTGATATTGTTTGCTCGTTAGGGCCGTAGTCATATAAGTGACTTCTGCATTGGTCTCATGCATATATGCTGAAGTAGCTTGTTTATTGATGCTGAATTCATTGTTATCACAGTTGTCATCAGCCTCAACAACCTCACCATTCCAACCCATCCAGATGACTGAATTTCCTACTAATACGTCGTGCAAGGCTACTGCAAGCCCGCCTGCCATTGGATTGCCATCGGGCATTTTTACCCGATTAGATAAGACGATTAATCGGCTCATATGATTTATCTCGTTGTTCTTTCAGCAATGGAAGATTAGCGTCTGCTAAATCAGACGATAAAGTGGCGTTTCTTTGATAAAAGACAAATTGGCAAAAGCTTAAAAAGTTATCAAGTAGAACTGTTACCTCGTGAATATTATTTACGTAGTAATGAGCACATGTTGGCCCACTACCTACTTTAATACCCATACCTTTTACTGAACTATTCACTGAGCTATTCGTTGAACTACAGAATTTTTGTATTGCTCTTTTTTCACTTACCTTGTTTTTGGATACTTCGTTTTCAAATACTGTGTTTTCATTTTGTACAGCAATAAAACCTGCCTCATCGGTAATGTCATCACCAATAAAAATGGCACATAGCTCCTTGTCAGTTTGCATTTTTTCTAACAAGGTTAAGATCGCTGTACCTTTATCCGCTCCTTTTGGCACAATCTCCCAGACGTATTTACCCTGCTTCAACGTCCAGTTAGCATAATTACTTAAGGTTTTTAGCATAATGGTATGAGCCACATTGGCTAACGTAGGATTTTTACGAAAGTGCAAAGCAACGGAATAAGGCTTATTTTCTATGGTTAAGTCACTATATGACGCACTATATTGGCTAGTAATCTGCCTTATAGCAGTAAGTTCGGCATTATCAACATGCGCGGTGCTTGTAACGTTATTGTCGTTTTTTTTGCCTATAGCACTATTAAAGCTACCATTAAGTGCTATTTCTAATCCGTGCGTTGCTGCAATTGGCAATTGTAAAGGTGAGAGCATTTGCCTTGCTTCAGCAAGACTACGCCCTGTCACGATGGCGACTTGTACCCCATAGTTTTGTATTCGTTGTAAAAGCAATAATGTTGCATTTGGGATGATGCTATCTTTTGGATCAAGGGTAAAATCTGCAAGCGTACCGTCTATATCCAAAAACAAACAATAATCTCGCTGATGAGATAAATAATCAGCAAAATTATTTGGTTGGATGTATATAGCTGGCGTATTTAAGCTATGATTTCTTCCTGAAGTCACGCTCGTTCCTTTTTCTTTTTAATAGGACGTTGTGTCTAGCCTAATTTAATTCATATTCAAAATAAATTATGTATTAAAAGCTAACATGTTCGTAAGTATTTGTTTGTAAACAATAATAACCTACTAACAAGTTTGCCATAAAGCCAGCTACCCTGTGATGGCAAAAGTATTCAATTTGGTATAAATTTCTTTAGTGTAAGTCTTTTAGTTCATAATTTATTAATACTTGATGTAGTCGCTCCAGCATAAAAGGAATACCGTGTTACTGGGATGAATTTTTCGCAGCCTCTGTTATAGCAGCACGCAAGGAAAATTTATACCAGTAGCACGTTCTAAGAAGTGTATTTAAGATTAACTATAGTCGGTAATATCAATTTGATTGATGATTATTTTCATGACGCTTCCACTTTTATTCTTGCAACCAAAAAATCTACGGCTGCTTTTACTTTTGGCACTAGATAGCGCTGCTTTTGATATAACAAATACACGGCCATATCAGCATGTTGCGTGATTGCCAATTCATGCTCAAACTTGAGCTCTTGCAACTGCCCTGATTCAAGATATGACGCTAATGCCCAGCGAGTTGACATCAGAATACCTTCGCCCTCACAAGCCTTTCTCGCCAGCCACGGCCCATTATTTGAAATCGTGATCGCTGGCCCTGAGACATCATGCCATTGACCATCCACATGACATAACCAAGGCGTTGGCCCTGTTGGCGCTTTAAAATACAGACCATTATGTTGCTTTAACTCCATCACATTTTTAGGCATACCGTATCTTTCTAAATAGCTTGGTGAAGCGACAGGGATAAACCCATTATCCATGAGCCTTATCGCTAATACACGCTCATTGGGTGCGTAACCACCACGAATAGCGATATCAACATCGTCACGTCCCAGCGTTGATAATTCATCACTTAAGCTAACATCTAGGACAATCTCAGGGTATAACGCGCTAAATTCATCCAACAATGGCAATAGGATTTTTTCACCAAAGCCCACCATTGAGCTGATGCGCAAACGTCCCATTGGCGTGGTTTGGTAACTGCGAACCGTTTCATGGCTTTGTTTTAACTGACTTAATATTTGCTGTACATCGTTATAGTAAATCTGCCCCACTTCTGTCAGTTTGACGATGCGGGTCGAACGCTTTAATAACGTCGCACCCAAACTCTTTTCTAAATCAGCGACTCGCCTTGAGAGCGATGAGGGCGGCACATCAAACACCTTCGCCGCTTTGGTAAAGCTGCCTGTTTCGGCGACTTTACTGAAATAGCGTATTGCCCGTAATTGATCCAACTCACTTCTCCCTTTAAGAAACACCTACTCATTTTCGCTCTATTATTGTCTTAAAAGCAATAGTGATTCACATTTATCCTTATATACAAGCCAATTAAAACCAGTAATAATAGATTCAACTTAGACATTGCAGCTTTAGTTTCGTTTCTCCGGCAATGCTTCGGCAATAAAAATAACAATCACCTTAATAATGGATAACTGACTGATGATTACTTTGCACGGCTTTGCTGCTAGCAACTATTACAACCTAGTAAAACATGTCCTTTTATATAAACAACTGCCATTTCAAGAAAATCTGGTTTACGGTGGTAGTGACGAATTGCTGGCAGTCAGTCCAGTTGGCAAAGTACCTGCTATCACAACGCCTGAGGGCCTTAATCTTTCAGAATCGAGTGTCATTTGTGACTTTATCGAAGAGCGTTATCCTGACACTCCTCTATACCCTACAGATGCTGGCGAACGTGCGGTCGTGCATCAAATTATGAAAATAGCAGAGCTTTATTTAGAGCTGCCAAGCAGACGCCTGATTCCTTTTGCCTTTTCAGGTACGGCTATTCCTAAGCCTGTTGTAGCGGAAGTACGCCAAGTATTAGAGCGTGGCATTGTTGCTTTAAATCGCCTAAGTCAGTTTTCACCTTGGATTGCTGGCGAGCAATTTACCATGGCTGATATCTACGTTTATTACGTTAGCACCATTGTTAGCAATTTTGCCTCAAAGCAACTTGACTGGGATGTATTGGCAGAGATACCAGGTATGAAAGAGTGGAACGAAGCGATGAGTCAATCTGCCATTGCTCAAACAATAGAAGCAGATCGCTTGGCAAACATGCCTGAGTTTATGCAGAGGGTAAAAGAGCAAATTCAAGCAGTCAACGCAGTCAACGCAGTCAATGCAGCCAATGCCGATTAGTTTTAGCAAAAAAAACGAGCCCTAAGCTTTATTTAAATTCAATAACACATACTTTGACCAATATAAAAAGTGATTGGTTTAACACCATTAATTATTTGCAGGAGCAAAACACGATGACCGATACAAACACCCAACTAGTCTCAACCATCAGCGCAGACAACAAACTAACGCTATCTTTACAAGACATCGACATGCCACAACCGAGTGCTGACGAAGTCGTTGTACGCATTGAAGCGGCGCCATTAAACCCGTCTGACCAAGCAGTGTTGTTTAGCGCCGCTGATATGTCCACAGCGACTCAGTCAGGTACAGAAGATCGTCCCGTTATCACGGCGGACGTTGCCGCGCAGTTCATGCCAGCGCTGAAAACGCGTGCTGGCAAAGACACACCTGTAGGCAATGAAGGCGCAGGAACCGTGGTTGCAGCAGGGTCATCACCTGCAGCACAAGCATTGATGGGTAAAACAGTAGCGGTGATTGGCGGCGGTACTTATCGTCAATATTTATCTGCCAACATACAAAGCTGCTTAGTATTAAAAGACGGCACAACCGCTAAAGAAGGCGCTTCCTCTTTTGTGAATCCGCTGACTGCACTGGCAATGGTTGAAACCATGCGTGCCGAAGGTCACAAAGCCATCATTCATGCGGCAGCTGCCTCTAGCTTGGGTCAAATGCTCAACCGTATTTGTATGGCTGATGGCATTGATTTAATCAACATCGTACGCAAAGAAGAACAAGAAACCTTGCTACGTGATATGGGCGCAAAATATGTGGTTAACTCAAGCAAAGATTCTTTCCTTGCTGACTTGACGGCAGCAATTACTGAAACGGTTGCTACGATTGCATTTGATCCTATCGGTGGCGGTCAATTAGCCAGCGATATCCTGAACTGCATGGAAGCGGCAATCACTCGCGATGTCGAAGAATACAATGTGTATGGCTCTAATACATTCAAACAAGTTTATGTTTATGGCGGATTAAACCGTGGCCCTATTACGCTAAATCGTAACTTCGGTTTTGCTTGGGGTGTTAACGGCTTCTTGTTATTCAATGCACTAGGCAAACTAGGCACTGAAACGGTCATGTCGATGCGTAAACGTGTGGCAGAAGAAATCACCACCACCTTTGCTAGTCGCTACACCCATGAAGTGTCATTGGCAGAGGCGCTACAATTGGATTCGATAGCGGCTTACTCTAAACAAGCGACAGGTGAGAAATACTTAATTACCCCGCAAAGCTAGTGGTTGCTGAAATAATAGATTTTTAAATTAAAAAAAAGCAGATACTATTTATAGTATCTGCTTTCGTATATCTTTAACGGTTATCTAACGCAAATAGAAAAAAGTTTCTACTTCAACAAAACCTCTTGCAAGCTGCCTTAAATTAGCTGATCTTTACTTATCGTTTATAACTATTAGTCTTTGACCTTAAGCCTGCTTACTTGCTATACATTTCTTCATCGCTTCTTTTTCAGTAACGCTTAGGCGAACTTGTGACCTATCCATATCCAAATTAGCTCGACACTCCAGTCTCATTTTTTTTAATTCAGTAGATGTAGCTGGTTTTTGAATATCATTCATCTCATCTGCAAAGGCGATACTCGGCACCATAGCATTGGCAGAATAACTTGTTGCACTGAGTAATGTGGCTAACAATATAAACAAGGTCTGTTTCATTAGAGGTCTCTATCAATTTTTAAAGTGCGTTTTTAATTAGTGTCAAGATCGACTAACGAATAATTTAAAGCACTGTTTGTGACTCTAAGCTCGCTCAGGCTATTATGCCGACTGATTGCTATCATAGCTGGTATATACGTTACGTAGTTTGATGAAAGTTAAAGAAAGGTAACAGTTTTTGCGCTCAATAAGGATTTATAGAAATATTGGCTTGCGATGATGAGATGCGACCAAAACATCCTAACAATCGCACTCAAATGATTTGGTAAAAAAAGGTATGTTAGAAAAGTCTGCTGCTTCAGGACGTAGTACGAATTAGATTTATAGCAAAAACTATGAACTTTGAAGGGGTTTTATACTGAGTGCAAGTCTATTACATTAAAACAAGATATATGAATAAACTCCTGTTAATACGTTCAGTTTATCAAGTTTGGTTCTACGGTTTCTTCAGCATACCTCTATTTTTAAATATGGTCACATTACAAACTCGAAAGCAGAACACTTGTTTCGCTATTCAAAATGCCATCAATCTCTCTTACTTGACGCAGCACTTCATCAAATTCTCTCAAGCTTGTAGTGTGTATCTCTGCTACCAAGTCCCACGCACCATTTGTCGTATGTAGCTTAATGAGTTGCGGGATGCCTCGTAACTTCCTAATCACTTGTGACGTAGACTTTCCTGTTACTTCAATCATCATCATAGCTTTGACGGTTTCTTTGTCTAGTGCCTCATGCACTCGAATCGTAAATCCTAAAATAGCACCGTTATGAATCAATCTATCCAATCTGTTTTGGATAGTGGCACGAGAGACTTTGAGTTTTTTAGCAAGGTTTGAGATGGTTGCTCGACCATCTTGTCGAAGTTCAGATATCAGTTCGCTATCTAAAGAGTCATAAGTGTAATACGCCATAAAAATGCTTCCTTCATTGAGTTTTGACATTATGCTAAATAGCACCTAACAATATGCCAAAAAAATGTCCATATTTAATAACTTATTGACATTTTAACTGACAATTATAGTTGGTAGGATATTAATTGTCGGTTCAATAAACAATATTCATGAAAAGGAACAGAATTAATGTCTAAATTTATCGTACCACCCAAGGAAGGCGTTCCATTCGTTAGTGTACAAGCGATGGCTAAAATGATTCATGATTATGGCGTTGAGCAATGTATCACAGATCTAGTGGATGCTTTAGAGCAAGATTTCCTTCGTTGGGATCAATTCGAGAAATCTTCTCGCTTTGCTTCGCATTCAAAAGACGGCGTCATAGAGCTCATGCCTGTAAGCGATGGAGAGATGTTTGCTTGTAAATATGTCAATGGTCATCCAATTAATACCAAACGAAATTTACAGACCGTAGCGGCTATGGGTATCTTGTCTGATGTTGAAAACGGGTACCCTATTTTGCTGACAGAAATGTGTATCCTTACGGCATTACGTACGGCTGCCACATCAGCTATGTTGGCCAAACATTGTGCACCAAAAGGCGCTACAAAACTGGCGTTAATAGGAAACGGTGCTCAGTCTGAATTTCAAGCGTTGGGTATGAAAGCCATAATGGGTATCTCAGAAGTTCGTTTGTATGATATTGACCCAGCGGCATCACAGAAAACGGCTGATAACCTTTCAGACTCAGGTTTGAAAGTGATTGTTTGTCGCACGTTAGAAGAAGCTGTTTTAGGTGCAGAGATCATTACTACCTGTACGGCTGATAAAACAAATGCCACTATTTTACGAGACGATATAATTATAAAAGGTGTTTATATCAATGCGATAGGCGGTGATTGTCCTGGTAAGACAGAGCTGGATAGCAATATATTAATGCGAGCAGATCGTGTGATTGTAGAGTTTGAGCCTCAGACACGCATTGAGGGAGAGATCCAAAATCTATCAAGCGACTTCCCTGTTATTGAATTTCATCGAATCCTCAAAGGTGAAGTGCAAGCTCGAACGTCAGCTGATGATCTCATAGTGTTTGATGGCGTTGGTTTTGCCTCAGAAGACTTTACGGCTTTGGTATTTTTACGCGACTTGATCAGAGAGCAAGGAGGATATGAGATTTTAGATCTGATACCTCAGCAAGCTGACCCTAAAAATCTATACTCGGTAGTGAAAGACCATAGCATAGTGACCAATGAAGCTATGGCTGTGTCATAAGTAATTAATATAGTCAGTCCAATATGAAAAAGATACGGCGGGACTGGGAAGAATTTTTTACAGCCTCTGTCGGTGTAGGCACAGCAAGCCAGAAAAATTTATACCAGTTTCGCGTTATTAAATAATGTATCCGTTTTATTTAGTATCGACTATACAAAAAAATAAGCCCTTCTCATTTTGTGTAACGTTTAAAACCAACATCATTTTTTAAATTTTATCTATGTTTAGCAAGGCTCTTGGACAGTTATGGATATGTTTATTATTTTAAATCTATCTGCTATTTTTCAAGAGCTTTAATATAGAAAAATCAATTTAACCCCAAATTTAAATGATATAAAAAATTTATTTTTTTTAATAGAGACAAAATCATGACTGATATGATGAAAAATATAAGAATAGTAGAAGTTTATTCAGATATTGCAGGATATAAAAAAGGCGCTTCTCTAGGAATTGATGCATTAAAATCGTCATCAAAAGAACTCAATGCAGATTATTTTGAAAAATTGCAATTCGACAGTATTGAGGATGATAGTAATAGTGAAGGGGAATCACAATTTGCGCATGCAAAATATGCTGATGTGATTGAACCGATTATCTCTAAGTTAGCACATAAAATAAAAGATATAAGAAATGAGAATAAATTCCCAATTGTTTTAGCTGGAGATCATTCTAGTTGTGCAGGAACGATGCATGGCCTTAAGATGGCGCATCCCAATTCTGAAATTGGTGTGGTCTATATAGACGCACATGCTGACTTTCATTCACCATATACCAGTGGCTCAGGAAATATGCATGGAATGCCTTTGGCTATGGCTTGTGCAATTGACAATCTGGAATGTCAGCGAAATGAGCTTTCTGAAAAAGAAAAGGAGTATTGGGAGAGATTAAAATTTATGGCTTCTGATGAGCCATCAATCAAGCCTGAAAATGTGGTTTTTTGTGCCGTTAGAGATTATCAAGAAGAAGAGATGGATTTAATTAAAAGACATAAAATCCCTTTATATACCGTTGCTGAGATAACTCAAAAAGGAATCAGTTCCACAGTAGAGGAAATCTTCAAAAAATTGGAATATTGCGATCACATTTATGTCTCATTTGATGTTGATAGTGTGGATCCTTTATATGTTCCAGGAACAGGTACGCCTGCAATGAATGGCCTGTCATATGAACAAGCAATGCAACTCAACATAGAATTAATCAAGAATAAGAAAGTATGCTGTTGGGAAATGGCAGAAATCAATCCTTTGTATAACAATTCAAAAGATGACTCAACCAGAATATTTAAAATTTTAGAAAAAGTGACACAGTCTCTTTTAAATAATTACTAGTGTGAAGTTATTTAAAATGAGTTAAAGCATCTAACCTAAGTATATTTATTGCAAATATTTCTTTAGGTTAGTTAAAAAATGGACTGCGAGTAACAATAATATGGACATTATTAAAGCCAGTGCTTCGAGTCAAGGTGTTAGCAGTATCAATATCAGACAGTTTTTAAAATTCTTTATACCATCTATAATAGGTTTGATGCTTTTCGTATTTCCAATTCCATATGTAGATGGTAGATTTGTATCATATGCAGAAGGATTTACCATTCCTATCTCTGTGTTAAAGGACTATATACAAGGTTACATGGGTGACCTTTTGCCACTGTTCGTCGTAATCTCAATTATGATTACATTGTGTTGTACGCTCTATACTAAAATCATGAAACCTTCATTGATTTTAAATAATGCATTTTTAAATAACTTACTGAACGTCACAACACCTTGGCTTATTATTAGAATGCTTGGTGCATTTTTTGTTGTCGTTACCTATTTCAAATATGGTTATGAATTCATATATTCAGATAGTATCGGGGGCTTAATATTATATGAATTAATGCCAATACTTTTTATCGTATTTTTCTTAGCTGGATTATTGCTACCATTACTACTTGATTTTGGCTTATTAGAGTTTTTTGGTGTTTTATTAAGTAAAGTGATGAGACCTCTATTTGGTTTGCCCGGTAGGTCCTCTGTAGATTGTTTAACATCATGGTTGGGTGATGGAACCATTGGCGTATTATTAACTGATAAACAATTGGAAGGTGGGTTTTATACTAAAAAAGAAGCGGCAGTTATTGCTACCAGTTTTTCAGCAGTCTCGATTACATTCTGTTTGGTTGTCATCTCTCAAGTTAAGCTAGAAAGCTACTTTCTCAATATGATTGGGGTGGTTGCTTTATGCGGGATCGTTTGTGCTTTGATAGTACCAAGGTTATTGCCTTTATCTAAAATTGACAATACGTATGTAGTCGAGAATAGTGATAGAGATCATGAAACTATTCCTGAAGGAAAAACGTTATTTACGCACAGTTTGCATAAAGCCGTTCACAAAGCAGAAAAGAGTCCAAGTTTTTCTACCTTCTTAAAGGATGGGTTAAAAAATATTTTGGATATGTGGATCGGAATATTACCCGTCGTTATGGCAATCGGGACGATGGGCTTAATCGTTGCCGAAGAAACACCTGTATTTGATTATTTAGGTATGCCGTTTATCCCATTCTTAGAGTTATTGAATATACCTTTTGCAGCAGAAATGTCGAAAACGATCATGGTAGGTTTTGCCGATATGTTTTTGCCTGCGATTATCGGCTCTTCAATAGAATCAGAATTAACTCGATTTGTCATCGCTTGCTTGTCAGTATCTCAGTTGATCTATATGTCGGAAGTAGGTGGATTGATCTTGGGAACCAAAATTCCAGTGAGCTTTTTTCAGTTATTAATAATTTTTCTATTAAGAACCATTATTTCATTACCGATTATTGCAATATGTGCTCATATGATTTTTTAAGTATAAGGCTATTTATAGATTAATCTAGTTTTATTCATCGTTGCTTTTTCAGGTAATTTATAGCTAATTAAACAACCTTGATTATAGAGTGCCGCAAGCAAAGATTTTCCACTATAGCCCATATATTACAGGCATAAAAAAAGTCCCAATCATAAGATTGGGACTTTCGAATTTGGTAGGCATAAGCAGATTCGAACTGCTGACCTCTACCATGTCAAGGTAGGTCAAGCAACTATTCTTAAAAGGCATAATCTTACATGCACTGTCTCTAAAGGCTTATAGCTTTATACTCGCAATAAAAATCAGTACAAAATTAACATGCATTAATATTTAACTCGTAATTGGTCACTGCCATTTTACAGTTCTTTGACCCCTACTCTTTCCTGAATTATGTTAGAACTAACCTAGATTTTCGTCCATTAGAGCTAATTTATTCACTCTATTCTTTCATTTGATACCTTTTAGAGCGCTTATTCATAGTTGAAATACATTGAACAAACCTTTTATTCTCTGCATAATATGCAGAGAATAAACTTCTAATTACCGTATAACTTAGGGGAAATCATGAAGCATGTGACCTACATCCATGAAAGATCAGACTGGACACAATGGCAATGGTCGGATAAAAAACTATTGCCACTAGTTAGTCGTTTGCGGATGCTACAGGGACACCTGCTTGGCAAACTATTAACGTTAGGGTTTGATTTGAACGTTGAAGCACAGTTAGATGCTGTCACTCTTGAAGTCGTTAAAACGTCTGAGATTGAAGGTGAGACGTTAAATGATGAGCAAGTACGTTCTTCTGTTGCGCGTCACTTAGGCTTAGATACTAGTGGCATGCCCGCTGCTACGCGCGAGATTGATGCAGTTGTTGAGATGATGCTTGCAGCCACTTGTGATTATCAAACGCCGCTGACATTGAATGATTTACTGAGATGGCATAGCGCTTTGTTCCCGACAGGATATAGTGGACTGTATAGTATTAAAGCAGGAGAAATCCGTGATGATAGTAAAGGACCTATGCAAGTGGTATCTGGTGGCTACGGGCGTGAACAGGTTCATTTTGTGGCGCCAAGTGCAGATAGATTATCTATAGAACTAGAGCGCTTCCTATTATGGTTCAATACGCCAGCTGATGAGCAAGATAATTTAGACCTTGTCATTAAAGCGGGTGTCGCTCATCTATGGTTTGTCACATTGCATCCTTTTGATGATGGCAATGGCCGCTTGACTCGTGCAATAACTGAACGGGTGCTAGCGCAAAGTGATGATAGTATGCAACGTTTTTACAGTATGTCAGCTCAAATACTTAAACAGCGTAATGAATACTACAAAATACTAGAACGTACTCAAAAAGGGGATTCAGATATTACTGAATGGTTGGTTTGGTTTTTACAAGCACTAGAGCAAGCATTGCTATCAGCACAAACAACAACGAATAAAATTATCAGCAAAGCAAGCTTTTGGCAGACCTATCGTCAGCAACCATTGAACCCAAGGCAAGTAAAGATGCTCAATATATTACTGACTGACTTTTATGGCAAACTCACGACCAAAAAATGGGCGACGATGACGAAGTGTTCAACAGATACCGCCTTAAGAGATATTAATGATTTGGTAGAAAAAGGTATGTTAGAAAAGTCTGCCGCTTCAGGACGTAGTACGAGTTATGAGGTGGTCTTATAAGTTTGTGGACTTCAAATACTATTGGTCAAAACTCTATGTCCATCACTGTAAGTACTGACATTAACCTAGGTATAAAAAATGTCTAACAAATAGCTTTTTAAGCTAAGACACTTACAATACCCCAATACCACTCAACAATAACTGCCCGCCAGCGAACAATAATAATACTCCAAATGCACGTTTAAGCATCAAGGCTGGCAATACATGCGCAAGCTTGGCACCGACTTTTGCCATAGCGAAGCTGGCAACTGAGACATATAAAAACCCACTAACATGTACAAAGCCTATCGTACCTTCAGGAAGGTTAACCACGTCTTGACCAAACCATGCAAAACCTACTGCTCCAGCCAAAGCAATTGGCAAACCACAAGCGGCTGAGGTTCCAACTGACTGCTTCATTGGCAGTCCTGCCCAATTTAAAAATGGAACAGTCAAACTACCACCACCGATACCGAAAATAGACGATGCCATACCAATCCCCGTACCAGCACCAAACTGTACACCAGCGTGCGGTAATGGCTTGTCCACTTGCTCTTTGCTAGATAAGAACAACATCTTTAAAGCCATTAATAATGCACCAATACCAATAATAATTTGCAATACCTTGCCATCAATCATATCGGCAATACCTGCTCCAACTAAACCACCAAGGACTAGACCTAATGCCATACTACGCCAAACTTCCCAGCGTACACCGTCACGCTTATGATGTGCCGTCAGGGAACTGATAGATGTCACAACAATAGTCGCAAGAGAAGTACCAATCGCTAAATGGGTAATCACTTCAGGAGGGAAATGATACGCAGTAAAAATCCACACTAGTACTGGCACAATAATCATGCCGCCGCCCACACCGAACAAGCCAGCACTGACGCCCGCGAACGCACCTGCAATGACAAACCACACATATAACATCATATAGCCTACTTTTTATTATAATTATTCGTATACGATAGACTTATTAAACAAATCAGGTATCAGGCTTTAAATGATACAAGCCATCAACTAGAATCTTAGCTATTTCTTTCTATCCACTCTTTCAACCCATCTAAATTACGAAAGTCATCCCAACTTCTGCAAGGCACATGGGGGAGCAAGTTATTTACCATTCTAGACAAAGCATTGCCTGGACCTATTTCTATCACCATGCTTGGCTGATACTCTTCAATATTTTCCATACAACAGTACCAATCTAATGCGTGATCGATTTGACGTGACAAGATATCTAAACCTTGATTTGTCTCGCTGTACCTTACGCCTTCAGTCGCACTAACAATCGGTATTGTCATAGCGGATAAAGCTAATGAGTCTGTATATTTACGGAACTCTGCTGACGCACCCTGCATCATTACCGTATGTGATGGTACTGACACATTTAACAGCTGCACACTTTGCGCACCTAGTGTTTGAGAAATTCTTGCTGCCTGTTCAAGATTTTTCTTATGACCACCTATAATAAATTGGTCTCTATTAATCTTGATAGATAGATAGGTTTTGCTCTCTTCAAGCAGTTGATCCAATTTACTATCAGGCACACCTTTGATTGCTAATAGCCCACTAGACTCTGTTACTTCTTGCTGCATAAGGTTGGCTCTTTTACTAACTAAATCTAGCCCTTCCTCAAATGTGAGCTGGCTACTACAACAAAAGGCACTTACCTCTCCTAAAGAATACCCAGCAAAAGCCATTGGTGCTGCAATCAATTGACGTAGCTGATGCCATCGATAGTATTGCAAAGTATAAATAAACGGTTGCGCAACTTTGTTATCAAACAACTTATCACTATCAGAATTTTCACCGAATAGCTCTGGTACCATAGCGCTTAGAATCGATTGGTCGTGCTCCGAAGTATAGGTCAGTACTTCATCCACGTGCTTTTGGCTTTGTAGGCCTTGCCCACTAAATAGGATAATTAAATTCATTTTCCACCTTATAAAAGAATATCGTGACGGCCAATAGATCAGCACTACCACCTGGGCTGAGGTTATGATGAATAAAATACTGATTGATATTACTTACTTTTTGGCGCCAATCTGATTGATGAACACCCCCTTGCTGCAAAAACTGTTTCGCCAACGCTTGAGCATTTTCTAAGTCTTTTATCCCGCCCCGCCACACAATATTAGTATCTGATAATACAGATATCAGTGTCATTAATGCTTGTATACTGGCTTTTTCAAAATCTCGCGTGCTATAAATAGTGTCATAGAAGCATGGTAAAACGTCAGTTAAAATAACCTCAAAGCCATTAGAAACCATTTCGATAGCACCAGTTATACCGTACTTCTTGAACATTTTTTGACCGTGACTATCTGGCTCACGCTTCAAACGAGTCGTTAAATCAAACTGCCACCTGTCAACCAATTGCTCACAAATATTGATAGCTGTTAACGGTATTTCTGCTTGTATGCACCTACCAATCGCCGCACATACAAAACCCAGATTAAATATTGCACCTTTATGAGTGTTAATATTGTTGGTAGCCTCCCTCATTTTTTCTTCTTGGTAAATTCCCATATTTTTTAAGTCATCGAATGGCCTATCGTCATAGCCAAACTGACTTAAAGTGGAAAAATATCCTTTCAAAGAGGTGATGCTATTTATAAAGGTATGGTGGTTCATATCTGTGTGACTACCATTGCTTGAAGGACAGACAAGACCCGGTTTATTTTCAAGACTTAATTCATCATATAAAGCTTCAAGTGCTAAATTATCAATCTGCTGCCAGACTGCCTGTGTGGGCAATAAAGGTTTGTTTGTTTGATCTAATAAAGTCTTCAAATTCATCAGTATTCCATCCTAGTAATACGTCTATTTTTTGAAGCTTGATATCACAAAGGGTTTTCACTAAAACGGTTGGAATATCAAACATAATGGCGTAGATTAGTTCATTAAAAGATATGTCGTTACATCCATGTAATCTTATCTCCCCATCAATTTTTAAACCCACGGCAGATTTAGCAAGTAGGTTAAAGGCTTCCATTTCTAATAATATTTGTGAGATATTATTGCTGTGTGCAACGATTAAAACATCCAAATCTGATGTTGGTTTCACAAAAGGCAAACCAGTAAAATATTGATTGGCAAAGGAGCCATAGACACGCACATCACAACCTAAATGAGAGCAGCGTTCGATAAATTTTTGAGTATGTTTTTGAATCGCTTGCGGTAATTGAGATATCAAAGCCTCAAGTGCTAAAGGTGAAGTGATGACTTCAGGCGTTTTAGATAGCTTTAGTGCTAAACGATATTTACGACCGTCTTCTATATAACTAGTAGCAACTTTGATTACACTATTAATATCTTGTCTACAAGCAGTTAATGGCTGTTGAGATTCAATCATCTTACCAACAGCTGTCGTCACAGATGAAGGTAGAGATGCATTCATAAAATCGTATGATTCATGTGGTTGTAAGTAAACTAAATCATGACGTTGCATACATCTCACCTCTATAAAAATCTGTTTAGCATTAAGCCGTTAAAACCGACTGAACAATCTCATTGCATAATAAACGCCCTTTTCTTTCTTCTGCTACTTGTCGGCGATCATCTGTAAGAAAATCATCAATATGTATCAGTTGGGATTCAAGAGCATTTTCTACAAGATGTCCATCAAGCTCTTTCCAGATATCATCAACTGCTCCCATTGCATAATAATTCTCTACACCTGGAGCAAAAATGGCTGATGTCTGTGACAAGGATTTCAGTTTATCTAACGGTATTTTGGTTACCCTGGACATCGCATTTAAGTCCATTACTTTAACTTGGCTTGATTGCATAGCAAATACTTGATTTGCCATAAGACCATAAGATAAAAACCCGCCACTAACCGCCTCACCCAAGACAATGGCTATATTTGGATGAGCGCTACGTCTGAGCAAGTCTACACAAGATGCTAGATGAGCAAATGTTCTATTTAAACATAACAGCTCGTCAGCTCTCGATGAGTCTTGCCCCATCGTGTCTACAATAAATACGATAGGTGTTTTTTGACCTTTTGCTATGACATCTAATATCTCATTTGCAAGGGTCATTGCAATCAGCTGGTTCATAGCTGCAGAATCGACTGTACCAATAATTTCAACTTTCCCAAGTTTAGTATCTGCACTACCTCGTATCATTGAATTATCAATGTGATACTCAAGCTCGTTAGGAAAAAGCGCTTCTAAAATTGTTTTCATTTGCATGACATTATCCTTTTTTAATAGCTCTAATCTGTTGAGCGCTAAGCATGGAGATAGATTCAGGGTTGTCTATGTTCATCGATTGCCAAATTGGTATGCTATCTTTCTCTCCAAACCACTGATCATACTGACTTTGCAATGCGGCTTGCTGTTGCTGTAAATAATCTAAATCTAAATCCACAGCAGGTTGCTGAAGAGCTTCAACAATCCCTTGTTTAATATCTTCAATATCATCCTCAACCAAAAAGTCGACATGATCGAGCAGATAACGTGTTTTGCCGCCCGTCACTCGCCAGACTAAAGCTCTGTCTTTAGAGTCAAACTCTTCTACACCCTTAATAGTTTCAATGACTTCAGGACCTGAAAGGGCTAAACGTCCCTCTTCTGTCATGATAACGTGCGTACTTAGGCACGCACATATACCCATGCCACCAAAGGCACCATTCGTACCACCAATGACGGTAATAATAGGAATGCCCGCATTGCGAACCTTTAACATCGCACGCATAATCTCAGAAATAGTGATCAAACCAGCGTTTGCCTCGTGAAGGCGAACACCACCTGAGTCAACCAAAAATATGATGGCTTTAGGCTTTTCCTCAATAGCTTTGAGTAACATGCCGACAATTTTTGCCCCATGTATTTCACCTACAGCACCCCCCATGAATTTGCCTTCTTGAGCGATCATGTATACTGGCTCATTTTGAATTTTTGCCTGCCCAATAATGACACCATCATCGAAACTGCCTACAATATCTAAAGACGCAAGATTTGGGCTCACAGGTATGCTACCTGGCTTAAGGACTTCCTGAAAACTGTTCTTATCAACAATACTGGCTATCCGATTACGTGCCGTCTTTTCATAAAAGCTTTGCTGAATATGTGAATTATCCATGTGATTCGTCCTCTAAGATGTTAATCGCTTGGCTTAATCGTAAACTCACTACCGCAGGAGTCGCACCCATATCGTTAACTTTAAACTCCAATCCACCTACTGCATAACGACTAGAGAAGTCCTGTAACACAGCCTCCCAAATGTGATCAAAGCCTGTGACTGAAGTATCAATAATAAACTTGCTATTTTCACTATTAGCTAAGGGTGTTACTAATACCTCTAAATTACCTGAGCCAACCACACCGCAAATAACTTCTTTCCTGATGTTTTCGATTGGCTGTGAAATAAAGTCGAAATTAAGTACATTCATAGTTATATCCTTAGTATTATTTTTACCAGTTTCTAAAACGACTTGGTGGAGAGTAAGTTCCATTGGACCACTTCACTAGATCTTTAACAGATTTTGCTGCCAATAGATCTCTAGTAGCTTTTGAAGCATCTACGCCAATATCCTCTGGTCTTTGGATAATCCCACGCTGTCTTAATTCTTTAACTTTTTCATGATCTCGTTGCATGCCGATAGGTGTGTAGCCCGCTACACCGCGAATAGCTTGCTCTCTTTCCTCTGGTGTGCGACACAATAATAAGTTTGCAATCCCTTCTTCGGTCACAATATGCGTGACATCATCGCCATAGATCATGATGGGTGGAAAATCACTTCCCATTTTTTCTTGTAATTGCCATGCATCAAGCTCTTCGACAAATACAGAATCCATATGCTCACGGTAAGTTTCTACCATTTGCACTACGAGCTTACGACCTTTTACAACGCGTCCGTCTGTGGCTTCTTTACCTGCTTTAAGATATGCATAGCTAGAGTGTCTACGTCCATGTGGATCTGATCCCATATTGGGAGCCCCACCAAAACCTGCAATACGGTCTACCGTCGCGGTCGAGCTGTTACCTTGTAGGTCAATCTGTAAGGTTGCGCCTATAAATAAATCACAAGCATACAAACCTGCTGTTTGACTAAAAGCACGGTTGGATCTCATACTTCCATCTTTGCCTGTAAAAAACACATCAGGACGACTTTGAATGTATTCATTCATCCCTACCTCTGAGCCAAAGCTATGAATGCTATCTACAAACCCACTTTCTATCGCTGGAATCATAGTCGGATGAGGATTAAGCGCCCAGTTAGTACAAATCTTGCCTTTAAGGTTTAATTCTGCTCCGTAAGTAGGTAAAAGCAATTCAATGGCGGCTGTATTAAATCCGATACCATGGTTTAGGCGTTTAATTTGATATGGCGCATAGATACCTTTTATCACCATCATTGCCATCAATATCTGTACTTCAGTAATCTGGGCAGGATCACGTGTAAACAAAGGCTCTATATAGTTAGGCTTAGGTGCCACAATGAAAAAATCTACCCAGTCCGCAGGAATATCAACGCGGGGCACGCTATCTACTAGCTCATTCACCTGTGCAATGACAATACCGCTTTTGAATGCTGTGGCTTCTACAATTGCGGGTGTATCTTCGGTATTTGGGCCGGTATACAGGTTACCTTCTGCATCGGCAGCATGTGCTGTGATCAAGCACACGTTTGGTATTAAGTCGATAAAATATCTACCATATAACTCTAGATAGGTATGAATCGAGCCAATTTGGATTTTTTGTTGCTGAACCAGCTTTGCTAATCTTAATGCTTGTGGACCAGAAAAAGAAAAATCTACTTTACTGGCAATACCTTTTTCAAATATATCGATATGGCTGGGTAGTGCTAAAACCGACTGTAATATATGCAAGTCGTTTAGCACCTCATTGTTACATTGAGACAAACATTCAGATAAAAAGTCAGCTTGCTTTTGATTATTACCTTCAATACAAACTTTATCTTCAGGTGCAAGTACCGTTTCCAGTAGTTCAATTGTTCTATCACTCGGGACTAGTTTTTCTAATCCTTTGTCTTTTGCAGCATTTAGTTTGGTAAGCCGTCTAGTTTTTTGTGTATCCCATACTTTTTTGTCAATATTCGCTTTCATAAGACTTCCTTTATCTACTTATTAAAATATTGCGTTTAATGTTAAGAAAAATATAGACGGGCCTAATAGAGCACCTAGCCCCGTATAGAAAGTGGCTACTAATGCTCCATATGGAACCAGTCTTACATCAGTACCTGCCAAGCCAGCTGCTACTCCACTAGTAGTACCTACCAAGCCTCCAAAAATCATGGCTGAACGTGGGCTTTTAAGATACATAAATCTGGCAAGCAAAGGAGTTGCGATCATAAAGAAGACTGCTTTAATCAAACCAATTGCAATAGATAAAGCAATCACATCGGAGGTTGCTCCAATTGCTGTACCTGTAATAGGACCCACAATGTAAGTCATTGCACCTGCACCAATGGTAGTCATAGAGACAGCATCTCTATAGCCTAATGTCCATGCAACACCGGCCCCTACCACAAACGGTATAACGCAACCTAATATCAAGGCAATAATACCGATTTTCCCAGCACGTTTTATTTCTTTAACGTCCACTTCAAAAGCAGTAGATGCAATGGCAAGATCTCGCAGCATCGCGCCACCTAGAAGAGCAAATCCAGAGAAAATTTCTATATCGGAAATACCCTTGCTACCATTCGTATATAGACCTGCAAAATAAGCAGCAACCAAACCAAGGGTGATAGCAATTGCAGATGACTGTAGTTTATTGTTGGTTAGGTACTTGGATAGTATTTGAGAGAAGAGCATCACCAGGCCTGTTACTGCTAGAGCAGTTACAAAGGCATTTTTAGTGAGGGTTTCTATAATTAAGTCCATTTAATTACTCCATTGGGCGATTGAATTGGTAGTTTCAGTTTTCTTATAGTGTTAATAGTAGTGATGAAACACTCACAATTGGTCGCGATACTCTTCAGTATCATCCCAAGTAAATGTATCGTAATCATTACCAATATTATTAAGTAAGCGTACGACAAAGACAGTTGCAGTAAGCGCAATAACAGAAACAACAGCTGCTACCATTCCGCCAGATAGTGCAGCGACTACGTTCTGTCCTGCAGCCATCGCAACAACGATAGGGATGTACATACCTGCCCAATATAGAACACCAAACTGCGTCGACTTAGGTAGATAACCTTTTTTAGCAAGCATTTCTTTGCCGACAATTAGTAGAATCATTGCGATAGCTACACCACCAATATTAGCGTCAACCCCTAATATTTGTCCTAGCAATCCACCAAGAAAAACTCCTAGCAAATAACTAACTGCCAATAAAGCAGTACCATATATGATCATAAAAACCTTCCTTGGATATCATGACAGCCTTCTCGGTAATATCTAACTTGATATACGGGCTGTATAAAATAAGAATCTAAACTAGTGACAACTAGATTTAGGCACAAGCGCAAATAATTGTAGTTTGATAGTGTCTTTTAGGGTTCTTCGAATTTCCTTATCTATCCCTACCTTATAAAGAATATAAGCCTTAATAGAGCTCAAAACCTTTAGAAGGATCTATCACCTACTACCCACTTGTTTGATATAATCTAATACAGTTGGTTTGAAAGCGCAACCATATTGTATTTATTAAATTGTTTATTGTATACAAATGGAGGATTTATGAGTTTAATTGATGATTTACCTTTATCATTACAGGTCAGTAAAAAAATAGAAGATGAAATTATTTATGGTCGTCTTCCACCTGGCACTAAACTTGACGAAGCAAAACTTTGTGAAAAATATGGGGTCTCAAGAACACCTATCCGTGAAGCATTGAAGCTTCTAGCATCTGAAGGATTAGTAGAAATCCGACCTCGTAGAGGAGCAATAATACCTACTTTGGACATCGTCACGTTGTGTGAGATGTTTGAGGTGATGGCAGAGCTTGAAGGAATGTGTGGCAGATTGGCGGCTAGAAGGATAAATGAAGAGGAAAAAGTTGAGCTTTTGTCTCTTCATGACCAATGCAAAGAATATGTCTTAGAAGGAAACACAGAAAGTTATTACGAAGCCAATAGGAAGTTTCATTTTTTTCTTTATCAGCTTAGTCATAATAATTTTTTAATAGAGCAAACGAGCAACTTGCATAATCGATTACACCCCTATAGACGGCTGCAACTGCGAGTAAATAATCGGATGCAGAATTCTTTTGAAGAACATCAAAGCATTGTAGATGCCATTATCAATACTGATGAGGATTTAGCCGAAACCTTACTAAAAGGACATGTTTCAGTCCAAGGTGAAAAATTTACAGATTTGATCGCAACTATGAATTCTAATGATAGTATCCAGAATTAGTATGATGGGTCGCTTTAGGATAATGGTTATATAATAAGTTTGGAAAAATCGACTCCAAATCCATAGGAATAACCTAAGAATGGTTCGATTTATGTCAGATAAAGTTTAGATTTAAACTTGGTAAATAAAGCGACCTGATAGTAAAACCTGCTTATTATGTGCATTACTTTATTCAAAAGTCTAAACAAAGAGGCAGATAGGATAGAGGAGCTTAACGCTTTCAACTTAAACGTTGAGACTGCTGAGCAAGATCTACCAAAAGCATCATAAACGCTGATTTATTCCATTAAAATAGAAATCCTTGTAGATTTCTATTTTTTTGACTATCTGTTTTGATAATTAGCATTAATGCTTAAAAAATATCTTTACGATATTCCTTATTTATTAGGTAATAATTACTTTGTTTTTATAGGCATTATTATATTGATAATGTGTGGCTCACTGAAGCAATTAAGATATTAAGAAACCCTTCATGCTATTATTTGTATAGCATGAAGGGTTTCTTATGCTTCTTTTTTTACTTAGGTGATGTGCTTAATACTAAGGTTTGAGTACGAAAGAATATAAAAAATTATTATCAGAACCCCTACCTCAACTGTCTCACGTGTCTGTTGAAGTTAATAAAATCTGAATGGGGTGATTTGAATCTAGGAGCGTGCTTTGATAAATCAGTAGCATAGTAAGCTTCATAATATCAGCGCCGTATATTCATTGGTTTTTGGAAAGAAAGTCCTTAGTAGCGTCCTTTTCAAACACCAATGCTTCTGCAATGGCAACCCCTTCTTATGTACAAAGTCGACATCAATCACCAGAACTTGGCCAACGAGGGTGATAGTCATCGACTACGAAAAGATGGGTATGGCGTATCCCGTTGGATGTAGGAGATCCAGTGGCATGAGCATGACCTTCTGGTAGGTTAGAATGTTCGTGTTCAATCTCTGTTAAATCAATAGATGGCCATACTCTTAAAGCCGCCCAGACGGCTAGCGCCGCCGCACAGCCTAGTACTGCAAAAGCTACGGTCATACTATAGCGAACACCTAACCAACCAGCTAACGGATAAAATACTAACCAACTGACATGGGACAAGGCAAACTGAGCGGCAAACAATGCAGGACGATCTTCCTGATGTGAGGATCGCCATAACAAGCGCCCAGAAGGTGTCTGAGCAGCAGAATAACCCAAACCTAGCACAAACCATAAGGCCATGAGCGAGTTTTGTCCTATCATCAATGTACCAGCGAACATACCAACAACCAACAATCCCACGCCGCTCAACATGACCCTACGGTCTGTCAGCTTACTTAGTAAGCTTGGCAAAGCCAATGCAGCAATCATAGAACCTGCACCAAAGCTCGCCAATGCTAATGCGACTGCACTCTGAGTTAGTCCCATGCCACCCTGAATGATCACCACTGTATTCACAAAAACCATAGACGCTGCGGCAGAAACGGCAACATTGACAGCGAGTAATCCGCGCAGTCGAGGTGTGGCTAAATAGATTCGAATACCGCGCGTGGTTCTATCGTAAATGCTACGACGCTCTGGCACAGCATGCGCTGGTAGCACCACCGACACTACCAATATGGCAGAGGCTAAAAAACCCAGCACCGTACCCGTAAACAAATTGTGAAAGCTCATTACTGTCAGTAGTGCCGCCGCTAACATGGGACTGACCAGACTTTCCATATCGTACGCAAGGCGTGAGAGTGATAAAGCTTTTGTATAGTCCGCTTCATCAGGTAGAACATCAGGAATGGTGGCTTGAAAAGTAGGCGTGAAAGCCGCTGAGGCGGCTTGCAACACGAAGATTAGTACGTAAACTTCCCAGATTTGAGAAACAAACGGCAAAAGCAGGGCTACACCTGCTCTTATCACATCCAGCGTTACCAACATCGTGCGTTTGGGCAACCGTTCGGCAAAGGCTGCTGCAATGGGTGCGACACCAACATAGGCAATCATCTTGATGGCCAATGCGGTTCCCATAACGACCCCAGCATTATTCCCAGCCAAATCAAATGCTAGCAATCCTAACGCCACGGTAGCTAGACCAGTACCAATCAGAGCAATCACTTGCGCGGCAAACAAGTGGCGATAGGTTCGATTCACAAAGATACTAAGCATCCGATGCCTCTTTATTTCAGCCGGTTGACCTTATAGATAACGGGTTATTTCCTTAAACTCATCTATAGAGTCCTGCTGGTTTTTATCAACAGACCCTAATAAGTCTTCAAGGCAATGATCCAAGTGGTCTTGAATTAAAACTTTTTTAGCTTGATGAATCGCATTTTCTACAGCCTGCAACTGCTGCGCTACATCAAGACAGGTTCGACCCTCTACCAACATTTCTATCGTACTACTCAGATGACCATTCGCTTTTTTAAGGCGTGTGATAACGGCTGGATGAGAAGCGTGTATGTGCGGTTTTTTCATAATGATAGTGTCCTTCCTCTAGGGAATATGATTATTCCCGATAAAAACCTAAGTTTTTTTATTGACAGTATCCCCCCCTAGGGGATAATATTTTACTCCTTAATTACTCCATTTGCATTCAAAAATTTCATGATTTACGTGTCAATCTGTAAGAAAGTACTTAGTGATGCAAGTCATGATTACTTTATCGATTGAGGTCAAAATTTTTTATTGTATTACATCATGCCGTGTATCCATTATTTCACACCATAGGATTCTTAATGCACAGCTATGTTCATAATAGGCCAACAAGCTCGCCATGGGCGACTTGGCAAACCCGTCTGCTATTACTCTCGGTACTGCTTTTCTATGTCCTTATTGGCAGCAATGAAGCTTTGGCTCACGCTGTAACAGCGGGCGATAAAGGATATATTCAGGAGATTTCAGGGGTCAATATTTTACCCTTTATGTACTTGGGCGCTAAGCACATGATAACGGGGTATGACCACATCCTGTTTCTCTTCGGGGTCATCTTCTTTCTTTACCGCATGAAGCACATTGGCATCTATGTGAGCTTATTTGCATTAGGTCATTCCACCACGATGATCTTAGGCGTGTATTTCAACATCGGTATGAACAGTTATCTGATTGATGCAATTATTGGTCTCTCTGTTGTTTACAAAGCCTTAGACAACATTGGTGCTTTTCAGCGATGGTTCGGGTATCAACCAAATACCAAAATAGCAGTGCTTATATTTGGTCTTTTCCACGGCTTTGGGTTATCAACTAAACTTCTTGAATACGATATGTCACCTAACGGTTTACTGCCTAACCTACTCGCATTTAACGTGGGTGTGGAAATTGGGCAACTACTGGCTCTAGCAATCATATTAATCGGCATGAGCTATTGGCGCCGTACGCTAAGTTTCATACGTAACGCCTATACCGCCAACGTTGCCATGATGAGCGCAGGATTTATTTTAGTGGGCATGCAACTCACTGGCTATTTAACGTCTTAATAACCCAAGGATTTCCAATATGTATAACAGTGATACTCCTTTACAGGCTGAACTTCCCTCTTCAAAGCAGCTTATGAAATCTACTATTCTGGCTGCAATTGCAGCCATAGTTCTTTTATTTACAGTGGTTCTCCCAGCTGAATATGGCATCGACCCAATTGGGGTTGGCAACCTACTTCGTTTGACAGAAATGGGGCAAGTTAAGCAGCAATTAGCAGAAGAAGCGGCCGCCGATGCTGCTGGTTTACTAGCAACTGATACACTGACGTCCGAAACAGTAGATATTGATAATGTGACTGAGCAAGCGATGAGTGCCACACTTGCTGACACTGCTGTCGCTAGTGGGCAATGGCGTGATGAAATTCCCTTCACCTTGACTTCAGGTGAAGGATTAGAAATTAAGATGAAAATGGATTCAGGCGATAAGACTGAATACTCTTGGGTCGTGACTGGCGGTAAGGTTAACTTTGATACTCATGGTGATGCATCAGGCAAAGCCATCATTTATGAAAAAGGTCGCGGGGTTGCCGCTGATGAAGGCGTTCTAGAAGCTGCGTTTACAGGTAATCATGGCTGGTTTTGGCGCAATCGCGGCGAATCGGATGTTCAAGTTGTTTTGCGTACCCGTGGTGATTACAGCACTATTAAAACGATGTAAAAGAAGTAGCGGTTAGTTCTTGCCGCTACTACCTGATTAGAAACAGAGCTATCTCACTAATCTTAGAGTAACAAGCTAAACAAACCCAATCCTCGCATTAGAACACAAGCGGTCTAATACGAAAACTCATTTAGGATTGGATAGCGATGTATATACTTCTAGAAGTTATTGAAGATGTGATCTATGAGAGAAGCACAAAAGGATGTAGTCACAGCCGTATCAAAACCTAGTAGCTTTTACAAGCCATTCCACCAACTCAAGGGCAGGAGCCTCACTCAAACATTGCGGACAATTAAGATAGATCATTACGCAGTCATTCAGATCGGTTAGCATATGTAGTAACAACCCCAAACCAATTATTTTATAAGGCTTTGGTAAAAATAGCATAGCCGCATATACTGCCATTGCATAGTAAGTGTGCAGCGGATGAAAGTTAATACTACAACGATTGGGTGAAAAAATAGGAGTGGCCAGCAAATGATCTAAATCTACTAGCATAGTGGCCAATAAGATTAAATATACCCGTTTATAGTCGTCACGAAAAAACATATAGGCGATGAACAATGGCATACCAAAGTGTAGAAAATAATGGATAGCGGTTTGAATCATTGTTTTTCCAATTCGAGATAGTTTGTAGTGGCACAACAATGCTTGATAAAGCCTAAGATATTTTTGTCTTTCGAATGCATATGAGGTATATGCATCATACACTTACTTTCCTATTGTTGAATTTTTCCAAAAAATCACTGGTTGATATTAAGGTATAGCCGTAAATAGGTGGGTTCTTATAATTGATAATGAGGAGATTGGTACGCATGGTCATTCATTTTTTAATTTAATGATCTCCCATGTGCATGCATGAGTAGTTGAATTAAGAGTGACCAAAGTGAAAGCAGCTATCAATTTTGACTGACGATCTCACTTCATTTTAAAACTTGGAACAAATGAAAAGGCTTTGTGCTATCAGCAAGTTGAAACAGTAATGGAGTTATATCAGCTTTTCTAAGATTAATTTTTTTAGCAATATCATCTAGACTTATTCCTTCTGAATTTAGTTCATTGGTTATCGTGTTGAGTACTTGAGAGGTCTCTCTATTCATAGGATGAGGCTCTGACTTGCGATAGTTATACTTTGCAATTGCTGGACAAAGCACTCTTGTATAAATCCATTCGCTTATGAACCCTAGTTTATGCATTCTATATGCCAGTGCTACTAAAGATACACCAAACACTTTTTTCAGCTCAATAAGATTGTTTAAAGTAGGGTTTACATGTTTATATTCCATTAATGCAACTTCGGGCATTAAAAACGCAGACGCAAACTCATCTGCACCTCTTTCAACTGCTTTAGAATCTAAATCTTGATCAAGCGATTTGCCGAAACTTTCAGACATTTTCATGCTGTAGATATCTCTAACCAAATGACCTAACTCGTGACATGCATCAAACCTGCTTCTCTCCATAGTTTTTTGGTTGTTCAGAAAGATAAAAGGCTGGTCATCATACCAAACGCTAAAAGCATCAATATATTCCGATTTTACAAAAATCGAAAAAATACGTATACCTTTCGACTCTAACAGAGCAATTAAGCTTCCAATAGGTTTATCGCCTAAACCCCAGTCATAACGAAGCGTATTAGCCGCTTCTTCAAACCAATCATTAAGCATAAAACCGGTTATGCCATAAGTTAGGGCTTCGGCTTTGACTTTCTTGGTCATTCTAGAACGAGATCTAAAACTAACGCTATGTTCATCAATGATTGGTAAATCACTGCCTTTAAAAAAATCGATAGGCAAGCTTAGTACCCTTGAAAGATCAACTAAATTAGGCTCAGTATTTCCATTTAGATAATTTGTTAATGTTCTAGGAGTAATACTTAGCTTTTCCGCCAGTTCGGCTTTGCTCACAGCCCGCCTATCGATTGCAAACTGTAATCGATTTGGATTAAACATATATTAGCTTATAGGAGCAATCGGCTATTTTGGAGGTCTAATTACCACTAGTGAAAATTATATTTTATAACCTGATTCGTAAGAAAAACTGGTTTTCTTACGAATCAGGTGCTAGATTGAGATAGGACATTATTGTACTTAAAAGCTTATCAGCTCCAATGTTCTGGATTCTCAAAAGTTTCATATTAGACAAGGATAAAATTATGAAAAGTACAGAATGGCAAGTAATTAGTGCTGCAAAGGAAGCTGGGATTCCGGATCCCGGATTTGAAATTGATAAGAATACTGCCATAGTAATAACCGATCCGCAGAATGATTTTTTGCGAGAAGATGGGGTGGCTTGGCCTATTGTAAAAGAAAGTGTTAAAGAGAATAATACAATAGAGAACATGTCTACCGTCTTTAGGCTAGCCAGAGAAAAAGGAATGAAGGTATTCATATCACCCCATTATTTTTTTCCGACAGATAAGGAATGGAAGTTTGGTGGTGCTCTTGAGGAGTTTATGCATTCCAAAGAGATGTATAAACGCAAAGGGCGGTTGGATATGGAAGGCTTTGAAGACTCTGGGGCCGATTTTCTCGAGGAATTTAAGCAATACCTTGAAGGAGAAAATATTATTCTTTGTAACCCTCATAAATTGTATAGCCCAAAGAATACAGACCTTAGCCTGCAACTTAGAAAGTATAAGATAGAAAAAGTACTAATGGCCGGAATGTCTACAAATTTATGTGTAGAATCCCATACTCGGAATCTTCTTGAAGAAGGATTTGAAGTAGGAGTGATTGCAGATGCCAGTGGGAGTGCTAAGTTACCGGGACTAGATACTTTTCAAGGAGCTTTAATGAATTTGAGAATGATTACCAGCCATGTATTTACCACAGAAGAATTTGAGGAAGCTTTAAAAGCTGCAAGGCTTTCCTGATTAACCAAAATGGTAATCATCCCAACCATAAGACACTTATGAAATAGAACTAGGCTGCGTGGTTTAGTGTCTGCAGAAATGTTGAGAATTAACTTCGTATTGCTCTAATCTACTTTCCTCTTGAGCAACTTGCTAATGAAGATGGCAGTAATATCTGTAAAATTAGCCCTGATATGTCTCCGGTTAATTTTCTGTAATGGCGAGCGGTACAACGAAAACGCTGCACTGGACAGCAATGTAGAGTAGTATCATTGCCATTCGGTGCAGTGCTGCCGTGTTAGATATCTCCGTACTACTCGTGCTTTAACTAAGAAATTGATTGATGTGTTCACCAATTTCATCAGGCTTCTCGTCAATTAACCAATGAGCAACATCTTTGATCCAGACAAGATTGGCATTTGGAATCGCTTCCACCAGTTTTGGCGCGTATTCCGGTTTCTGAAAGGGGTCTTTATCACCCCATATAATGAGTGTCTCATGTGGAAGGTTGCTAAGTTCGTCAGCAATGGCTTGAGTATATTCTTTATTCAACCGTCTAAGGTTGCGAAAAAAAGCCCGCTTACCCTCTTCAGTCGACCAAGGTTCAAGATAGAGCTCAATAAGCTCATCAGTCATGACGCTCTTATCGTATACACCTTTTGGCATAAAGCCTCGCATCATACTCAAAAAGTCCTCAAGACTCATCTCCGACTCAGCGCCAGGTTCCTGTAATGGCTCAAACTCTGGGATAGGCCACGAATCGAAACAGATACTATCTATCAAAACGAGCTTTCTAACTTTCTCTGGATAATTGACTGCTATCAACTGAGCAATACCCCCACCAATATCATGTCCAATAATATCTGCTTGCCGCGCACCTAGAACGTCCATGAGCTTTACAATCATGTTGCTCTGAGCATTAATGGACACATCCGCGCTTTTCGGTTTCGCAGATCGACCATAATTGAGAAGGTCGGGGGCGATGACGCGATGTGTTTTTGCAAGTTGTGGAATAATATCTCGCCACATGAGGCTATTGGTTGGAATACCGTGCAGCAAAATTAATGGACTACCTGAGCCCTGTTCCAAAAATGCAATCTTATGCCCATCAATGTACGTATGGTTTTCTGTTATTTGAGTATTCATATCATTTTCCTAAAAATGAAAATCGATGATCATGAGACCATTCTATGAAAAAGAGAAACAGATTTATTTTTCAGCTAAGATGAGCTAGAAAGGCAATAACTGACCGCAACGTTACAATAGTGATTATTTCATGAAGTGATTCTTCAGGAAGTTTGCGGTCTCAGTGGTCAATGACAACATAGCTATCAAAAATAGCACCAACTGTGTACGGTCTTACATTCATAAGAAGCTTAGTCTCGCCTCACTAATGTCCTTCGCATTCAGACAACAGCCTAATACAGTGGCTTTATTGGAATAACGTGACTTTATCAAATAATGTCATATTGAAGTTAGGCAAACAAATCTGACGAAATTGATTTAATAATACATCAATAACAAAAGTATTATGGCCTCAGCCGTTATTGGTTTGTATCTCTATCGTTATTGGTTTGTTGAAAGATCCAAGTAATCTATAATATTCTGGGTGTCTAACGCCATCGAAAGAAAGTGTTACCTATGTTTGGTATTGAGAACTATGTAGGACTTATCGTGGCTGCCATTTTGTTAACCTAATTCTAGACACAGATAGTATGTATCTCATCACACGTAGTATTTCACAAGGCAGGAAAGCTGGATTTTATTCTTTTTTGGGCATTAATCAGGCATTTTAGTACATACTTTATTGGCTTCGCTAGGTTTACCAGTATTACTAGCCAAATCCCCAACGGCATTTATGCTAGTGAAATATATCTGCGCAAGTCACTTATGTTATCTAAGCTTTAAGATGATAACGAGCAAAAAGGAGTCTTTAATAGCAAACAGCTTGCAGGAAGATAGAAATTGCGCAAACCTCAGTTTCAAGTCTTTAAAGGCTTGTTAAATATACAAGCAAGGTGTATTAACCAATGTTTTCATTCCAAAAGCTTAAGAAAAAATCTATTATTTAAAACTGTTTTAAGTAAAATAAGTGGGATTGTATTCCTTGCGTTAGGCATTAAATTAATGGCTAAAAGGGCTTAAAAAAATATGCTTAAGTCGTAAAACCCTAGGTATTAACAATATTTCCTGTCATATTTTGTGTTCTTCTAATGAAATTTTATTTTTGAGAGTGTACCCCAAAGGAATCAGTCTGCTGCATCTGTAAATACATTTATAGACTACTCAGAATAGACCGTTATCATGGAATCACTTGTATTAGACTGTTGAGCTAATGATGTGTATTAGAGCTTATTTGAGCAAGTCTACTAAAGATTAATCAATGGACTCTGCCGTTAGGTTGCCTGATTAAAAAATCCTAAGTTAATATCTACGAATTTGATAGCAAGGGTCAATAATTATAGGTTTCTATTTTTTTAACTATTGATTTTGATAATTAATATGTATGCTTAAAAAATATCTTGACTATATTCCTCTCCCATTTCAATCTAAACTATCAAAAGTACGTGTAGCATAGGTTGAGAGTGAAAACATCGAATCCCTTGAAATCAGGAATATTATCCTTGAACGCTCTGCATCATCTGGCGACAGTAAGTGGCTAAATTTTCTGGTAAATCCTCTGGGCAGACACCGCACTGCTGGTTGCCAGGGACAGCATAGTCAATGAATTTTGGATACGATAGATTTAGGTTGCTCATGATGACCTTGAATTCTTCGAGTGTTATGTCCCCGCCAAGCCGTGGATTGCGCTTTTTTTCCTGAGCGATTGAAGATACAAAGCGCTCCTTATAGTCGTGCGCAGGATAGACCAGCGTGTCGTCTGGCAAAGAAAAAAGTTTCTGCCGCACAGATTTATACAGTGCATCGGCATCGCCGTTCTGGAAGTCGGTCCGACCACATCCATCGATAAGTAAAGCATCACCAGTGAACACCCGCTCATTATAGAGATACGCAAAATGCCCATCAGTGTGTCCCGGCGTATGCAATGGATGCAAGGTAATACCAGCAACCTGTAAAGGTTTTCCTTCTTCCAGCCCGACATCTACACACGGTAGACGGTCAAAGGCAGGTGCTGCAATCTTGCTACCGACAGCACGCTTCATTTCTAATGCTGCAGTAATATGGTCTGCATGAATATGCGTGTCAACTGTGTAAACCAAATCCAGCCCCAATCTATGGATTTCAGCCAAGTCACGATCCATGGTCGCTATGACCGGATCAATCAGGATAGCCTGACCTGTATCCTCGTCCCCTAGCAGATAGGTATAAGTGCTAGAAAGGGGTTCGTACAATTGACGAAATATCATGATTATTCCTTATCTGATGTGGTGGATGATGCCCAACATACTGCTGATTGTACCCATGTTTTATATATTATGTTCTAACATAGTATATATAAAGCGTCATTCTGTATGAGTTTTAGATAAAACTACCAAACTAAATTAGTTGATTGACACTTTATAACTTTATATTATCTACAAACATCATTGTTTATTCTAGCTCTTCGATAAGAGCTTGCATCTTAGCGATTTCACGTTTTTGCGCTTTAATAATATCGTCAGCGAGCTGTTGTACTCGTGGGTCTTCGATATCTGCTCTTGAGCTGGTCAAAATGGCAATCGAGTGATGCTGTATCATCGCTTCCATCCAATCGACTTGATCAACAGTTGCTTGAGTGAGCTATACAGGCATCGAACTGCAAGTGTTAGATATGAATTTAATGACTAGGAAATCGACAGCATGGGTCATCACCATCGAGCTGTCTGATTAAAATCGCCCATGTTAGTTTCTACAATTTATTCATCATAGCTCACTTTTTATAACTTTAATTGGAGTTTTAGAATGCTAGTTAATCATCTTCCAACATTATTAGCTGAAAGAAGACCAAAAGTAGCGGATGCAGTTAGAGCGACAGGTATAAGTAAAACCACTTTGCACAAAATTTATAACGATCAATCTACAAGAATTGATTTCGATACTATAGATAAGCTATGCAAATATTTAGAAGTAGAAGTTGGAGATATTTTTGAATATGTAGAAGAAAGTGAATCAGAAAATATTGAGAAATAGACTTGAAGTTGAAAATTGAGGTAGAGGTCAAAAAGAAGGTTTATGTTTTAGTAATTTTTGAGGGCTGGTCACGTTTTGGTCACCGTTTGGTCACCGTCGCTTTTCTGGCTAATTTATAGCTAATTAAACAACCTTGATTATAGAGTGCCGCAAGCAAAGATTTTCCACTACAGCCCATATATTACAGGCATAAAAAAAGTCCCAATCATAAGATTGGGACTTTCGAATTTGGTAGGCATAAGCAGATTCGAACTGCTGACCTCTACCATGTCAAGGTAGCGCTCTAACCAACTGAGCTATACGCCTATTTAGGTTGAGCATTTTAGCAAGTTTTCGAGACTTTGCAAGTGTTTTCTATCTAAACTAGAAGTTATTATTCAAATAGACGTGATTTAACAGCTTGAACAACCTGATTATATAGTGAAAACCGTAATAAGCAATTATGATGGACAACCTTAACCAAGCTAAATACTTACAACAACCTACATACGTTTTCCTTAAGTTGTTTGAGTGCGCGCTGATATTTAGCATTACTCGCATCGAGCGTACTCAGTCGCCCATAGCGTAGTTGTCGGTAGTCTTGTTTAATGTTATCGATATGCTGTCGAGTGAATGTTAGGTTGTCTGCCATTAATATGTTATCAGGCGCTGCTAGACTATCCGCTAGCCGATCAAGCCACGCTAATTGTCCTTCACTCTCATCACGAGCGAGTAACTTATCGTTTTTACTAATTCGTTTAGACAATTTAGCCAACGGTAAATCTGCCGGATGCCAACGCTTACGTCGACGTTGCCATATTATCAGCACCAACACTGATATGACCACGATGGCACTGGCCGTTAACCAAACGATTTGTTGCATAAACGAGCTGATATTGAACCACTTTAGTAGCGAGCCTGCTTGCTTATCTTGATCGTAGCCAACAACATCTTTTTGCCAATAATAGCTGGCTTGGTCAGACAAACGTCTGAGTGTTTGCAGCATCTGATACTGCTGGTAGCTAATCTGCGCGCCAGCACCATCGCCAAACAATGCCGCTCCTTGCGTTTGAGTTAATACGTCCATCCCTTGTTCAACACGCTCTGGCGCGACGAATGCAGTCGGGTCAACGCGTACCCACCCCTGACCGTCAAGCCATACTTCAGTCCATGCGTGAGCATCCATCTGCCGTACTTCCCACACGTTGCCACCGCGACTCAGCTCACCGCCTTGATAGCCAGCCACGACTCGCGCTGGAACGCCAGCCGCACGCATCATAAAAGTAAAACTTGAAGAATAATGCTCACAGAACCCTGCTTTGGTATCAAATAAAAACTCATCGATACGGTTATCATTTAGCCGTGGCGGCGATAACGTATAACGAAATTCCGTTTGATTAATCCAGCGCTCAAGCGCTTGCATATAGCGCACAGGATCAGAGCCTGATTGCGCAAACAGCTGCTGAGCAAGTGCACGCGCTTGCGGATTGCCATCGTTAGGTAGAGCCAAGTTAATACGACGAGAGGACTTATCAAGCACAGGGTCAATACGCATGGGCGCAAAACGTAGGACGTTATAACGTAGCTGCTGGGTAACAGGTAAGTCTTTTGATAAGGTAAATTCCGAGGTAACACTGACGTCTGTACGCTGGGTAAATGGATAATCGAGTCCAAATAGCCAGTTTTGTTGAGTTGGCTCCAAGATAACTTCATAGTTATTGGGTGCAAGCTGTACTTCATCAGGAACGGTGGCAAGTGCTTGTTCAATCCATACAGGAATTTGCTTTGTAGGCTGCCACTGCTGCTGCGTGCTAAGATTAGGTCGCCATGTCACACCATCAAAGTCACTAAATACCAAACCACGCCAGTACAGCTCATGTTGTGGTGGAGTTTCATCCGCAAACTCAACTCTAAAAGCAAGCGCGGTTGATTGACTTAGATTAGCGAAGTCACCAGGTGACATACTATCAGAGACGCCAGTTGTCGCCTGCTGCCCTGATAGTTGCACTGACCATAATGGCGGTAGCCGTGGAAAGAATAAAAACAGCACCACTAATAACGGTAGTGCCCCTACTCCTAATATGCCAAGTGTACGCAGGCGTCCATCACCGCGTATATTGCCATCATCATTAAGCGCAATAAATGCTAGCAAGATGACAATCGTACCTATGATGACCTCTAAAGTAGTGACTAATCCTTGATTCATCAAAAATAGCGCAGCAAGCACAAACAGTGATAAATTTAACACTACATAAGCATCACGGCGCTTATACAACTCCCAAAGCTTACTAATCAAGCACAGTACTAAAAATGCCACACCCATATCCAGACCAAAGCTTGTGTTATAAGTCAGCCACAAGCCTACCAGTCCTAATAAAAACCCAAGCATTTGCATGCTTTGATACATGCGCTTGAGATGGCGCAGTTGCTTAAACCTCTGTTTAAACTTAGCTTTGATATAAGGCAGTTGGGCAATGATAGTGATTAAAGCAAAGACCATTAACCATAGTGGCAGATGAGCAGCATGGGGAAGGATTACGATAACCTGAGTCAGCAATACCCAATAATAAGCCGGTAGCGCTAGCAATTTGCTATACCATTTTCTGTTTGGGTTATAGCTGTTATTAGCAGTATTTCCCAATGCTAGATTTTCAAAACTTGCAGGCGAGGTTACCGCTGCAAAAGCAGATGAGTTCGGCAAAGATATGTTAGAAGAAGGGTTGCGTGTGCGCTTAGAATCAATCATGACGACTGTGCCAACCGAAGCAAACACACTTGCGCAAATGCCTCGCCATGTCCAATCGCTGACTCTGTATGGCTCTCGTTAGGCAATTGCATGGTAAAGGGCACTCCAAGGCTGCCAAGCGTAATTGCGCCATGAGCCAGTTGCGCAAGCTTTTGTTCATGATGGGCAGCTGGCATATCGGCATAATCTAAAACCTGCTCTACTCCGACTGGATCAGCGAAATGCTTAGTAAGCATCCCCTGACCACGTGCCACATGCGCCCACGAGACTCTTGCTAGTGATTCGCCTTCGATGTAACTATCAAGACGCTCAAAATCATCTTGGCCTTGGATATGTTGACTATACTGTCCACCCGTCGGCAAGTCATCTAAGCTTGCAGTCACATACTGCGTCTGCCAGTCAAAAGCCGATGGCTTTGGATAGACCCAAGCAGTGCGCGCAAAATAAACGTATGACCATGCGCGCATAATACCAAGCGGATAAACCGTACTGACTGTTAATCTAGGAAGCTCAAGCTGACCGCGTTTATAGGTAATAATAGGCAGACGAATAATTTGCTCACCTTGTACGCGCGGTAGCAGTACCTGCAGCTTGGGATCGTTATTAAGTAATTTACGGCTACGCTTGCTGTTGCGCTTATGGTCATGTTCGTTATTTTCTTGCTTATCCAACTGATGTTGCTCAAACCTAAACATCAATTGTCGTCTTGGTTGGCGACTCTCACTACGCACTTGCAGGGTCACCCAAACTGGCGCCCCTACTTCTGCCATAGTTACTTCCAGCAATTGAACTTGCAGGCCAGATATGTGCAAAAAGGTCATATGAAAGCTAATCAGCCATATACTAATAAGGTAAAAACAAAGCCCCAAAACCAAGTTATTGCCATAGTTGATACCAGCAATAAAGGTAATCATCAATAGTACAGCGAAAAGTAGCCCTTCACGTCGGAAGAAAATATAGACATTACGCAAGTTGAGAGTAGCACTATCACTCTTGGGAGCACGCTTAGCAAACCAGCGTGCCATTGCTCGTTTGATTGGCTGGGTCAGGGTACGTGGTGATAAGGTGCGCGGTAATACAGTCATAGCTGCCTTGTCATTATGGTTAGCACTTAAATAACTTTGCTTTCGTCCAAATTATTATTTAAACAATTACCGTTACTTCATTGATAATCCGCTGAGCAATGGTCTGTGGTGCTTGCCCACCAACGACATGCGATGGCACAAAGCGCTGACCTAACCTGTGGTCTGTAACAGCAGTAAATACTGCTTGAATATCCTCTGGTGATACCTCTTGATGACCTGACACATACGCATGAGCTTGTGCTGCGCGCTGCAGTGACAATACACCTCGCGGTGATAGCCCATGATACTCTTGGCTAATTCGGGTCTTTGCGACCAGACGCTGTAGATAATCCAGTACCACATCCGCGACATATACTTGTTGAACGCCTTGGCGTGCAAGCAGCACAGCATCCGTAGCAAGCATCGCATCTAAACTTGCGAGTAGCTCTCGACGATCTTGACCTCGGAGCAATGCGCGCTCTGCTGTTGGCGAAGGATAACCAAGCGACAAGCACATCAAGAATCGATCCAATTGTGACTCAGGCAGCGGATACGCACCCGCTTGCTGCATTGGGTTTTGGGTAGCAATGACGAAGAATGGCTGGGGTAAGCGATAGGTCTGGCCATCTTGGGTTACTTGGTGCTCTTCCATTGCTTCAAGTAAGGCACTTTGAGTTTTTGGGCTGGAGCGGTTAATTTCATCGGCAAGTAGTAGCTGAGTAAAGATAGGCCCTTTACGGAACTCAAAACTCTGCGTAGTTTGGTTATAGATACTCATACCCAAGATATCTGCTGGCAGCATATCGTTGGTAAATTGCACACGATTAAATGATAGGCCAAGTAGCTGCGCTAAACCTTGTGCTAACGTCGTCTTGCCCATTCCCGGTAAATCTTGTAGCAGCAAATGCCCACCTGCCAGCACACAGCTAAGTGCAAGCTTAACCACTTGCGTCTTATCGAGCACCACTTGATTGAGCTGTACAAGCAATTGCGCCACTTGGCGTTGATTGGCTAAATAATCGGCAGTAGTATTGTTTGAATGCTCTAAACCAGAGTCTGACTCTAACTGAGATACCGTATTTTTATGAGATGATAAATCGTAAGCATGGCTTTGGTGCATAATAAACTACCAACTTGATTAGAGCATGCTTGAATATTTACAGATAGACTCTGTCAGAGTTATGGTCAATATCAAATACACCCTATTATAATAAGGTTAAAAAGAGCAATCAAAAAGCGCTCTAATGGAAATACGTAATATTAATTATAATAAAGATTAGGTAGAGTTATTAAAGGTTTGATATCAGAAGCTTGCGGCTGGCTTGTTGTCCTCACCTGCTGGTATCTCGACGGCCTCATTGTTCATCTGCGTATGCTTAGCCTTTACCACTTGATTCCCATCGCTATCGACAGTAGGAGCGGCCATGCGTAAAGTAGACAGATAAGCGATAACATCGGCACGCTCATCGGCATCTGGCATCGGGTCTGACAACATCTTTGAATCTGGCATTGCTTTTTGAGCATCTGCAATATAAGGATCTAATGTTTCGGCATCCCATAGCCAGCCTGAGCTTGTTAGTGCTGCACCATAGTCATAGTCTTCTAAGTTGGCAGCAGGCGCACCGTATATATTCATCAGTTGCGGGCCTTTTTTATTACTTCCCGGGTTTAACTGATGGCACTGGCCGCAAGCCTCTTCATAGATGATAGCGCCATTATCAGCATCCCCTTCGCTATACACTGGTAAGGTTACAGGATCTCGATAATCAGGTGGCGTACGCTCACAAGCAGCGAGCGAAAACGTTGCAATTAATATACCACCGAGTGCAATATTGACGTTAATAGGCATATTTATATATTCTTTAGATTTATTGATTGAGGGGGCTTTATAAGCGTGTGAGGATGATAGCAGACGTGTAGCGATAATGCAGAAATGTTGGTACGCTCTGAGATGCTGAGCGTACGCTGTTAAATTACATCGAAACTTAATAGCTAATTTTTATGATCTAGAGGGTTTCTGCTCTTTAGACAGTTTCTCTTTAAATACCATTTTTCTTAAACAACGATCTTCTTAAACAACGTTCATCGTTTTATTTGGCATCTCTAAATAATAGCCTTGCAAGTAACGCGCACCGACACTCCATGACACTGACATCGTAGCGGCCTCTTCAATATAAGGCATCAACACATCAATATTAAGCTCATTAGTGCGAACAATCAGAGATTTAATGGCATCCAAATTATCAGGTTTACTGATCTCATTGACATATTCACGAGCCAAGCGTGTCATATCAGGCTGCACGAATTCAGCAATTTCAATTGATTTTGCCGAGGTGCCAAAGTTATGAATACCTACTTGACAACTAATATCGCTCAGAGCTGCAAACTGAGATTTGGCAATCGTAAGGTGATTGGCCACATCTTGCTCATTAAACTGCAGTGTTAAGGCTCCTGATACGCCGCCCACTGCTTTAATTAGCTGACTGGCCACACTAGGCAGTTTTTTATCTATCAATGAGGCACTGGTCAACTGGACTAAGATGCGCGCTTCGGGGTGAGTCTTGCGCACCTCATTTAACTGTTTACAAGCATTGATCAATATCCAGCGGTCTATTTTTTCGCGCAAATGGTGTGTTTTTGCAACTGTCATAAATTTGTCAGGTGTCAACACAGTATTATCAGCGTCGGCTAATGGCAGGCGCAGATAAACTTCAAAAAAGTCACTGCGATCTTGATTGATATCATAAATTGGCTGGAAGAAAAGCTCAAAGCGGTTGTGAGTGATGGCGCTTACTAAGTACTCGGCTAAAGCACTATCATCACTGTTCGCATGCTCACTTGGATCATACAGATGATAAGCATTACCGTGGTTTGCAGTCTCAATTCTAATATGATTAATCGCATCAATAGCACGCTCGAGCAATATTTGCGGCTCGGCAGCGTTAGTGTCCATTTTGACAATACCAATACTGACTGTTGTATTAGTCGTGCGTTCATCAACTTCAATGAGCATATCACTGATATGCTGACGAACACTCTCAGCGAGCTCGATAAGTGCCTGAGACGATAAACCTTCAACTAGAACGGTAAATGCCGTATCACTAAAGCGGCTAATATGACCATCTGCTACTGTCTGCTCCAGCATACGAGCCACTTGCTGAACGGTGGCATCTACTCCTTGCAAACCTAAGCTACTACTGATTTTACCAATATTATCTAGCTGTATATATAATAAGCCTGCACTCACCTTACCTTCTAGCACTGATTGGTGTAAAGCCTCAAAACGTTCTTCAAAGCCGCGACGGTTATTAAGTCCTGTTAGGCTATCTTGGCGTTCAGCTACTGCTAAACGTTTAGCAATCTCAGCACTGTTATTATTATTTTGCTGAATGATAATTTGGGTAACTGGCTCACCATCCAAGGTAGCTGCTGCTAACTGTAGCTTGGCCTCAAAAGTGCTACCGTCCATACGCTTACTTTCAAAATTGAATTCAACTTGCTCTCGATTACCTTTATCGAACTGACGTAAAAACTCTTTAAAGCCTTTAACGTTGTCTTTTCCTGCGATAAAATCAATGACTGGCAAACCGATAATATCATCCATCGATTCAAAATTGAATAATTGTAGATAAGGGTCATTGGCAAAGATATGGATCCCTTGATCAATGTAGGCAACGGCACTTTTAGAGTTCTTAATCAAAATATTGGCACGCTGCTCTGCTTCAGAGAGTACATAGCGCAAGGTATTCAGCTGTCGCAGACTACGTAAGTTAGCATGTTGCAGGCAGATGGCCATTACCACTTGCACTTCTTTTTCTGCTAACAGTGCCTTTACCATCACCCCATCAATGACTGCTGGCAAACCATCATCGTTGCGGCCAGTGCCTGCCATCTCATCACTCATAAGCCCAATTATAGGCAAATCAAGGTTTTGTTCCTGCACAATACCGACCACATCAGTGAAGCTCAAATCATAGGCACGCCCAAACACTAAAACATCCCACTGGTGGCGCAGTGACTTTAGCAGCTCTTCTTTATCGTCTAGGAATCCTAAATTAACCTCATCATAATAAGCAGATAATAAACTGACTAAACGCTCAGCATATAGCTGATCTTCGTCTATAACCAACAGATTTAAGATAGATTTGGTTCGCATAATAGGCCTTTTTATTCTTATAATCGTGATTATAGTATACTATATTACAATAACACTTAAGCAATACTTAACTAACGAATAGTGCCAGCTAGTTAACTACTATTAACCACAATTTATAAATTATGATTTAAAATAACCGACTCTCCAGTTACTTACAATCAAAAATTACTCGCAATCAAATTTGCGTAAAAATGTGGATTGTATCAGCCTTACTCAATTAAATCTGTATCACTTTATACTGACTAAACTCATCACTATTGATTAAACATTGCTGCAAACAAAGCGTCTTTTGTTTGTCATCAATGCGCAGCATGACTTTATCATTAGATTGAAAGTGATAAGGAGGGACTATGATAGTAAATTCTGTTTGCAATTCTTTATCACCAGCGATCATAAAAGCTGGTACAAAGCATTGGCTACGGTGGTCTCTAATATCTAATCGCAGGGCACAAGCTGTCAATGCATGCCCAAATACCTGCCACTCTACTTCAATGTACCTATTTTCAAAATTGAGCCAGCGTACCATACCCATTGACCACTTCAATTTGCTACTATTATTTGGATGGTGTAACAATAACAAACTCATTAGGCCTAGTGGTGGCGGAGCCGTATTAAGCTTATCAGTAGTATGAATATTGACATCTGTTACGATAGTTTTATTTAAATGAGAAGACGGTTTTTCTACCCTTTCATCTATTGCTGTTTGAAGTTGTGTTAGGTCTTCTGTAGGCAATAAATGCAATGTTCTAAATTGCGATATGGTATCCGCATGATCAAAAGTCTCAACGTTAAGTATGACGTTTACAATGTCTTTTTTGGGCTGCGTATCATAGCGTGGCAATTGCTCAGTTGGTAACTCTGGGGCAGCAATCATATTCATCAAGCTATGCGCACCTGCTACCTCATAATGAATATTGTTAAAACTCCTAATGATAGTAGCGCGCTGCTTTGAATGATATTTGGTCGGCATTACCATTTGTCGCTCGACATAACGATGATTAATCGCCATCAACATTTTATTGACTAACTGATATTCAATCGCTGCATTATTACTATCAAGTAAGGCCTGCTTGCGCTGATGTAGATATGCTGTCAATGGCTCAAGGTCGATAAACAAGCAACGATGATGCTCTTCGTAAGGGTTGATAGCTGAGTTGGCAGTAAGGTATTCAGGTGGGTTGTCACTTTGCAGATCCACAAAAATACGTGTCTCAGTCTGCGGCTCAATAGTAGCATGGACATGAGTTGACCATAAGGGTAGTAAACGTTGAGTTAACAACATATTGGGACGACGCATGGCACGGACATTCAATAAACTATGCAAGCAAATCTGTACATATAAGTCGTGAATGCTAAGCGCATGATTTGTAACTACCTGCGTGCTTAGATTAGTGTGAGCTACATTTACCTCACAAGCTAAGTGATACAACTCATTGAATGCTGCCCATAGATATGGCCGTGGCTGTTGGTAGGATATATTTTGCTCATACAATAACTTTTGATAGGTTATTAGCGATTGATAAATAGTGGCCGCTAAAATGAGCGGTGAGGTTTTTGCTAAAGTTAGAAAACGTCTCCAACCATGTCCTGACGTTGTGCTTTGCTGGTCATTCAACGCTAAGCTCTTACGTTGTATAACATTGTCATAAGCCAAGATAGTCAAATAATATAACGATTCAACTTGAGCAATATATGCCAGCTGCTCGTTGTTGAATGCACCCAACTCATAGTTATAGTGTTTATGCAGTGAGGTAATTAAGCGATCCGAGGCACAGGAGACAATACTCAAAAGCTTAAGTCGCAGTTTATCATCTAAGTCTGCAACAGCCAGCTCAGTCAATATCTGCTCAAGCTGCATTGCCTGCTGAGCCTCAGTCTGTGTTGGTAAGCTCGCTGCCCACTTAAGCAGTTGCTGCTCTTGTCCATTAACATAGTTATGCGAAGGCTGTTTTAGTGGTGCTTTATGTGATAAATAATTCTGAAAGTCTGACAGCGTTATCATAAGCCCTCTTTAGCAAAACATTTAAGTTCAGGTTAGCAGTTGACACATCCATTGTTTTCTTAGCACACCACAGAGCATTACTAATGTTTAGCAAAATATACTAACACAACTTACTATGTTGAATACCTTAACTGCCTTTGTAAATATCAATCGGTACTTTAAATGGTCTATTCGGCAATTCTTGTACCAGTTTGGGTACCAGATACCCAGGAAGTGCCGCTAATAATAACCAATATAAGCTAATAGCCCACCGCTCATCGTTATCAAAATGCGCAGCTCCCGCCACTTTATCTAACACATGCAAATAATAAGGCAAAACGCCCGCGTCGAATAAACGCTGACTGAGCGCTGTTTGAGTCATTACGCTATCATTAATACCCTTTAGTAAGACTGCTTGATTTATTAGCACGACTCCAGCAACCCGCGCTCGCTGCAAATACTCAGCGGTATTGGTATCAATCTCATTAGCATGGTTGCAGTGAATGACCATGACAATGTTGCAACGACTTTGGCTAAGACGATCTAACAACGCATTGTCCAAGCGCTCAGGAATCACCAATGGTAAGCGCGTATGCAAACGAATAGTCGTCAGTTGCGGTATCGCCTCTAAAGTATCAAGCCATGCAAACAGCCGCCGATTAGAGACACTGAGTGGATCGCCGCCACTCAAGATTACCTCATTCACTTCGGGATGCTCGGTAATATATGATGTGATGGCCAAATGTTCAGCCGAGGTTGGCATATTAGCGTTATAATCGAAATGCTGACGAAAGCAATAACGACAATGAATTGCGCAAGCGCCTGTGACTGTTAATAGCACCCTTGACTGGTACTTATGCAGCAACCCTTTGATTGGGTTTTGATCGTTTTCAGCCAACGGATCAGCGACGTAACCCGTCACCGTAATTTGTTCTTGCTTATCTGGCAAGACCTGTTTTAATAACGGATCATTGGCATCGCCAGCAGTCATCTTAGCAACAAAGGCACGCGGGACACGCAGATGAAAGTGCGCTGGTATATAAATCTGGGCTTTTAGCGTCTCAAGATTGAGTACGGTAAGCAACTCATCCACTGAAGTAATCGCTTCGGATAATTGTGTTTGCCAGTTTTTTTGTGTGATTAAATGGTTTATCATGACAACCTAATGCGTGTGCCTAAAAACCGACATTATACGCTGTAAGTCAGCGCGCTATCAAAGCATGCCTATCAAACATAATGGTTTATGCCTATCTACCTTTGCCTTTAACAGACTTCGGCCAGTTATGATAGGTATTTAAGCACAGATATCATCATGTCAGGTTTGGTGGCGCACCGATAATTAATCATTAACTTAGTAGCAATCTATCAATATAATTACCGCAACCTTTAGGAGTCTCTTGTGGCAAGTTTTTCTACCAACGAATTTAAAGCCGGTTTAAAAGTCATGCTTGATGGCAATCCTTATGCCATTGTCGAAAATGAGTTTGTTAAGCCAGGTAAAGGTCAAGCCTTCAACCGTGTCAAAATGCGTAATCTGCGCAGTGGCAGAATGCTTGAGCAAACCTTTAAATCAGGTGACAGCTTAGAAGCTGCTGACGTGATAGATACTGAAATGAACTATCTGTATAACGACGGTGAATTTTGGCACTTTATGCATCCTGAAAGCTTTGAGCAGTTACAAGCGGACAAAACAGCGATAGGTAATGCAGCACAATGGTTAAAAGAAAATAGTAACGCACTATGTGTGATTACTTTATTCAATGGCGTGCCATTAACTATTACTCCGCCAAATTTCGTCGAATTACAGATTACTGAAACAGATCCTGGAGTACGCGGTGACACATCTGGTGGTGGTGGTAAGCCTGCCACTCTAGAAACTGGCGCAGTTGTGCGTGTACCACTATTTGTACAACAAGGCGAAATAGTCCGTGTCGATACGCGCACGAGCGACTATCAGACTCGTGTTGGTTAACAAAGTTAGACCCATAAAAAAGCTCAACTATCGTAACGATGGTTGAGCTTTTTTTGGTCTTTGTAATAACTATTTGTAATAACTGAAGGTCAAGATAATGCTTTAAGCCTACCGTCATTGGCTTGTTTTTTTGTGGCTTGTTGATGCATGAGCCAGTATTGTACCAGCGCATTAAGTTGCTCTTTTTTGAAAGGTTTGGTGCAGTAGTCTTGCATACCAACTTTCAGATACTTTTCGCGTTCACCATCCATTGCGTTTGCAGTCAGTGCAATAATAGGTGGTAACGACTTTGGATCATAAATCTCGTGCAGCTTAATCGTTGCTTGCATCCCATCCATAATCGGCATGTGATGATCCATTAGTATCACGTCAAAACGCTGCGGATGTGCTGAGAACTTATCGATAGCTTTTTGACCATCAGTGACATGCGTTACCTTGTGTCCGCTATCACATAGGGCTTTTTTAGCAATCATTGCATTAACGTTATCATCTTCAACTAGTAATATATGTCCCGAATACTGTGAGTCAGGCTCAACATCTATAGTATCCGAGAGCTGCCAATCATCATATTCTGTTTGATCTATAGTTGCTAGTGGCAACAATACTTTAAATGTAGTGCCTTCTCCCACTACACTGTTTGCCCAAATATGACCCCCCATCAAATTAACTAAAGATTTGCATACAGACAAGCCAAGACCCGTACCACCATATAAGCGATGGGTAGACTTGTCTGCTTGGTTATAAGCATCAAATATGGCATCCAATGATTCGGGCTTGATACCGACACCTGTATCTGTAACATCAATACAGACAGTCATGTCATGGCAGATTATCTTATCAGTTTTTAAACCTAGACTGCTGCATCCACCCTCACTACAATGCGGCGCATGGGTGACATTAATACTGACACGCCCACCTTCACGAGTGAACTTAATCGCATTATTAACAAGGTTTGCCAAAATCTGTTTAAGGCGTACCGGATCGCCCTGTATGTAAGGCGATAACTCCTCATTATAATTATAATCAAGTGTTAATCCGCGCTGACGAGCTCTAACTGCAAACAAACTCATAATCTCATCACATAGTACCGATAAATCCATGGGTACAGCATCAATAGTCATCTTACCCGACTCAACTTTCGATAAGTCTAAAATTCCATTGATAATCGCAAGTAAATGCTCAGTTGATACCTTTATATTATCTACATAATCTTTTTGCTCGGCATCTAGGTCAGTATCATCGAGCATCTCGACCATACCAATAATACCATTCATAGGTGTCCGTATCTCATGGCTCATATTGGCCAAAAATTCAGACTTCATTTTATTGGCATGTTTGGCACGATGTTGGTTTTTTTGTAGTTGTAACGCGTCTGCTGCCATATCAGCGAACTGCATTAGCAGTCTCGCCTTGTCGTCATTAAACTCATGATTGGGTTTGATATCGAATAAACAAAGTGAGCCCAAATGATAAGTCTTATTATCTTCTTTTAGAATGATCGGTGCACCCGCGTAAAAACGTAGCTTAGGATCTTCTGTCACTAATGGATTACCAGCGAAACGCTTATCAAGCAACAAATCTGGCACGATAAAAACATTATCAGATAACACGGTATAATTACAGATTGACACTCCACGCTTAGTTGTGCGCAAGCTACCAAATCCATGTGGGGATTTTAGATACTGTACATGCTCGTCCATAAAAGTGATGGCAACCATAGGCACATCAAAAAATAGTTTCACAAGCTCAGTTAAGCGCGAAAATGCGGGCTCATTACAAGTATTAAGCACGTCGTATTCATGCAGCTTAGCAACACGTAAATGCTCATCTAATGCTAGCGGATAGGTATGAATCGACAAAGCTGTCTCCAAATTAGTAGGAAGTAATGGGTTAAGCGTTAACTTGCTTGGTCAACATCTGTAACGCTTCACTGACCATAATCATTGCCACCACAGACGTTACAGCGACTGCAGAGCCATAGCCTCCGCATTGTAATCCGCCTGCCTGACAGCTTTTGTCTACACGCGGCGGTTCAGTTGAGTACACACATCTGATACCGAATTTATCTTTTAAGGCACTATTAATACCTTTCTCATGACGCAGTTTGTTACGTAGACGTGCTAACAATGGATCTTGATAACTGTCTTTTAAGTCACTGACTGTAATTTGAGATGGGTCTATCTTACCCCCTGCTCCACCTGCACAAACGAGTTTTAGTTTGTTAAAACGGCAGTGTAGTGCAATAGCGAGCTTGGCACTCATATCATCGACACAGTCTAAAATGACAATAGGTCTATGCTCGGCAGCGGCAGTTTTTGCTTCATGGCGACTGGGTAATAATTCGACGACATTATCAACAGTTAAAAAATCATCTACCAAATGCAAAGTGAGTTTTGGGTTAATTTCATGCAACCGCGCACCCATCGCTGCTATTTTACTTTGACCAAAAGTACTATCGAGCGCAGGCAGCTGCCGATTGACATTGGAGGCTACCAATACATCTAAGTCGATTAAAGTAATGTTGCCTACTGCGGTACGCGCTAACGCTTCAGCAGCCCAAGAGCCAACGCCACCAACGCCAATAATGTAAACATGTGCAGCAGCAAAGATATCGAATGCAGCTGTACCATATAATGTCTGCGTCCCTTGAAAGCGCCGCTCGTATTGCTGGTCTACAGATGCTACGTTACTTACTGTATTAGTTGCTGCATTTAATGTGCCATGTTCTGAAGCCCCATCAGTAGTGTCCAGTTGTACATCGGTTTGCTTGGGTTGCGGTGGTTGATTCATAACGAATTAGAAGCTCTTGTGATTGGTGACATCATAGTTAATAGTGTTTTATGCTTAATTTTGACTTATGCTTAATTGCATACTATGTGGGATAAGACCAAGAAGTTTGCAAGGCATCGCAACTATTTTGCCACAATTGATGGGCAAGCTCTGCTGGCTCTACGTTGAGCAATTCACTAAGACTCGTCAGCACCCATGGTAAATTGGCAGGTATATTGCGGTTGTGTCCGTCAGCGCCTTGCCATTCATTATCTGGACTTTGTCCCGATGCTAAGCGACTGTCTGATTGGCTAGTTAGTTGATCGTCATCTGATGTCTGACACATGATCGGCGTCATATCAGGACAGTCGGTTTCAATGACCAAACATTCTAATCCGTAGCTATCAACGGCAGCTTTGATGGCGCGGCGCAGCTTTTTGGCGTTTTGGTTGGTAATTTGTCCAGTAACACCAAGCTTAAAGCCCAACTTAACAAACGCTTTCGCCTCTTGCTCACCGCCGCTAAAGCTGTGAGCAATACCGCCTAGCTTATGCGCATTGTAATCATGTGCTTTGATGATGGCCAACGCTTCGGCATGCGCTTTACGGATATGCAGCATCACAGGTAGCTTGTGCGTTACCGCTATATCTAGCTGCGCCTCAAAGAAGCGTTTCTGCTTGGCAAAAGCTTCAGGCTGTTTCATCGCATCGGTGTAGGTATCCAATCCTATTTCACCAATTGCCAGCGGGCGCTGTTCTTGGATCATCTGCGCCATACTAGTGAGATGCGCATCAGTATGCTGTTCGATATAAAAAGGATGTAGACCAAGCGCAATATGCGCTTTAGGGTATAAGTTTGCACAATTAGCTTTGTCCATGCTCTCAAACAAAGGCATTTGTTCGATTGCCTGCTGAGTCTCATACAGTCGAGGAAAATGTTGATGTAGATAACCGACCAACATTAAATGACGAACACCGTGCACATAAGCTTGCTGCGTCTGTGGTTGTCTATCGCTATCAAAGACTGGCGCATCAAAATGAGTATGGGTATCGATAAGAGGATAGACAGCAGGTAATGGGAAGTGGTTTGAAATTGAAGTTGGGTCTGTACGAGTCATAATCCGCCTTGATAATAAGTTCTTTATAGTCGGTTAATGAATGATTTATGAATGAGTAGTTAGTTGATTATGATGATAGAAAATTTTCGGTTTTTAAGTGATTAATAGCTTTGTATCAACACATTAATGCATTGATATAAAGCTATTAGGGCGTGTCCTCATTTTGATAACATAAAAGCGGTTTCTTAACGGTTTACTTTTTCTTACCGAATTCGTTATCTTGAGAGTCTTTAGCTTTAGAACCTTTAGATTGGTGCTTTTTAGTTTTTGAGTCGTCTGCTCTAGATTCCTCATTAGCATTGAGAGTTGCTTGCCAGCTGCTACGTCTTGGTAGCAATAGTAAGGCCGTTCCGACAATACCCAATGTCAGCCACTTTTTTTTATTCATCCACTTAACTCCCAATTACTGTCGCTGTTTTTACTATTGTCTCGCGTACGTTAAAAGCAAAGTTTAATGACAAATTCGGAAGTCTACCACTTAGCGCTTTAGCGGATAAGTAGTAATTCCTGTACTTGGACTATCGACCTTTGTAAACCCTTGCGTTGCAGGTTTTGGCTTTTGATCTCGCTTAGGTACAAGCGGGTTCAGTGGCATCAACTCATAGTCGGCATCAACCTTACCATCCCATCCTTCAGTGCCACTCAATGGCAGCTGCTTAATCGTACCGTTCTTATCTATAACCAATTGCAATACACGCATCTGATTAAATTTACGCTCCGTGACACTAGCGACTGCGCCACCATCGCGTAGGATAGTTGGTTGTAAGAATATAATTAAGTTACTCTTTTGGGTATTGTCACTATCAGATCGGAACAGTCGACCAATAATAGGTATGTTACCTAGACCAGGGACTCTTTGTTGACTGGTCGTCGTGTTATCACGCATCAAACCGCCAAGCGCAATAGTCTGTTGGTCGTCTGCTAAAATAGTAGTATTAATAAGGCTTTTATTAGTAGTTAACCCGCTGGCATTGCCGACGCTACTTGGTACCACTGAAGACACCTCTTGCGAAACTTCTAAACGTACCGTGCCGTTATCACCAATGTGGGGAATGACATTAAGATTAATACCGATATCTTGGCGCTCAATAGTCTGAAATGGGTTGTCAGAAGAGCTACCACTAGTGGTATAAGAGCCAGTCACAAAAGGTACGTTTTGACCGACTAAAATGCTGGCTTTTTCGTTGTCTAACGTCAAAATTGATGGCATGGATAATAAGTTAGCACTAGTAGAAGAGTCGAGTGCTTGCAAAATAGCCCCATAAAATTGCGTATTTCCATTGCGGTCTGTACTACTATCACCAATGCCAAGTAACGCCCCAGCGATAGAGCCAGCTGCAGAGCTGATACCTGATGCGCCGCCGGACAGCACTGCACCGGCAAGTGATGCTGCACTGACTCCAGCATTATTGAAGTTAACTACCCCATAGCCGCTGTTGGCATTGCCCAGTGCCCACTGCACCCCAAGCTGGGTCGCATCATCGCCTGAGACTTCAACGATAGCAGCTTGAATGAGGACTTGTGCACGGCGGTTATCCAGCTGATTGACAGCAGCTTCAATCTCAAACATCAGCTCTGGTGCAGCATTAACGATAATTGAGTTTTGAGTCTCATCAGCGATAATGCTGAACGGGCGGCCGCCAGTGCTTGTACCTGATCCACCTGAGCTAGTCGCAGATGCTGCCGATGAGTTATTACCACCCGTTAAACTGTTACCATTTGACGTATCACCAGTATTACTATTTAACGCACCACTCGTGCCTGTGCTACTAGCATCGTTGAGTGAGGCTGATTCCAAAGTTGAAGTTGCACCAGCACTATTAATAGACTGATTGGCAAGTAAGCCGCGTAGCATCTCTGCGATATGTCCGGCGCTCGCATACTTTAAGCGAAAGACTCGTAAACCGCTTAGCCGACGCGAGGGCGTAGTATCAAGCTGATTGACCATTTCTTGCACTTTAGCAATCATCTCAGGACTACCTTTAACCAGTAGCCTATCACTGGAAGTATCAGCAATAACTTTAAGCTGATTACCTCCTTGCGCCTGCCCTGCACCTGTACTTAAAACCAGCGCGCTAATGAGGTCCATCATACGCTCGGCATCTACATGACGCAGCGGTATGACCTGTAAACTATCATTAACATTATTATCTAAATCACGAATAAGCGTGGTTAATTGGTTCAAACTATCAGCACGATCAGACAGTACCAGTGCGTTTACTCCAGGCACAGCAGCAGCATGTGCAGATTGTGGCATTAGTGGACGAATAACGCCCAATACCTCCGCTGCTTGCGTATTGGTCAAATAAATAACGCGAGTTGCTAGCGCTTCACCGACACTATCACCGCGCAAATCGACGGCAACACCGGACTGCTTAGCGACATTGTCAGGGACTAGTTTAATCGTCGTTCCTGAATCAATCGCTGCAATACCATTGACCTGCATCACACTCAAAAACAGCTGATAAATCTCATCACGAGATAAAGCTTTGTTGGAGATAACGGTCACATTGCCATTAATACGTGGATCAAGGACAAAGTTTTGGTCGGTAATCGTTGCCACTTCATTGATGAAAGCCTTGATATCCGCGTCTTGCAGATTCACCTTCCAGCTTTCGGCACTGGCAAACCCAAACGTTGCTGCCCATAGCGGCAGTGCTAAACACAATGGCCGACATATATACAGCAAACGCTGCAATGAATGGCGTAAAGGTGTTACTGAAAATTTATGAAAACTTATCATGGTCATAATTACCCATTGTGATATCACTCAGTCTAAACTGAAACGTTGCTAAGATAGCGCTAACAATATTGTCATTTGGTTGAAATAGTGGTGACTTGTTCAAACAGCTTTCATTTAAACACAATAATAGAGTCTAAAACTGCTGACGAATCGTAATCACTTGGTCCCCGCGTTTTACTTCAATCTGAGCTTCACCTGACTGCTGAACTTGTTTTAATAAGCCAGCATCTTGCGTAGGATCACTGCCGATACTTTGACCATTCACCTTAAGCACTCGATCACCCGGCTCTAGTCCCAACCGATTACGTACGCCGGCTGGCATCGCAGCGGTGACTTGATAACCTTCTCCTGCAGCCATTACCCCCATACGACTCAAATAGCTGGCTGGACTGTCTTGTAATGCTGTAACGGCTTCATCAATAGCAGAGTTTGAGTTACCTGTATCATTGCTATCGGCAGCAGATCCATTAACAGAATCAGCAACGTCATCACTAGGTGTAGAGTTAGGTATCGGCATCGGTTGCGTTGATGGTAACGTGTTATTAGTTGAGCTATTATTATCTGGCAAGCGCTGATTACTCACGTTCCCAGCAGCCATATCACTCTGATCAAGTGGCATTGAGTCCGCCATGCTAATGACAATTTGCTTGCTAGCAGCGTCAGTAATAATGACAGCATTCCAATCGACTGCAATAAGGGTATAGCCACTATCTTGTAAGCTTTCACCAATACGGTAATTTTTTACTTCACCATTTACATCTAATAATGCCGAAGATAAACTCTCTGGTATCGCTAACAGCACCCCTTTTAGAGCCACATTAGGCGGTGGCTGTACGGCAGCTGCAACGGGTTCAGGATCAGCGAAAATAGCAAACAAACTGCTATTATCAGCATTGGATGCTGCATTATTCTGCAATGACTGTATCTGCAAGGCAGGTGCAGTAGGCGGCGCTAATATCAGCCATAGTAGACGTGCTGCTGTCCAAGCTAACCAACCAAGGGCCAATAATAACAGCCATGCCGAAAATCGATTCAGGTTATCTATTACTGGTTTTAGGCGTGCCGATACACTCATCATTTAACGCACCCCTAGGCCTGTCATTAACGGCTGGCGAACACTCACCACCGCTGTATCTTTCGGTGCTTGCCCCTCATACTCTGGCATATTCTCTAATAACCGCTGCGTCAAACTCACATCTAGCATATTATCGCCATCAAGATACAAGTCGCCTAAACGCTTATCTTGATTGTCCAATAGATTCATATGTAGCAGGTTTGTATCATTCTTTTGTTCTGTACTGAGTTCAGCGCGCATGGCTGGCATCGTGATATAAAACACTTTACCGCCACTTGGATAACCGACTTCACCGCCAACCCATGTCAGCTGACCATCTGCTTTTGTAAAGCCTATCGACTTTGGATCTGAACCTGACTTGCGTTGCAATGAAATCGCATTGACTTGAATAGGGGTATTGGGCAGCTGCCAATCGACCAATCCAGCAAGCGTTTCCGGCGCAATTTTGCCGCTCATATCAGCAACCTGCCAAGCGTTACGCCCTACTTTTATTTGTCCATCAAGGCGCGTCTGACCGGTACTGATGTCGATATCAGCGCCTATTTTACCTAAGAACAATTGCCACGGCTGCCAAGACCAATCGGCTGAACCTGTCAACGGGATGGTCGCTACTGGCAATTGCCAAATGGCTGAGCCTTGCCATAAATTACCTGACACATGCTGCACATAAGGTGAATCCGGTGCGTATTTTTCAATTACCCACGCTGCTGGCATCTGTAACAATGCAAATAGAGTGAATAAAATGAATCCAACCAGCCACCACAGCTTACGAGGACGCTTATGAGACGAAGCAGATGCTTTGGGCACAGTTAGAGTACTCTTATTGGCAAGGTAAAAATGATATTATCATAACAAACAATCACCTATATATGACAGCAAAAAAACCAGTATCTTTATTTAAAGATACTGGCTCTTAAAATCTAATCAGACAATTGCATTATCACTTTAATATATAACTCTCTTTCAAAGAGCTGATAAAGTCAGTGCAATATAGATTGGCTATAGCAAAATATATCTTGCCCATAGTCATTATATAAACAAGCTACCATATTAACTTGATTTTTATACAGCAAAATCTTCAAGATCACTACCTGCTGCTAGTGCATCAACTAACCACGTAGGCTTACGGCCACGGCCAGTCCATGTCTCTTGATTGTTATCAGTATTACGATATTTGATACTGCGTTTTTTCTCTAATTTTTCACCAGCCTTTAGAATCTCTTCGATGGTACTGTTGCTTTCTTCTGCAATTTTTTCGAACTGCATATAAGCATCATATAAACGCTGGTGTTGTTTTTTGGCGATAAGTTGTTGTGCATTTTCAGTAATGGCACGTAACTCATCTACGTTTAAATTGTCTAAATCAATGGTATTATTTTTATTCATAACAGCCTCGGTTTCAAAAATAGAAATAAGCTCAATAGGTCTTTTATAACTTCTCAAGCGCTGGATAGATATCTAGCAATACTGCTTTACCGCTGTTGATGTCTCTTTGAATATAGTAATTAAACCAGATTTAATGTGAATCCATTTAATCGATTCTATAATATGCGACACCTAATTAAACAGCTTTAGTAACCGTGCGAGATTAACATAATTTTTATCCTTAATGAATAATTAAATATTAATAATAGCATTTAAGTTTTTGAATAATAAAAGTCTATATTCATATTAAATAATATTAGCTTTCATAATCATCTATCAATAACTACGCATATTCTATTATCTTTTATAGACATAAGTTTGTTATAGAAATATGGTTAAACATCTAAATGACTCATTTTATAAACAGCAAAAACCAACTACTTTTTAATTCCCTAACGCATTTAAGGCTATAAAAACATTAGCCATAAAAAAGAGCCTATATTTGAAGGCTCTTTTTTATATTAAAGTCTAAGGTGTATAAGTTAAAAAGGAATATCATCATCTACCGGGCCATCTGGCATAGCCGTAGGTTTTGATTGTGCTGGCGTTTGAGTAGGCTGATTAAACTGATTTTGTTGAGCCGGTGCATTTTGGTTATTGAAGCTATTCTGGTTACTGCCTTGAGCTGCCGCACCGCCAGCTTGATTATAGCCACCTTGCTGAGCTGGCTGATTGTTTGCTTGCTGACCAAAGTTGTTTTGATTACTTTGACCGCCTTGATTACCGTAACTGCCGCCTTGATTTTGATTTGAGCCTTGACCACCAAAGTTATTGCTATCTTGACCACCACTGCTCGTGCCATCGAGCATTTGCATTTGCTCAGCACGAATCTCAGTGATGTAACGATCTTGTCCGCTTTGATCTTGGTATTTACGGGTACGCAGACTACCTTCAATATAAACCTTACTGCCTTTACGAAGATACTGCGCGGCAATCTCTCCTAAGCGATTAAATAATGCAATACGATGCCATTCGGTCGCTTCTCTTTTTTCACCACTTTGCTTATCTGTCCATTGCTCTGACGTCGCAACCGAGATATTGGTCACGCTACCGCCATTATTAAATTGACGTGCCTCAGGGTCTGCTCCAAGGTTACCGATAATGATAACTTTATTAACTCCGCGCATGGTACCGTCCTTTTACTTATGAATAATTTAATGAATAGTTTTAACTGTCATTTAATGGAACCAATTAATACTATCAGTAATTTGTTTTTACTTTAACCAATTTTTGTTTAAATATCTAGGGGGCTTTGAGCAAGATGCGACAGCTCCTGTCGTGAAGTATCGGTCAGCTGGGTTTTGTCTAACTTAAGGTACGCCACTTGTTCTTTTGCCATTACCACCAGCTCATCGACGCCATCTACTGCTAGCATCTGCCGTGACCAATCTTGAATGTTGATATTTTTAGGAATAGTGACTGTCGTACTTGATAGATAAGGCGGCTGGGCAATCGGGATAATGAAGAGTAACGCTGCACCCATGATAGCGGCTAATATGCCCCAGGCCAGCAGATTTGGCTGCGTCAATAGTAAGCCACCCATCGCACCGCCAACAAAGGCCCCAAAGAACTGGCTAGATGAGTTAAGTCCCATTGCCGTCGCTTTATTCGCTACTGGCGCCCGCTTCGAGATCCATGATGGAATGGTGGCTTCAAGTAAATTAAAGCCCATAAAGTATAATAATAGACCTAAAATAATACCCACACCAAGATGACTACCAAAGGCGAGCAACGCTAATGAGGCAGTCATTAGCGCCAATGCTCCTAAAAACACTTGGCGCATTTTGCGTTTCTTTTCGGCAATGATGATAAACGGAATCGCGACGGCAAAGCCAATAAATAACAATGGCAAATAAACCAAGCCCTGCTGGCGTACAGACAAGCCCATCACGTCACTTAGCTGATGCGGCAAAATAACAAATATCGCCGTCATGGTGAGATGTAGCGCAAATATGCCGATATGCAAGCGGTTTAAATCGCCTATTTTTATCACGCTAGCCAATTGCTGGCCAATCGATTTATTGTCCAAATTATGCTTAAGGACTCGTAGCGGTGTGGGCACGACGAAAAGTAGCATCATCGCTAAAACAGCAAAGCCTGCGGTTAACCAAAACAGACCAGAGATACCAAGTGAACCGACTAATAAAGGACCAAAAGCAAAAGCGAGCATGATAGAGGTAGCAATGGTCAAGCCCATGGTTGCCATCGCTTTGGTGCGCATCTCTTCACGCGTCACATCAGCGAGTAATGCCATCAATACCGCAGAGACCGCACCACTACCTGCCAGCGCTCGACCGATAATGACCTCATAAATATCAGTCGCATTTGCCGCGATGATACCGCCAAGGGCAAATAATATTAAACCCAAAAATATGATAGGTTTACGGGGAAACTTATCCGCGGCAAGGCTCATTGGTATCTGAAAAATAGCCTGCCCTAGCCCATAAATACCGACCGCTAAACCGATCAAAAATGGCGTGGCATGCGCATAATTGTCACCATACACAGAAAACACAGGCACAATCATAAACAGGCCAATCATCCGCAAGGCAAATATACCACCGACCCCCAGAATTGCCCGTTTTTCTACGCTATTCATACTTGCCTCACTGGTTTATCACATCACGACTGACATCTATACATTATGACAATGCACAGCTGCGCTACACTTATGGGTCTATCGACTGCCTCTGGCAACTATCGGCTAGTAAGACTGACAAGTAGCATCTAGAGCTACCTGCTCTAAGAGCGACATGTACCAAATTTAATAATAATTTGGCAAAATGCTCGTCTATTCGCTCAACCCATAAATCAAGCCCCACAGTATAAAACATTCGCTACTTAGTTGCCGAGACTTTTGTCTTCCTGCCTAGACTTACTATTCCACGCCATCCCAATTCATTCATTTTACTCAATAATTTTGTTACTAAGTGCATCTAATACCTACTGATGCCTTGAATAATCCTGTAGTCATGACAATAAAGTAAGACGTTGTAAAAGTTATGATAGAGCAGTATATAAACAGGATAGCCTTATGAACGCGAACAATGATATTACGAGCAATTATTCATAGTACTTAACTATTCGTAGTTTGTAGATATTCCCAGTTTATAAATACTCATAGAGTCTAAAAGATAGAGCTTAAGAGATAAAGCATAATAAATAGTGTCTAAGAATATGAAATTGGCTTATTTATATCCTTTTGTGACATTAAGTCCTTAATTTATTACTCTATGATAACTTTGAGAATGAAATTAACGTTGATAACTTTGAGAATGAAATTAACGTTGATAACTTAGTATTCACATACATTACAGCAATAAACCCAATTCAATTAAAATTTAAACTTTTGTCAATATTTAAATAACGAATCGCTTTATAGTTAGAATCATCGCATACCCCAATAAATAATAAGTACCTATAAATCTTTAATGATGGTTATAAAGACCTTTTATTTTTAATAATCAAATAAAGCGTAGTCTATTTTCAAGTAGCATGACTAAATCTTTTAATTAAACCTTATCTACATTTTTGTATTTTATAACCATACGTACATAGTTTTTTTAATAACGCTTTTAGCAAATAGGAAACCCAGAACCGATGGCACACGAGCATATTAAGATTCGCGGCGCACGCACTCATAATCTAAAAAACATCGACTTAGACATTCCACGAGATAAATTTGTGGTGATTACTGGCCTATCTGGTTCTGGTAAATCATCGCTGGCCTTTGATACGCTTTATGCTGAAGGGCAACGTCGCTATGTCGAGAGTCTATCGGCTTATGCGCGTCAGTTTCTCTCGCAAATGGAGAAGCCAGAGGTCGATAGTATTGAAGGTCTCTCCCCTGCGATTGCTATCGAGCAGAAATCAACCAACCATAACCCGCGCTCAACGGTCGGTACGATTACCGAAATCTATGACTATTTGCGTCTGCTCTATGCGCGTATCGGTACGCCTTATTGTCCAGAACATGGCGAGCCAATGGTCGCGCAGTCGGTCACCGAAATGGTCGATCAAGTCATGGCGCTCCCAGATGACACAAAACTAATGATACTTGCGCCAGTGGTTCGTGAGCGCAAAGGTGAGCATACAGTTCTGCTTGAGCAATTAATTGGTCAAGGATTCGTACGCGTACGTGTCGACGGCGATGTCTACGATACTGATGAGCTACCAACTCTCGATAAAAAGAAAAAGCATACGATTGAGGTCGTGGTTGACCGATTTAAAGTTCGTGATGACTTAGGCAACCGCGTCGCTGAAAGTTTGGAGACTGCCCTACGTTTAGGACAAGGGTTGGTGACGCTGCACTTTATGGATGGCAATCCAAAAGAAGGTGGCGATGCTAATCAGGTCATGTCAGCTAAGCATTCTTGCCCGGTTTGTGATCGCGCAGTGTCTGAGCTTGAGCCGCGTATGTTCAGTTTTAACAATCCGTATGGTGCTTGCCCAAGTTGTGATGGTCTCGGTAAACGTCAGTATTTCTCTGCCGAAAAGCTAATTACTCACCATGAAAAATCGCTCAATCAAGGCGCGATTAATGGTTGGGATAAGCGTCACGCTTATTACTTTGGCCTGCTCTCTACTGTCTGCAAGCACTTTAAAATTGATATGGATGCGCCGTGGCAAGAGCTGCCAAACGCACAGCAAGATCTCATCATGCATGGCTCTGGTAAAGAAAAGCTAACTTTTAACTTTACCGATGAGCGCGGCCGTAAAACCAATAAGACGGTACCATTTGAAGGTGTGCTTCCTTATCTAGAGCGTCGTTATGCCAAAACGCAAAGTAACCTTGTGCGTGATGAGCTGGCGAAATACTTGGCGGATACCACGTGTAACGTCTGTGATGGCGCGCGTCTGAATGAGATATCACGCAATGTCCGCGTCAACGAGCATACCATCGCTGAAATCGTCAAGCTGTCTATTGGTGACGCTGCTGACTATTATAAAACGCTAAAAATTGGCGGTCATAAAGGTGAAGTTGCGGAAAAAATCTTTAAAGAGATTAATGAGCGTCTAAACTTCCTCGTCAGTGTCGGACTTGATTATCTATCCCTTGCCCGCTCTGCTGAAACGCTATCGGGTGGTGAAGCTCAGCGTATTCGACTTGCCAGCCAAATTGGTGCAGGTCTCATGGGTGTGATGTATGTACTTGATGAGCCATCTATCGGTCTACATCAGCGCGATAATGATCGCTTGCTAAAAACCCTAACGCGCTTGCGTGATTTGGGTAATACCGTGCTAGTCGTTGAGCATGATGAAGATGCCATTCGCCAAGCGGATCACGTCATCGATATCGGTGTCGGCGCGGGCGTACATGGCGGTCATATCATCGCTCAGGGTACGGTCGATGACATCATGGCGAACGAAGAATCACTAACTGGACAATATATGTCTGGTAAGAAAAAAATCGAGATTCCAAGCATACGTCACAAGGCTAAAACGATAGAGATTGAGGAAAAAGGGAAAGCCAAACCGAAAAAAGTACCGATGACCATTGAGCTAAAAGGTGCATCAGGTAACAACTTACACGATGTTGATTTGACCTTGCCAATAGGTATCATGACTTGTATCACTGGCGTCTCAGGTTCTGGTAAATCAACTTTGATTAACCGTACCTTAATGCCACTGGCAGCAACGCAGTTGAATAATGCCTCAACGCTCATCGCGGATAAGCATGACAGCATCAATGGTCTTGAGCATTTGGATAAAATGGTCGATATCGATCAAAGTCCGATTGGTCGTACACCGCGTTCAAATCCAGCGACGTATACCGGTGTCTTTACGCCAGTACGTGAGATGTTTGCACAAACGCAAGAAGCGCGGGCCCGTGGTTACAAAGCGGGTCGCTTTAGCTTCAACGTGAAAGGCGGACGCTGTGAGATGTGTCAAGGTGATGGTCTCATCAAAGTTGAGATGCATTTCTTACCTGATATGTATGTGCCGTGTGATACCTGTGAAGGCAAACGCTATAACCGCGAGACTTTAGAGATTCACTATAAAGGCAAAAATATCGCTGACGTGCTCGATATGACCGTTGAGGATGCGACTGAGTTCTTCTCTGCCATTCCAGCGATTTATCGTCGCCTGCAAGCGTTGATGGATGTTGGTTTGAGCTACATTCGCTTGGGTCAATCTGCGCCAACATTGTCAGGTGGTGAAGCGCAGCGTGTTAAGTTAGCCCGTGAATTGGCCAAACGTGATACCGGACAGACGCTCTATATCTTGGATGAGCCAACCACTGGTCTGCATTTCCATGATATTGATAAGCTGCTCAATATCTTGCATGCCCTACGTGATAAAGGTAATACCATCGTGGTCATCGAGCATAACTTGGACGTCATCAAAACCGCGGATTGGGTGATTGATTTGGGCCCTGAAGGCGGTAAAGGCGGCGGACTGATTATCGCGGAAGGTACGCCTGAGGAAGTAGCGGAAGTGAAAGGCTCATATACTGGTGAGTTTTTGAAGCCGATGCTTAAGCAGGCGATGAAAGAAGTAAGTTAACTAGATAATATTTATTTGGAAAGTGATTGAAAGGCTGCTCTTTAGGGAGTGGCCTTTTTTGTTGGGTTGGGTTTTAGGTTTATTAGACTAAACTTACTATTTGATTGTATCCACGTCACTAATATGCGAGCTAGTTTTTTTAGTGACTCTCCTTTATTTAAACGATTTAAAGATATATAAAGCGGAGCACTACCAATGTCTTCTTTCAAAGTCTTTAATTCATCTTTAACAGTACAAAACAAGACGAATATGAATTGGTACACGTTTTCATACAACTTCTAAAAAGGTGGTTAGTGATTAAGTACTGTGATAATATTTACATATGTTTACTTTTTAGACATAATATTTACATTATATTACACGAAAACTCACTTTAGGCATTTAAATAATGAATTCAAAAAGACGTTTATCACTAGCTATTAGTGCTATTTCATGCACACTATTATTGACTGCATGTGGAGGTGATGATTCTTCATCAACGCCTACTCAGACTACTACACAGGATCCAGCACCAGATTCACAACCAACGCCTGATCCAAAACCAACACCTGATCCAAAACCAACACCTGATCCAGAACCAACACCTGATCCAGAACCAACGCCTGATCCAGAACCAACGCCTGATCCGACTCCAGCTTTTAAACTACCGCTTTCTGTAAATATTCCCGATCTTGTAGAGTCAGATTCGAATAAGCTTCCGTTTAAACATACGAATTCAGGAGCGGTTGCCCTTACTAACGGTATTTATCTTCCAAAACTTGTTAATTTATTTGGTGATGAAGTAAATTGTCCTAGTTCTAGTGATACAGCTTGTCCAAGCTTTATTCGTCTGTGGATAGACTCAAATAACATGATCCATCAAGACGCTTGGGTGTATTTACCTGTCGATAAAAAGTGGAGCTCTTTGAGTATAAATCCTAGACAACGAATATTTGGTTTTATGGGTTATGGTGATCTTTACTCAGATGGTAGCGTCTTAAGTACTAAAAGATTCGATTCAGAAAATTCTATTTGGACATCTACTCCTGATGGATTTACTGCTAAATACTTAAATAATACGACTTACAAATTCAGTGTTTCTGACAAAAGCTTGAGTAATACTATGATCGATCCCAAGCGTCCTAATGCGGGAACTTATAGCAGCTCTGTTAAAAGCTTTAGAATTGATTCAGGAATCTCAGAGGGCGAATATTACTATTTTGATGATGCCGAAGTTTATTCGTCACAAGCAGCATCTACATCAAATGATGATTCATCTTATCAAAACATCGAAGCCTATCGTGCTGCTCATTCAACGACAGAAAAGGTTGTTTGCGCATTTAAAGCAGAGTCAGGCTTCGGTAGAACGGGACTTGTATTTAATAGTACTCAGCTGGGAGCAACCTTATATTCATTAGACTCTAACTGTGCCAAAGATATTGATACTACTGGACCAAGTAAAGCGGTCACAGAATATTTAACTGCGATTGATGGTAAGAGAATTTTATTGTTCCCAGCATTATCTTTTGATAGTGTGACGGATAAATCTTACAATACAGCGATTACTTTAAACGACAATGGTGTACCAGCTCATGGCCGTAGATATGGAGTAGGTTATGCTAATGAAACTCAATCTGGATATATTAACCAGAAAGGGTTTGATGAATGGTTAAAAACGGTAGCAAACGAGACATCAGCACTTGTGTATCCTTCTACAAGCAATTAAATCTACTCAGTAAGCTAACTTATAATCAAGAGCTTCATTATTCTTAATGAAGCTCTTGATTCTTCTACAAGTTCTACCAGCTAACTCTTAAGGTCGACTTTGAACGCAGATCAACCTATGTACTAATTATTTGTCTTAAGAATGCATACTTACTACGACATTGATACTTATTATGCTTGGGTCTTCAAAAATAGCTAAATCTTGAGTAAGCTTCATAGTTGTCGTACAAAAAATAGCAAAGTCATCCTCTATAGCCTCGGTTACTTCACATGTTTGTTCTAAGCTAGGAGGCATACTAGCACTCATTACACAGATTATATCTTTAATGTCAGTCAGATTAATTCCAACTTTATTTAACCCTTCCAAATAATTACTCTTGAAACTATCTTTGTTATCTTCGTTTGCATAAATTGTTGGAAGTATATTTAGTAGTCTATTGCCGCTGAATACATGTTTCCAATCATTAAAGTCATAGCCAATCATAGAGTCGTCCTGCCTATAAACGCTACAAACTGTAGTTACAACTGAATCTATAAAGGAATAATAAAAGTTATAACTCTCAATGCTCATATCGTTTACAAAATCATTTTTTGCTTGTGATGTGATGAAAGGTATAGCAAAAGTAGGAATAGATGATAGTGTGCTCACCTTATCTCTTAAAGCATTTTGGGATTTGGTCTTGAAACTACTTATTTCATCTATAGTTGAAGGAAGGATTGCAAAAGTCAGTGCTGATATAGTAGCTATTTCTTCTTGAAAGACGCGTAAACCATAAAGGCTAGCCTCCTTTTCAACTAAAAAAACTATGACTTTTTGACTTTTGAGTTGCTGATCTCTATCGATTTCTGTCATATTCTTTAAATCGTCTAAACTAACTATTTTAAAATCTGAATCATGGATATCGATTTTTAAATATCTATTAGAGGCTTTATTAAACCTATCTTTACCAATATTTTGCGCTACCTTCTTAGTTATTTGACCTGTTGTGACGAGCATAAATCCTTCAGGTTCTTTGTGATTAGGAATATCACTCATTGTATATTTAGAAGTACTGCTCATAGTAACGAACTCTTTGTCATGTTTTAGAAAGTATGGATGTATGTGTTATTTCGATAAACTTAATTTGATAATTTAAACTAAAACCACTAGGAAAATGACTATGCTCAACAATAATTTTAAACAAAAAATTTCAAGTTTACAGGATAAGGAACAAGCCTCTCTAAAGAATCACAATGATACAAAACAAGATTTTAATATATTTACGATCTTGCGTAAGACAGGTGAAGAAGTTGGTTTGCACTCTCGTTTCCTTGCCGAATTACTCAATAGAAATGCTAGTCATAAAATAGCAGACTTTCAACAATTATTCATTGAAACCGTATTAAATAATGCCATAGCAACACAAGAATGGAATCGAGAAAAATTAAGTCCTAAAGATGACTACAGTTGTGAAATTGAATATAGTTTTCGTAATTCAGATCATGGTAGAGCTGATATCATTCTCAAAAACAAAAACAACGTTATTGTTGTCGAAAACAAGATTTATGCTTTTGATCAAAAAGGTCAACTGGCTAAATATTATAAAGCGTGCCAAGAATTGGGCTATGACGATAAAAATATTTACATAGTATATTTAAATCGTTTTGGGGATGATGTGTCGCCCTATGGACAGGGAGATATTAGTAATGAAGACTATGGCGTGATTAGCTATAAAGAAGATGTTTTTAACTTTTTAAAACTATGTAAGGCAAAGGTAGTAGATTATCCGCATATAGAACAGACTATTGAGCAGTACATCAATACCGTTGCTAGAATTACAGGTCAAACAAGGAATGCAAAAATGAAACAAGAGTATGTAGACTTTCTGGCAAATGACAATAACTTTAAAACAGTTCACAACCTTAGCCAGAACTTTGAAACGTTTCAACAGCGTATTCAGAATGAGATATGGAATAGTTTATTGGCTTATTTTAGCGAGAAAAATATAGAGTTTACTTTTTGTGATAATCAGCTTTTACCTTATAGCCAAGAAAAAGCAGTAAAGCAGTACTTCTCAGGTGGTGGTACGAAAGGCAAAGCTAAGACGTACGGACTTTGCTATAGAATAACCGAAAAATATAACGTAGGAGTTTATTGTTATATTGAGCTAAATCATCGTTTGTATTACAGCATAACGTTAGTAGACAAGGATGGACGCCTTCCAGAATGTCCAAGCGATATGAAAGATTTCAAAGGAAGAGTTGAGAAACTACATAAAAACTGGGAGTATCAAGAAAAAAAGAAGAATTTAGGTGGTCAGGTTTATCCTCAACGCCCAGTCAATTTCAAAAACCCCAACGATAATTTTTTCGATATTATCAATGAGAAGAGTCGCGAAGAGTGGGTGGCCGAAACAGCTGATGATATTATTCAGCTAATCAATGATGTGAAGAATATCGATGTCCAGCAAGTGTGACGCTGTCTTGTTAAACATTATCATGTTTAATTATAAATAGTCGCCTTGAGGCGCAGTTTAGCCCCGATTGCAGTGGTTATCCTTGGTGACGCACAGGGCTGCGGGCGCTTGGCTAGAGTTGGTCGCTCGAATGTTGGAACGACTCTGGCCTTAGCGCCCGCCTCTGTGCTAGCCAAAATATGAGCGGGACAGAAAATTCCCTTTAAGGAATTTTCACTTGCGAAGCTAAAATTGCAGTGCAATTTTTTAACGCTTCTCAGGATTAGCTCCCAGTAATAAATCCCCACCTAAACAAACTCCCGCTCAACATTCATCATCCGCGCATCTACCATCCGCTCTATTTTCTCTTCAATTTGGCTGCATTGCGACTCGACCTCACGTTTAGACAGCCCGACGATCACAAACGTCCACTCGCTGGCATCATGTCGATCACGCTCACCGCTCTCACAGACTGCGACGCTTGGCGTATTGCCGAAGCGGGCGTGCAATCCGCCCATGCGTTGGCGTTTTTCTTTGAGTGAGCTACAGCCGGGTAGCGCAAAAGTCAGCGTTAAGATAGCAATATGCATTTTATTCTCCTTGCTACAGTGGTTTACGCTTTATAATAGTAGCAAATAAGCACGGCAAGTTATGCTATCGTTACCTTGCCGTATCGATACCTCATAACGACTCACACTGTTTATACTAATACCATTCATAAAAATCACAATAGCCAATATGCGTACTCGCCCAATGACTTCTATCAGCTACGTACAGCAACAGCGCATTACTCGATTATGCGTGCGCTGCGGATTACTCCTTATGCAATATGGTGCCGAGTCCGCTGTGGTGGTTGACTTGTCTAAACGTTTGGGATTCGCTTTGGGAATGAGTAGCGTAGAATGTTCGCTTAATTTTAATGCCATAACCTTGACGACCATCTGTAATGAACGCTGTATCACCACCACTCGAGACACTATTAATCAAAGCATCAATGTCAACTTATTGGTACAAATCCAGCAAATTATCAATAAAACCGAAGCCGATACAAATAGCGACAAGCTAGATAACAATAAACTAAAATCTGAGCTGACTGACCGCACCACCCTTGCGTTTGATGAATTAGATAAAACGGTTTATCCAACGTGGCTGGTGGGCATATTTGTTGGCGCATCTTGTGCCGCGTTTGCCAATCTTAATGGCGGCAGTTGGTCGATTACCGCCGTAACATTTATCGCTGGTATGGTAGCGATGTTCACCCGCATTTATCTGGCCAAGCACCACTTCAATCCCTTTATCACGGTCATTGTGACGGCTTTTATCGCCTCTTTGATTGGGGCGACGACTTACTATTTTGATATTGGTAATAATGCCGATATTGCCGTTGCCTCTAGCGTTCTACTGCTGGTGCCAAGCTTTCCTTTGATTAACTCTTTCTCAGACATCTTAAAGGGCTATGTCAATATTGGGATTGGACGTGCGGTTTTTACTTATATGTTGACCTTGTCCGCGTGCGTTGGCATCGTGATGGCGCTGGTTTTACTTCGCATACAGCACTGGGGGTTTTGACATGTGGTTCATTGATACCGTGGTATTGTCATGTATCATTACCCTTGGTTGGACGCTTATGTTCAGCGTACCCAAACGCTATATTCTACCTTGTTTGCTGATGACCGCGTTTGGGTTCGGGCTAAAAACAGCGCTTGTCTATCAGCACATACATCTCGTGGTAGCCAGCTTTTTTGGAGCGATGCTTGCCAGCTTTTTGGGGGTGTACTTTTCTAAAAAATATACCCTACCACCCAAAGCATTAATCTCACCAAGCGTCATCTGTATGATGCCAGGTATCGCCGCTTATAAGGCGATGGTCAGTATGGTGCAGATTGGCTATTTTGGCTTTTCGGACGAATTATTTAGCCAAATGATGGTGTATTTGTTTGAGGCGTTGTTTGTGACCTCAGGATTGGTGCTGGGTTTGTCCATTCCTGGGCTGTTATTTTATAGACGTCGTGCCATTGTATAGCTGAGTCTAGAGGCTAGCTGCCACAGCTTTACGATAAAAACCTTGTAAGATTTATTATTATACCCATTACCATAGAGTTCAAAATTGTACCAAAACTTAATAAAGAGACATAACAATGACAAAACATTATGATTATATTTCCATTGGCGGCGGTAGCGGCGGTATTGCTTCGATCAATCGAGCCGCGAGCTATGGCAAAAAATGCGCCATTATCGAAGCTGACCAATTGGGCGGCACCTGCGTAAACTGGGGCTGCGTACCTAAAAAGGTGATGTGGTATGGGGCACAAGTTGCCGAAGCCATCGAAAAATATGCGCCTGATTATGGCTTTGACGTGGAAGTAAAAGGCTTTGATTTTCAAAAGCTGGTCAATAGTCGTCAACAGTATATCCAAAACATTCACCGCTCTTATGATAATAACTTGGCGAAAAATGGCGTTGAAGTGATAAAGGGTTTTGCCAAATTTATCGATACCAATACGGTCGAGGTTAATGGCGAACACATTACCGCTGACCATATTTTGATTGCTACAGGCGGTCACCCTATTCTTCCTAATATCAAAGGCGCAGAACACGGTATTGATTCTGATGGATTTTTTAGGTTAAACCATTTGCCAAAACGTGTGGCTATCGTCGGCGCAGGATATATCGCTGTTGAGATCGCGGGCGTACTTAACAGTCTAGGCGCTGAGGTGCATTTGTATGTTCGTCAGCATTCACCGCTACGCTCATTTGATCATACTATCGTCGAGGCCTTGCTGATAGAAATGGAGCAAGACGGCATTCAACTGCATACTGAAACCACCCTTACTGAAGTCAATAAGAATGAAGATGGCAGTTTAGAGTTATGTACCAAAGATGGCGCTCTTGATACCGTAGATTGCTTGATTTGGGCGATTGGTCGCGCGCCTTCCACCGATACTATCAACTTGGATGTCACAGGCGTTGAGACGACGGACAACGGCAAAATCAAAGTCGATAAGTTCCAAAATACTAATGTTGAAGGCATTTATGCGGTTGGCGATATTATTGAGAACAGTATTGATTTGACGCCAGTGGCTATCGCGGCGGGTCGTAGGTTGTCTGAGCGCTTGTTTAATGACAAAACCGATGAGCATTTAGTTTATGATCTTATCCCGACGGTTATCTTTACCCACCCTGCTATCGGCACTATTGGCTTGTCTGAGATTGACGCTATCAATCATCATGGCAAGGACAATATCAAATGCTACACCTCGACATTTACCTCTATGTATAGCGCGGTGACTCAGCATCGTCAAAAGTGCGTGATGAAGCTAGTGTGCTTAGGAGATGATGAAAAAGTTATCGGTTTGCATGGTATTGGTTATGGTGTTGATGAGATGATTCAAGGCTTTGCGGTGGCGATAAAAATGGGCGCGACTAAGGCTGACTTTGATGATACCGTTGCTATTCATCCTACAGGTTCGGAAGAATTTGTGACGATGCGTTAGATAGACTGGGTGCTATTAGAAGAAAGGCTATTCTTGACGGAATAGCCTTTTTTATTGCCTATTTTTTATTTAGTGCAAAGTCACATACAGACAGCACAATCATGATGCTGCTATGATGCGTTTAATAATGACCGTTGCGAGATGACTGTGTGGCAGGTATACCTTTTTATATTACCGATTGGTTTAGGCATCATGACCTTGGCAGCAAGCTTATTGTTTTTATTTGCTTACCTGATGTCTGATGACAATGCCACGCGCTTGCCTGCTTTCAACTGGTTTAAGCGTTTAATTATTGTGGCATTTGTTCTGCTAAGCATTGGCTTGTTTATGACCTTTGGGCATTTTTGGGGTTAGCTCAAGTTTGATATAGATAAAGTTAACCTTTAAGCGTTAACGATTTTCTCTAACTCTAACAACTCTAAATCCTGACGTTTTGGTTCGCCATTATTGCCATCATATGGAAATGGCATCTTATTACCATTCAACTGATAACCACGGCGCTGATAGTAAGCCAATAGCTCAGGGCGATGGCTTAAAATAGACATAGTAAGACGGGTTGGTTGGCTGTTACTTTTTAAATGTCTTTCAGCGAAAGTTTCAGCGGCTTGTAATATTACATTACCAACGCCCTGCCCCTGCAGCTCTGGATGTACGGCAAACATACCAATATAAGCTTTGTTATCATTGTCAGTCCTATTAAGGTCGCTCTTATTTGTATTGTCATCAACTTTTATATCGACTGCAATACAACCCAACAGCTCACCGGTTTCATCTGCATCGCGTTCGCCAGTCGTCGTTTTTGGATAAATGAACAGATAGTGTTTTGGATTGGCAATGATGCTTGCCAGCTCAGCTTGAGTGATACGAATGCCACCGACGAGATCTGCTTCATTGGTCCAGCCTTCCGTCTCACGATAGCAGCGGTTGAGCAGCTGTTCGAGTGCGTCAATATCATCCGCTTCTGCTTGTCGTAAAAATACTGATTCTCTATTCAAGTGGTTTTTGCCTGTCTGTTCTTTATTTATCTGTTCTTTATTCATGAAACTGGTCGTCCTTTTCCGTCTATTTAGTATAAAAGGCTATATAATAAAAGGCTGATCTAAATTAATAGACCAGCCTTTATAGTAAACCTTATAACCCTCTAAATGCTAGCGTGATAATGCCTGCGCTTGGTCAATGAGATTAAATCCTACATTAATTTGTGCGCGCGTTGGCCCATGACCACGGCGAAGTAGCTCAGAAAAAGCGACCAGCTCTTTATCACGCCCTAACGTGCTAGCAGCACTCGCACGCGTATCTTCCCCATCGTCATCAAAGTAATATTCAATATAATCTAGCGTATCTGGCGAGCCAAACAAGATATTGTTATCTGGCGAGGCGGCGTAGCCGCTATAGCGTAGGCTTTTGCCATATTGTGCGGTCCAAAAGAAAGGAATACGTTCCTCTAGCGTGTTGACGTTGTCTTGATTTAAGATAGCTGCTGCTGTCACGATACCGTGTTGCAGAGCCACCCGCCAATGCTCAATACGCATACGTCCCATTTGGTTGGTCGCTTTGGCAATATCACCCAGCGCATAGACGCCATCACGCAGTTGTAGATGCTCATCCACTTGCACGCCATCCGGAGCGTTCACCTCATTTAACATCTCGGTACGTGGTGCGACACCTGTACCTAAAATGACAACATCTGCTGCAATCGTACTGCCATCTGATAGTTTTACACCGCTGACTTTACTACCTTCTCCATTGATTTCATCAACACCCGCGCCAAATACGAACTTCACCCCTTTTTCTTCGTGGAGTTTGATGAGCGCATTACTCACCGTTTCAGAGACGATATTGCTCATGACGCGGCGGCTGCGCCCAATAACGGTGACAGATGCTGCCTTCCCCGCTTCCGTTAAAGCAGACGCTGCTTCCATGCCGATAAAGCCTGTGCCTACAATGACGACATGCTTGTTATCACTGGCCGCTTTGATGTCTTTGGCATCATCCATGCTGCGTAGCGTATAGACACCATCCAAATCAGCACCTTCAAAAGGCGGTATCTTAGGCTCAGCACCTGTCGCTACCACTAGGAAGTCCGCAGTTTGCTGTTCACTATTACCACTCTCATCTTTCATCACAATAGTACGCTCATTGGGTAATACTTCGCTGACGGTTTGGTTTAAGCGTAGTTCGATATTATTTTTACTGGCCCACTCGCTGCCGCCAAGCATCAGATATTTCTCTTCCATTTTTCCTGCCAAAAATGCTTTCGACAATAAAGGGCGGTTATAAGGGGCTTTATCATCTTTACTAATCAAGGTAATCTTGCCACCATAACCGGTATGACGCAGCTGATTGGCCGTCATAAAACCAGCACCTCCGCCACCAACGATAATGGTATGGGTATCGGTTAGCTTGTCATTTTCAACGCGTTTATCTATCTTTGCTGAAGTATTGACGGTCAAGCTATCGCCCTCATCTGTCAGCTCATATTGAGTCAATCCGCGCATGGCAACTGGCTCTAATAGCGTGCCATCACGGCTATCAAAGCTGCCATGATGCCACGGGCAGACCACTCGATTACCACAGCGCATACCATCACCTAGATCTGCACCAACATGAGGACATTTGCCATCAAAGGCAAAAAACTCGTCCTCATCACGGGTAATTAAAATGATACTATCGTCATCTTGTTTATATGACTTCATACCGCCACTTGGAATGTCAGATTTATTGATCGTTACTAGATTTTTGGCGGCGATCTTGTTGTCGGCTTGGTTATTATTAACTTGGCTCATAGGTCATCCTTAACAGTTATAATTACTTCCTGAATAAAACGTGTTTGAGATAGTCGATATACTTTAATGAATACAGGTTTACTGCGGATTACCAAGCGTTACTGGAAGGAATTTTACCAAGCCTCTGTCGGCGTAGACACAGCAAGCGAGAAAAATTTATACCAGTCACGCATAATAATGTTATGTATCCATTTTATTTAGTATCGACTATATATTCAAAAAAAGCAGATTCATTGATAGTAGCAAGACCACTTATCGTACGTTGTTTATTTGTATGTTTGCTGCGTTGCAAAACGTAACTTCCTAACCTTTACTAGCTTTTTAACGAACAGACCTACTCTTTTAACCTAAAACTTATAACCAAAATACAAGACGACTTTATGAATTCTCAAGATCAAGATAATCAGAACGAAATGACAGCTACGTCTACCTCTGAACCTGACTTAAACAGTCAGTCATCTAATAATAAACTGTTTGATATCACCAGTATTGATATCGAAGCAGCGACAGATACTGCACAATTACCGCAGCCGACTTTGCCACCTATCAAACAAGCGAATTACAAGACCCATAACACAGATTTTGTCGTCAATGAGATATTGCCGTTAGAGTTTACAGGCGAAGGCGAGCATCTCTGGCTACATATTGAAAAGTCAGGGGTAAATACTGCCTATTTGGCTAAATTACTATCAGAGTGGGCAGAGATTCCCTTACGTGATGTCGGTTACTCAGGACTCAAAGACCGTCATGCGCTGACTACTCAGTGGTTTAGCCTACGAATACCAAAAAAGCAATTGCCAGAGTCTGAGTTTGCACCAGTAGATATCAGCGACAACGAGTCTGTCACCATACTTGCCCAACATTGGCACAATAAAAAGCTTAATCGCGGTACACATAGAGCCAATCAATTTATTATCACCTTGCGAGATATTGAATTGGAAAATGACGATAAGTCGTCTGTAGAACAGCATTTGCAAAATATCAGCTCAAGCGGCGTACCCAATTACTTTGGTCCACAGCGTTTTGGATGGAATGGTAATAATATTCGAGAAGCCTTGGCATTGTTTGCACGCCCAGCGCCAGAGAACCGACCACAGCCAAAGAAGAGCAAACGTAAACGTGCGCCGCGAGAGCAAAATTCTATGGAATTGTCTGCCGCGCGTAGCTTAATATTCAATGAGATATTGGCTGCACGGGTACGGGATGGTAGTTGGAATACTGGACTCGCAGGTGAGGTGTTTAACTTAGATGGCTCAGGCTCGATATTTACCAGTGAAGAAATAGACGATACTTTACGCGCGCGAGTTGCTAGCGGTGATATTCATCCGACTGGCGTGTTATGGGGTATGGCTAATGACAAAGTCAGCGCCGTAGCAGCTCAACTTGAAAACGATGTGGTACAGAATAGTGCGTTATTAACACAGCTGGCAATGGGGTTAGAGAAGCGCGATGTGAAAGCACAACGACGAGCGCTGAGATTACCAATTGAAGAGATGAGCTGGGAGTGGCAAAATAATGATGAGCAAACGCTGGTATTAAACTTTACGTTGACGACTGGCAGTTTTGCGACCAGTGTATTGGCAAGCTTGGTGCAACGGTTAAGCACCTTGTAATTAAGTGCATAGTGCATGAAGGTCAAACAATCTTTATTAAACTGCGCTGTCATTAGCTGCTTGCCAATGGGATAGCAGCTTTTTAGATGCAATAAAGGGGCTCAATATTACTATTTTCCGCTGCTAGCATCTCGTTGGCGCTAACGACCTGATTACGGCCACGATCTTTGGCTTCATATAAAGCTTTGTCTGCTATCCTAATTAAGCGCTGGCAAATATCACTTGGCAATTGCGCCTTTGGTAGCTCTGGAGCTTGTTTAGTCACCCGCTTGCCTCTTCGCGACTTAACTATCTGCGACTTTGTTAGCTGCGGTGCGTGTTCTTTTGACTTTATAGAGGCATATCTTTGCTTAATGCATGTCCGCTCAGTATGAGTCAATGTATAAAGCCCTAGACTCGCCGTTATACTAAAGCTTAGACTATGATTTACTTGAATCACATGATTGGCAATATCGCAACGCAATTGTTCTGCAATAGTCATCGCTAAATCATGCGCCATATCAGGTAAAATGATTAGAAATTCTTCACCGCCATAACGGCTAACAATGTCTATATCAGCGAGTGTATCCATCAATATATTCGCAACTTCTTTTAATACTTGATCGCCGACTTCATGACCATAATTATCATTGATATATTTAAATAAATCTAAATCTAACAAGATGACGGTATAGTCCTGAGTATCTGTCAAATCTGCTAGCGTTTGCCGCATTTGGGTCAGACCATAGCGTCGATTCTTCAGTCCTGTCAGCTCGTCATGATTGGCATGCTGTATAATTTCTTTTTTACTGTTATCTAAGATTAATAATAGTGTACTAAATACATATACCATAAAAATAGCTTTGGGCAATGCCAAATACATGTGCGTTGCACGCCAAAAGAATACTGAAGAACGACGAATCTCGTTTATGCTATCCCAGCTAAGCGTACCATCTTGAAAAATAGTGGCTGCTATCGCATTTTCCATATTAGTCATCTCGGTATAAGTCTGATAACTATAAGTACCAAGCGGTAACGAAGTAATGGTGAGTTGACGCATACTGGGCAAATTCACGCCCAAATAAGGCAAAATAGCCACTAACATAATCAAGAATACTTGAATTAAGAATGCATACCAAATATAACGACGGCGTACCAGCATCATCGCCAGCATAGTACCGCCAACTAGCGACACTCCTGAGACCAAACTACTATGACCCATTACCAAAACGACAACTGCAATATATAAGCTATAGACAAAAATTAGTACGATTTGCCAATTATGTAGACGTTTATAGTCATTTTTAATATGCGATAAATGGCCTACCATCCACCAAAAAAACAATCCCATCAGCGTTATGGTTACCCATATTGGATATAATAGCGCCATATCTACATAGCTGCCAAAGGCATCTTGCCGTAACCATACAAGTAGACACCATAACCAATGCATGGTGACTTCCATCACAATGAACAAGGCTAACAATGATGCTCTATCCGCAGCTTGCCACTCAAAAATCATTTGGGAAAGTTTTTTGTAGCCTAGCCGATATATCGATGTAACCATATACGCGTTACCACGTGCACATTCAATCTGTCGTTAACACTAACCCAAACGGAATCGTTTGTTGATAGCCACTGACAGACTGATAGATAAGTTCAAAGCATTAAAAGCGTTGCGCCTTTATTACTATATTAGTATTAATCCTAGGATATGGCAGATGAGCATCTTATTGGTTTACTCTTTAAATGATTGATATGCTTTGTAATTTTTATCAAGCCATCCATCGACGCAGCACTATACTCGTTTTTGTGAATGTTATTCTTACTCGTATAATTCTGATATGTTTATTATTGAGTTTGACAACTTTCAAATAGTTTAGCAATACGATTGTTATAAAGGGTATCTATATACGATATATGGTTGATAATTGCTTCATAATTAATAACTAGTATTTTCAAAAAGTTGCCAGACTCCGAGCTGCTCAGTAGTCAGACTTGGCACATCACCCAAACGTCGCCATGGCATATTACTACCATGAAAGTCACTACCAATTGAAGCGACAAGCTCATGTTCAGCAATACTACGATCAACCATTTTTCGGGTGCTGATCGGCTCACTAGTCGCTGGTAACTCACAAGCATCACCGCCAAGCTGAGCAAACTCTTCGATAAGCTTACGTACTCGTGTAGCCGAAAGCTGATAACGCGTTGGATGCGCGAGCACTGCTTTACCGCCGCAAGCATGAATCAGCTCAATACCATCCGCCATACTCAGGGCATCAATCGCCACATAAGCGGATTTATTGTCGGCTAAATATTTATCGAAAGCCTTTTGTACGGTCTTAACTTCGCCACGCTCAAATAACACTTGCCCAATATGCGCACGCCCAACTGCTTGTGGATTGCCACCAGCTTTATCAAGTACGGCTTGCCAAAGCTCATCATAATCAATATCCAGCAGCTTACTGAGTTTTTCAGTGATACGCTGACCACGAGTTGCCCGGCTTTCTTGCAATTGTAATAAGGTTTCATGCATTTTTTCGCGATCTGTAAAATCGAGTCCAAGCACATGAATGATTTTATTGGTTGATTTATTCTTACCATAACCGCCGTTTAGCGTATGCTCACAGCTAATCTCAACGCCATTGATAAGCGTCATTCCATATGCAGTTGCTGCTGCTCTAGCTTCATCAATGCCTAGTAAAGTATCGTGATCAGTTAATGCCAGCACATCGACACCAGCTGCATGCGCGCGCTGCACTACATCTGCCGGTGCATAAGTGCCATCAGAACAGGTACTATGGCAATGTAAATCGAATTTCATAAAGTTGGCCTTAGGTTTTTAATACGGATATTGATGGATTAATTGGGAATAATTGAATGAATAATATAATTGATTCAATTTAAAAGATGTACAAGGCAACCGAGTGCAGATGTATAAGTGACACTTCAAACGAGGTTAACGCTGTAACTCTTTTATAGTGGATTGACTATAGCTAAATGGATGAATAGTAATGATACGTATTATGGCTTACGCCTATTATCGAATATGATTGTAGTGTTGTCTGCTTTTTTTTAGCGCAGTAGACGTGTAAACTACCCACTACGTTTTTGTTGGACATCCCACTTGTTATGAAAGCATTACTAGACTTCATTCCTCTGATTGCCTTTTTTATTACTGCCCGTCAGAGCGGTATTTTGGCAGCAGCAGGTGCCTTGCTGATTGCAACTATTATCATTTATGCGATTCATTTCGTGCGCCAAAAAGGTAAATTCGATAAGCAGCAATGGGTTGTATTACTATTAACCATTGTGTTTTGTGGTGGTACGCTACTGCTACGTGATGACATCTATCTACGTTGGAAATCACCAATTATCAACGGTATCTTTGCCTTAACGTTGTTTATTAGTGCGGCTATCAACAAGCCTCTAATGCAACTAGCGATGAAAGATGTGTTCACCCTAACGATGAGTGGCTGGAAAAAGCTAACTGTCGCATGGGCACTGTTCTTTGCCTTTATGGGCGTATTACATTATATCACGGCATTTACAATGTCTGATGAAGCATGGATTAACTTTAAAACCTATGGCTGGATTCCGATTATGTTGGTGTTCGTTGTCGCTCAATTTGCGGTATTAAAAAAGCATCTAAATCCAGCCTTAACTGACAAGTCTGCGAAATAAAGGTTAATAATAGTATCCTGCTTGCTTACTTCTATCAGCATTAAAAATAAAATATACTTTGGTATTCGTTATTTTATAATAAAAGTTAAATGGTTTCTAAATACCCATAGCGACAATAATTAATTGTTAATGACAAATCGGTATTATTCTTACCGATTATAACTCTTTATTCTTACTACTTATTAAGGAAGGATTATGTCTTTATTTGCTATCATTGGTCATGATGTGGCCAACAGCGCAGCACAGCGTCAAATTACGCGTGCTGAACACGTTGAACGTTTACAAGCTTTAAGTCGCGAGCAACGCCTAGTTATTGCAGGGCCAACCCCTATTGAACATGGTAAAAGTGATATGTCAGGCAGTCTCATTATTGCAGATTTTGACTCACTTGAAGCAGCGCAGGCATGGGCAAGCGCAGAACCTTATCTACGTGATGGCGTGTACAGTCACGTTGATATCAAGCCTTTTATAAAAACGTTGCCAGCACCTACTAACGATATAGCAGATAAGGTAGTGCCATCGTGAGTCAGCGCTCATCTTTGTTAAAAAAATATTATAAATATAGTCTTGCTAGCATCATTGTCATCACTGCGATATCAGCGCAAGCTGCCCCAACGGTCACGAATACCGATCCGGCAGCAACGCCGCCTGCAACGAATCAAAATAACGCTAATCAATCAACGACACCAGCTAACAATACTTTAGCAGCACAACTACAGCCTTCAGATAAAGCATTATCCGATGCCAACCAAGCGCTACTCAGTCGCAATGCACAGCTACAAAGACAAGTTAATGACTTACAAACTCAAGTTAACGTCTTAGTCTATGAGAGCAAAGGTCAGTTGTTTTTATATGGTGCTTTCACGGTGTTGATTAGCTTATTAGTCGGTATTTTCGTCTCGTGGTTAGTGTTTGTGCGTCGTGAGCGCTGGTAGTATCAGCAGTTGTTATTGATAGACTCTATTCGATATTTCACGCCTACTAACCCTAACTATTTCCAAGCTTCTTCAATGTTTAAGCTTCTCTAATAGAGCCATCAACGCTCCTAAGAACGTTTTCATGCCTACCGCTCAAATCAAAAATGCTGAACCATCAAACGTCATTACTCCTGCCAATATTGACTGGCAAATGGATGATACGGGTAATATGGTGCCAGTGTCAGGTGAGTTTGAGGATGTTTACTTCTCACATGCCGACGGACTAGCGGAGTCGCGTCATGTGTTTTTGGCACATAACCAACTGCCGGAGCGGCTGGCAAACCTTGAGCCAAAGCAGTGCTTTACCATCGCTGAATTGGGTTTTGGTACTGGACTAAATCTCTTGGCAACTTGGCAGCTATGGCGACAACTGCGTGAAACGCATCCACAATTAGCGACTGCGAAACTGCATTTTATTACTACCGAAAAACTCCCTATACCGCTTGCAGATTTAACGCAGATACTGGCATTATGGGGACAGCGTGCGCCCGAGCTGACAGAGATAATTGAGCTATTTTTATCTGCCTATCCTCCTCTTATCGCGGGCTGTCATCGTTTGAGCTTCTTTGATGATAATTTGACCGTTGATATATGGTTGGGCGATGCAGCTATCAGCTTATCCAAATTAGCTTTGGATACTTCTATCAAGCCAGCGCCCTACATTGATGCATGGTTTTTAGATGGCTTTGCACCTTCTTGCAATAGTACTTTATGGGCTGAAAATATCTTTGCACAAATTCAGCGCCTGTCACGTTCAAAGACGACTGCAGCCACCTATAGCTGTGCCGGTATTGTCAAACGTGCGCTACAAAATTGTGGATTTGAGATTAAAAAAGTTAAAGGCTTTGGGCGTAAGCGTGAAATGCTAACGGCGGTCATGGCTGATAAAGTATATTCGAATGATAGTGATAGCAGTTCTACGCTATCTAGCGCTCACAATCATATCGTAGTTATTGGTGCTGGCGTCTCTGGACTGCTAACGGCATGGTCGCTAGCCAATCGCGGTATCAATGTCACCTTACTAGATAAATCAGCCCCCTTAGCCGGAGCATCAGGTAACCCTCGCGCCCTACTCGCACCCAAAATGACGCCTATCCATCATGTCGACGAGCATCTGCATACCATAGGTTATCTCTATAGCAGCAGACTATATCGAAAGCTCAATGAAAAGGCTGCAAAGCAAAATACAGCGCCCGTACTTGAGTTAACTGGCGCCCTTGATCTACTTATGAAAGCCAATATCGGTACAGAGCAAATTGCAGACTATCCTGAAGATATGGCAACCACGCTATCGCTTGCACAAGCACAAGAGACTACTGGATTAAAAACGCAAGATTTATCAGAGAATTTGTACTTACCCCAATCTGGCTTGGTCAATCCTCAAGTATTGAAAAATATAATACTGACCCATCCCCTAATCTGCTTTCAACAATTAGAAGTTAGCAGTATTAACGAGATGGAGAGCCATGTTTGTATTGAAGGCAGTAATCAGGATAAAGATATAATATCTATCATCGCCGATAACGTGGTGATTTGTGCCGCTTTTGAGAGCCATCAGTTAGATAAACGTATTTTTGATTGTCGTAAAATCCGCGGTCAGCTCTCTTGGTTTATTCCCTCAGCAGCACAATGGGCAAAACTGCCCAAACTTCCTCTCAAGTACGGTGGCTATTGCACCTCATTTAGCGGGCAAGCTGGTGACAGTAAGTTGAATGAGGTAGTAGAAGGCGAACAGTATTTATTACTAGGCGCAAGCTTTGTGCGCAATGATACAGACACTGATATTCGTAATGAAGAACACCAGATTAGCCGCGAAAAACTAGTCACTGCCATTCCTGAGATGGAATCGGTCATTCCAACAGATACCAGTCTGTGGCAGGGACGCGCAGGCATTCGCACCCAGACCCCTGATTATCATCCGATGGTTGGGCAGTTAGTCGGTAGTAAACGAATTTGGACCATGAGTGCAATGGGCGCTAAAGGTTATGCGCTGGCACCAATATGTGCTGAAACGCTAGTAGATATGATGCTAGGCTCGTTTGCACCATTGTCAGCGGCGATGCTTGCACGACTCTCGCCAAATCGCACGCGTTTGCAAACGCCGCTCAATTAAAGAACCTTGAAGTGAGTTTCGTCCTTCTTAAGGCATCGCTTTCAACGCCTACGAATATCTTGTAATATTAAGTATTGAAAGTAATTTTAATACCGTTCCCAAAAATCAGAGTATCAAGCAAAACGAGGTTAAGTAGTATGCCTTATGGGCTAAATGAGTTTGACACCGCTAAGTATATTTTTTGGGTTTGGTATAATAACGAGACATATTCAAATGGCTTACCAACAAACCACTCTTACATTGCCTGCCTATGCGCGCGGTATTCATATCATAACACCAATGATTGAAGATGCCATCGAGGCGCTAATACCTCATACATCTAAAGCAGGTCTAGTACACCTATTTTTACAGCATACTTCCGCCAGTCTCGCTATCAACGAAAATGCTGATCCAGATGTCAGATTAGATACCGAAGACTGGCTTAACAAAATAGCACCAGCCGACCAGCCAGAATATCGACATACGCTAGAAGGTTCAGACGATCTGCCAGCTCATTTTAAAAGTATAATGCTTGGGGTCAGCTTAACCGTTCCACTTATCAATGGCGCATTAGGACTAGGAATGTGGCAAGGTATTTACCTATGTGAGCATAGAGACAACCTCGAAAAATATGGCGGACAGCGAAAGCTAGTTATTACCGTAAGCACTTAGTCATATATTGTCATTCAATAGCAAATTACTGCTCACAGCTTACTATGCTTAAATAAACCCCTCTTGATGGATAACAACCTCATTATGAAAGCCCCTACTTTAGCTTTACTAAAATCCAAGTCCTACTTGCGTGTTTTTCCCGCCATTTTTTTTAGTGTGCTGATACTGAATGCCTGCCAAAAGACACCAGAACCTGAAGCAGCTAATGAGGCAAAAGCTGAAACAAACGTTCAAACTACGCCTGTTAATGATAGTCATGATAATGGGGCACCTATAGACAGCTCTCAAAACTCGGTTGATTCCATCATAGATTCAGAGCACGATGTTAACTTAAACGAGCTTGAAAACGATATCGAAACGGTAGAAATAGAACCAAATACTGCAGCCGCGACTCCTAATCCAGAACAAGCGATTAAAGGCGCGCAAATCACTGATGTACGTTATAAAAGCGCGTCAGGTGAAACTTTATCCGTCGTCTTTGAAACCTCGGCTGCGGGCGTACTCAATGCCATCGTAACCTTACCTAATAAACCCAAAATGACCCTAAGCGCACCAGAAGGCCAAGGTAACAATCCTACTTATCGCTCAACAGATGGTAGTATTCAGCTGGTCAGTCATGGTGGTGGTAGCGCTATAGATCTTATTCAAAACAATAAAGTCACCAGCTTCGATGCTGTCAGTGCTGAAGCTGAAGTCATCACTGAATAATTTATTAAAAGACTCATGGCTTAAGCCTCTTAAAAACAATACTTTGAGCAATAAAAAAGGCGATACACGTTACGATCGTGTGCCGCCTTTTTTATTGCTTTGGTTTAGCCAAAGCCAGTTGTTTTTCCAAACAGGCTGACCAGCCAGCTCATCACGGCCCACAATCCCCAAACAATAAATATTAAAACGATTAGCCCTAATATGTCAGGTATATGCAGATAGAGCCAAGCAACGATTGGATTACGCCAAAAGCGACTTTGCTGCTGTTTGTCTTCTAGTGATTGATGTAAAAATGGCCGATCCATATGCATGGTTTCAGTGATGCCATACTCATCTTGTAGGTGCTGATGTACGATGCCCAAGGTTTTACGGCTAGGACGTATAAAGATATCCAGCAGCGTCCCAATACCAGGTACGATGCCAACCACCATATCAATGAGCGCCAGTCTGACTGCTGGCGTCATTTTATGTGCTGGGACACCTAGCTGACGACCTAATATAAACGCATAGCTGGTCAACGCGAGTCCTGCCAAATCTCCTGCTAGCGGAATGGTCGATAGTGCCGCATCAGCGCCCATACCCTGTTTGGTAAACGGGATACGGACTAATGAATCCATGGTATTAGCAAACTTAGCCAATTTACGTTCGGTAGCGATGACTTGCTCACGACTCAAACCGTGCTCAGCCAGCTTTGCTTGGTAGTCTGCCGTAGGTTTATCTGTTGGCTTTTTCGCTTTTAATCTCGAAAATTTATTTAATTTATCCATTAAAAGTCGTCCATATACAAGCAATTGCTATAAGAGCAAAGACGTAACGCCCTACCCAAATATTGGCTAAAAATGCCTGAAAGCAGGCTAAAGCTTGACGACTGGCACAAGCGCTGTTTTGCTTAGCAAACATCATCGCTACTAAAGCCAAGCCAAATACTGGGGTGACACCTAACGTCGTTGGTGCGAAGTAATGCCACATAACTACACCCATAATGAGCAAAAACAACGTTTGTAGTAGTGAGATGATAACTACATCATAGCGACCAAATAATATCGCCGTTGATTTAACCCCAATCTTTAAATCATCCTCACGGTCCGCCATGGCATACTGAGTATCGTAGGCTACTGTCCAGCACATGTAAGCTATGAACAACAACCAACACCAGATATCAGGGGCGCCTTGTACGGCTACATAAGCCATCGGTATCGCCCAACCAAAAGCGGCGGCTAAAAACACTTGCGGCAAATGCGTAAAACGCTTCATAAACGGGTAAATAAACGCCAATATGACCGCACCCAGAGACCAATAGAATACTTCAATAGGCAAGAAAAATAATAAACTGGCACTTAATAATACCAACACTAAAAATGCAGCGATGGCCTCTTTAGCAGATAAGCGACCGTCTGCTAATGGGCGGCCTTTGGTTCGGGTCACATGACCGTCTACTTTGCGATCGGCGAAGTCATTAATCGCACAGCCTGCTGCCCGCATAAAAATCGCGCCCAGAGCAAATAACACAAATATCTTCAGACTTGGCAGACCTGCCGTTGCCCCTTGCTGCTGCGCTTGACCCATCGCTGCCAGCATTACGCCCCATAACGTTGGCCATAGTAATAGCTCAATGCCTACTGGCTTATCAAAGCGCGTTAGCTGCATGTAGGCGTGTAGCTTTTCTTTGAAACTCAAAGCTGAGGGACTGTTGGTCATTGAATCATCTCTAAACATATAGCTTCTAAATATAACGGCTCTAAGTATCTATAGCCTCTAGATATATAACTTCTAAATATCCTGCCACATCCGATTTGCTTCAATTAGTGATATCTCAGGATATTGTTTGCGTAAGGCTTTAATGGCGGCAACTTTCTCTTTATTTGCTGCTTGTTGACGCAAAAAAGTTAATTGCTCTTGTGGGTTGCTCAATTCTTTTAAACGCGCCTCTAACCTTAAAATTCGAGTACGCAATATAATGTTTATCAATAATAAGCCTGCACCCATGGCCCAAATTATTAGCGTTGACATTCCTTGCTCCTAAATCCATTAATCCTAAACACTCAAGATGATTAACTGAGTCCATTCATTAAAATAATAAAACATCTATTAAACGAAATAACCATCAAAGCGTACTGCTTCATTATGCCAGCTTTCACTTGGTTGTTGATTAGCAAGTAACGGCGCAAGCTGCGGCCGCTTCACGACTACGCGACCTTGTTTTTCACCATTTTGACTAACAACAGCTTGCGCACTTTGTAGCAATTGTCGTTCTTCTTCTGATGTTGGCGGGCTAGCTAATTGATGCAGTGCTTGCATATGCTTACCTACTTTAGCACCTTTACCTGTCTTGCTATCTTGGTAGCTATCCTCTGGAAACATTGGATCCAAATACACCACATCAATCATTTTGCTATCTGCAGTTACTGATTCAGCTTTTAGATCTGAAAAATAGCTGAGCGCATCGGTATTTATAATATGTAGACGCGTCATCAACTTTTGCCAATTCGGTAATGCACTCATCCGCTGCTGCTCTGCTAACAATAGCAATGCCATCAAGGGTTGCTGCTCAAGCATCGTTACTTGCGCGCCTGTACTGGCTAATATCAGACTATCATGACCGAATCCAGCGGTAGCATCGATGACCATGCTATCCGATGTGATTTTAGCAGCTTGTAATAGCAATTCAGATTTACGTCCAGCACTCACCACACGGCGTTGTAGCTTATCCCATTCCGGTGCCACACTCAGTCCATTACTAAGCCATGACAGCTTATTTTTTTCTTCTAACAATAAAATAGGCTGGGTAGATATCTGACTTAATTTCTGGCGATGTTTTTGATTGAGTTTATCGGTAATTAGCTCGGTATTTAAAACGATTGGCAGTTCATGTTCAGTTATTAACGTCTGCAAGCTATCAATCTGCGCTTGCTGTGACTCGCTAACATAGAGTAGCTGGCAATGCACAAAGGCAGTAGCCTCTCTAAACTCTTGCTGCAAAGCGGTCATACCTGCCCTCCCTTTATGTTATCTGCAAACCTAGTAAAACAACGTGCAAATCTAGCCAGCCATCTGATAACCAAACAACCAAGACGCCAGTAATACCACCACCCCAGTAATAATGCGTAGCCATGCAAAAATCGTAAAGTCACGGTGACTTACCCACGCCACTAGCCAGCGAATACAGAGTAGTGCCACAATAAAGGATACTACTGTGCCTACGCCTAATACCACCCAATCTTCGCTACTGGTTAACACATCACCGTGTTTGAATAAGTCCAACAAAGCTGCACCTACGATGACTGGTATACCCAGAAAGAATGAAAATTCTGCTGAAGCTTTACGCGAGACCCCAAGCCAAAGAGCACCAATAATAGTAGCACCTGAGCGTGACGTACCTGGTATCAGTGCCAAACACTGAAACAAACCAATCATTAGCGCCGTTTTTAGACTGACATCTTCGGCTTCTTTAGCAATAATCGTCTTAGGACGCTTTTCCACGTAAAAGATCAGCAAACCACCAATGATTAGCATAATGGCGACAATCATAGGATTGAACAAATAAGTTTTGATTTCATCCGCAAAGGTGAAGCCAACGAGCATAACCGGAACAGTGGCAACGATCAGACTCAGTCCCAACTGCCTTGGATTGGTCATGCCTTCTGCTTTGCCCGTCAGCAGACCCATCAATGCTTGCCATAACCTGCCCCAATAATCATAAATGACCGCTAATATAGCACCTAGCTGAACCACAACAATGAACAAGTCAACTTTGTCTTTGGTCCAAAAGCCCATCAGATCAGCTGATAAGATTAGGTAACCAGTACTAGAGATGGGCAAAAACTCAGTGATACCTTCAACGATACCCATGATGACAGCTTGAATTAACAAGAGTATATCCACAATTATTTTCCTAAAAACAGACCTGTTGGCTGTCCTATATTGTCGTTGCTTTTATAAGGTTTGGCGCATGGTTAATACTACGCATCTAGCTATTATGAATGACGTTTACATTACTGTATTTAAATGACTATATTAAAAACTATGCTTTACCTTGTTCTTTTAACGTTTTCCACGCTTGGTTGCGCAGATACTTTGGTAGCGCATGCGCCGCATCGGTACCGCCAGAACTTATAAACTGCGCAATACCCAGTTGTCCAATCACTGTCGCATCCGGCCAAACATCGTCATGACATATTTGTCCATCATATAGTTTTAAGAGCAACGCGCCATTACCGGCAATAGGAATATCGAGTACTGTTTGGCTATCATAATCCAGCAGTTGCTCAGTGCTCTCTTCATCATTGACTAACACTGGTTGCATGACAGCATGATCTGATTGCTCGCTATCTTTTATTGCATATTGCCCAAAGTAAACTTGCTGCATACGTGCGTCAAGGGCGCTATATACTTGCGTTACACCATATTGTTGATATGCCCGCTGCGCAATCGCTTGCAGACTTGAGACTCCTACGCAAGGTAAATCATGTGCCACTGATAGCGCTTGTACCACCGCAGTATTAATACGAATACCGCTAAATGCACCTGGACCTCGATTAAATATTAATGCCTGCATGTCCGCAAGGCTCAGTTTAGATTCGGACAGAGCTGCATCGATCATTGGTAAAATTTGTTGGGTCTGCTGGCGCTTACCAGTCTCGGTATGACTCGACAGTACTTGACCACTCGCATCTAAAATTGCGATTGAGCACTGATCGAACACGGTATCCATTGCTAAAAACATTGTAACCTCGGCTTATACTTTTGGCACTATAGTCAGTCCACTATAAAAGTGTTGCTGCGTTAACCTCATTTGAAGTATGACATAACCATCTACGCTCGGTTGCCTTGTCCCACTCTCAAAGTACCACTTTCAAATTGAATCGACTACATAAAAAATACGCCCTAATAAAATAGCGCCTATCATAGCATTTAGGGTAAGCGATTTTTATCACTTTCTACGTTTTTCACACTTTATTCATGAGAAGACATATAAACATAGGTGTTCTAATAGGTGAGCTAAATAGCATCCATAAAAAAACCCAAAACTACTTTAGCTCTGGGTTTCTATTAGACTTATAGTACTAATAAATTTAACTACTGTTTAAAAACGCGTTTTAAACTTTTTTGGCGCTTGGTTTTCCATCTCTTGCATCTGCTTTTGCATCTCTTCAGTGCTAGGCATATTATTAGGATCAAGTCCCATTTGCTTCGCCATTTGTTGCGGGTTCACATCTTTAGGACCGCCTTGCTGACCGCCGCCGCCAAATAAAGGACCGCCGCCCCCAGCTCCGCCACCGCCACCGCCCATTAACCCTTGCATAGACTTCATCATCTTACTGATGCCTTCAGGCTTGGATATCATTTTCATCATTTTTGCCATTTGCTTGTGCTGCTTGAGCAAACGGTTGACGTCTTGGATCTCACGCCCCGAGCCTGCAGCAATACGACGCTTGCGACTAGGGTTAATCTTATCAGGATTCTGACGCTCAAATGGGGTCATAGAATTAATTAACGCTTCCATTTCACGGACTTTTTCTTCAGGTTTAGCGTCTTCGACAGCTTTTTGCATATCCGAACCGCCCATGCCTGGCATTTTATCAAGGAAGCCCGACATACCGCCCATATTTTTCATCTGCTGGAACTGAGTCAATAGATCCTCAAGGTCGAAGTCGCCGCCCTTTTGCATCTTTTTCGCCATTTTTTCGGCTTTATCACGGTCGATTTTTTGTTCGACTTCTTCAACCAGACTCAGTACGTCACCCATACCAAGAATACGCTGGGCAATACGCTCAGGATGGAATAGCTCTAAGGCGTCGAGTTTTTCACCGCGACCTAAGAACTTAATCGGCTTACCTGTGATAGCGCGTACAGAAAGCGCTGCACCGCCGCGAGCATCACCGTCAGTCTTAGTTAAGATAACACCCGTCAATGGCAACGCATCGTTAAAGGCTTTGGCAGTATTGGCTGCATCTTGACCTGTCATGGCATCAACCACAAACAGTGTCTCGGATGGATTAACCGCAGCGGTTAACGCCTTAATCTCATCCATCATGGTCTCATCGATAGCTAGACGACCCGCCGTATCAATAATCAAGATGTCTTGGTATTGAATTTTTGCTTCTTCGATAGCGCGTAGGGCGATATCAATTGGGTTCTCGTCGCTACTTGAGTTAACGAACTTGGCGTCAACTTGACCGGCTACTTGCTGAAGCTGCTGTATTGCCGCTGGACGATAGACGTCAGCTGAGACCAGCATGACCTTTTTCTTATGGCGCTCTTGTAGATATTTGGCCAGTTTACCTGCAGTGGTGGTTTTACCCGCACCTTGCAGACCCGCTAATAAATACACGACAGGAGGCTTACCCGTCATCTCAAGCTGCTGATTAGCACTGCCCATCATTTCGGTCAGCTCATCGTGGACAATCTTTACAAACGCCTGACCTGGAGCTAATTCTTTTAGCACCTCAGCACCAAGCGCCTGCTCTTTAACGCGTTTCACGAAATCGCGAGTGACCGGTAGCGCCACGTCGGCTTCTAACAACGCCATACGCACTTCACGTAGCGTGTCTTTGATATTGTCTTCAGTCAGTTGCCCCGTGCCGGCGATATTGCGTAGGCTCGACGATAGACGTTCTGTTAAGGTATCAAACATAAATAACTCTCAATTAAACAATTAAAATATTTTTATAAAAAGGCTTCTTGTTAAGGTATATGCAGTCAAAAAGCACTTTATTAAAGATGGATTAAACAAAATGGTTTAGGGTATCGCACATTTACATCGAATATGATTTATCTAAAAATGATTGACTATCAATACTATAGCGTAATTTCCGCTAAGACTTTAGACGCATTTGGCTTTAATCTAATGCATTGACAGCCATATTAATACGGTTAAACAAATACTGTTATATAAATACCGCTATATAAACTGTTACCTATTGAGTGGCTTATATAAACCTTTATAGGTAGTTGCTGCCTCATAATGAATAACTATTTATGATCTTAGCATCTATGAATAATAATAGAGATGATTCTCAACTAGCCTTCATTTTATGATAGATTGGACGATTATTCTAATAATACCACTTTAGCGTTAAATTGAGCGGCGATTTTGCGCTCATTATGGGATGAGGCTTTTACCTGTGCACCTTGCGTTCATAATTGCTAGTATGGCTTATATAGCAGTCAGTATCCATATCAGTTGGGCATTGACGAAGAGCAACCCTATTCATAAAGGCTTAAGCCTTGGCTTACTGGTCGTCGGTATGCTCGCACATGCCGCCCTATTATATCCGTATGTGGTTACGTTATATGGGCTAAATTTTAACTTATTTAACATAATCAGCCTAATTAGTCTGTTTTTCTTGTTTTTCTATGTACTCTTCTGTCTGTACCGTCCTATTCTTAGTCTAGGTATCCTAGCTGCACCGACTGCGCTTATTGGTATGACAGTGGGCTATGTTGGCCGCGCACCTTATCAGCCACTAACTGATGTCAGCATCGGTCTTGAAGCGCATATTCTATTATCACTTGCTGCCTACTGTGTGCTGCTGATGGCTGCAGTGCAAGCGCTATTTTTGCGTCTGCAAATTCGTGAGCTTAAGCATCATACCATCCATCGTTTTTGGGTCAATAAACTACCGCCTCTACAAAGTATGGAGAGCTTATTATTCGATATGATATTGGTAGGCTTTATACTACTTAGCATCGCGCTGGGAATTGGCTTTATCTATGTAGAAGACTTGATGGCGCAGCATATTGTGCATAAGACGGTATTTAGCATGTTATCTTGGTTGCTATTTGGCATACTGTTGATAGGAAATTGGCGCGCTGGCTGGCGTGGCAAACGTGCGGCTAATATTACTTTCTATGCCTTTATCTTATTAGCAATTGGCTTTGTCGGTAGCAAGTTTGTCTTAGAGCTAGTGTTATAGAGTGAGCGTCACAGTCGGTCAGCATAAATCATAAACGATATTGCTGACCGTAACGCTTATTTAATAAGATCTTCTCTCTAATTAAAGACCACTGTTTTATTGCCTGTCACAATGACTCGATTTTGCACATGCCAGTTCACTGCGCGTGCCAATACATTGCGCTCAATATCACGACCAATAGCACGTAATTCTACCACACCCTGACGATGGGTCACACGGTGCACATCCTGCTCAATAATAGGGCCTTGATCGAGCTCTGCAGTGACGTAATGCGCAGTCGCACCGATAAGCTTAACGCCTTTGTCATACGCCTGACGATAAGGATCTGCTCCGACGAAAGCTGGTAAGAATGAATGATGAATATTGATAATCTGCATTGGCCAGCGTTCAATGAAATCAGACGATAGTATCTGCATATAGCGTGCTAATACTATTAAGTCGTTACCTGCCATCAATTCATCAACTCGCTCTTCCGCCTCAGGTTTATTATCCTTAGTTACCGGTACGTGATGAAAAGGTATACCGAAGTTTTCTACTGCTTGACGCAGATCTTCATGATTACTTACAACAGAAGTAATCTGGCAATCGAGCAATCCTCGTTGATGACGCCATAACAAATCTAATAATGCATGATCAAACTTCGATACCAAGATACCGACTTTAGTCTTAATCGCATTGTCATGTAGACGCCAAGTCATGTTATGACGCTTGGCAACGGTATGCGCAAAGCTGGCTTCAAAGTTATCAATAATTTCGCTCAAACCTTCTAGAACAAACTCTAAACGCATAAAGTACTGTCCACCTTCATGAGCAGTTGAATATTGATCGAGAGTGATAATATTGCCGCCATAGCGATGAATAAATTCTGATACCGCCTGCACAATACCGGCTTGATCGCGGCATTTGATTAAAAGTGTTGCAGTATCGATAGCAGTAGTAATAGGCAGCACTTTAGATGCCACTTGAGGTGAGGTTTTTGATAAAGTATTCGTTTCAGTGTCTGACATAATGCATCCAATTTAAGAAGAAAAACTTTCTACCACTAAGTATTAAAGCCCAGCTTAAAAATCAGCGTTAGCATAGGAATTGGTTATTTTAATCGTTTTTGCAATGTTTTGCTTACTGAGTTGGTTTTTTTTGGTTATTTATATTACCAATACAAAAACCCCCAACACGAGGGTTGGGGGTTCGTTCTAAATGCTAGTCTTCTGAATAAAGATTATAAACCATTATTCAACTTTAATAACTTTAGAAAACCTAACTCCATTACTACCTACACTAACAACAGAGCCCAAACTAAAGGCTTGATTAAAGTCAACTGAATAGAACGGATGATTCGCACCATTATCTGTCTTAGCTTCTCTACCAATAGAAATCGTATAATTTTGACTATTTTTCGAACTAGATAACAAACTAACTGCTGTATAACCGTTGCTTCCTATTCTTTCGTCAACCTCAATATTCATACTACTTACACACTCTACGCCCCCATCGCCAAATGGACTAGTAGCGCCAATCCATGGCGACTCTACATTTGAGCCATTAATAGATTTATCACTCTCTGCAAATGGAAGTCTGTAATAAATACTTTGCTTATTTTCACTACCATTTAAGAAAGTAGTGGCATCAAAACGTACTTTGACCCAGTTTGAGTAGCGCATTGGATAGCGAATACTAAAGTCAGCGCGACCTTCTTCGTTAGTAATAAAGGTATAACCATCATCTGATACCGTACCACCGATAATAGCGACTGGATTGATAGTATCAAGTATACCGTTGCCATTAAGATCTTGGTTTTTATCTAAGGTGTAATTGTAGTTTGGATCTTTATCAAACGTAAAGTTATAATTTGGATCATCTTCGCTATTAATCCAGTCTGACTCAAATTGAATTAACTCTTTATCTTCCTTAACTAAAGGATCCGGTGTGGTTATAACACCGTTGTTATCAGTCGTCTCTCTTCCTTGGAAGGTCACGGTACTGTTTAGCAGACACACCTTACCTTGTGCATAATCAGTCGCATAAGACTTAATTGACACTTCTTGATTAGGTACCGAACGACCTGAACCATCCATGACAGATATAGAACCACGTACCGTATAATAGATATCGTCCGATGATAGTTTATTAGCAAAGGCCAAAGTGGTATATACAGCCTCTTGTGACACAGTGATAGTCGTAGTCTTCACCCCTATATTTGCATTGTCTTGTAATAAACGTGCGTTGATTACAATACCGCCTATAGGTGAGCTAGCATTGGCTGTATAAACCACACGTGCTTCACCTTTACGGTCTGTTATGGCAGTAGCAGCAGACAAGCGCCCTGCTGACGAGTCTGACGCACGGCTAAATACGACGGTTTGACCTTCGACAGGCACATCATTTTTATCTTTTACCGTTGCGACTACTTCGGTACTCGTACCTGGAGTGATAACTGATTTCACCGCTTGGAATAACATTTTAGCAGGTGTGGTGGCACGGAAACGTGCATCAACTGTCGCACGATAGCGCGGCTCACCGTTTGGTAGTGTTTCACCCAATACAGTCGCCTGTAGTGCAGTAATACCAGCAAGCTCTGATGTTAAGGTAACAGGTATTGTAACGATATTGCCACTTATATCAGTGACGGCAATGGTTTTAGTAACGATGACATTATTACTATCAGCACTTCCACTAGCAAATTTACCTAGTGTCGTTTGAACCTCAACTTGCTTACCGATTAATTCAGCTGCTTGAGCAGCTGTATCACGACGTATCTGAACATTGATAGTATGTGCTTTATTAACATCATAAACGTCTTTGATATCGATAAAGCTGATGCCTGCTTGTGAGACTTTGATTAGCTCAATACTATTTAGACTACGTTGAGTATTGATACTATTTTCACCCAAAGCGCGAGCAAATACACGTAAATTACCATTGCTATCAAAGCTCAAATCAGCTTCGTTAACATTAAATACTGCTTTACCATCTGCATTGCTAATAGCAGTCGCACTAGAGTGGATAACATCACCGTTCGCGTCGACTAACTCCATACCAGCATTGGCAATGGCACGGCCTGCACCATCTACTAATGTGGTCGTGATAGTAGTAGAAGCGCCATCTTTTAGATTAGCTTCTGTAGCTGCAATAGTAATTTCTGTACCGATAGCTGATAAGCTTAATGACTTCTCTTCACGCACTTGCATGCTGACTTTGCCATCTGCATCGTATTGTGGCGTAACGATTTTGGCATTGATTACAACACTATGATTTAAACGAGCGTTCACACTGCTAGCAGCGAGCAGCACACCAACATTTATTAAACCATCAGCATCAGTTGTTACCATGCTTGGGGTTGTTAGAGCAGCACCGCTGGCTTCTAAATTTTCAATACTTAACTGTACAGGGACACCTGCCAAAATACCACCCTTGCTGTCAGTGACACGGAAGGTAGCAGTAGTCTGATCACCACCAGTGTTAAGAGTAGGTTTGTCAGAAGAAACTAATAGCTGGTAACTATCAATCGTGGCAGTATCTACTGCTACGATATAGTTCTGTATCAAATCAATGTTTTCAGCCGTGGTAGTGGTAGCCGTTAGCTTGATACCCGCTTCTAGAATCGCTTGGTTGACTTTAGCATCGTCTATAAGCGTGAGATCAAAGGTTGCTACGCCGTCACCATTAGTTGTAGCGATGTTATTACTAATAGTCACGCCAGTTTTGATAGGATCATTAACATTTAAACGAACTTCGCGATTGCCGATACTACCGTCGTTATTAGCAACTCGTACAAAGACTTTAAATGTATCGCCTTTAGTGTTGACGACTTTATTAGCACCAATGGTTAAGTTTTCTTGTGTACCGTCGGCAGTTGGTCTAACTGTTGCGACACTACTGGCTTGAGTTACGATAGTATTGTTTCTGTCAGCAGCAGATAGTGCTATAGCGAAACTGTTTCCAATAGCATCTTTTTGTGCATCAGTGAGATTGTTTGGCGCGGCGATAGTAAAGGTAGCGCGACCCGAATTATCAGTGATTTGCGAGCTACTCGATACAAGTGTGATACCTTGACTAGCTACAGCAGCTGGTAAAGCTAGAAATACTTTTTGTCCGGCAACAATATTATCAGCCTTATCTTGTGCCGTCACTACGATTTGGGTCTCACCACCATTTAAATTAAGCGGATTTGACTGATCGTTGATTAACGAGATCACAGCAGACATAGACTTTACTTGAATCTTAACTTGCTGAGTCTTATTAGTTAAGGTCTCAGTTAACGTTGCCGTTAATAATTGCTTACTTAGCGCATCTCTTTCTGCATCAGATAAGCCGTTTTCTACAATGACCTCAAAGTTAACAACACCATTACTATCAGTATTGGCAGTAATACTTCCCGACCCTGCCTGTCCATTGACTATTAGCAACCTTGCTAACGCTTTGTTATCTAAAACGAAGCTGACAGGTTGATTAGCAATCAAAGTCTTATTAGTTTGATTGCTAAGCTGAGCCTGAATAAGTGTATTATCACCCATGTTATTAAGTTGATAGTCGACTTGATTACCAGTGTCATTATTAGTGTTTAAGATATTTAAGGCTACACTTGGTGTAGTGAGCTGCACCTTTTGTGCTTGTTCATACGTAACACCGTTTTCCACATAAGACAGTTGATAGCTAATACCTCTATTTTTAAGGTCAGCACGCTCAGTGATTGTTAAGTCAGCTGGTACATTTATAGTAAATACCACCTGACCATTAAAATCTGTATTTTGAGTAATTGGGGTAACAGTAACACCATAAGTGTCAGCTAAATTATCTAGCTTGATCGTTACTTGTTGGTCTCTAATAGCTTGAGTAACATCCTGCTTAGAAACCAATTTAACATTAACTTGACCGGTACCACCTAACTGACTAATACTTGGGTTAATAATAGAACCAAATTGAATACTAGTAGCTGGCCGTTTAATATCAATTTTCTGATTAATTTTAGATTGTGTACCATCATTATCAGTCAAAACCGCTGTGTAGTTAATACCCGATTGAATCAGTGCATCACGTTGCAATAGAGTTAGGTTTGGATTTATCTGGATAGTGAATGATGCCATACCTGCATTATTGGTCATCTGTTCATTACCAACAATAGTGACTCCTTGAGCATTGTCAAGAATGAGTTTCACTACTCTGTCGTTAGCAGCACTGCCATCCATACGCTTACCAGAAAGCTGTAATGTGAACTCATTATTTAACGGGGTAATGACGCTGGGTAACGTACCTAAAAGTGAAAGCGTAATATCACTCTTACCAATGTCTGAACCTATTGTAATAGGCTGACTGCTAACACTGCTACCAGCACCTGAGGCCTCAGTGGCAGTAGCTGTTAATATAAAACTACTTGTTTTTTCTAGTTTTTCTTTTTGTGATACAGTCAAACCTGTTGGAACAACAACAGTATAACTAACCATACCCTTGGCATCAGTATTCTGCTCAGCAGCTCCATTAAATGTTAGCAAACGTGCATCTGTTAAAATCTTTGGTAAACTAGCAGTTACCTTTTGATTAGCAATAGCACCACCATTTTTATCATTCACACGAAAGCTAATTACCGCTGTACCACCTGAACTTGAAAGCTGTTTTTTACTGCTATTATCGAAGCTAATGTCATATTTTGCAGTTGGGATTTCAACCATACTTTTAACATTTTTTGCTGTGGTAGAACGATTAGGCTCAGATAAAACCACAGTGTAGCTAACGCCCTTTTCTACAATTTCTTTGCGCTGAGCTGCAGTAAGTGTAGGTGCTACAATTAGACTGACAACTGCTTTCCCTGTTGTATCAAAGGTAAAAGCCTCTGTGCTAAGCTTAACTCCAGTAACTGCATTATTAAGTTTGATTGTCCCTTTTGCCCCATTAATAGAGGTTGGTACTTTAGAGTTTTTAGCAGTTGCCGTGATAGTCAGTGACTTCTCATCTCCATAGGCATTAAGCACTACGTCCCTACCTTTCACATCTAAGACATAATCAGAGATAGGCAACGCTACAGTTAAGTTATCCGTTTCTTGCTTAGTAGCACCATTTTGCTCTTGGATACTGATTGCGTATGCAATACCTTCACCTTGTAGCAATGCATCACGCTCAGCTTTCGAAAGATTTTCATCTATTTTAATGCTGAAAGTTGCAATACCATCCGCATTTGTGACTTTACTACTGCCACCTACGATAGAGATGCCTTTGATATTATCAATACCTAGCCCAACTTTGACGTCTTGAACACGGGCACCCTTACTATTTTTGGCAATGACACTGAGTGTCGCTGTATCACCATATACATTTAAGACATTATTGGAGACCGAGCTAGTAGTCAACGAAGTACTTATATCAAGCTTACTTTCAATAACTTGAGTACCACCACCGCTGCCTTTCCTATTTACCGAAACCTTTAACTCCTGCGGTGCGACCGAAGTGCCATCCGCTTTGTTAGCAGTCGCCACTAGAGTAAAACCATTGGCTATCAGCTTATCTTTATCAGCAACTGCTTGCGGATTGAGCTTTAATGCATATACCGCGTTACCATCATTGTCGGTAGTCTGGGTACTCTGACCTTCGATAGTGATACCGTTATTTTCAGAATCTACTACTTTTAGAGTCACGGCTTTACCAACCATCGCTCCACCAGATACTTTCTCAACAGCTTTAACAGTAACGCTAAAGGCTGCTTGCTCATCAGATAACTCAATGATAGTAGGCGCTGTGTTCAGTTTTTGAATAAAGAAGTCCGGCTCAACGTCTGGCACTTGTTCATCGCCACCAGCATTGCCATTACCGCCAGTACCACCACCTGTTCCAGGTTGCGTAACACCTAAATCAGGTGCAGGTGCAACAGAATCTACTGTGTCACCATCGCCACCCCCACCACAACCTGCTAAAGCCAATGCGCAAGTCAAAGATGTAAATTGGAACAGCTTAGAAGTAAAAGGTAGCGGGCTATATGACATTTTTTGGACTCCGAATCAGCAATGATGTATTCGAGAAGATAAGCAAGAATCGTTCCCAATCTACAAATATATGAGCAAAAGTAGATAAGGTTACCGTATGTTTACTATATATATAAAGTGTATTAAATTTCTAACAGCAACTTTACTGACTTTTGTTATAAGTTACAACTAAAAATTATACCTACGGGTTAAGTAATCGATGACATACGAACGTAGATTCAGGGTATAATAGGTGACTTTTATGACGACGATTATCACAAAATAATTTGAATGTTTACTGATTTTATGGTATAAATGTCGGCTTTAAAATTTTCTGAATTGGTCAGTCTGTTATTTGCCTTTAGATGACAGCGAAAACCAGCTCAACCTTCATATAGTTTTGTTTGGTGCAATGGTGCCGCTTGCTGTGTCCATGCCGCAAATACGCGCAACTTGCCCAGACTGGTATGAGAATCCCTCATACCTCATAGATCAGGAGTTCGCCATGTCTAGAGTTTGCCAAGTGACTGGAAAGCGCCCTATGGTGGGTAATAATGTTTCGCACGCAAACAACAAAACCCGTCGTCGCTTTCTACCAAACCTTCACAACCATCGTTTTTGGGTAGAATCTGAAAACCGTTTTGTACGTCTACGTATATCTACTAAAGGTATGCGCATCATTGACAAAGTTGGTATTGATAAAGTGTTAGCAGATTTGCGCGCACAAGGTCAAAAAGTTTAAGCCACGCGCTTGTCTGCCATCATTTAAAGGAAAGCTATCATGAGAGATAAAATCAAGTTGGTATCAACTGCTGGTACTGGGTATTACTACACCACTACTAAAAATAAGCGCACAATGCCTGGCAAAATGGAGATCAAAAAGTTTGATCCTAAAATTCGCCAACATGTGATCTTTAAAGAAGCAAAAATCAAATAATTTGTATTTTTTATAGAATGATTTTTCTATAAATAAAATTATTTGAACAATAAAAAAGGGCCTATCAATTGATAAGCCCTTTTTTATTGTCTGCAATTCATATCTTATTATAAATAAATTGCCTTAAGTTCAATCATAGCCTGTTAGCTATAATTCGTAGGTTCTTTATCATAGACATGCGCATGCCACTGACTCATCTGCTTTTGCATAATCACTTGAATAGCTGCATGAATCATATGCTGACCGATAGCTTGAGTATCACTACCAAGCAACTCTTTAAGCTTATCAGAAAAGTCGATGGTCATTAGTGGTGCTTCATCTTGTTCAGCATCACGCAACAATAATCTACCGTCATCTGCTTCTACCAGTTCAAGAGTCGTCTCTTTAGCAAATCCTGCAAACTTATCTTGGGTATCGTTGTCTACTTCTATCTCATTATCAATATCATATGGCATTTAATGTATCCTCAATTATACCGTCTTGTCATTGCATAGAGTTTTACGTCTCAAGACAACATGGGTAAATGTATCATACTCATACAATGGACGCTTTGACCCTAGAATTCAAGAGCATTAACGCAAGTCTTATAAATAAGCCGATATTGACTACGTCATAATAACTGTTCAATTAACGCCAGTAGCGCAATTTGGCTAAGGTAAATAACAAGGCGACGAACATACCCAGATAATACATGAGTTTTAACTCTAGCGTCGGGTCACGATATTTAAATGGCAGTGCGACGGCGGCAGTAGCGGTGGGAAATATTAACAGCATCAGTAGCCAGCTCTCAAAAACATGTAACCAGCCTTGAAACCCTTCGCCATGACTCAGCGAAGCTAACCCTAACAATAGACAAGCAATAATAAGGCTAGTGAACAAAACATTAGGTAGATCTTTTGGGTAAATAATATTCGCAATACGGGTGGGCATAATTTGCATATAAAATTCCAGTCAAGACGAAAATCATGACTTAATAATGATAAAAAATTTATGAATAATGTGAAATTTAGCTATAAGTGCCCATCAACCATAGCAATGAAATACAAGAAGTCAGATAGCCTAGACTTATCGCATTCCAGCCCGCAATGTCAGTACCATTCAACTTGTTGAATACACGCGCACCAAGCCAAAAAAGTAACGGAATACCGAGCACAAAAGCAGGTACTATTACCGCCGCATGGCGTAACACATCTCCAACATCATCCCCCACCATTAAGCGAAAACCATATCCAGCAAGGCTCAGTATCAACGAAAATATCGCTAAGCCAATGGTAATTCCTTTGGGTACTAAACTGCGTTTTTGTTGTCGATTAGACGAACCCTTATCGTCATGGTTTGGTGAGGTTGGCTTATCCATAATGCACCTTTTTGTGACGTAAGACTATTCTTACCTGTATCACTATAATAGCTATTTGCTGCTATTTACCAAAGCTAACTCTTGACGCATGGCAGTAATAGCTGCCTGATAATCATCTTGATTAAAGATAGCAGAACCAGCTACAAACATATCAGCACCAGCCTCAGCGATAGCACGGATATTACTCGCTTTGATACCGCCATCTACCTCTAACCTAATATCACGGCCGCTAGCATCGATACGCTGACGGACTTCGCGCACTTTATCCAAGGTACTTTCGATAAACGACTGCCCACCAAACCCTGGGTTGACGCTCATCAGTAATATTTGATCGACTTTATCCATTACATAATCTAAATAATGTAGTGGCGTGGCTGGGTTAAGTACCAAACCACATTTAGCCCCGCCGTCTTTAATCAGTTGCAAGGAGCGATCAACATGTCCACTAGCTTCTGGGTGAAAAGTAATAACGCTAGCACCGGCTTCTAAGAACTGCTCAATCATACCATCGACTGGGCTGACCATTAGATGTACGTCAATGGGTGCATCAATACCATAATCACGTAACGCCTTACAAATCATACTACCAAAGGTCAGGTTCGGTACGTAATGGTTATCCATTACATCAAAATGTATGACGTCGGCGCCTGCTTTTAAAACAGTCTCAACTTCTTCGCCCAAACGCGCAAAGTCAGCAGATAGTATTGAAGGGGCGATTAGATATTGTTTAGAAGGGCTAATCATAATTGAGCTACCTAATTAATGTTTTGATAAATTGATAAGTTTGGTAAATTGACAAAAACGAGAAGGCTTACCTCAACACTATTAATGCTAGATAAACCGATAAACTTTCTATTCTAAAAAACAATGCCTTAAAAGCTTATTCTTCGGAGACTTGTGCCTCGAAAACTGATATCTTAAAAATTACTGTCTTAAAACTACTATCGTGGCTTATATTGGGTTTTGCAATAGGCACGGCCTACTTCGAAAGATCGTTTCGCTTGATGCTTAGTAGAACGACCGGTTACACGTTGGCGCCATAGACGAAAAGATGAGGGTTTTAGCTGTTGACGCATCAATTTAATGACGTTAGCTTCACTAAGTCCATAACTGTGCTCTATAGCGCCAAAAGGCGTTCTATCTTCCCATGCCATCTCTATCACACGTGATATTTGCGCGGCATCCAGTATTTTATCAACCGCTAGATTATCTGGTCTTGACTGCAACTGATCTGAGCTCACAATATCTAAACTGAGCGTATCTTTGGTCTTATTACTGGCTGATCGTTTTGTGCGTAAAGCTGTATCTATGTCAGCCTGCATAGTAGCAAGTGATGATTGTATATTCTGTTGCTGATTATTTAAACGTTCACCTACGGATGACGCTTGATGATATACCATAAACTCTTACCTTTTGCGTATTAAGCATTTAATTAACCAAGCCCTATTTTATATCAATAACTGAGCTTGGTTAGACTATCCGCTAAGCCGTCTATCTACAGTACAGTCACAAAAATTGCTTTATAAATAATAGTTTAGGGTAAATATATAGATAAGCATAAGGGTATAACTAGCTCAACTGCGCCATACGCCAATGATGCTCGATATGATCATTAATCACGGTTTGAATAAAGTAATAGCTGTGGTCGTGACCTGCTTGATAGCGTAGTGTTAACGGCTGTTTGGCTTCTTCACAAGCTTTTTGTAGTTTGGACGTTTGTAGCTGACCTTCTGCTAAGAAGTTATCATCGGCACCTTGATCAACTAAGATACTTGAATACTTGCGACCAGCATTTTTAATCGTCTGCGCTGCATCAGCTTGAGCCCACAGATCGTTATCATCACCGAAATACTCGGTATAAGCTGCTTGACCCCATGCTGACTCACTGGCTGCACACACTGGCGATAGCGCTGAGACACTGACAAACTTACTTGGGAACTTAAAACCTAGTAGCAGCGCACCATGACCGCCCATTGAGTGGCCTGTAATACCGAGACTACTAATGGCAAACTCAGAGCGAAGCAAGTCATACAACTCATCTACGATATAACTTTGCATATTGAAGTTTTCGGCCCACGGCGCATTAGTTGCATCGACGTAATAACTTGCGCCTTGACCCACAAAATAACGCTCATCGTTCGGCACTTCGTCATCTTCGCTACTTCTAGGAGACGTATCTGGTGCAATAAATATCATGCCAAGCTCGCTACATCTTTGCTGAAAGTGCGCTTTATGAGTAACGTTATCGGCGTTACAAGTCAAACCTGACAAATACAATATGGCGGGGCAAAGCTTTCCTGCAAGCGCTTCATCTGGCAAATAAATACTAAACGTCATTGGCGTTTTGGTCGCGGTTGATTGGTGACTATAGTAATGCTGTTCACCGTCAAAGCAGCGGTTCACGCTTTTTTGCGTGAGCTGGGTGTTGGCAGATAGATTATTATTGTAAGAATTATTCATGATTGATATCCTTTTTATCGAAATTAGAACAAGTGATGCTTATAAAAATTATGCAATGAGACAGTTACGCAATAAGACCATGATACCATTTTCAAAAATTAAAGGAGTGCTGAAAAACAGGAACGCTGAAAAAGGGTGCACGTATCAACAGCAATTAGGCAAAACGAATAATAAGAAATCTCAAGCAGTAAGACTTCATAAATAGTGTAGTCAATAATTTTTATAGAAACAATTTTTAGGATGAGCTGGAGCCAAGGTAATTGCTATAACATATAGTCAGTTCGAAATAAAATCGATACTTTAATAGCCACATGCTACTGGTATAAATTTTTATTGCGTGCTGTTCGCAAGCGTGACAGAGGCTGCAAAAAATTTACCCCAGCAGCACTGTATCGGTTTTAAAATGATCCAATTATAGAAAATTAGCGTTTATCTTCTACTCTGTAGTAGACGTAGCAGTATTCTCCAGCCTATCAGTAGAATCTTCAGGGATAATATTAATAGGGACAGCAGTATTGTTAGTGATTTTCGCTACTGAGGAGCGCGTCTTATCAAATAACGTCTTTTCAAATGCAGGCAAGGCGGTTTTCATTAAGCTACCGACGACCATTTGTGGCTCTGATGACTCAAAGCCCATAAAGCTTTCGCGCTCACTAACACGTAGGCTGGCATCCTTGAACGCTGCCGCAAAACTGGTGTTTTCACGTAAACTTTCCGCAAAGAAGGCTTGACCAAAATAGGTCATTTCAGCCGTATTAGTACAACCAAACGACATTTTATCGGCTGCTGAAGCGGTAATAACCACAGTCGTTGGTGACGTTAGCTCATCAATGAATGAACCAGAATAACAGGCTGATACCACGAGCACGCGCCAGCGAATGCCTGATGCATCAAGTGCTTCTCGTAGCCATGCGGCATCTAGATTATCCATCTCTAGTGGAGGGTTGGATAAATGAATAAAGTCTTGGTCACCATGTGATGATAAGGTCATGAATAACACATCTTCATCAGCATCCATTTGCTGACCGATTTTTTTCAAGCCTTGTAAAATACTAGTCTTAGTCGCCACTGGCTCATCTAACCAGCTATAAGTATTATTAATTAGCGCCAGTGAATGGCCACTGGTTCCAAAGCGCACATCAAACAATTCTCGCACTTTATTAATTTCAGAGCGAAAGACGTTTTGATCAGAGAAGCCTGCCACACCCATGAAATACCAATCACTCTTACCAGGCATACTTGGGTCAATACTGGCTAATGCTTGCTGCAATAAGCGTGGCTGCTTATAAAGTGCCGCTTCCTCTAAAACAGGCTGTACAGGTATTTGCTTAAAAATAGGTTGATCAGCCACGTTACGTTGCCAAATAGTCAATAGTGCCACAGCGCCTATTAGTATAATAATCCGCTCCCACCACGGTGTACGTTGCCTACGAGCAAAGATCCACAATAATGCTAGCGTTTGCCATAAAAACAGTACTAGAAACAATATCGGTAAAAATGAATAGCTCCATTCAGGTAACCAGCCGTGACTGCCTAAAACTTGCACAATGCTTTGTAGCAGTGCAGATAACGTGTCGGCCACTAACCATAGCACTACTGGTACGAATACCAGCATCTGGTTGCCAGAACGCCTCGCAAGAATAATACCGACCAAAGAGATGATTGCGGGCCAAATCAAATAGCTGACCAATCCTTGTTCATTGAAGACACTACCCGCTTCAGCAGCTAACCAAGAAAACAGTACGTTACTGCCTAGCGCTAATAAGGCAAATAAGGCAAATTGTACAAAGGTTGGTTTTACCCAAGAAAACGCGCGGGTCGACCCTACCAACATCCAAAGGGCAGCGATAATATTGGCAGCGAAATTGAGCGAGAAGCGCTGAAGTGAAATGGTTTTTAGCGACGAGAGTGGCAAAGACTTAGACCTCTATCCAGTCGAGAGAAATGACTATCATCATACCGATAACATAACCTCATAGTTTATCCTGCTAATCTATCGCGATTGTAACGGATTGTCAGCTAAGACGATAAGCATAATTTGTAAAAATCCATATAAAATATTGACTTAAAAAGCGAATAAAAAAAGGAGGCCTTGAATTCAAGACCTCCTTTCACATTAGCTACTAGACATTACCGCATCAATAATTCATTGACACGTTTAAGATAAGCAGCTGGATCTTCTAGTTGACCGCCGTCAGCCAATAATGCTTGGTCAAAGATGACTTGCGCAAGGTCGTCAAACTGCTCGCTACTTTCAAGCTTTTTGATAAGCGGATGATCAGGGTTAACTTCTAACGTTGGCTTACTCGCTGGTACATCTTGACCCATCTGCTGAAGCATTTGAATCATTTGTGGTGACAGCTCGCCTTCACCAACGACTAAGCAAGCTGGACTGTCTACCAGACGTGTTGAGACTTTGACATCTTTTGCACGTTCGCCTAACGCCACTTTAAGTTTATCGACGACTGGCTTCATGATTTCTTGTGCTTTTTCAGCTTCTGCCTTTTCTTCATCGTCCTGCAAGTCGCCCAAATCTACAGCGCCTTTAGCGATGTTTTGTAGCGGCATATCATCAAACTGAGTTAAGAAGTTCATTGCCCATTCATCGACACGGCTAGTCATTAAGATAACTTCGATGCCTTTTTTCTTAAACAGCTCAAGTTGCGGACTGTTTTTGGCAGCGGCTAAGTTATCAGCCGTTAGATAGTAGATAGCCTTTTGACCGTCTTTCATGCGCGCTTTATAATCTTCAAAGCTAGTCTCGACCTTATCATTAGTGCTGGTGGCATAACGAAGTAACTTGGCAATACGTTCTTGATTGCCCATGTCTTCGCCAACACCTTCTTTGATAACATCGCCAAATTCTGCGTAGAACTGCGCGAATTTTTCTTGCTTGTCATTGTCTTCGCTATTGGCCAAACTTGATAGCATTGTCAGAATGCGACGCGCGTTACCATCACGAATAGATTTCACATCACGTGATTCTTGTAGTAATTCGCGGCTAACATTCAATGGCAAGTCTGCTGAGTCGATAACCCCTTTTACAAAGCGTAGATACATCGGTAGCAGTTGCTCAGCGTCATCCATGATAAATACGCGTTTGACGTAAAGCTTAAGACCATGCTGCTGTTCACGAGTATATAAATCTACTGGTGCTTTTTTGGGGATATACAGCAATTGCGTATATTGAACGCGACCTTCAACACGGTTGTGCGTCCAAGTCAGCGGCGCATCCATGTCATAAGTGATGTTTTTATAAAAATCGACATACTCGTCATCTTCAATCTCAGACGCTGAGCGGGTCCAAAGCGCACTGGCTTTATTGATAGTTTCCCACTCATCGGTAAGTACCATCTCGCCGCCAGCTGGAGTATTGCTCGCCTCAGAGTCTTCCCCTTCTTCCTTTACATCTTCTTGCCAGACTTCTTTACGCATCTGAATCGGCAGGCTGATATGGTCTGAATATTTATTGACCAAACGCTTAATTTTGCCGCGATCTAGGTAGTTATCTTCGCCTTCAGAATATTCTTCTTTTAGATGCAAAGTGATGGCTGTGCCACGCGCTGCTTTATTGATAGGCTCAACCGTAAAGCTACCAGTACCATCTGATACCCAGCGCACCCCTTTATCCGCGGGGTCGCCTGCTTTGCGCGATTCAACACTAATCGTATCAGCTACGATAAATCCTGAATAAAAACCAACACCAAACTGTCCGATCAATTGACCGTCTTGCTTTTGTGATTCAGACAACTTATCTAAGAATGCTTTCGTGCCTGATTTAGCAATCGTACCCAAGTTTTCGATGGCATCCGCTTCATTCATACCAATACCATTATCGGTAAAGGTAATGGTTTTGGCCTCGATATCGACTGCAATACGGATACGCAGCTCACCATCGTCTTCATAAAGACTATCGTCATTGGTAGCTTCAAAGCGCAATTTATCACACGCATCAGAAGCGTTAGAAACCAGCTCACGCACAAAAATATCGGCATTAGAATAAAGCGAATGGGTCACTAAATGCAGCAGTTGCGCAACTTCCGCTTCAAAAGTGTGTTTTTTTAATTCAGGGGTACTTTCATTAGCGTTACTGTTATTAGTATTGAGATTATCAGCGTTGTTATTATCCGCTTGGGTCTGTTCACTCATAAAAAACTCCTATTATTCGTACCAAAGATGCTGTTAGCAGCATATATTAATCACAAGAACTGCAAGTACTAGCAAATAAGCGCAGCTAATTGATAAAAATCTGCGATAAATAATGCTAGGCTGGTTAATCAAATAGGGGCACGGTTAAAAATTTCAAGCATAAATGGTAGCTTTATTAAGTTTAAAGCATTATTTAACTTCTGTTTGCTTATAATGAATCACAGATTAGCGCGGCATCGGTCGAATAGTTAGGATTTGCTCGCTGCGACCAAAAGGCCCATGCACATCATGCAGTACTGCACTGGTAAGCCCTATTCCGTCATCGCCATATTGCTGTACCGCTTCGATACCAAGCCAGCGACCTTTAGGTGCGCGGTGCATATGAATTTGCAAATCAGTATTGGGGAACATCCACTGGGCGGCTGACAGCTCTATTCCAAGCCGTGGCACGACGCCATTGGCCGTATCAACCATACCTAATAGATGTACCAAATCATCGGTTGGTTCGCCTGCCACCATCTCGATATCATTGGTTATCCAGACCATGCCTTTACCCGCACGACGATCTGGAGAAGCAACCAAACGCACGCTTTCAATAAAACCGCCAGGCCAGCCTTTCATATCATCCCAAACAGGCAACCCATCTGGCTGATATACCGCTTTTTGATCTTCCAGCCCTGCAACGACGCTAGTATCTTGAGTCATCAATCGCCACGCACGGGCAATAATACAATCGCGACCACGACTACTCATGACTGCTTCTATTAGCTCGATGGTCTTGCCCGGACGAATGCAACGGGTAGTAACGGTAAATTCATCAAGCGGAATCAGTCCCAAGATATCAAGACTAATTCGGGCAACACGCATATTGGCTTGCGGTGCAAACTTTTCTAGTTCGACAGTCAGTAACCCTGTCGCTGGCGCCATATGTTGCTCATGCTCATTCCACGCACCTTGCGCGTGCTCAGTTGGCTGATAATGCGCAACGCAGGTACCATCTGTTTGCTGTTCACGTTTTATAAAGTTGTAATAAGCTGACATAACCATCCTTAGTTTTTTATAAAATCTCTCTGACCAATCCATTTTTTCGATTGTTATGAGAAGTGGCTGTATGTGAAAAACATCACTACGTTTTATTATTGGGATACGTTGAACACATTCTAACAGTGTTTTTTCGAGCTCAGTAGTTTTCGAACTCAGTATTATTGTGTTACTCATAGACTATTTGGGCGCTGGTTTACCTTTACGCCCTACCTAATAAGCTCTTGTTTTCTTATATTAAGAATCTTGCGACTCTTTATAATTAAGAATAACAAAAAGATCATAATCACAATTAAGGCACTATAAAAAAGACTATTGTCTTTCATAAAATGCACGATATTCAGCCCAAGCAACACGACAACCAATCCAATTACAAACATATTTATTTTCAATTGCTTGTTAACCTCGTCAAGAGTCGCTTCTGCTAGTACAAACCTTTTTTTCTGTTTTTTCATTCTACCTAACCTATTAGTAGATGGTTTTTGTTAAGCACTTTATTTTGAACGGGCTCTACCTCTACTTGCCTACTTGGGTAACCGGAATACGCAAGGCTTTTGGCAAACTAAACGTCACGTTTTCCTCAATACCTGACAACTCACTAGGCAAATCACCGCCCCAATCTTGTAGTTGTTGTAGCACTTCTTGAATCAGTATTTCAGGCGCTGAAGCCCCAGCAGTTACCCCAACACTTTGAATCCCATCGAACCATTTACGATTCATCTCGCTAGCATCATCAATCAGATATGCTTGGCAATTCATGCGCTCTGCTAACTCACGCAGACGATTAGAGTTTGACGAGTTTGGTGAGCCCACCACTAAGACGACTTCACAGCGACCGGCCAAATCTTTGACCGCATCTTGACGGTTTTGGGTGGCATAACAGATATCGTCTTTGCGCGGACCTTGAATACTAGGAAACTTGTCACGTAATGCATCGATGACACGAGCGGTATCATCCATCGAAAGCGTAGTTTGGGTGACAAATGCCAAACGTTCAGCATTTTGAACAGTCAACTTGTCGACATCAGCTTCATTTTCAACGAGGTGTATTTGTCCACCATGACGACGGTTAAAGCGCCCCATTGTACCTTCAACTTCAGGGTGTCCAGCATGTCCGATTAGTACTGCATCCATACCGTCTTGCGCAAATCTTGCGACCTCGATATGTACTTTGGTGACCAAAGGACAAGTTGCATCAAATACAGTTAGGTCACGACGTGTCGCTTCGTCTTCAACGGCTTTTGAAACTCCATGTGCGGAGAAAATAACGATTGAGCCGTCCGGCACTTCATCCAGCTCTTCGACGAATACCGCGCCACGATTGGCCAAGTCTGAAACCACAAACTTGTTATGCACGACTTCATGACGCACATAAATAGGTGGCTCAAAACGGGTTAATGCTTCGTTAACAATCGCAATTGCGCGATCCACACCAGCACAAAATCCGCGTGGATTAGCAAGATAAATTTGCATAAGGCAGCCTATCATTGGATAATTTAGATTCTAAAAAATTAGGGTGAAACGAATACTCTACTTTAGCATAATTTGCTTTTATTGCCTTTTAAAATACCACCGTTCCAGTCGTAATTGAACTGGAGAGGCGACTAACTAAAATAAAAGTATTAAAAGCAGTTTATAATTACCAAGCAATCATGCTTTCTATCACTCTACATGATGGCATTTTATCTTTTTACCAGCCTTTATCCGTTCATTAGGACACACTGTATGACAGGTTCATTATTTATCATTACTGCCGCCTCCGGTACTGGCAAGACCTCACTGGTTAAACAGCTACTTGCTACTACCAACGATTTGACTGTTAGTGTCTCTCATACCACGCGCGCTCCACGACCTGGTGAGATTGACGGTCAGCATTATCACTTTACCAGCATAGATATGTTTACAAAGGCTATCGGTGAAGGACAGTTTTTAGAGCACGCCGAAGTGTTTGGTAACTATTACGGCACCTCAGAGTCAAGTGTACGGGCGCAGTTAGAAGCGGGCATTGATGTCATTTTAGAGATTGACTGGCAAGGCGCGCTGCAAGTTAAAAAGATATTTGCTGAGGCAATTATGATTTTTATCTTGCCACCGAGCGTTGCGACGTTACGTCAGCGTCTATCGACACGTGCGACAGACAGTACCGATGTTATTGAACAGCGCTTAGCAGGCTCAGTTAATGAGATGTCGCAGTATGTACATGCAGATTACGTGGTAATTAATGATAATTTTGAGGTTGCCTTGACTGAGCTGAAAGCCATTATCGTTGCTGACAGACAGACTTTAACACGTCAACAACAGCGATATAGTCGCGTTATTACAAACTTATTATCAGGCTCGCCTGACCAATCATAAGCCTAATATCCAATCTTATATCCTCTAAAAGATTAGACGTAAAAAGCAACTGCGCGTTTGGGTAAATAAATGCTATAATAGCCAGTTATTACCCCTTATATTTTTGATACTATTTTTATCGAGTTGCGGGCAATGTCCGTTACTGATAAAAACAACCGAGGTAGCTATCTATGGCACGAGTGACGATTGAAGATTGTTTGGAAAATGTTGATAATCGCTTTGAATTGGTATTAGTTGCCAGCAAACGCGCTCGCCAGCTGGCTAAAGGTATTGCTGAGCCACTAGTAGAAGTCGACAATGACAAACCTACCGTATTGGCGCTACGTGAAATTGCCGCTGGCAAAATTACTCGCGATATCCTAAATCAGCCGGAGCATACTTTTGCGACCAGCTCACTAGATTTAGCATTATCGGGTGATCATAGCTTTTAGAGCTGTATAATCTTGATTTTATTTAATCTGTAGCAATATAATTTATATTACAGTTTGAAATGAATGCTATAACAAAAACCACAGTGTCATGCTGTGGTTTTTGCCGTTTAAGTCCAATAGGTAAGTCCAGCATGATTTTCTAAACGATTGTCAATAGTCGTTACTCGGAGATAGCTGGTATCATTTATTATTACTTAAAGGTTTTTAAACTGTCTACTCGCTTAGTAGTTGACATTCAACGCAATTTACGATTAATTAGAGGGTGGCGTAGTGATAATGAAGATGAAAAACAGTAATTTTCGAGCTTGCCTATTTTCAAAAAGCATAATCTTTTAAAAGCATTATCGTCTAACCAATATTTAAATAGCATTGTTCTATTTAACATATAAGCATTGGGCAAGTAGCTTCTACCAAAATCGTAACGAACAATAGGATCGCCACTCTATGAGCCAAACCTTACCCAAACTCAGTCACTATTTGGTTGATGAAGCTCAGTATAACTTACTGCGTTCGGTTGGGTATCTATGTGCAGCTGAGCGCCATGACATTATTGATGCTTGCGCGTTTGGTGATGTTGCGCACATAAAAGACAAGCGCAAGTCAGGAGAGCCTTATATTACGCATCCTATTGCGGTCGCTGAAATATTAGCCGGCTTTCGCTTAGATCGGGATACCATCATTGCAGCTATTTTGCATGATACAGTCGAAGATACTGAGGTTAGTGACGAGCAGCTTGAAGAGCGTTACGGTAAGATAGTCGCGAGACTGGTCGATGGGGTCACCAAATTAAAATCCTCCACTCATAATAAGCAACAAAATAAAGCCGCTACCTTTCATAAAATTCTCACCGCCACTTTGAACGATCCACGCGTATTAATTATCAAGCTTGCCGACCGTTTGCATAACATGTCTACACTTGATGCCGTTCGCCCTGAAAAGCAACGCGCTACTGCTCAAGAGACTTTAGATTTTTATGTACCATTTGCACGCTTAATGGGGCTCAATGATATTGCCGATTATATTGAAGTCTTATGTTATCGCAATCTTAACTCTGATATGTATAACAAAATATCTGACAAACTGTTACAGCATGGTCTTGGGCGTAATTTTCAAAGGGAAGCTATTCATCGCTATCTGACTATAGTACTCAATAATTTAGAGCTTGGTGGACACGTAAAAGTATTAGACAACCGCGTGGTTATATATCGACAATTTTTCCGTAATCGTGGTGAAATCAACGCCCTGCTCCGTCATTATGCTTTTGAGATTGTGCTCGATAATATTGAAGCTTGCGACAAGCTGGCTTATTATTTGATCAAAAAATACCAGATTGATGATTCTCATATTGAAGACAATATTCGCAGACCGCTACCTGGTGGCAATCAGTCGCTCACCCTCATCTACGAGCGTGATAACGACTGTGTCAAAGTGACTATTTTAACCAAGCAGATGCAGAGTGCGGCAAGACTTGGCGTAATCGGAGCAGAACACGCCTCTGACGTTAGTCAATCAGTCATTCAAGCTTCGTTACGCAATATGAAAGACTTGGTCGATGAAGACACTTTAGATGAAAACAGTCCTGACTTTACAGCGGCTGTCTCTACCATTAATGAGCTGATGGATTATTTGCATTCCAGTAAAATCATTTGCTATAGTCCGCAAGGCCGTGCTTATGAGTTACCGCAAGGTGCAACCGCACTAGATTTTGCCTATGCGGTAGGTCCTATGGTCGGAAACGTCGCCGTCGGTGCAAATGTCGATGGCAAAAAAGCCAAGCTTGGTACGGTTGTGAAAAATGGCCAGCTGGTTGAAATTGAAGTCAATAGCCACTCAGAACCAAAAGCTGAATGGCTTGGTTTTGTGGTCACCAACAAAGCACGTGAAGAGATTTTACGTTGGTTTAAAGATTTATCCGCCGCTGACAAGCAGCATCATGGTCAACAAGCTTTAGATCGAGCGTTAAAAACTTACCAAAAAAACCTTGATGATTTGACTGATAGCGATTGGAAAAACTTAATTGAATGGCGCGGCTTACCAGAAAAGAGTGCTCTATTTGAGCAGATAAGTTCTGGCACACTACTACCGCAGCTTGTTGTATCACGCTTATTTAGCGATGAGGTAAGCAATCTACAAGTGCAAGGACATAATGACGATATGACGCAGCCGCAACAGCTGATTGCTAATGCTGCAGGTGTTGAGATTGATTTTGCCAATTGCTGCCATCCTATCTATGGCGACCCTATCGTTGGGCATTTATCAAAGCATGGTCTGGTTGTACATCGACATAAATGCTTTTCACTGGACGATATTCGTAAAGACAACCCTTATCAGGTTATACAGTTGCGCTGGCGTAGTGATAAGGGGATAAAACAAGGTGAGGCAGTTGAGCAAAGCGGGAAAGAAGGCGGAAAAGTTCGTTTTCCAGCCTACCTAAAACTATCTATCGCTCTTAGCGACGAACAAATCAGCGAAGTCATCTACCATTTGCGTCAGCTGAATATCGGCGTCGAAACGGTCGATGTACGTAGCAGTGATACCATTGTTCATATTATTGTCCGTAGCCGCGATCACTTAGCGCAAGGTATTCGTGAGCTGCGCTCTTTATTGGGCTTTCCTAATATCGTACGCCTATATCAGCTCTAAAAACATTTATAATAATTATCTAAATTTTTATTGATTAGGGCGTGTCCTAGATAATCTGTCAAAAAATCGATACTTTTAGCCTAAAATTTTAGAAAAATTCAAAACAATGCTAGACTCTTCTGCTAACTTTTTAGCATACTAAACTAATGAACATACAATAAGGATATAAAATGAGCCGTCAAACCATCCAAACTGATAAAGCTCCTGCAGCCGTTGGCACCTATTCACAAGCAGTTAAAGTGGGTAACACTGTTTATATCTCAGGACAGCTTGGTTTCGATCCTGATACGATGGAATTACGAGACGGTTTTGAGGCGCAAGCGAAGCAAGTATTTGCTAACTTGAAAGCCGTTTGTGAAGCAGCTGGTGGTAGCTTAAATGATGTGGTTAAGTTTAATGTATCTTTAACTGATTTAAGCGACTTTGCCGTACTTAATGAAGTATTCGTTGAAAACCTAAGTGAGCCTTACCCTGCCCGCGCTGCCGTACAGGTTGCTGCATTGCCTAAAGGTGGCGTGGTTGAGATTGAAGCTATTTTATATATTGAGTAACGTTATATATTGGATTAGGCCGTGTCACCAATTAGCACATTGGTACATTTAATGGTCTTAAAATATTAAGTCAAAAAAGTTACTGCTAAAAAACTTCTAGAGTAAGCCCAAATATAGCTATTTGGGCTTATTGCTATTATCCTCATCAATATCATTTTCTAAATCTCTAAAAGCTAAATATAAAAGCTGGTTATCTAAAAGCTATATATCTAAACGTTGGGAATGCATTTTATGTTGGTACAAGTTGCTCTGCCCGTGCCCCTTTATCGGGTATTTGACTATAGCGTACCGGCAGATGTAAACGCCTTATCAAGCTCTTCTTTACCTCATGTTGGTAGTCGCGTCGAGGTATCATTCGGTCGTCAGACTCTAGTCGGTATTGTAGTCGCTCATATCTCGGAAGCTGATAGCAGCGTACCCACGAATAAACTAAAACCCATTAATAAAAGCTTAGATGCTGAGCCTATTTTAGATGCCAGTATGTTAAAGCTGGCCTATTGGCTTGCGCGCTATTATCACTACCCGCTTGGCGATGTCTTAGCAGTTATCTTGCCAAGCTTGGTTCGTCAAGGCAAGCCACTGGACTTACTCATTACCCATTGGCGAATTTTGGCGAATGCGAGCGACAACGACTTTCGTGCCAATGCAAAAAAGCAAAAGCAGCAGTTTGATATGCTCAAACTACATGGCGAGCGCGGTGCAAGTGAAGACGTACTATTATTGGAAGGTATGGAGCGAGCTTTTTTAAAAACGCTAGAAGATAAAGGTCTTATCGAGCGCTATATTGAGCCAAAACAAGCGCCATCTCCTGTCAAATTAGCAAAAATGCCACTCGATCTCAATGATGAGCAACAGCTTGCCGTTGCAGCCATTGTTACCGCCCATGAAGCTAAACGCTATACAGGATTTTTACTAAATGGCATTACCGGTAGTGGCAAGACCGAAGTCTATCTACAAGCGATGCAAGCTGTATTAGAAGCTGGCAAGCAGGTTTTGATTTTAGTGCCGGAGATTGGACTGACCCCGCAGACGCGTGCGCGTTTTGCCAGTCGCTTTGCCGCTCATATCGTCTTACTGCATTCAGGTATGAACAATACTCACCGCCTACAAGGCTGGCAAGATTGCCGCACTGGTCATGCTCAAATCATTATCGGGACGCGTTCAGCAGTACTATATCCTTTTAAAGATTTAGGACTCATCGTCGTCGATGAAGCACATGATGGTTCTTATAAGCAGCAAGATACACTGCGTTATCATGCTGCTGACGTCGCGCTTTATCGCGGCCTGCAATACAATATCCCAGTCGTACTTGGTACCGCTACCCCTTCTCTTGAGCATTTAAAACTGGTCGATGACGGCAAGTTAGTAGAGTGCCAACTGCTTACTCGTCCTGGCAATGCCAAACCTGCCATGATGCAGCTGATTGATGCGCGCTTGCAAAGTACTCATCAACAAACGACGGATGACGGCGCGCGCTTTGATACAGGTTTGACCGATGCATTGATTGGTGCGATACGGCAAACACTAGAAGCTGGCAATCAAGTATTGATATTCTTAAATCGTCGCGGTTATGCCCCTGTCTTATTGTGTGAGGCTTGCGGTTGGCAGGCGGACTGCCCGCGCTGCGACGCGCATTTAACCGTTCATTATAATAGCCAAGCTCAGCATAGCAATTACTCAAGCAACTCATATCTGAAATGCCATCATTGTGATTGGCAAGCTTATATTCCTACTGTTTGCCCTGATTGCAGTAGTCAAAACTTAGATGCCAAGGGTATGGGTACCACAAGGCTGAGCGAAAACCTACACGCTATCTTTGCCAATCCGCAAACCAGTAAAGAGCTGTATCCGATTATTCAAATCGATCGCGATACTACCAGGCGTAAAGATAGCTGGGAGAATATTTATCAGCGTATCAATCAAGGCAATCCTGCTATCTTAGTCGGCACGCAAATGGTCGCCAAAGGTCATCACTTTCCCAATGTCACCTTAGTTTGTTTGCCCAATGCTGATCGTGGCTTTTTATCAGCAGACTTTCGCTCGCCTGAACATACCGCTCAGCTAATGGTTCAGGTGGCAGGCCGTGCTGGACGCGGTGATAAATCTGGTCGCGTACTGATTCAAACGCTGCAACCAGATAATGAGCTATTATTAAAGCTGGTGAAAGACGGTTATCTGTCATTCGCGCGTGAGCTATTGCAAGAGCGTAAAATGATGGGATTACCCCCTCATAGCCACGCCGCACTAATACGCTGTGAAGGCAAAACCCTTGCGGCTACTACTCAAGCCCTTAAAGATGCCATTGCCAATCTGCCTCATGGGCACAACCTTGCTGTACTGGGCCCCATCGACGCGCCAATGAGTAAAAAGAACAGTCGCTACCACGCACAATTGCTGCTCTTAGCCAAGGATCGGCAGCAATTACACCATGTATTAAATCAATGGTGGCAGCCAGTACTCGCCTTGCCCAGCGCCAAATATCTGAAGCTTACTTTGGACATTGACCCTGTCGGTTGGTAGTCTTAGAGCGTATCCTCAATCTGAACATTAAATTCTAAATGGGCTAAAAAGGGCTAAATAATTTTCCGTTATATCTATTCTCCATTATTTATCTACCGTATTTTTACCTCGTCATTACAGCTTCTAATACTCGGCTATGTTAAATTCATAATTAACCTTTGATAGATTCTGACAAAAATGCAGCATCTACTTTATATAAAGCATAAATTAATATCGACTAGTTTATTTAAATTTCAGCAAACCTGAGTGTTGTTATGAATCAAAAAAATTCAAACCCTGAACAAAGTAACCACTCTTATCAGAATGGAGCGGCTGTGCCTGAGCATCTGCACAAAGATGATGAGAGCAACTACACTCATGACAATCAAGACACTCACGACCACGATGAACACTTAGAGCAAACAACAGCGCCGCGTGATACCAAAGGCTATCAGCGCACTTTACTGTTTAGCTTTATTATCATTACTGGCTACATGTTTATTGAAGCTATCGGCGGCTGGCTCACAGGCAGTTTAGCGTTATTATCTGATGCAGGTCACATGCTAAGCGATGCTATAGCACTTGGCGCTACCCTAATGGCTTTTAAAATCGGTGAGAAAGCGGCTACCCATCAAAAGACTTTTGGCTATAAACGTTTTGAGATATTAGTTGCTACTGTCAATGGCGCTACGCTTGTTATCATTGCGCTGATGATTTTCTATGAAGCAATCAAACGCTTCAATTCACCGCCTGAAATCGCTACCCAAGGTATGCTTATTGTTGCCACCATCGGTATGCTAGTCAATATTTTGGTTGCGTGGCTTATGCATCGAGGTAGCCGCAGTGGAAATGGAAATGAACACGCTCACAATCACAGTCATAGCTCAAATGGAGACAATGCAAAAGCCGGAATTTCTGACACTAAAGAACCCGTTAACCTCAATATGCAAAGTGCTTACTTACATGTACTGAGCGATTTAATGGGATCCGTTGCCGCTATTGTTGCTGCGCTATTGATGATGAGTTTTGGTTGGGTTTGGGCAGATGCAGCGGCGTCAGTGATTGTCGCGATACTAATCTTAATCAGTGGTTACCGCGTCGTACGTGATTCGGTGCATATCTTAATGGAAGGTACGCCAGAAGGAATATCACTGGTTGATGTTGAGGATAAATTGGTTGCCCATCCACAGGTACAAAAAGTCCATGACCTGCATGTTTGGAGCATCACCAGCGGCTTAAACGCCTTATCTTGTCATGTGGTGGTCGATGGTGACATGAGAATCTCGGATGCCAGCTTATTGATTGCCAATCTTGAACAAAGCTTGTTAGAGCTCGGTATTCATCACGCCACCATTCAGGTCGAAAGCTTATCGCATCCGCAAACTGAGGCACATAGTGATGCGCTGGTCTGTGATATCTCAGAGCGTCCTGCTGATGGTAATAGCCATATTGGTCACAGCCATTAGTAACAGTCATTGGTAATGAAGAAACAATTACTGGCTATTAGGTAGAATCGTAGATGATACAGACGCAGCTAGTTAGTGGTTACCTCTAATGCAGCGGTAAATATAGCGTAATATAGGCCAAACTAACCAAGCTACTGCGGTAATCCAAACAATGAACCCAAGACCTAATAACGTCATTCTAATCCAAAAATCTAAACAGCCATTGTACACATCAGGCAGATAAGCTGGCCCCATATTTGACGCCATCACTAACCAAAATCCAAAGGCTAGTGTCAATCCTATAACAAGTATTCTTATTAACAGTAGGAAGGGAGTGTGGTTGATGCTCCATGATAAATTAGTCTCGATTTTTACTTTATTCCATTTTTCTCAATCTTATAAAGCCTGTCCATTTATAACCTCGTTTGCCTCTTCCGTTAAAATCACCTTAACAACTTTTATCAAGCTTTTGCTTACCCGATTTCAAAAAAAACCATTCCAAGCAGGCTTATATGGTTATAATAACTATTGTAAACCACCATTTAAGCTATAGATTGACTTTGGCAAACATACTTATTAGTATTTTTTCAACTTATCTATTGATGATATAACACTATGTCTAGACGCTCGGCGCCCTTTGTCGCCCCCGACTATATCGACAACCCTACTTCAACAGACGGCAAAAAACACGCCAAGGTTTTGCTATCAACGCTGCAAGAGGATATCTCCAGCTTTCGTAATGAGCAGTTTCCGCCTGATATTTTGCGCCAAATTCGTGACATGCCCATTTATGAAGGTAACTTAGCAGAAGTCCAAGCCTACCAACAACGCTGGCAAAATCTGCTTGAGCGCGCAATGGCATTTTATCCTGCTGCCAACCTACCACCCGACTATCTACCATTGCCGGCCAGTCTTGAGATTCCACAGTTTATCTACCATGTTCAGCGCCTACATCTAACCAAGACCCATGCAAAAGAATCCAAAAGCTTTGGGTCGGTCGGTGCGCTTACCGATAAATGCGGTGATTACAGTGCTGATGAGATCGCGCGTATGTCATCAGTATTTGATAATGACGATGAGGCGCGCTTAGTTGCCCATCGTGAATTTATTGATCTGCGCGCGTATGTTTTTTGCCGTGACCATAAAAGCGAGATGTTAGAGCCTGAACGCATACGCTTTTATCGTACTGGGCTTATCGTCCATGCGCTGCCAGATTTCAAGATAATTGATAGTCGGCAGACGCCGCGTAAGCGTCGCAATGACGCATATAGCAATCCGCTAGCGGACAATGGAGTGTGGAAAATTTACCGTAAAAAATAACCATATTATTATTTTATTTACGCGTGTCATTGATTATATTTTGAAGCTTTAAAATAGACAATAGCGTGCTCTATAGTTTATTTAAGCTTATTTGGTTACAGGAAAGATGAGTGAAAGTACTATCAATAGTAGACTAAGCGAACCTGACACCGTATCTAATGTAGATTAGATTGACTATATTTTTATATTGATTGCTAAGGATTTTATATGTTCGCTGCCGCTGCCGGCTCACCAAACTTGATGTTACAAGCCACCATATTTTTGGGTGCAGCGCTGCTTTTTGTTCCACTTGGTAAACGCTTTGGTATAGCCACTGTCCTCGGTTATCTGATTACAGGACTGATATTAGGCCCAAGTGCGCTAGATGTGGCAGGTGATGCCGAGAGCTTGCTACACTTTTCTGAGTTTGGTGTGGTAATGCTGCTATTCATCATTGGTCTTGAATTGCAACCATCACGGCTTTGGGCACTACGACGCTCTATATTCGTCCTTGGCGGCTTACAAGTTGGGCTTACGGGCACGCTATTGATGGTAATTCTGTATCAGTTTTTCTCTCTAAGACTAGATACTGCTTTCATTGTCGGCTTCGGCTTAGCGCTCTCTTCTACTGCCTTTGTACTACAGATACTGACCGAAAAACAGCAACTATCCAGTACACATGGTCGTGAAGCATTTACTATCTTACTATTCCAAGATATTGCCGTTATTCCATTATTAGCAGTGATTCCATTTTTATCAGGGGTGCGCGAACAAAGCTACGATTTGATTTATTTTGCCAAAGTTTTTGCCGTCTTTGGTGGTCTTATCCTTGCTAGCCGTTATGTTATCCGACCATTTTTTAAGTTTGTAGCATCCAGTGGTGCTTCAGAGCTACTGACCGCTGTCGCCTTGTTTATCGTCATGGGCGTATCTATTTTGATGGGACAAATCGGTCTGTCAATGGCTTTAGGTGCATTTTTGACCGGTGTACTATTAGCTGACTCTGAATATCGTCATGAGCTAGAAGCCAGTATTGAGCCATTTAAAGGTTTATTGCTCGGCTTATTTTTTATGTCAGTAGGTATGCTGACCGATATCAAGCTTATCTTAGCGCATCCTATATTCATAATAAGTTGTGCGTTGGCGTTGATGTTTATCAAGTTTGCCGTGATTACTGCTATTGCAAAAATATCAGGCAATCGCTGGCCGACCAGTATTCGGCTTGGTGTTACCTTAGCTCAAGGCGGTGAGTTTGCCTTTGTTTTATTCAACGTCGCGGCGACTCAAAATGTATTAGCGCCTGAACTGGAAAACACGCTTAATCTAATCGTAACCATTTCTATGGCACTCACACCGTTGGCATTTTTATTACTAGATAAAGTCGGCGAGCCTTTGTTCGCTAAAAGTAAGCCTAGTCGCGAACACGATACGATTCCCGACCATGAGCATCCAGTCATTATCGCTGGTTTTGGACGAGTCGGACAAATTATCGGGCGAGTACTACGCATGCATAATATCGAATTTACTGCCATTGAACGCTCGGCAAATCGAGTGGATTTTGTGCGTAAATTTGGTAACCAAGTCTATTATGGCGATCCAAAAAACCCTGAAATTCTGCGTGCTGCCGGTATTAGTAAAGCACGTATTTTTATTATCGCTGTTGATGATTTAGAGCGCTCTATCACTACCGCTGAGTATCTTCGCAAAAACTATCCTGATTTAGTTGTGCTAGCGCGAGCTCGTGACCGTCAGCATTATTACCGCTTACGTGAGGTCGGTGTGCGTCATATCTGGCGTGAGACCTACTTATCCTCGTTAGATATGTCGCGCGAGTCCTTACAGCTGCTTGGAATATCACCTGAAAAAGCACGTGAGACCATTCAAACTTTCCGCAACTACGATGACGATTTAATTGAACGTCAGCAAGCGATCTATGGTGATGAGGCGCGCCTGATTGAATCAGCACAATCGGCTATGGCTGAGCTTGAAAGCTTGTTTGATGAAGATATCGGTAAAGCGCGCAAGATGGACTTAGGTGAGTTTTATGAAGTCCTTAAGAATCAAGCAACGCCCGTTGATGACGCCCCAGATGATGTCGTTACTGACCCTAAGGCCTAGATGATTTGTGGTTTATTGCTCAGTTTATCGATAGCTCGGTTTGACAGTTACTTAGCTTGATAGTTACTTAGCTTGACAGCTACTAAATTTTAAGTGCCAAACATGATTTAATTAGCCATGCAGCGTTTGGGAGCCTGTTTTTTATTAAGTGAGCTTATACAATTCCAGCTATCGCTATCAGGGTTATGGTGAAACACTAAGGTTTGACCATTTAGATAACGTATAGGGAACTTGGCATTTTCAACTGTCGCCACCACTGCACAGTCAGTAGCGGATACACCTTCTACTTGCGTAGTAATATGCATGCGTACCTGCTGTGCATCGGTGCTGAGAGGTAATTTGGTTGGGCACTCTCCCGTTTGCTGATAGATTAGAGCGACCCTATTCTGTGCATTTTTAGTTATGTCATAAGCATCAAACAATACCTCATTTTCCTGTTGTTTAGCAATAATCGGCAAAAACTGCACATTGATCACCATGAGCGCAAAAGCAAAAAATCCAAAACCAAGCCCCAAACCAAATAAGCTCACTCCTCCCTCACGGCGTAGATGCGCTTGTTGCGCTGCTTCGTCTCGTGGATGGTCATTAATAGCATCCGCAATTTCACGTCTTGCCATTCGGTAATAATAAGCATCGGTCCAGCGAGCCACTATAAAAGCCCAAAACAGCCAAATAACTGCTGCAATTCCAATACGTGTTACCATCTGATAGACATCTGGAATATAAGGCATCGCCACAAATTCAAACGTGACTAGCGCGATGACAATATTAAGTTGAATAAAGGACCAGCCAGCAACGCTATAGACAAGAGCGTCCATGTAACGCTTACGATATAGGAGCCAAGGTAAGGTAATAAAGAACGCAGCCCAGTGCCACTTGGGTGACAGATATCCTTGCTGATCAAACTGCGCAAAGCGCTTAAGGTAATAACCTTGTGTACGATGACCAATAAACCATTGATCAAGCTTTTTGCGCTTGAGAGGACTCAGCTGTTCTTGATAAAACGGTGGTGGCGAATCCGTCTCAATAAATAACATAGCAGTAGGCTCTATTAACTGTGCATGATTAAAAATTACTTGAAATTTAGGATTCTAAATAGGGATTTATTGGGTCGATAGGTGACCTTTATTATATGATAATCAAAAGGCAGATGCGATATCACTTTAGTGCCGATAGGTAGCTTAATATAGCGTCTATCTAAGCGCGTTAGTAAGCGATTGATAACTTACTAATAACCACGTCCATTGTAGTTTGGTCATTCATTATAAGATTGGACGTTCACACCCAGGTGTATTTAACTTATAATACGCTCATATTCGTCACTTAATTAAGTTCTATAGATCTTATGAATGAACATTCTCGCACCGATAGCCCTTCTCAAAGCCATAACGACATGGCCACTGATACCGATATCGACACTGATATAAATACCAATGAATCTGCATCGACCGACGCAGAAGCGTCTGATAGCAAACACATTCGTATCGTCAATACGTTTATGAAACGCCGCACGCATATGAATAAAAATGCCGAGCTGGCACTAACTGATCCAGAATTTGCTCAGTATTTAGTGAATAATAGTTTCGGTGATGGCAATCTAGAGGGCATAAATGATCTGCGCTCGCTATTTGCTGACACGCCGAATGGCAGTGACGCTCCGCTTACCTTAGAGATTGGTTTTGGGTTGGGTGATTCGTTCATTGAGATGGCTGCAGCTGACCCTACACGCAACTTTGTTGGAGTCGAAGTACATGAGCCCGGTATTGGCAAATGTGCCTATATGGCTGGTACACAAGGCTTGACCAACGTTAAAATTATCAATGGTGATGCCATTCAACTACTGAAGCAGCTGCCAGAAAACCATATTGACCGTATTCAACTTTACTTCCCTGATCCGTGGCAAAAAAAGCGTCATTATAAGCGCCGTTTTGTCAGTCCGGAACGCATGGCTATAGTTGCTCGCAGTCTAAAGCAAGGTGGCTGGTTTCATACGGCAACCGACTGGGAACATTATGCATTTTGGATGGTCGATGTGTTAGATAGCTTTGCTGGCCTCAGTAATCAGGCAGGTAAAGGTAGCTTTACTGCACGTCCTGACTTTCGTCCAATGACCAAGTTTGAACGTCGCGGCTTAGAACGTGGTCATGGTGTTTGGGATTTGATTTATACTAAAGACTAAATTTTTATCTTTTTTATAGTTTATATTCAGCATTCAGCGGCTAATCGACTTAGCCGCTTTTTTGTAACATTATATAATCAATTCATGTGCTCAAACTACTCGATTCATGAGCTCAAACTACATAGTATCGCCCTACTTACTCTTGTGGTTGTGCGCTACTCTAGCTTATTGTTATATCATTCATTCTTTTGCCACCCTTCTTATTTTCTAGTATCTATTCTCTGACATCTGTTTCTGTTCCTGCATTTATCAAATATCTACTTCCTAGCTGATAAAGTTTCATTCTACATTGCGGCTATGCAACATTACGCCAGTCTAGTCTTTATTTGAAGCCAAAACTTTATCTTCAGAATAATGCAAAGAGCTCTTGCTATTTTCAACTATTGTTTTTATCAAAAAAAATTTTAGCATTCCAGTTTTCCTTAAAGTTTAGGCTAATAATGACTATAAAGGTAACGAGACAATACTACGTGAAACATCGTCAAAAAATATAAAAATTAGCACGATTTTCCTATAAAATCTGAGCTACAAAAACATCTCGACTGAATCTCAAGCTTTTATCATCATCGCAAACATTGATAGCATAAGGGTTTGATGAGTTTTCCCCATAAGCTGTGGATAAGTATGTGGATAAGTACCTACTTGACACGTATCTAGCTTGATACACTAATGCCTTAGGTAAAATCGTTCATTTTTTGTACAATTTAAATTAATATTAGAATCAATGACTTATGTTATTAAAAAAGTAAAAATAACTTTTTAGAAATTAATTTCAAATATTTTTCATACTAACCTATGTTTCACGAACGAGACTTTAGAGCCTATTATTTTCTGTGGACAACTTAATATTTTTATTGACAAATTTGGCTGGTAGTGAGTCTAAGTTACCATATTAATAGTAAGAATTTCTACTATTTCATTTAACTTTTTCGTCAATTTAAATCATGCGACAGCTGTTGTCGCTTGTTCTGTATCAGGTCAAGATGTAGCAGTCAGATTTTGCTATAATTACTTCATCAAATAACACACCTAAAGACATCACTTCTCCAAACTTTTTTCTACTTTTATTATCGATATTTTTTACTGTATAGTGGGACAAAGTATTCTTATAGCGTTTTAGCTAAGATAAATATGAAATTAAAAGTAGGTTAAGATAGACGACCCATGTATTAAAAATTTTTGTTTAATTATCACTATACATTCAAACTTTCGAATTACTCTTTTATGATAAGGACTCCATTATGGACGACAATAAAGCCAAAGCACTTAAAGCGGCACTGGGTCAAATTGAAAAGCAATTTGGCAAAAACACCATCATGCATCTAGGTGACGACTCTGCCATTTTGGATGTTGATGTGGTATCAACAGGCTCATTAGGTCTAGACATTGCCCTTGGCATTGGTGGCCTACCAAAAGGCCGTATCGTTGAGATTTATGGCCCAGAAAGCTCTGGTAAAACTACCATGACGCTACAAGCTATTGCAGAATGCCAAAAGCAAGGTGGTATCTGTGCCTTTATTGATGCTGAGCATGCACTAGATCCAGTTTATGCGCGCAAGCTTGGCGTGAATACTGATGAACTATTGCTCTCTCAGCCTGATAATGGTGAGCAAGCGCTTGAAATCACTGACATGCTTGTGCGTTCTGGGGCGGTTGATATGATTGTTATTGATTCAGTTGCTGCCTTGACGCCGCGTGCAGAGATTGAGGGCGAGATGGGCGACTCACATATGGGTTTGCAAGCACGCTTGATGAGCCAAGCCTTACGTAAGATTACTGGTAATGCTAAACGCTCTAACTGTATGGTAGTATTTATTAACCAAATCCGTATGAAAATCGGTGTCATGTTTGGTAGCCCTGAGACCACAACAGGTGGTAACGCACTTAAGTTCTACGCCTCAGTGCGTATGGACATTCGTCGTATTGGTGCGGTTAAAAATGGTGATGAAATCATCGGCAACCAAACTCGGGTTAAAGTTATCAAAAATAAGATGGCACCGCCTTTCCGCCAAGCAGAGTTTGAAATCACTTATGGTGAAGGTACTAACCACTTAGCCGAAGTGATTGACCTGGGCGTTGAGATTGGTGCGGTTGGCAAAGCAGGCTCGTGGTATAGCTATGGCGATGAAAAAATCGGTCAAGGTAAAGCCAACTCTGTGCTGTTTTTGAAAGAGAACCCTGCTATTGCCAAAGAGATTGAAGATAAAATTCGTGACGAAAAGCTTGGATCAAAAAAAGAAGCAAAAGCAACGGACGCTAATGAAGCCGATGCAGAACTGGCCTCTGAACCTGTACAATAGCAGCTTAATCACTAATCATTATCAATAATCTTGATTTCTTATGAAAATTAAAACATTAGCCGAAATTCTAGCTGAATCGGAAGCCGATTCAGCTAGTACTCCTGTCTCTAAACAAAAAACAACCACTCAAAAGTATTTATCTAAAAAACCTGCCAAAATAAAACAATCTGTAGATAAATCAAAATATGCAAAATCTAGTCCTAGGCGCGCAGATCTTAAGGATGACGAGCCTTCTCAAACCTTTGATAACTCCGACAACGATACTACCTCATTTTTCTCTCCTGACCACTCATCCAAATCTTCTAAGTCTAAATCGAAAAAGCGGAAAAAGCGCTTTCATCCGGCTGTCAATTTTGAGCCTGAAGCTAATGACATACCTACTTACCAGCTTCCTACATCGCAAAGTATCAAAGAGATGCTAGCAGAAGTTAAACGTAACGTTCATGCTGACGCTATAGTCGATAAGTCCAATATAAAAGAATTTTCAGATATAGATAAAATTAGCGACGACAACACAATTAGTCGCACCGATGAGCACTTATCAGAGCCAGAAAAAGACTGTAGTGAAGTTAATCAAACGGACAACTTACCATCCGCGTTAAAAGCCTACCTACGTACACCTGAGCAGCGACAAGCAGAAGTAGATGCTATCAAAGCTGAAAGCCGCCTACGCTGGTTAGCGTTTTACTATTTATCGCGCCGCGAATATGGCAAAGCTGAATTAAAACAAAAACTACTCGATAAAGAGCAAGATCCTACCAAAATTAATGAACTACTCGATGAGTTTGAAGAGAAGGGTTATCAAAGTGATTACCGTACTACCTTGATGCTTATTCGGGAAAATATCCGTAAAGGTCGTGGACGTGGACGCATCAAACAAGAGTTCTATCGCAAAAAAATAGCCATACCTAGCAATATAGATGAGCTAATTGACATGGCAAATACAGAGTCTGATGAATTTAGCGAGTTCGTTGATGAGGATCCAGAAAGCTTAGTGGAAGGCGTCGACTGGCTAAAGCTTGCGGTAGCTGCACGTACCAAAAAATATGGAAACGACATCCCTATTGAGCAAAAAGACAAAGCACGCCAGCTGCGGTTTTTACAATATCGTGGATTTAAGAGTGATATCTGTTTTGCCGCGCTCAACTATACGTTAGAGACGTTAGATGAACGCTTTTAGCTAATTTTCTTGCAGATTGATTAGGTTAAAGTATTTAGAACGCAATGAATGAACCCTATTAATAATATGTACGCACGTTTAATAATAGCCGAGCACTTTCCACCAAACCAGACCTGCACCTATCCAAACGACTAAGTTAACCACACTCATTATCGCGCCAATACCCCACCACTCCCCTAATGTCACATAATCTGAGTTAAAGATAACTGGAGCGGTACCTGTCGCATAATGAGTCAAGGTCATCATGATGTTGCCTGCTGCCGCAAGTATTAACGCATATAACATTGGCGGTGCACCTAAGCTTAACCCTACTGCGTAAAAGGCTGCGAATAGCGCTGTAATATGAGCAGTCGTACTGGCAAAGAAATAATGGATATACAAATAAACCAAGGTCAAAATCGCTACTGCACCCATCCAACCAACCCCAGTCGTACCAATCATTGACTCGATGTTGCTAGAAAACCAGCTGATCAAACCAAGCTTATTTAGGTAAGACGCCATCATAATTAGCGCACCGAACCAAATAATAGTATCCCAAGCAGACTTTTCTTTGAGCACATCCTCCCACGTGAGTACACCAGTTAATATCAAAGTCGTCAATCCAATAAAAGCCGTCGTCGTGGCATCAACACTAAAGGCTTCACCGAATATAAGAGCAGGAATATTCGCCCACAGTATCAACATCAGTGCAAAGACACCGAGCATAATCTTTTCTTGCTTACTGATACTCCCCATTTCATCCAAATTTTCTGTAGCGAATTTTTTGGCGTTGGGTGTAACTTTTAAGTCAGGTGGATAAATAACATAAATGACCAGTGGCATCAATATTAAACATAGCATCCCAGGTACAAACATCGCCACTGCCCATGTTGTCCAAGACAGTTGAATGTCACCACCTGTTGCTTTGTTAACTAAATCTACGACCAGAGGGTTGGGTGCGGTTGCAGTAATAAACATGCCCGAAGTGATTGGGTTAGCATGATAATTCACCATTGCTAAATAACGGCCAATCTTTTTTTGAGTACCTTCTTCTGGAGTTGAATGGAAACTCTGCGCGATGGATTTCATAATAGGGTGAATAATACCGCCACCACGGGCAGTATTAGAGGGCGTAATAGGTGCAATCATTAACTCAGCTGCAGTTAGGGAATAAGCCACACCAATCGATTTTTTGCCGAAAATAGAGATAAAGTAATAAGCAATACGGCGTCCCAAACCAGTCTTAATCAATCCTCGCGATATCATTACCGCGATACCGATCAGCCAAATAAGCGGGCTTGAGTAGCTTGAGAGAGCATCACTGATTGCCTCTTTCGGGCTCTCATTAGTCACGCCAGTGACAGCCACTAATGTCACTGCAATAATGGCAATTGCGCCAATCGGTAAAACTTTACCAATAATGGCAACAATCGTAGCAATAAACAACGCCAGCATATGCCAAGCTTCAGGTGTAACGTCAGCAGGAACTGGAATAACGAACCAGATAATCAAGCCAACTAAGACGGCAATCGCGGCAGGAATAGGTTTAAATGGCATCATCAGCTCAACCTTATCACACGTATAGTAGGTAGTAATATCTTATTCATCAGCTTCAACAAAACCTAAAACTGTAAATAGATAAAAAAACATATAATGAAGCAGTCATTAACTAATTATATAGCTATGATATAACGATTAGACTAATGCTGCTTTATTGCTCACTTTTTTTAACATAACTATTTAATGTTAACAATGTCACTTAATGCTAAGAGTGCCACGAGTTTCTGATTATTAATTATTGGCCATAAAAAAAGAGTGCGTTATTAAACGCACTCTTTTTTAAACCAAAACATAATGTACTGAAATTAAAAAATACTTGTCTTATTTCAGCGTACCAAGACGACTAGATAATTGACTAACAATCTGATCAATCTCTTGATTGGCTTCTGATTCATTGTCCAAATTGCCATGTGGCGTTAGCTGATTAAAGACTTCTGGCAGTAGCTCAGCCAGACCTTGGCGTACTTCTACATCATTGGCACCAGTATGCGCAGCGACTTGTTGAATTTCATTCTCGTCAAATAAACGACTGACATCATTAGGATCCAAGTTATCATTAAGTTCATGATTACTCATCCAAGAGCGTGCTTGATTGTCATAACCCATTCCTGTGACTTTAGACAATGCGCCGCTAAGTCCACCGTTACGTTGAATCCAGCTTAGTACCATAGGCATAAGAGCCGCCACTAGCATACCTTTACCACCGAAACCGCTTCTAGTACGCTGACTGCCTAATACGCTACCTAAGATATCACCTAAGCCCCCTGCACCAGAGCTCATACCACCGCGCTGATTGCCACCAGTCAAACCTCCTAAAATATCATCCAAACCAAAGCCATTACCTGGCTGTTTATCGTATTGTTGCGGATTATATTCACGTGTTTGATTGCGACTACCTGTTAATACCCCACCTAAAATATCACCAAGACCACCAGTACGACGCGGATTAATATTCTGATTGACTGGGTTGCGTTTAGAATCTTCTGGATCCATAGCACTACGGGCGACTTGTGTAATTAAATTTCCTAATAAACTCATAATATTATCCTCTTATTATTTATAATCGTATTGTCATACCTGACATCAGAGCTGTTAAAAGCATAATCTGACCTGCTATCTAATATAACAAACCGTTTTAACTAGCAGGATAGGTATTTTGTTATAACGCGTAGGACTTCGTTAGAGAATAATGAAACATTGAATATAAAAAATTTATACAATCATATTACCCATGTAAATTTTGCCTGAAACAGACAACTTTAAACAATTTTTTCACCTGATATATTCGCTAAAATATTTAGCTGTCGCCATTCATTACGACTGACTTGATCACGAAAAACGGTCACTGTCAGAGTGCGCTTAAAAGGCTCGACAGTCATAAATTCAAAAGTTATCAACCAATGATAACGATGTATATTATTAAGCTCAGCCAGCCATAGCTCATCGCCGCGACCAGTACGCATAAGTAATTGCCAATCCTGACTCACTTGCTTATACAAAGGTGGCTGACTCAAATGTAACAATATTGGACGTGATAAAGCCAAATAGCTTACTACTACTGCACTGATAACCAGTATCACAACATCTTGCCACAATGATAATTCGGCAAGCCATAATAGTAATACCAGCGCACTTAGCAATCCGACATATATGAGCGCACGAAGATAACTGCTAGAATTAACAGCAGTATCAATACGTAACGGATTGGTTTGCGACGGAGCCATAGCGTTGTCAAGCATAAGAGAGAACCAGATTTTTATAGTGAATCTTTAGCATGGCGCCATGTCTTAATTTTATTTACTAATGTCCATATCGCTTCGTTTTCTGGACGAGCTTGATTGGTAAAGTAATCCAGTAAATCTGGGTCTTCATGAGTAAGCATTTGCGCAAAAGCCTCTTGCTCAGCAGGCGCTGCTGTCAAGTAAAGCTCTTTAACGTAAGGATCAATATAGAAATCTAACTCTTTTAATCCACGGCGTGCTTGATAAATAATACGGCGCTGTTCGTTAGTTGGTTCTGGTTGGGTTATTGCTGTCATAGGTACGGTCTCAATTAAAGATATATTTAAATAGAAGTTTGATTTTTAATCATCGAATAATAATTATGATAGTTAGGCTTTATGCTGATTATGAGTGGATAACTGTTTCCATAATGCCACTGCCTGCTGCATCATTGGCACATTATGGGTACGAATAATGCTTGCGCCTTGTTGCAAAGCCAGCAAGCCAGCGGCAGTCCCTACTGCATCACGATCAGATGCCTTAGTCTCTGCGAGCATGTTGACTCCGCTATTGGCCAATACTTCTGCTAAAAAACGCTTGCGCGAAACACCAAACATCATTGGTAACCCAAGTATTTGCAAGCTATCAAGCTGTGTTAATAAGGTGCAGTGATGGTCATAGTTTTTAGCAAAACCAAATCCTGGGTCAATAATTATCTTATCACGCTTCACGCCGAAGCTTGTTACCTCATCGATACGAGCGGCTAACTCAGCAATGACATCGCTAACTACATTATTATACTGCGCTAAATGATTCATGGTTGTCGGCTCACCACGCATATGCATAAGCATCACTGGTATATCAAGTTTGACCGCCATAGCTACTGCACCCTCGCGCTTGAGAGCACGCACATCATTCCAAATGTCTGCACCTGCTTCAAACGCAGTCTCTATAACTGCAGGATTACTAGTATCAATAGATAGCCAAACTGCATCGCCAAGATATTGCCTGATGGCTGTGACAACTGGCACCACGCGCTGTACTTCTTCAATAGTATCAACGGCATCCGCATTTGGACGTGTAGATTCGCCCCCAATATCGATAATAGTCGCTCCTGCCTCAAGCATTTCTTGACAGTGTGCAACGGCTTTATCAATGGCATTGAATTGTCCACCATCCGAGAATGAGTCAGGTGTTACATTCAAAATACCCATTATATGTGGTTGAGATAAATCTAAAACTTTATTGCCACTAGAAAGAGTATAAGCTGGTAAAGGGAGGAACAATGCCATAATTAATCCATTATTGATAATTGTTTCATAAATAAATATGCTTTGCTAAATGATCGGTCTCAGTTATGTTCTACAAGAAGATAAATCCCGAAGCAAATAAATTTAGCTCATCATACCAGTAAATTTATACCAATAAAAAAGCCCTTTAAGAAAAAGGGCTTTTGCATAAATTATTGAATGACTTTTAACTTTACATCGCTGGCAATGGTGGTGGAGTTAAACCCGTTGGCTTAATATTACCTTTTGCGAGATTGACTTCATGTTGGTAAACTTTTGGTGGACGTGGATCTTCACCTGCTAGGATATCCTGCAACTGATCACGGTCAATCGTTTCCCATTTCATTAAGGCATCAACCATTGCATGCATTTTATCTTGATTACCTTCGATCAGCTCACGAGCAATATCATACTGCTCTTCTAACATCCGGCGTACTTCTTCATCAACTTTTTGCTGCGTCGCTTCTGAGATAGTACGGTTACTAGAACCGAAATATCCTTGCGAGCTATCATCATCTTCATACACCATAATACCAAGGGCATCAGACATACCATACTTAGTAACCATGGCGCGCGCCATTTTAGTTGCACGCTCAAAGTCGTTAGAAGCGCCTGTCGACTGCTGATTAATAAATACTTCTTCAGCAATACGACCGCCGAATAATATAGCGATATCGCTTAGCATTTTTGACTTATACATACTAGTTTGATCGTGCTCAGGCAATTGCCAAGTCACACCAAGCGCAAAACCACGCGGCATAATAGTCACTTTATGCACAGGATCCGTACCTGGCAATAGCTCAGCGACCAATGCATGGCCCGCCTCATGATAAGCAGTTGCACGGCGCTCTTCTTCGCGTATCACCATTGATTTACGCTCAGGACCCATGTACAACTTATCTTTAGCATCTTCAAAATCATTCATGTCGACGCTAGTTTTATTACGACGTGCTGCAAACAATGCTGCTTCGTTTACAAGGTTAGCAAGCTGTGCGCCACTGAATCCAGGAGTACCACGAGCAAGTGCATTGGCATCAACACCGATAGTATTCGGTAGTTTTCTCAAATGCACTTTTAAAATTTGCTCACGGCCTTTAATATCTGGCAAGCCTACTTGCACCTGACGGTCAAAACGACCCGGACGCAACAATGCTTTATCGAGAACATCTGCACGGTTAGTCGCAGCAATGACAATAACGCCTTCATTACCTTCAAAACCATCCATCTCGACCAGCAACTGGTTAAGCGTCTGTTCACGCTCGTCATTACCGCCGCCCATACCAGAGCCACGATGGCGACCGACTGCATCAATCTCATCAATAAAGATGATACAAGGCGCACTTTTCTTGGCTTGTTCAAACATGTCACGTACACGAGATGCACCGACACCGACGAACATCTCAACAAAATCAGAACCTGAAATTGAGAAGAACGGTACTTTAGCTTCACCAGCAATGGCTCGTGCTAGCAACGTTTTACCAGTACCAGGAGGACCTACCATCAAAATACCACGTGGAATCGTCGCACCAAGCTTGGTAAACTTATCGGGATCACGTAAGAACTCGACAACTTCCACCACTTCTTCTTTGGCTTCTTCACAACCAGCAACGTCTTCGAAGTTGACGTTGATTTGGTCTTCAGTCAGCATTTTAGCTTTAGATTTACCAAAGCTCATTGGACCGCCGCCCTTACCGCCAGCGCCCCCTTGCATGTTACGCATGAAGAACAAGAACAGACCAATAATCAATAGGATTGGGAAACTGGCTATTAACAATTGCATTAACACGCTTTGACGTTTAGGCGCAGTCCCTTGGACTTCGACTTGGTTCTCACGCAATAGTGGCATTAGCTGCTCATCAGTCACAGCTGGCCTAATGGTCTCAAAAGATGAGCCATTTTTCTTCTCGCCGATGATTTGCTCGCCGTCAATCTCAACACTGGCTACTTGGTTTTCGGACACTGCGGTCACAAACTCAGAGTAGTTAAGGTTATCTGGCTCAGATGATTGATCAAAGCCACTAAACACCAGCACCAAAACGCCGATTACCACCAGCCACAATAAGGTATTTTTTACCATGTCGCTCACTAGTTATTCCCATCCCTTACTTATTGGTGTGTTTACTAAACACGTGACGCCCATATATAAATGTAATATAAATTCATCATACATTATCAGACGACTTTGCTTGAAACAAAACAAAGTTAATATATTATGATATGTGGTTTTAACCTGCACAATTCAAGCGAAAGCTGCGTTTATTCAGTTAACAATTGTAGCGGTTTTCGCACCTTATATGACGTACTTTATAAAGTTAATAATAGACTATTTATTAGCTACAACCTATTGAAACAACAAGTTATTTTATTGCTATCCAGAACATCTCTTTTGATCGTGGTCTAGATGCTGCAGGCTTCATACTACGAATCTTACTAAATTTAGACTGCATCTGCTTGCGTAATTCTTGTGAGCCCTCACCTTGAAACACTTTCATAATAAGCGCGCCACCTTCTGGTAAGGTATCCAAAGCAAAGTCTACAGCCAGCTCGCATAAGTACATCATTCGGGGTTGATCAATAGAACTATTCCCTGCTGTGTTAGGTGCCATATCAGACAATACCACATCTACTTGCTTGCCACCGACCTCAGCCATGATTTTGTCAAAAACTTCTGCTTCTCTAAAGTCGCCTTGAATAAACTTCACATCTGCTAAAGCATCCATAGGCAAGATATCAGACGCAATTAAAGTACCTCGTTCACCAACTAGTTTAATTGCAACCTGTGACCAACTGCCAGGAGCACTGCCTAAATCTACTACAGTCATACCAGGAGATATCAATTTGGCTTTATCGTTTATCTCAAGCAACTTATAAGCAGCACGTGCACGGTAGCCATCTTTTTGTGCTTGTTTCACATAATAGTCGTCAATATGCTCTTTCATCCAAGCACTACTACTTTTTGACAAACCTTTATTCTCAATACGCGTGGCCAAAATACCTGCTCCTATTACTTTACAACGTGACAACGTGACAACGTGACAACGTGACAATGTACAACTATTTAAATTTATATTTATATTTTTTATATTCGACAGTATTTACCTGTAGTGGGGTTTAAGCATTAAATCTGCAATGCCTATTTTACTTTTAAGACTGCCTATTTAGAATAAATCTATATAGTTAATAAAATTAATAGCATTAGTAATGATTTAACAGCTTTATGACTCAGCAGCGTCTATAATGCGGCAAGTTAATCAGTTTAACATTTTCATCACGTAAAATCGTGCAAAATACTGATGATTTCATGCAAGATGGTCACAGATTATTTATAATGAATATTAACTTTTTTAATAACATTGTTTTAATGATATTGTTTAAATAACATTGCTTCTTATTTATTATGACTCGTTATAACAACGCAACTATTTTAAGACTGTCTTTTATTTTTACTAGAATTTAGGAATACTATGCAACTCGATAACGCTACGATTAAACGCTTAAAAGGTATTGGTCATGAGCTCAAACCTGTCGTTATGATCGGTAATAATGGCATTACTCCTGCCATCACTGAAGAGATTGACCGTGCTTTGACTGATCATGAACTTATTAAAGTAAAACTACCTGCTGGTAGTAAACATGACCGCGACTTGGTCAGTACGGAACTTGCTACTGCTGCTAAGGCTGAGGTGATTCATACTATTGGACGTATGGCATTATTACTACGCCAGAATCCAAATGCCAACCCTAAGTTGTCAAACCTAGTACGCCATGCTCAATAGCAAATGAGCAATGAATGATATTGGTTAAACCCATACAACGGTTATAATTATAAAAGCCGCGACGCATCATTGCTCGCGGCTTTTATGTTATCTCTCACTTAATATATTCTATATTGAAAATCTCTGTTAGGTCACTTTTGTCATGAGTCAGCTATTCAACCTAAAACTTGCAACCGAAAATCTATTTACAGATGCAAAGCAGATTGGTGTACCCATTGATCAGCTCCTGCAAATTCGAATTAGCGTAAGTGCTTCAATCATTTATCAGCCCAAGCGACAACTTTGGCTGAGTTATCAAGTTCAGCTGCCATCACCTACCTTAGCTGCGCAACTAGATTGGCCCGCATGGCAACAAACACAGGTCAGTTTCAATGATTACTTGTGGGAGCAGACTTGCTTGGAGTGTTTTATTAGTAGTAAAGCTATTGGTGATAACGAAACGAACAGCTATATCGAAATCAACGCCAGCCCCAATGGGCAATATGCACTGTATAAGTTTAACGACTATCGCACTCCATCGACGCTACCTCCAGAAGCATTACTACAATCAGATAGCAAGACAAAGGCTCATATCATTTGGAAAGACAACTTTTCAGGCCAACAGATAAAAAGCGTAATTGGTCTGAAACCATCTCTTAGACTGGCAAGTCTCGCTATAGATTTAACTGCTGCGAAATTTATTCCATACTATCAGTATCAACGTAGCTTTGGATTGTATTTAGAACAAATATCATCTGACTATTCCAATTCTGAATCGCCTGCTGATATTGGTATCGAGCTGCTACATCCTTGCGTAATTCTACGTTTTGATAAAACCAATTTATACTTCGCATCGGCTCATGCTGCCCCGCCCGACTTTCATCAGCAGTATCATTGGTCAAAACTGGATTACCAAGCTGCACTGTCTAAATCAACGTTGTCTTAAATGAGCTTTATAATTATTAGACGACCTTATCAGACAGCTAAAAACAGATGTTTTTGATTGCAGTTTAACAAGTATAAGAATAAACATAAAAAAACTCAGTAATGTCATAAAGAGCATTACTGAGTTAGGAGAAAACGGTCAATTTTTAGCTTACGGCTACTTAATCAGACTTTATTTGTCAGCCATAGCAAGGTAGATACCACGATCTGAAGCATCATCAACGTACTGCGAATCACGCCATGTAGTATAGTTATGAACGCCGCTGTATGGGCTAATACTGTTCTGACGGAAATCAGAAACCCATCCTGAACCGTCAAAAATTTGGATATGGCCATGCGGACGTTGTGAGCTGCGATCATAGACTACGACATCACCTACTTGTGGCGGCATGTCATTGCTGATTTTGGTAAAACCTGCGTTAGCAAGTGTGCCGCGAGAGGCATACTGATAAGCTGAAGGATTAGGCGTAAATTCGTAACCAGCTGACTGTAAAGCTTTACGTACATAACGGGCACAATATCCAGAGCTTCTAGACAAAGCAACTCGTGACGCACGAGCAGCGGCGATAGCAGGAGCTGAGTTACTATCTGGTACTCTGCTACTAGCTTGCTGCTGACGCTCATATGATAAGCGATTGGTTAACGATGCTAACTGATATTCTTTTTGTTTGGCATGAGCACTTAAATTGTCGATAGCTTGACTGATTTCATCATTGCTAAAGACATGGGCGCCACTATTCGTGCTATAGACGTTGCGGCTAGAACCATAGTTTTGAGAAACTGAAATATTTGTGATGGTATGACTCAAGGTATTATTTGGTTGAAAGGTGGTTTCGGCAGCACCACTCGTTTGTGCTAAACCCATTCCCAGTACTGACAAAATTAATAAAGCTTGTTTCATAAATTTACTACCTATTTGTTAATACAAGATTGCTCGTCATCCGTGACAAAGCATTAATTGATTTAGAGGATGTACCATTGAATAACCATGATAAAATCCTTAGTACAGCAGCTAACTATTCAGTCTATGACGATTAACACAGGCATTATTGCCAGTTTGGTTATTCGCCTCTTAAACAGCTCGCTTTATATTCTATATATACTGATATTAGGCATATTTATTTTATAAATCGGCTTTTATCACCTAATTGATGAGTAAACACGATGTCAAAAAAACAGCCTAATCGTCTTGCTGAGCTTATCGACCATCAAGCATTTGCTGGTAGCGCACTACCTCAAACACTAGCTGATGATATGCGTCTTTATACACAAGTAACCAATGAGATAAAAACGCTATTGGTAGACTGTCTACCTGAAGAAATACTTAATACCTGCTGGGTTGTAGGTCTGAGCTCTGAGCAATTAACACTAAGCGTAGCCTCAGTTACTGCAGCCAATCATATTCGATACTTACAACATGCATATCTACAAGTACTGACAACGCAGTCAATTACATTTCAACAACTTAAGAAGATTCGCGTAGTAGTATCGAAAACCAATACTAATAATTCATCGTATAAAGAAAAATTATCATCACTAACTAATAATCTTAAATATGATAAAGCCAATGAAAATCAGGCTCTTAGCCAAAACACAAAGCGGACTATAGCACAGGCTGCAAAGCATGTCACCACTGATGAAAAGCTCAAAAAAGCACTTTTACGACTAGCAAATGAGTAAAAGTTCGCATCTTACAATGTAATCTTATGTAAATAAAAACAGAAAATCGACATGGTAACGCTGCATTTTTGTAATTCTATAAACAAAAAAAATCATCTGTTAGTTCTATCCCTATTAAGGATTTGACTAGCAGATGATTTTTTTACTGTCCAAAGCTTTTATATTGTCTAGGCTCTAGCCTAGTTATTAAAAAATATGAAAGTATATATTTTTCAATGTGATTATAATTTGAACGTTGATATTCCCAAAATATGTAATCTTACGTAAATGTTGCGATACTTCGTGTATATTCCTGTATTCATCCTTCAACAGTTAGACCTGTTAGAGGTAAATATTTGATAGGACAGGTTACATTGTCATCAAAAGTTACAATTTCAAAGTTATTTGCATCTGATAAGATTTCACGTACTAACATATTGTTTAAGGCGTGTCCTGATTTATAGGCATTAAAACGACCTATAATAGGATATCCAATCAAATATAAATCGCCTAAAGCATCTAAAATTTTATGGCGAACGAACTCATCAGCAAAGCGTAACCCACCAGCATTTAATATACGAGCATCATCAATGACAATCGCATTGTCCATACTACCGCCCAACGCTAAGTTGTTTTGTCTTAACGTTTCAATATCTTGTAAAAACCCAAAAGTACGCGCCTCACTTAATTGCTCGATGAAATTTTGTGTTGAAAAGTTAAGCTGAGCATGTTGAAAGTCTTTATCGAAAGCTGGATGATCAAAATCAATCTCAAAATTTAATTCAAATCCTTCATAAGGACGCAGTTCTGCCCACTTATCATCAACATCGACACGAACTGGTCGGACAATACGCAGAAACTTCTTTAACTCATCTTGTTCAGTGAAGCCTGCTTGCAATAGTAAGCCCACAAAAGGTGAGGCACTACCATCCATAATCGGAATTTCGCTCGCAGATACTCTTATTAACAGGTTATCTATACCAAGTCCTGCTATTGCACTTAATAAATGCTCAACCGTACCGACGCGCGTACCACCAAATACAAGATTTGATGACATCATGGTATCTTGTACTAAAAAAGCACTAGCTGGAATCGGCTCACTACCCTCAATATCTGAGCGCTCAAAAACCACTCCAGTGTTAACAGGTTGTGGATGAAACTCTAAATCAACAGGCTCGCCACTGTGCAGACCGATACCTGTAATAGCTATAGCTGTTTTTATGGTTCGTTGATTCATGGCTGCTTTCTCACATATTTTGTTACAATTGCCATAGTGTACCACTAGCTCCTATCAATTCGCTATAGTCAAAAATTAGTAATTTACTCATTTCTATGATTGACCCAGCTTATGATGAACTGTTTTTCATTATTAACTTATTAATGACTTGCCTAATTAACACCAATTTTTTAGCTAAAACTATGTTAAAACCTTTTAAATATCTACTATTAACAGATTATAAATACAAAAAAGCCAGCGTTGCTACGCTGGCTCTTTATAAAACTGACATCACTGTTGATAGTTTATTAAGACTTTATAATCTAAAAACCGTTGTAAAAACCATACAATATATTAATATTAGTGCAACTTAAAACAGATTAATTACTTATTCTGCTGACGTTTAAGATAGTCTTGAATACTATTAGTTTTAGTCTGTGGTTGCTCTTGAGCAGGTGCAGAACGTGCTCCAGTATCTTGATATGCCTGATTTTGTGAATGCTTTTGACTGTTCAAAGCACTGGTATGCAGATTGGGATCTACTGGTTGCGTGCTGGTCACAGAAGGCACTGATTGTTGAACTTTAGGTGCTTCACTCACCTTTTCATCCAACGTCAAACCTGTTGCGATAACCGTAACATGTAAATCATCGCCCATCTCTTCATCAACAACTGAACCATAAAAAATGTTCGCTTCATCAGTATCTGTGATACCTTCCACAATTTCACTGATCTGACTGAATTCATCTAATGATAGAGTTTCTGAAGAGATAACATTGACTAATAAGCCTTTGGCATTTTCTAAGCATAGATCATCTAACAACGGTGACTTGATTGCCTTTTCAGTGGCTTGACGCGCACGATCATCACCACTAGCACGCCCGACACCCATCATAGCGTGACCTTTAGCTGTCATCGCAGTACGAATATCATTGAAGTCAATGTTAACAAGACCTGAGCGCGCAATAGTTTCAGCAATACCCTGCACTGCATGCAATAACACGTCATCCGCTTTTTTAAACGCGTCTTTCATTGAGATATTACCGTAGACACTCATAAGCTTGTCGTTAGGAATAGTAATGATAGAATCAACGAAGTTTGTCAATTGCTCAATGCCTGCTTTAGCAGATTTGTTACGCTTGCCGCCTTCAAACTTAAATGGTGTCGTAACGACCGCAACGGTCAAAACTTCCATCTCTTTCGCGATACGCGCAATGACAGGAGCTGCACCAGTACCTGTACCACCACCCATGCCAGCAGTAATGAATACCATATCTGAGTTTTCAAGCAAAGTTCGAATCGCTTCTTCTTCGCTTTCTGCAGCTTCACGCCCAACTTCTGGGTTAGCACCAGCACCTAAGCCACGATTACTCTTCGCACCAAGCTGCAATTTATGCGGTACTGTCAGGCGATCAAGGGCTTGTCTATCAGTATTGGCACAAATAAACGTCACGCCTTTGATACCTTGCTGTACCATATGTTCGACTGCATTACCGCCACCGCCGCCAACACCGAATACGGTAAAACGAGCTTGGCCATTATTTTGAGGCTGGTTATCATCTGGCATGGTGTATTTTGACATAAAAAAGATTCTCCAGTTGCAGATAGCGTGATGGTCGATACGTGGTAACGCACTCGCATAAAGTACTATCGACTTACTATATATAAATGCATACAAATAAAATAAGATAATAAAGCTGAGGCTTAGTTGATACGTGTCAAACCTCTATCTAAATGCGCTACGCTAATAATATGGTCTCGCAGTACTACAGTATTTTGTCAAATAAACGTATTAATCGTTAGATTGAGATAGCGCACTTCAAAGACGATTACAAACGTTTATGCTTTTAAATACTTTATTCTAAATACTCTAAAGTATTTTTTTAAGAACACTAGTGAAACGATGGCCGACACTTTGGAAAGTACCTTTTATTCGGCCCTGTTTAATAGCGTCAGGTTCACTTTGCTCACTGTGACGAAACTGCTCACTTTGACTATAGAGTAAAGTTCCGAATGCAGTTTGATAAGCACGATCATTCACCTGTATATTCAGCTGCTTAAATGACTCTTCATTATCAAAATGATTATAAGCACTGATAGCCGGATGTGTGTTAGACAGCACCACTGGCATTTTTAACAGTCTTTTGGCAAAAGGTATCATACCTTTAATGGTACTACCACCACCAGTAAGTACAATACCGCGATCGATATAACTTAACAGATCTGCCTCATGTAACTGTCGAATGACTTCAGTAAATATCTGTACATAACGCGCTTCAATAATGCGTGCTAGATTATAAAGACTGACATTGACCTCGTCACCTGTACCTTGCGGTTTAAAAATAAAAAACGAGCTTGGATCCATACTATTTATATCGACTGTACCATGTGATTTTTTGAGCTTTTCGGCTTCTATCATAGAAATACCGATATCAGCTGAAATATCCATTGTTACTTCATGGCTACCACTTGCGATACAATGAGTAAAAATAAGCTTATTTTCTTTATACACGCAAATACTAGTAGTACTTGCGCCTATATCTACTAGGCAAACACCTTGTTGGCGTTCTTCACCCATTAAACTATATTCGGCGCTCGTTACTGCATCAAAAACAATATGGTCGATACCAACATCACACCCTTGCAGCAGCTTTTGTATATTTTGACGGCTAGAGACCGGCATCATCATCATGTGATACATGACTGTGATGTTTTTTGCAATCATCTCAATAGCATCATCAACCATTGCTTCTTGCTCATCAATATAAATACCTTGCTGACAGCAGTGCATCAAATAATAATCAGACGGCAAATCTTGCGATTTAGCATTGGATAATGCTTGTACCATATCTTTAGCACGTACAGTCTCTTCCTCGACCGCTACATTACCGACACTGTTTTTGCTAGACAATTCAGGAGTAGCTAAGGTCAACCATACACTATGTACACGGCAGTTCGCTGTATCTTCAGCATCTTGAATGGCTTGTTTGATGGCACCTTGCAAGCGTTCACGATGTTTGATTTGACCTTGATAAAAATCGCTATTTTTAACTTGCCCAACACCCATAATACGTATGTCTTTTGCAGACACAACGCTGCCGATCACGACATAGACTGCAGTGGCACTCAGATGGACAACAACCAGATTTTCAGTATTTTTCATGGTACCAAACAAATTATCGCTAAACAGGAGACTACATGACGTCTCCATTAAATCATTAGAACAGTACTATTTTGAATTTATACATCATCTATAGCACAAAGACGGCAAAACTGTTGTACAGGTAAGACTAGTTTACGTTACAGGCTGAGCTACCACTGGTTCTACTTGTGGCACTTCAGTCTTCCATGCAACGGTAAAACCGTTCTTATATCTTAAATCTACCGACTGCATATTCTCACGGCGGTCACTTAATTGATTGCTTAAAAGCTGGCTTAAATTAAGTAACTTTTGCGCGGTATTTTCGTTATCGACAATAACCCTTAGACCATTATCGAAACGTACTAACCAAGTCATACGCGGTGTTAGAATGATATCCTCAACTCGCATATCAAGCGGTGCATACCAATCATTAATCTGCTGCATTTGCTGCATAATAACAGGCGCTTGGTTCATCTCACCTTGCAACGTAGCAAATTTTGGCTTGGTTAACTCTTCGCTGTCTGCTGGCACGAATACTGCACCTTGAGCATCGACTAAACGTTCTGTACCAAAATTGGCTACTGCCTGCTTAGGTAATGCTGTGATGACGATACCACGCTGCCAATCTCGAGTCACACTGATCTGATCGACCCAAGCAAGTCCCATTGCAATATCTCGTAACGCCTGCAAGTCAGTTGTAAAAAAACTACTTACTGTTTGCTGACTCATAGTCTGTTGCAAAGCTTGATATTGAGCAGTGGTCAAATCTTGTGTGTTGACATGAATAGCAGCTGGCGGTGCATCACGTAGAGCCTTACCACCCATCATTAATATTAATAACAATAGCCCTACTACAAGAGTCATAAAAAAATACTTAACCCAAGTAGGTACTTGCAAGCTGGATCTCGGGCGACGGGCGTCATCACTCATCAAGTCAGTTGTTCCATTGACAGTTTGAGCCATAACCGCGTTTGCCCCTATACCTTGTATATATTTTAGCTTACTAAATATTTCGATTAAATAACTACTGTTTTGCTATGACCGTTTTGCTATAAAAGCCATCAGACTTTAATGCTTTGTCTCTCAATACACGATAAACGCCTAAAATGAGATAAATATCACCAACATAGGGTAATCATTACAATATTAACGTATTTTGATGGTAAACAATAGCCTAACCCATGCTGTAACTAGCGATTTTACACAAGTTTACAGGAAGCTGTGTTATAGCAGGGCTAGCGATACAATCTTAGGATGCATTATATCCGTTTTGTTCAATATAGCACTAAAAATATTAGCAATTTATCTTAATAAATAGTACTAAACTCTATTTATTGTAAAGTAGCAGCGATAAGCTCTCTAACACGATACTAAAAGACAATCTCTAATGAATAGTTTCTCTCTATTAAAGTGTTTGTGCCAGTATGTGCCAGCATAAGGTATCAAAGTCCATACCTTGTGCTTTAGCTGCCATCGGGACTAAGCTATGACTGGTCATACCAGGTACCGTATTGATTTCTAGTAACCAAAAATTGCCAGCCTCATCTTGCATAGCATCGACACGCCCCCAGCCTTTTGCATTAACGGCACGGAACGCAGCAAGGCTCAAGTCTTGCAAATGTTTTTCATCACTATTACTGAGTCCACAAGGAATATAATAGCCAGTATCATTGCGATTATATTTAGCTTCAAAATCGTAAAAGTTAGTGATATCAGCAGGTTCTAAACGAATAACTGGATAGGCTTCATCATCAATAATAACAATTGTAAACTCACGACCCGTAATCCAGCGTTCAGCCATTACTACATCGCCACACTGTACTGCCGTTGCATAGGCAGCAGGCAACTCGTCAAGATGGTTGACCTTAGTCATGCCAATACTTGAACCTTCATGTACAGGTTTAATAATTAAAGGTAAACCCAACATATTCACCACTTGCTGCCAGTCGGTATCAGCTGTCAACAATGAAAATGGTGCCGTTGATAACCCGCAACCCTGCCACAACTGCTTAGTACGAACTTTATCCATTCCTAAGGCTGATGCTAAAATCCCTGAACCTGTTTGCGGAATATCAAACCATTGCAACACGCCTTGTAGCAAACCATCTTCGCCGCCGCGACCATGTAACACGTTAAACACGCGATCATAGTCACGAAGCTCAGTAATGTCTTGATGCTTAGGATCAAAATGAGTGGCATCGACGCCTTGATTTTGTAGCGCTTGCAATACGGCGGCCCCACTGTCCAATGACACGCTGCGCTCATTGCTACTGCCACCATAAACGACAGCCACCTTACCAAACTCACTCGCATCTTTCACTTTGCTAGGAGCGACAGTTAATAGTGTGTCTTGCTTTAGCTGGTTATTTTCCATAGTATCTTTCTCTGCTTGCGCAGCTGCTGCTAAAGCAGACTCTGGATTAGTAATAAGCGTCGTATTCTCGGCATCATTTATGGCTTCGTTGAGGTTTTTTGCATTTTCTTGATTGTTAATAGACATGTAGATAGTTCCTAAAATTCTTCTAGCTTACTGGATATAGAGATTGTTTGCAGCCAAGTCGATGGATATCTGGCCCACATTGCCAGCACCTTGAGTGATAAGCATGTCATTTGCTTTTAATAAGCGCTGCATGACAGGTGCTAGATTGTCCTTATCAATAATCGTTGGTTCAACTTCGCCACGCAAGCGAATACTGCGTGCTAATGACTTAGTATCAGCACCCGCAATCGGGCTTTCGCCTGCTGAATATACCTCTAATAATAAGAGCTCATCAACGCTTGAGAGTACTTCGACGAAATCATCATAACAGTCACGCGTACGGCTATAACGATGCGGCTGAAACAGCATCACTAGACGACGATCAGGAAAACTTTGACGCGCCGCTTTGATAGTGGCATCGACTTCTTTTGGATGGTGACCATAATCATCAATCAATAAAACATTACCCTCATCAATATCCACAGAGGCATGCTGCTCAAAGCGGCGGCCGACCCCTTCGAATTTCTGCAGTGCGCGCTTAATCGCTTCATCATCGACGCCTTCATCGGTCGCCATAGTGATAGCAGCCAATGCATTATAAACGTTATGCGTACCAGGGATATTTAACGTCAAGCGTAGCGGCTCACGGTCGCGGCGCAATACGGTAAAATGTGTCTTAGTACCCTCAGTAACCAAGTCAATTGCCTGTACATCGTTAAACGGCTCAAGACCAAAAGTCAGTACGGGACGGCCAATATCATCAATCATTGCATATAGTTCAGGGTCATCACCGCACACCACAGCCAAGCCATAAAACGGCATATTTTGTAAAAACTGAATGTAAGCAGCTTTTAGTTTATCGAAGCTGTTTTCATAGGTCTCCATATGGTCTTGGTCGATATTGGTGACAATCGCGGCCATCGGATGCAATGACAAAAACGACGCATCAGACTCGTCTGCTTCAGCAACCAAATAACGACTACTGCCAAGCGCGGCATTTTTCCCTGAGGCATTTAGCTTACCGCCAATCACGTAGGTCGGATCGAGCTGTCCTTCTGCCATCATAGTAGTCAACAAACTAGTCGTTGTGGTCTTGCCATGTGCGCCAGCAACCGCAATCCCATGACGATAACGCATTAACTCGCCTAGCATATCAGCGCGGCGAACCACTGGCAGACGCGCTTCTAGTGCTGCTTTTACTTCAGGATTGCTGCGATCAATCGCTGACGATACGACGATGACATCCGCATTGGCGATATTTTTAGAATCATGACCAATTGATATCTTAATTCCAATCTGCTCTAGACGTCGAGTAATCACGCTATCAGCGATGTCAGAACCGCTAACTTGATAGCCTTGATTATTCATAACCTCAGCGATACCGCACATACCTGAACCGCCAATACCGATAAAATGCAAATGCTGAATACGGCGCATTTCTGGTATCTCAATCAAACGCTTAGGTAGAGCTTTCGCAGAGGTAGACATAAGGAGTTCTCTTTATTAAAGGCTAATAAAATATGATGAATTAAAAAACTTAGTTACGGAAAACAATCAGTCATGAAAGCAAAGGCTTATGATATAAGCTACAACGCTTGCCAAATGATATCAGCAACTTGCTTACTGGCACTACGATTAGCAAGGGCGTGACCTTTCTTTGCCATCTCCAAGCAAGTATGACGATCAAGTGCTGCAAGCTCATCACTCAAACGCTGCGGTGTCAACTCAGACTGCGGTAACAAAATTGCAGCATCGTGTGACGTCAAGGTGCGCGCATTCGCAGTTTGATGATCATCTACCGCATGCGGTAGCGGCACAAAAATCGCAGCGATACCGACATTTTGAATTTCAGTAACCGTCAAGGCACCAGCTCGGCAAACGATAATATCTGCCCAATTATAAGCAGCGGCCATATCATCAATAAATGGCTGTACAGTGAACTGATGAGCGCCTAAGTCCTCGCTATCATAAGCTGCTTTTGTAGCCGTCTCGTTGTTACGCCCACATTGATGACGCACCTCAAAAGGACTGTCTATTAACGAAAGTGCCTTAGGTACGGTGTCGTTTAATACTTGCGCGCCAAGCGAGCCACCAACCACCAACAATTTAAGCGCTGAACTGTCATTAATGTCATAACGCTCAGTCGGTTCAGCCACACCCGTAATAGCGTTACGTACTGGATTACCAACGGTTTCAAGCTTAGCATCCTGTTCACTATTAGCAAAAGTATGCTCAAACGCCTGCATTACCTTAGTAGAAATCTTAGCCAAATAACGATTGCTCATACCGGCAATAGCATTTTGCTCATGGATAATTAGAGGCGTATTGGTCATACGCGCAGCAATACCACCAGGCGCAGTTACGTAACCACCAAAACCCACTACCATATCAATCTGATTGCTACGGATGATTTTAACTGCTGCCATCGTCGCTGATAGCAAGGTAAAGGGTAATTTGACTACACGCCCTATGCCTTTGCCGCGTAACCCTTGCATCGCAATAGGATGAAAAGCGTAACCAGTTGGCTTAACCAAGCCATTTTCCATACCATTCGGCGTACCTAGCCAGTGAATAACGGCACCGCGTTGGGTCAATTCCTCAGCAACTGCCAGTGCTGGGAATACATGTCCACCAGTACCAGCGGCCATCATCAATATATGCGGTGTCTTCATTAACGCCTGCCTTTCTTATCTGTACTAAAATGAATATTAAGTAGTAGCCACTGATATATTGATAGAAGTGATTCACTCTGAAGGCACATACACAAAAGCCCGCATAGTATAGAGGAATCTATGCTCATTTATACAGCATTTTATCGCTTAAATAATGGGTTAAATGGCTATAATATTAAACAATAAAAATGAGAGATATCAAAAAACTAATAACCTCTCATCTCCAAAATATAACCCTTAATAACGAGCTTCTATCGCTATCATAAATTCTGTCGCAATATCAGTACCACATTGATCATCAATCTCACGTACGCAAGTCGGACTGGTCACGTTAATCTCCGTAATCCGTCCACCGATTAAGTCTAAGCCGACGAACATTAGGCCTTTTTCTTTGACGATTGGGGCGACTACTTCTGCCACTTGGCGTTCAATATCGGTAAGCGGCATGGCCACTCCGCTACCACCAGCAGCTAGATTACCACGGGTTTCGCCTTTGGTAGGAATACGTGCCAAGCTGTAATCGATTACCACTCCATCGACGATTAACACACGCTTATCACCCTCTTTAATCTCTGGTAAATAACGCTGTGCCATAATTGGCAAGGTTTCAAGCTCAGTTAATATTTCTAGTGTCACCCCGATGTTTGGGCTATCAGCGGTCAGACGGAAAATGCCCGTGCCGCCCATGCCGTCTAATGGCTTGACAATGACATCTTGTTGCTCAGTGATAAATTTGCGAATATGTGCTTGTTTGCTGGTCACAATCGTTGGGCTCATATAATCGCTAAACCAAGTGGCAAACAACTTCTCATTACAGTCGCGAATCGCTTGTGGGTCATTGACCACTAGCACGCCTGCCGCTTTAGCATGATCAAGCATATAGGTCGCATAAATAAAGCGCATGTCAAACGGCGGATCTTTACGCATCAAAATCACGTTATAGTCGCTGACCGGACCTGTCGCCTTATCACCTAACGTATAGAAATTTTCAGGGTCACGCTTTACCGTCACTGGCTGCGTATCGACCATCAATTGCCCACGATCCAACCAAAGATCATGAATCTGACAATAGCCAAGCGTGTGACCACGGTCTTGTGCTGCCCACATCATTGCCAAAGTGGTGTCTTTTTTATAATTAACCTGTTCGATAGGATCCATGATGACGAGTATTTTTAAAGATTTTTTTTGATTTTCTTGGCTCATGATAAGGCTCACTTACGTTATATTATGAATAGGCAGTTATAGGAAATTACAGGCACTTATTTATAGGCAAGTATTCATAAGCACCTGCAATGTAGCAAAGCTTCAATACAGCTCAAGAACAGCATTCTAACAACAAACTATACGCCGTACTGCTCACGGTAATGCTGCATTTTTGCGAGTTGGGTCGCGTCTTTATGCTGGCCGTTTTGTGCACCATGGTCGTCAGCTAAATAACTGATTAAATCGTCAATGTTGACGAGTGCACGCACCGGTACTTTTAGGGTCGCTGCGAGCTCTTGTATAGCAGAATAATCGCTTTGGCCTTTTTCTTTACGATCAAGGGCTACAATAATACCTGCAACGCTTGCGCCAGCTTGCTCTAATATCTCGACCACTTCGCGCATCGCTGTGCCAGCAGTAATAACATCGTCAAGTACCCAGACAGCTTTGCCACTGACATCAGCACCGACTAAGTTACCACCCTCGCCGTGAGTTTTGGCTTCTTTACGGTTATAACCCCATTTAGCATTGATACCATGATGCAGCCATAACGCTTGCGCTGTTGCGGCAACGAATGGAATACCTTTATAAGCCGCACCAAAAATGACCAGCTCTTGCTGCTCTGCACCGTTATTGCTAGCATCTATTTGTTCAGCCATCTCTGCGGCCAAGGCATCTGCATAACCGCGCGCTAGTAACGATAACATCTCACCAGTCGCTAGCAAGCCTGCATTAAAAAAATACGGACTGATACGACCAGACTTAAGCACAAACTCACCAAACTTTAAAACTTGATTGTCTAAAGCCAATTGAATAAATTGATGAGATGAGAAAGAAACGTTTTGGGCAGGTTGAGCATTAGTCATTGGAGCATTGAGCATTATGGCATTCCTATCAGCAAAATAAAGGGCAAAAAATTTGCATTATTGTACGCATTATTGATCAGCTTGACCAACCATTGATGTCGTAATCCTGCATATTGGGATAACGAGTCAACAGGCCACTACGCGATGAGAGATTAAAATAGCATTGACCATTATGGCTCACTTGTATGCCCCAGCCTAAATGGTAAGCCGCAACAATAATATGTCCCGCAAATAGCCGAATCTGACGATACTGATAACGCTGTGCTGGTTCAAGATCAAGCTGGCTAAGTAAGTAGCTACGGACATGCTGACAGATTTGCGCCGCGCTATAGCTATGATTGATAGTTTTGCGCGTACTACATTGCTTTAAAGCATGGACAGCGACGCTACATGCCATAATATCGGTAGCCAAACTGCCCTCGCCTGTCTCAAACTGCTGCGGCTGTAAAATCACTTGCCAATCATCAGCATAAAGACTGCTGAGTAACTCATCAGGATTATAACGTTTGGTCAACGCACGTAACGAGGCAGAAGACGCTTTAGTATTATTTTTATTGGAGCCATTATCATCTTTATTAATCTTTACGGGACTATCAGCAAGCGCAAAACCATAACGATTCAGTTTTGGATAAGCGCGAATCGCCTGCTGAATATCTGACATATCTAATAGAGTCATGTTGCTTAGCGGCGATAATAATGGCTGCTCGCTATGATTTTGATAAAAATTATCAGGAAATTCGACAAGCTTTGCCGCATTTAATAATGACAAATGCTCAGCCAATGCCTCTGACGCAACCAACTCCCATTTCGATAAGCTGTCTTCATTAGGCTGATAAAACCGCGCAGAATTTCCATAGAGCCGTCGCAATTGGCCATTTAGGCGTCGAGCAGGCTCTGGAATATCACTTAAAGGCCGCGCAGGGTCAAGTGGCGATTGGCTCGGATCAAAGTTAGGGTGCACGATCGCAGGCTGCTTGCTATCAGGCAACGTAGACGACAGCTCAGCATTGCCTTCTGGCAGCTTATCGCCTATTGCTGCAAGTTCAGCATTGGGTAAGCGATTATCAGAAGTAGAAGGCTGGGTCATGAAATCTCCATAAACTATAAAATATAAAATCAATTCTAATTAAATCAAACTGTCATCTTACTCTTGATGGCGCAAAATATCACGATAACCTACCTGCCAGTCAGGATAATTGAGCCAAGCTAACGGAATGTTGCTATGTAAACGTTTCCCCGTAACAGTTATTTTTTTCTTATCAATAGCAGGAGGCGTCTCTCCTATCTGCTCACTTAACCAAACGCCTAGCTCAAAAGTCGTGACTGGCGCATAGTCAGTGGCGATATAAAGGGGCTTTGGCGCCCCTGTAGTCATTACATTAGCGATAATATTGACCAAATCACGATTCATAATACGATTACTCCAGTGCGCTGCTGCCACTGGCTCTTTTTGTGACTCGCGGACTTTACGTAAGCGCATTAGACGCTCGCGTCCGTAAATTCCGCTCGGACGAATGACAATGGCTTTATTACCAAAACCTTGTTGCAGCGCTTGTTCTGCTTGGAGTATCACTTTGGAAGCTTCGCGCTTAGGGGTAATAGGCGCGGTATCTTCATCAATCCATTCACCATTATCTTGACCATAAACACCCGTTGAGGAAATAAAAACAACGCGCACAAGGTTGGTTAGCTTATCCGCAAGCTCTGCTAAATGTTGATTAATCGCCAAGTAACTGTCGTGATAACCGCTGGTTGAATACTCATCAGGAGTGACGATAATTGCAATATGAGTAAAGTCTTGCAGCTGCTCAGCGCTAAGCGTCAACGCATCAGCTTGCATAAACTTTGCATTACTATTCAAATCATAATGCTCGCGTTTACTACGAGCAAGACCTGTGACCGAGAAACCGTCCTCAGCAAGTCTATTGGTGACTGGCAGACCGATATCACCTTGTCCGATAATCAGTAAATTTTGCGTACTCATAATGCATCCCTTTTTTGGCACAATTCTGCTTTAACATCAATCTCTAGAAATGACGCTAACAGTAATATTCAAAAACCGTTTTTAACAAACAGTTTTAAAGGCAATCTGTAAAAACCTATTTTCAAAACTTCTTATAAAGCCAGCTGTTAAAAATAGCGTCTGTATGACAATTGCACATCGTCATTGGCATCGACACGATCTTGCCAGTCGTAGTTGGCATTGATGCGTAATGCTTGTGTTTTATCGATATCGTATTGCAGACCTAAGCTTGAGATCGGTTGCCAATAATGACCGCGGACGTTAGAGTCGTCACTGCTGCCATGATACCAATATGGCAATTGCAATTCAGCCTGCGCGCGTAACTGATTGTTAATCTGATAACGGCAGCCAGCATTCACGCCTGCGCCTACGCGAAAACCTTTATTAATCCCACGTCCTGCTTGCCCCTTCCCTGATAACAGGGCATAGCATAGCTGTGGTGGCATCTCACCAGTACCAGCACTAGGTGTACCGAACGCCCACGACCAACCAGTTTCATAGCCAACGCTCCCAACTAAATGGTTCCGACCCTCGGCTTGCGAGCCATCGTTCACGCGCGTCGCTTCGACACTTGCACCCCAAGTCTTGCCTTGCTTAGCAGTATTGACCGGATTAAAAGAGCGTCCGCGCAGCACGGTGAAGTTTTCTAATACCACGCTGTCAGGTTCATTGTCCTTACTGCTATCAGTATCATAAAAGCGCAGCGTAGTGGCAAGCGCTTCTAAATTAAAGAACTGTGAAAATCCTGACGCCTGATCAAGGGTGTCATGAAAGCCTAGACGTAATCCAACATCGACATAGCTGTTGTCACCGCGCTGACCAATACCAATTTGAGCCACTTGCAAAGGATGCCTGTCGATAGGATTATTATCCGAGGCGACAATACCGTAATCTATAATCGTTTTTGGGTCAGCATCATCAGCAGATATACTTGATGCCAAATTGCGCTCTGCTGATTTAATATTACGAGCGTCATCTTTAAATAGTTTCTGATAACCAAGCGCCGCAGCTGCCTTAGCCTTATTCAGCTCGGCTTGACGTACGGTACTGTCAGATGGCGTGTAACGAGTATCTGCTAATATACCTTCGTTATTTAGCAGTTGAATCACGTCGGAAGGAATGACGACATAGGGCAATTGACTGAGCAAATCCTGCTCAGGACGCACGACATCAATCAAGCGTAAAATCTCAGAAGCACAGTTGTCCGTGGTGAAATAATAAGGAATGTCTAAATCTTTGGTTTCCCATACATGCAATATGATTTGTTGTACTTCCGCGGGAGTCAAATCCAACTGATACGTCCACGCATCGCGCTCATCGTCTTTGAGATACTTGGCCAGCTTCTCTGGATAAGGATCAATCTCAATTACGTTATTATAAGCACCAGTAGCCGACTTAATAGCGTAAACGACAAAAGCATCATCAGGATTACCATCGACGGTATCGTTGAGCGCATAAGCATGATGAATTTGGCTAGGATTTGCCGCGCTTGCTGGCGAGTCAATACGCAGCAAAGTGTGAGCAAAAGCGGAGATTGGATTGTCCAAATACTCCTCGGCAAACATAATTGACAGTTGCTCAGGAGCTAGCATGGTCATCCATTTTTTAAGCTCTGGACAGTCAGCTTGCAAGCTCGAACTATCAATGCCCAAAGTCTCAGTAAGCCAGTGCGTGCGTGCTGGAAAACGACAAATGGCTGAGTTTGAGTTATTGGTAGACTGTGTGATTTGAGACGCTGCGATTTGATTGGCAAACGCGATGAGCATCGCGTCAAGCTCAGCACTGGCATCCTGTTGTCCACTCGCACTCAGAAAAAACTCTGGACTATCAATTAAGCTTTTGGGCGCACCTTTATTAAATAGCGATTTTTTATCATCTAAAAAATATAATAACCGTCGCCATGTTGTATGCTCGGCAAGATTGTCTGCCTGTACTTGCTTACGCCATGTGGCTAATAGTTGTTCGGCTTGTAGTGAATTAGCTCGATTGTTTTGCACACTCTTATCACTATCCAAATTCACCGCTTTTGCTTGAGGCGCAGCAGTTATATCAGGCGCTAATTCCCCTGTTGTCACTACTGACAATGGCGTTGGCAAAAAAGCCTGCGCATTTGCAGAGAGTAGTAGCCCAGCAATGGCAATCGGCAAACGTGCTCGATGACTACAAGCTCGCAGGCTAATTGTGCTTAAGGTACAATCTACAGATATAGAAGACGGCTTTATAGACATGAGGTAAAATCTCGCACGTTATTATTGATAGGCTGGTAGCGCTGCTAAGGTCTAGTCAACAAGTTCTGCTAGGCTGTTGACTTAAATATTTCAAAAGTTATCTTGGAACTAAATTATTTAATTATTTGGCTCTTAAGTATATAAATTATGTTTGTTATTATTTTACGAAAATTTATTAGATAAATGCTTTAGCTGCATACTTGTTAATACCATTATATAAAGAGAACATTATGCTCAGTTCAGCTATTCCATCGTCAATGACTATCAAAGATGGCCTATTATCCGACGCGACATGGCTTGCATCACCGAATAACAATAGACGACCTGACGATACGACTATTGATACTATCGTCATTCATAATATTAGCCTACCACCCAATGAGTTTGGCGCCTGTGGCACTGACGGTGTGCATTATGTAAAGGCGCTATTTACCAATCAATTAGACTGGGATGCACATCCTTATTTTCAGACAATTAGAGGCGCAGAAGTTTCAGCTCACTTATTTATCGAACGTGATGGCACCATTACTCAATTTGTAAATTTCAATGAACGCGCGTGGCATGCGGGCAGGTCAAGCTACCTTGGCCGACCTGAATGTAACGATTATAGCATTGGCATCGAGCTTGAAGGGTCAGATTTTGTGTCCTTCACCACCCCTCAATACGACACGCTCGCAGCAGTAGTCGCCGCTATATACGCCGCCTATCCTAAAACCCGCCGACACCTAACCGGACACAGTGATATTGCACCGGGACGTAAGACAGATCCTGGTGATTATTTTGAATGGGCGAAGTTACGCGGGCTAGTGGCCGAGAAATTCTGTAAGTAGCGATTACTCATAATAACAGCAGCATTCAATTCCACATTCAATTCCACATTCAATTCATTTATCTATGCTATAGATATGCCATGAAAATGCTATAATCCGTCAGTTTTTTGACAACAGTAAATCAGCAAACAACCATCCCTAAACAAATTAGCAGAATAGGTTCTCATGGCAAAAAGTCGGTTATTTCGTTCAACCATGGTGGTCAGTAGCATGACCATGCTGTCGCGTATTTTAGGTTTGGTACGTGATATTGTGTTATTAGGTGTCTTTGGCGCAGGTGGCCTGATGGATGCCTTTTTGGTCGCTTTCAAGATACCGAACTTTTTACGGCGTTTATTTGCAGAAGGCGCATTTAGCCAAGCCTTCGTTCCTGTACTGTCCGAATATAAAGAAAAATACAGTCTGCAACAGGTACAGATTTTAGTCAGTCGCACCTCAGGGGCGTTGTTGCTGGTTTTATCCATGCTGACAGTAGTTGTGATTTTAATCGCACCTTGGGTGGTGACATTATTTGCGCCTGGATTTGCTGATCAACCAGACAAGTTTGCCATTACTGCTGAGCTGCTCCGTCTGACCTTCCCTTACTTACTGTTTATTTCTATGACCGCTTTTGCCAGCGGTATTTTGCAAAGTTACGGGCGTTTTGCTGCGCCAGCCTTTGCACCAGTATTATTAAACTTGTGTATGATTGGCGGTGCGCTAATTTTCGCCCCAATGTTTGATACGCCGATTATGGCGCTCGGTTATGCAGTCGCTATCGCTGGTTTGTTACAGTTTCTGATACAGCTGCCACAGCTATGGCAACAAAAATTGCTGGTTGCACCTAAAATTGATTTTCAGCACGAAGGTGTTAAGCGTATTTTAAAATTGATGCTACCTGCTATCTTTGGCGTTTCTGTCACTCAGATTAACCTACTGCTCAATACCGTATTCGCTTCTCTCATGATAGGCGGTTCAGTCTCTTGGTTGTATGCTGCGGAACGTATGAGCGAGCTACCACTAGGACTAATCGGTGTGGCTATCGGTACGGTTATTCTGCCAAGCTTGTCAAAAAGTGAAGCGCAAAAAGATGATGTTAGCTTTAAAAAGACCATTGATTGGGCAGCGCGACTAATTATTTTGGTTGGTGTTCCAGCATCCGCAGCCTTATTTATACTGGCAGATGTGCTCATGCAGGCGCTGTTCTTACGTGGTGAGTTTACCTTACGTGATGCACAAATGAGCTCGTTGGCGTTACGTAGTATGGCCGGCGGAATTTTGGGATTCATGCTGATTAAAATCTTTGCCCCAGCATTTTTTGCACGCCAAGATACCAGAACACCAGTAAAAATCGGTATTATTTCCGTGTTTGCCAATATGGTTTTCAGTGTTATTTTTATCGGAATATTTTACTTTTTCAAAATACCACTGCATGGTGCCTTGGCTTTAGCGACTACGGGTGCAGCATTCGTGAACGCAGGCTTGTTATATTACTTCTTGCACAAGCGTGAGATATTCCGCTTTGGCAGCCATTGGAAAAAGCTTTTTGCCCAGTTTGCGATTTCTACAAGCGCTATGGTCGCGGTCCTTTATGTCATGCTGCCCTACTTCCCAACCGATGATGCTCAATGGCGACGTATAGCAGCTCTGCTCATTATGTGTGGGGTTGGCGCAGTAGTTTATGGCGTAGTCTTATTGGCAACGGGATTCCGTCCTCGTCAGCTAAAACATGGTTAAAACTCAGTGTTAAAAAATAATTAGCGTACAAACTTACGAAACCAAAACAAGCTTAGTATGAGAATTGACAGTGCATGACGTTGATAGTTGCCATAATGAGTCTTTTATGCATAAATGAATTTTGAGGACTAATATGACAACTAAACAATCTATCTTGCTACGTTTGCCAACCATACTGGCTGCTGGCGTGTTGAGCACCGGACTAGTTATAAGTGGTTGTAGCAACAACGATAATGTAGAAACAGAGACAGCTGCCAGTAACACTGAAAATACTGCAGATGTTGTGGAAGCATCTGAGAACGATGTAGCTGGTCAAACAGAATTAACTGATGCTGATAATGCTGTTGAAAGTCAGCAAGTAGCTGAGAGCTCTAGCTCTATTAATAAGCAAAAAAGCCTAGTTACCAATCCGACCGAAGCTGGCACACCAGAAGATACTGTCAAAAAAGCCCTAGATAGCTTATATGACGGCGATGTGCAGCAAGCCGCTGGATACTATAAAGTAGATATGGCAAATTTTGAAGAAGAGCTGGCTAAGACTCAGTCTGCTTTTCAGCAAACTGTCGATGGCGTCACTATTACTGATACCAAATATAATGGTGATAAAACTCGTGCCACTATCACCGGTGAGCTGATGCTAAAAGGTCAAAGTGAGCCTGCACCACTGACCTATGAATTACAGAAAATAGACAACCAATGGAAGATTTTAGGTTAAATCTATTCCTTGTCTTTATTTAATATTATTTGTCTGACGTCACTGCTTTACCTAGCATGACAACATCAGCGATGAAACCCTCCATATCGCACACTTTCGGCATATACCCCCACTGCTCAAAGCCAAGCTTACGGAATAATCCTAAGCTTGGCTGGTTATGGGCAAAGATAAGTGCGATTACATTATGAATGCCTAGACTTGGCGCTTGCGTCATCATCCAGCGCGCGAGCAAGCTACCCAGCCCTTTTCCATGATAATCCTGATGCAAGTAGATACTGATTTCAGTGCTGATATGGTACGCGGTACGTGCATACAAATCACTAAAGCTGCCCCACGCGATGATTGGGGACGCTGTTTGCACTGCGCTTTCGGTAGTGTCAGCCGCCAATTTAACAACCGCTCTAACAACATAGATTGGGCGCGTTAGACTATTTAGATGCTCCTCAAACCATTCTGCACGCTCTTCACAAGTTACTGGAGTAAGATTAGCCGTTGCTTGTTTGCCCGCAATGCTTTGATTATAGATTGCTAAAATCTCTGGCAAATCAGCCTTGCTGGCACGCTGCACAGTAAATTGCTCATTGAGATTATATGTTGGAGAGGTCGATGGTATATCGTTCAAAGCAATGTCAGTCATAGGGTCTCCATAGCTAATGTTAAAGTTTGTGATAAACAATTAAAAATCACTCTTGGTTATTAAACATAGTCAATCTACAGTCGCATTTATTACAGTTATTAAAGAAGAATGGGCGTAGGCGTATATGGGATACTGCAAGCGAGATTAACGCCGTCACTCTTTTATAGTGGATTGACTATACTTGTATTATCAGCAGACTATAGGATGTTAGTATGGCTATTTTACTTTATAATGGCTGGTTTTAGACACATCAATCTTTAATAGAGATGTGTTTTTTCTTTTCTATCTGTTCTTATCTATCATAGCTGAAAATTTATGAACACCTATTTTCTTGAGCAACTGATTGCCTCGCCAAGCACTTTGCCTGCAAATACTAGCCCAGTAGATTTAGCGCCCTGTGTGCTGACTATCGGCAACTTCGACGGTGTGCATTTAGGTCATCAAGCGATGTTAGCCCAAGTTCGTGACATTGCTGACGCGCAAAACCTTAGCTCTGCCGTCATGATATTTGAACCACAGCCGCGTGAATTTTTCTCACCAGCGACTGCTCCTGCGCGCCTGACCAATCTTGCAGAAAAGCAAGCCTTGCTCGCAGAATATGGCATTGAAACACTGATTGTAGCAGGCTTTGATAGCGATTTTCGCTCATTATCAGCGCAAGCATTCGCTGATCTTTTAGCACTACGCTTGAACGTAAAATCTTTGGTATTAGGTGATGACTTCAAATTTGGTCATGACCGTACCGGCGACAGTCAGTTTTTGCGTGACTATGGCTTGCATGTCACCAATTTACATACCGTCACGGATGAAAGCGATGCAGCTGAGCGCATTAGCTCTACTCGTGTTCGCGATCTATTATTAGCCGGTGACCTTGACGCTGCTAACACTCTGCTCGGCCGCGACTATGCCATTACAGGGTTAGTCATCGGTGGTGATAAAATTGGTCGTACCATGGACTTCCCCACTGCTAATATCGATTTAGAACGCTTAAAACCTGCTCTACACGGTATTTTCGCAGTTGACGTGGTCAGCTTAGATGATGATGGAAAAGTAATACCTAATGGTTTAACAGCACTCGCTGTTGATGGCAAAACAGGCGTCGCAGGCTTACGTCCATATAGCTTGTTTGGTACAGCCAGTATCGGTACCAGACCCTCTGTCAATAAAGAGCGTGACTGGCGCTTGGAAGTACATTTTCCAGCGTTGCAAGCTGATCTATATGGCTTGACGCTGCAAGTACGATTTTTACATTATCTGCATGGTGAACGACATTATGACGGTTTAGAGGCCTTAAAAATAGGCATTCATAACGATGTAAAAGAATTACTTGATTGGCGCTCAAAGCAGAAAATAAGTTAAAAAGTATGCTTAATTTATAGACAGAAAAAAACCCACAACCTTAACGCTTGTGGGTTTTCGTTTTAATCAATCTTTTTTATTTTTCTAAGCATCTGGGTGCATGCGTACATTTAAGTCATCAATAACTTCTACCCATGCCGCATCTTTTTCCCACTCTTCTTGTAAGAACATACGCTGATTATCATTCCAGACATCAGACTCTGTTAACTTCTCTTCTTTCGCTAATTTATGTTTTTCAACGAAGCTATCAATCGCTTCGTCAGAGCTATCAAGCCCTAGCTGTGCAAATAATTCATTCATATTGTATTCAGGTTCACCCAACATACTTTTTCTCCTTAAGTGCTACGGATTCAATTGTGCTTATTATTTGAACTAACGTATTCATTGTAGCAAGCTTTATTTTAAAAGCTGTTATTCAACGTTAATCTAACGTTATCAATTGTGTTAACGACTGATTATCAAAAACTAGGAAATCACAGTGCATTGATAACCAAAAATTCAGCATAAATTATTAATGATGCGAATGTTAAAGTACAAAAAAGCCCTCTATATAGAAGGCTTTTTTACATAATACGAATTATAAATAGCGCCACAGTCTTAGCAAGCTACTTAATTATGGTAATAAATGTGCTACTGCATCACGCTCTTCGCTAAGCTCTTGCTCAGTCGCCGCCATTTTCTCTTTTGAGAAATCTGATGACACATCAACGCCGTCTACGATAGACCAGTCGCCGTTAGCGCAGGTAACTGGGAATGAGTAGATTAAGCCTTCAGCAATACCGTATTCGCCGTTTGAGTAAACACCCATTGATACCCAATCGTTTTCATCACTACCTAGTGCCCACGTGCGCATGTGTGCAATGGCAGCATTGGCAGCAGAAGCGGCAGATGATGCACCGCGAGCTTTAATAATCGCTGCACCGCGCTGTTGTACTTCTGGGATATAAGTGTTTTCGTACCAATCGCGATCTACTAGATCTAGCGCTGGCTTACCGTTTACGGTACAAGCGGTTAGGTCTGGATACTGAGTTGATGAATGGTTGCCCCAGATAGTCATGTTTTTGATGTCATTAACAGTGCTGTCAGTTTTGTCAGCTAACTGTGCCATAGCACGGTTATGATCTAGGCGAGTCATGGCAGTAAAGTTACGTGGGTCAAGACCTGGTGCATTACGCTGAGCGATAAGCGCGTTGGTATTCGCAGGGTTACCCACGACCAATACTTTTACATCACGGCTTGCAACATCGTTCAATGCTTTACCTTGTGCTGAGAAAATCGCAGCATTGGCTTCTAGCAAATCTTTACGTTCCATACCTGGGCCACGCGGACGTGCGCCAACAAGTAATGCATAGTCGATATCTTTAAATGCAACGTTAGCATCATCAGTTTGAACGATACCGGCCAACAATGGGAATGCACAGTCTTCTAGTTCCATGACTACACCCTTTAGGGCGTCAAGAGCTGGTGTGATTTCAAGTAATTGCAAAATAACTGGCTGATCTTTACCTAGCATCTCGCCAGATGCAATACGAAATAGCATCGCGTAGCTGATATTACCAGCGGCACCAGTCACGGCAACACGTAAAGGCTGTTTCATAGAATACTCCCTAATTAATTATTAGATAATGTCGTCATCATTATATAGACAGGCATATTAGATATGGACTTGCTCAATGAGGTATAGACTTGCTCAATGGTAGCGGTCACAAACCGAAAGCTAGTGTAGCACTTCGTTCGGTAAACCGTCTAGAGATAACAACGCGCTTACTGATGTCTATATTGTTACATTTTATACATACAAAAGTTTGTCAGCAAAAAAGACTGTCTGATTAAATAGTAAGTATAGAAAACACAAAAGCCGCCCTAAAGAGGCGGCTTTAATACGTTAATGTATATCTCTAATACTCATAAGCAGCATTGCTCAGGTATAACTATTTACCACCTGAAATAATGAAATTGTTGCCGCAACTGTTTATCACCTCATTGCATCTACCGAATTGACCACCGTCATAACAGACATGGATGTCAGTAAGCACAGACTGACGGCGACTACCAGCCTGACAGATTAAGTCAATACTAGCAGAAGACATTCCACTATTGAGACGAGTCATTTGACTAATAAAACGAGACTTTGAAACTGTGTAGCTATTGCCCGTATTCAACTCGCTAGGTAGTTTTAATGCTCCTGCATAGTTGGTGATTTGACGAAAATAACTGCTAGCACTAAGCGGGCTACACGCACCGTAATGTTGCCATGCTTGGCTGCGCACAGTGGTATCAGGCATGATACGGTTGACTACTTTTAATTGTAATGGTGTCAGGCGCGGATCACTACCGCGTCCACAGCGCTCACCATAACCCATATCTAAGCCAGATACTGTTAAAGAGTAACCTTCTAAACATTGACGCATACGTGCGCGTGAAGGTTGCAAATTACATAAAGCTGGAGTCATCTCAATCATTAACACTCGCTGACCAGTCTGAACCGCATTTGCTGCCTGCGCAGGTAGTGACAGCATAACTTGTAGCAATGCTAAACCTGTAATACTTAAAGTGAGATGACTTAGAGTAAAAGGACTTAGAGTGAAAGGATAGACTTTATCAAAAGTGGTGTTCTGACAGCTTTCTGAGCAATGCTTTTTTGATCGATCGTTTTTCAAAACCGGCTGCCATAATTGAGTCTTTGAGCTCGATACCCTAATAAACTGTTGCACATACCTCTTAACAGATGATTGAAATCTGATAGATGTCTGCATAAGCCGATTTGGGTCATTATTTATCATAAGTAAAAAAACATTCAATAGTTATTAGGCGTGAACAATACATTCAGGCAACATCATACAGTGAAATGCACCTAAGTTTTAGGTTTAAAATACCAATAATTAAAGTAGTAACTCTGAATATACAATTTAGTAAAAGTTTTTTAATAACGATAGGTTATCAGATATTAACTAAAGTAATGGTAGCAAAACTCCTTTCTTAATCTATAGCAAATACGTAAGCTGACAGTTAAGTCCTAAGCACGGCACGTATATGCTAACGATCAAGCGCTTTACTACCACTTATAGCAGTTTAGGCCTACATTTTAATGTTTTGGTAGACCTAAGTAATGGATACCTTTAAAACGCTGCTGGAACAGTACCCATGCGCTCACTGATAGGCTTAGCACGACCTAACAAACTACTATAGACAGTTGCATTTTCCATTACATGTTTAACGTAATTACGAGTCTCAGGATAAGCTATTGACTCAACATACTGATCAGAGGCCAACGAACCATAGGTAGGTTGCCAACGCTTAGCGTTGTTTGGGCCAGCATTATAACCTGCAGTTGCCAGTACAGGCTGATAGTTCAGCTTGCCTAAGATATCACTCATATACCACGTGCCATAACGAATATTGGTATCACCACTATTGGCACGGCTGGCACTATACGACTCGCCTAAATTACGGGCAATATACTTTGCCGTATCAGGCATTATTTGCATAAGCCCGCTAGCACCAACGTTAGAACGCGCTGATGTTACAAAGCGACTTTCTTGACGCATAATGCCGTATGCCCATGCTGGGTCGATACCTGCCGACTGACTATAACGTACCACTGAATCTTGGTGCGGCATTGGATGTGATAGCGCCAAGCTATTTACTTTGTCAGTATTATCAGCAGCATAGATAGCGCGATCAAGCCAGCCCATATCATGTGCTTGACGAGCTGCTGCAATAATCAAGCCATCATCACGATTATCACGTGCCTGCTTCACCGCCCAGTTCCACTCGCGATTGGCATAGGCACGGCTGGCATCTGCATTGTATAGTGCAAAAGCACGCGCAAAATGTTGGTTCTGCAAAACACGTGCTTTATCAGCATTACTTACGTTCGGCAAGCTACTACCACCTAAACTATTAGCATCAAAGCGTTGACCAACTTTATCTTTTGCCAACAAACCATAGTAATCATTACTTTTGGCCAAATGCTGATACATTTTCTTAGCAGTATTGCGCTTACCACTGTTACTCGATTGCTCGTACGCACGTGCCAACCAATATTGCCACTGATTTAGTTTTTGAGTTTCAGCATCCATTTGTGAGATAGATTCAACTACATCATCCCAACGGCTAAAACGAATGGCGGCTTTAGCATAGTCTTCAGCTTCTTCGAAGTTGAAATCATCATCTAAGCTATTGCGGAACCAGTCAACGGCCTCAGAGCTAAAGCCATCATCGGTAGTATGGTTCATGCGCTGCACACCAATGATACGATAAGCATAACGGCGCGTATCATCGTTTAACAGCTTCGCTGAGCGCTGATTGTCTTGTTTGATATCGAAATCTAACTGCATTGCAGCCTCGCTGTATGACTTCTCAGCGAGTCGCCCAATCGCATACAAATATAGATATTGATTGGTTTGGTTGTTAGGCTGCATACCGAAGCGTCCAAAATAGGCGCTTGGATTCAGCTGAATCTCACTCAATGCTGAATAAGAAATGGGAGTGCCAAGGCGTGATGATAAGGCCATGATATCGCCCGTCTTGCCTTTACGTAACATACGTTTGAGACGTGATGCCCGATCTTGATTACTGATTAGCGTATTATTATTAAGCTCAGTTGCTAGCTGATCGCACAATGCAGGCTGTTTGAGCGTGTTCAACCAAACGTCCGACTTTTCTGCCAACGCTCGCATAGTGTCGCCACCACTATTAAATCCAAGTCCAATTGCACAGCGCTCACTACGATCACCATTGGTAACCAAATTGGCAACTTGACGTACCGACGCATAATCACCTGAAGCGGCTTTTGCTTCTGCAAAGTCAGCGACTAATTTTTCAGCCATGACAGTATCAGGATATTGACGGACGAACTGTGATATGGCAGCAGAGCTTTGGGCATTTAAGTCCAGATTCATACGCCAATATGTTGGATACATGGCAAATAATCCGCCACTCATTAATTGCTCATAATTAAATAGCGCACTGACATCACCACGTTCTGCAGCCAATGCAGCGGCCGTGAAATAATCCACACTATTGTCTTGCTGGTAGCTCTCACCATAAGGCGCAGGCTGTGCACAGGCTACTTGCGACAATCCAAGCGCACTCATTGCCGTAGCGACACTCAGTGCACCAATACGCAACGAGCGAGCTTGTAAGCATGCAGCGGTCATGTGGCTAAGACGTTTGGGCGGATGACTCATAGAAGCATCCATACCATTACATTTAGGCATGTCAAAATTGTTGCGGTGGCTGTTCTTGTGATTGGCAGCAGGCTGCTTTGTCATACTTGCTCTCTTTATTATATTAATGATCATTTTGCACTAGAACGCTAAATAAATAAGTCGTTCTAGCTCTCATATCTGTATTGACTGTCTAAAATAAATGCTTAAAGTTGGCAGGTATAAGATGCGTTAACTATGCGCTAAAATAGTCTAGCATTACGCTCATCTGCCAATCTAACAAATATTTATCACTTTATTACTGTTTGCTTAGGATCGAACTAATGTACGATGATAAGGGCATAATACTCATCATACTATATTCGTCTGACTTTCAACCACCACCCTTACTATTTATCAATAAATAAGAGAGTGGCGCGTAACACAAAGGTGATATGACGTTAAACTTCTTCCATCAGCCATACCTATAACGAATTATTGATAAGCAATTGATAGTATTATAAATAATTCATCATGATTGTAGCCGATAGTATACGGTTACTTTTCACATTACTAGATGGTTATGATAAAATACGCCACGCATTAATGGCTTGCCGCTATATTGTTTGATAATTCTTGATAATTGTGGATTTTACTTATGAGTGTTTCTGTATTCGACCCCCGCATTAATGACGCTAGCTCTGAAGCTACTGTCACTGCGCCTGCTATCAATGCACTCGTAGAGCCAAATCTGGCGCAACCATCGGCCGCGACAAAGAAAGTATTTATCACCACGCAAGGCTGTCAGATGAACGTCTACGACTCCGGCAAAATGCTTGACGTACTTGGCGATTCGCATGGCATGGTCGTGACCCATGATATCGATGAAGCCGATGTACTGCTCATGAACACTTGTTCAATTCGTGAAAAAGCCCAAGAAAAAGTCTTTTCAGAATTGGGTCGCTGGCGTAAACTGAAAGAAAAACGTCCAGATTTAGTGATCGGTGTTGGTGGCTGCGTAGCCTCGCAAGAAGGCGATAATATTCAAAAACGCGCCCCTTATGTCGATATGATATTTGGCCCACAGACTCTACATCGTCTTCCAGAATTATACGATCAATCGAGCGAGCAACGCGATATAGCACCTAAAAATCGTATTGGTACGATTGATATCTCCTTCCCCAGTATCGAAAAATTTGATTTTCTACCTGAACCAAAAGTAGAGGGTTACAAAGCCTTTGTCTCTGTTATGGAAGGCTGCTCAAAGTATTGCTCGTTTTGTGTGGTTCCCTATACGCGCGGCGAAGAATTATCACGTCCGCTTGATGATGTATTGGCAGAGATTGACAATTTAGCAGCGCAAGGTGTGCGTGAAATCAATCTATTGGGTCAAAACGTTAACGGCTATCGCGGTGAAAAAGATGACGGCAGTATTTGCCGTTTTGCAGAGCTCCTACATTATGTCTCGCATGTCGATGGTGTTGAGCGTATCCGCTATACGACCAGTCATCCGCTAGAATTTACTGACGATATTATTGACGCTTATGCGCAATTACCAGAGCTGGTATCGCACCTGCATTTACCAGTACAAAGTGGCTCGAATAGAATTTTGGCAGCGATGAAGCGTAACCACACCATTGATGTTTATATCAATCAGATTAATAAGCTTAGAGCGATTCGTCCTGATATTTATTTATCTAGCGACTTTATCATTGGCTTCCCTGGTGAGTCTGATGAAGACTTTCAAGACACTTTGAATCTGGCAAAAGAGTTGGATTTCGATCACTCTTATAGCTTTATTTATTCTAAGCGTCCGGGCACGCCAGCAGCAGAGCTTGCTGATGATGTGAGCTTTACGACTAAAAAAGCACGCTTAGCTGAATTTCAAAAAGTTATCATTGACTCAACGCTTGCCAAAACTCATGAGATGGTTGGCACGACTGCTCGCGTATTAGTTGAACAAATTGCAGACCGTCATCCAGACTGCTTAATCGGTACTGCGGATAACACACGTACCGTCATGTTCCCTTATGACGTTGATAAAATGGATGAGCTACTCGGTAAAATCGTTAGTGTACGTGTGACTGACTTTGTGAGTCCGCATATGGTGAAAGGCGAGATTGTCGAAGTGTTGGCTTAAATCTTTAGAAAAATTGAATTAATAAAAAAGCCGTTCGCTACTTACTTATAGCGAACGGCTTTTTTGTGAGTCATATTAATATTAAAAATTATCCGTCTTTTATATCAAAAAACTATTTAACACTTCAGCCAATAAAGCTGCCGCGATTAATATAAATATTACTCCGCAACTACGATTCAACCACGTTAAGCGATTGCCCATATCAAGCCAACTCGCTAGCTTTTTGCCACCTAGTGTATAAATAATTTGCCAAATCGTCTCACTCAAAAATAATCCTATTGTTAATAAGATATATTGTGGCCATAGCGGCGCACTAAAATTGATAAATTTTGGGAAAAAAGCGGCGAAAAACAAAATGGCTTTTGGGTTAGATAGCGATACCCATATACCAGTACGAAATAGTGTCATATTGCTCGGCGATACTTTAACTGCCGCACTCGATAGTGAGCGTGGCTTAGGCATATTAGCCGTATGTTGCATAGTAGTAGGATAGTCAGCAGCCACCTCCTTCTCCATTTCTCTGGCATCGCTCATCAAACTGCCATCACCGGCATCGCGCCATGTACTGATACCCAAATAGATCAAATACGCTGCACCTACTGCTTTAATGACCGTGAGTAGCCAAGGTGACTGGCGACTAATCACATCCAAGCCAAGTAAGGTTGAAAGCAGTAAAATGAATAAACCAAGGCTTAACCCTGCTAACGTCCAGAGCGTCCGCTTCACCCCATAGTTCATGCCATATTGAAACGCTAGTAGCATATTGGGACCAGGGGTCGCTGAGATAAAAAACGTACTTGCAAAAAACACCGCAAACAGATGCCAAGACATCAACTAACCCCTACTCTTTTATTTAAAATAAACTGAATACATGAAAAAGATGCAAAAAATAAACACCGCCATCAAGACGGTGTATTTTGTGCCTATTCATATCAAATATAAACGGTCTGCTATCTAATGGACTAATTAACCGTACAGCTACCTAACAACTTCTGTAAAAACCCATCACAACGCTCAATTTCGCTCAGCTCTACATACTCATCAGCTTTATGAGCCTGCTCGATACTACCGGGACCACAGATAATCGTTGGGATGCCAGCATTGGTAAATTGCCCGCCCTCAGTTGCATAAGCTACTTTATGACGTTTATCATCGCCCGTGAGTGCTGCTATTAACGCTTGTAGCTCAGCGCTGTCGCTATCGGTCATTGCTGGTACGCTTTCTTCTTGCATCAGCTCAATACCCGTCTCCGGCGCGCGTGCTTGCATCTGTGCGTTGAGTTCTGCAACCTTCGCCTGAATCGGCGCGAGGATATCGTCTTGTGTCATATGCGGCAGATTGCGATAGTCAAAGGTAAACTCACATAGATTGGGGACAATATTGGTCGCCGTCCCACCCTTTATCGTGCCCACTGAAAGTGTCGAATAAGGCACATCAAACAACGCATCCCCATCATCAAGAGCACCGTCACGATGGCTCAATTCTTCCGCCAAAGTATCAACATAACCAATCAAACGACTGGCATAGCTAATGGCGTTAACGCCTTGTTTGGTCAATGACGAATGTGCAGACTTGCCATGGACGCGGCAACGATAAACAGCGATGCCTTTATGTGCCACAACCATCGTCATCTTAGTTGGTTCCCCAACAATACAATAATCAGGTGTGATACCACGTGCTTTTAAATCTGCCAATATTAAGGGCGCACCTAAGCAACCAACTTCTTCATCAAATGATAAAGCCAAGTGCAATGGACGACGTAGCTGACCATTTTTAGATAGCTTTGCAGCTTGTGGCAATAAAGTTAATGCGCAAGCGATAAAGCCTTTCATATCACAAGCACCGCGACCATATAGTTTGTCACCATGAATGGTCGCTATGAACGGCTCTGACGTCCATTCTTGCCCATCAACTGGCACGACATCGGTATGACCCGATAGCACAAGACCGTGATTGACTTCGTCAGCGTTTGCTCCTGCTGGCACAGTAACGAATAGATTGGCTTTATTTTTGGCTTCATTAAAAGTCAAATCTACCGTTAAACCTAAATGCTCACAATAGGCTTGTACATCTTCAATTAATGCTAAGTTTGAATGCCGACTGACCGTATCAAAACCAATCAAGCGCGTCAGCCAATCGATACTTTTAGATGGATAGTCAGTATTTTTAAGTTGGCTATCATTATCATTTGAAATCATAGGATATCCTTATCAAAATATAATACCGATCCTAGAAATACGACTAGCTGTATCAAACTTGCTAAGCCTACAAGATGTAGTACTCGCATTCGTTTTCCTTGCTACTGTAATTTTTGGGATGGTAAAAAATAAAAACGTTAGCCTTTTTGGAAAGAACGCTGGTGTAACTGTTTTACTTCTTCGTCTAAGCCTGCAACCGGACCATCTACTGGTACGTTCGGCGCCACTTCTTGAATTGACAAGGTATTGATGGGAGATGAGGGTTTGACGCTCATCTCATCCATCCATGCGCCTAACTGTTTTGAAGAGCTAACGTAAACAATACGCCCCAATCCTGCCCAAGCGTGAGCCGCAGAGCACATGGCACAATGCTCACCTGAAGTATAAACCACCGCTTTTGCACGCGCCTCTGAAGTCATATTTTCCGCCGCCCATTTCGCGACAGCAATCTCAGGATGGTAAGTTGCATCGACCGTATTGGCACGGTTACGATCTTCACGCAATACATGACCCTCGCCATCGACCAACACACTACCCAATGGCTCATCGCCTGCTTCTAAAGCTTCAGCGGCAAGCTCAACACAGCGACGCAGATGTTGCATTTCATTGTCGGTTATCATAATGCTACTCTTATTCTACTTCTAATAAGTTGTTTAGTAATTAGTCTTACTCTTGAGACAGTTTAAATCTTAATTATGTGGCTCGCAAGTTAGTATAAAGTAAGTACAAAACGGTGCGAGCCACGTGATCAGAAATAGATATATGCAGAGTTGTTGAGTTTTATTAAGTATTTACGATGGATTATTCTGATTCATTACATCCAACACATGTGGCATAGGCTTTGGTAACTTACCTTCCGCTTGCAATTCTTTAGTTGTTTTAGCATCCATAGCGAGACCTGAGATTAGCGCCAACTCTTTAACAGGTTTGCGTTTGCGGGTGGCAAAGCTCACAGGCACCATACGCGCAAACTCATAAATATAAAGGTAGGACTCTTCGCCGCCCTCATACTCTTCATCTTCTTCAAGACGAATACCGCCAATCTTAGCCAAATCCATTAGCATCTCATTTTCTTCGCTAGTTAGGCGACAATCAGTGATACCAAAACCTGTCATAAAGCCATTTGCCCACTGTTTTAACGCCATCACGCGCTCATACAAGTCATGCTCATCGTCAGGTACTAGTGGCGTATACGCATAAGCGTCGTCTTTGTCTTTGAGCTGAAATACCGTATCCTCTGCCTCTTCAGTCAATAAAGTCAATGCAGCATCTGGTAACGGCGCAAAGCTCAACTCTGCCAATACGGTCGCCCATTCTTGCTCAGTAGGCGCGTTGCAAGCCGTCATCAAGCCAGTCATCAAACCATGTAGCTCACAAATACTCACGTCAGTCCAATCTTCAATCGCATTTGACCAAGTATTCCAGCCAGAGATATTGTCATTCATAATAGTTGTCCCATCAATTAGTTAGCAATTATTCGTTAAAGACAGTCGCAACCTTACGATATTTGCAAGACTGCGACTAATAAAAGTAAAAAACAAAGCTCAATACGTGCAATTACTTTGTTGATATAGATATTATGCGGTCACCTATGGCATTATTAAACGTAACGAAGAAAATTCATCCACGCATGACTTGTTAAGGATAAAAACTGACTATGTATGATCAACTTAAAAGCCTAGAAAAAATGATACTCGATATAAAAAAGCAGTATCAGCTCGTCAGTGCTGAACTTAGCAGCCTAAAACAACAACCTAATAGTGACCCAAAAGAGCTGGCCGCCCTCCAAACCAAGCTTGATAGCAGTAGCACTGAACGTGATAACGCTAAAAAACAGCTGGGCGATCTAGATAAACGCTATCAGAACCTTGCTGAAGCCCATCATATGATCGGTGAGGAACAAGACAAGCTGCAAAAACAGCTGAGTGATTTGCAACAACAAAATAGCCAATTACAACAGCATAATGATGAGCTCAAGCAGCAAAACAGCGACATCAAAAAACAAAACCATGACTTGCAAGAGAAAAACCAGCTCGCTGCCGAACGTACGCAAGTCGTATTAAAACGGTTGACGCGTATTGATCAAATGGAAGGTTAAGCATTCTTTAAATGCATGCTTTATATAAATGATACTGCGGCGTGTCATATACTGATAGCGCCACTCTACTCATATTATTTTAACGACGTTAACTTGTAGGATCTTTTATGACTGATAATAATAGCAACGCCACTCAAAACGACAAATTGCAATCTGAGCAGAATCAAAAACAGCATGAGCACGCTGACAATGCTAAATCAACCAGTGCGCAAGCAGTAACTTCTAACAATACAGCTTCTAATGCCAGCACAAAATCTGCGGCTCCTGAACCACAAATGAAAAAAGTCGATATCGTCATCGCCGGGGTAACTTATCAGATTTATTGCCCAGTGAATGAAGAAGCAGAACTACGTTCAGCGGTCTACTACATCAATGACTTTCTTCTAAACATTAAAAGAGAGGCACCGAATTTAGGTCAAGAGAATTTACTCGTATTATGCTGCTTGAACCTTTATGAAAAAATCCATGCGCATAAAAAGACAGATAACGAGACTGCGCAAGCGTCCAAACAAGCTGAAGCACTACTCAGCAAAATTATGAAAGATGCACAGTCTATTTTGTAAATTTAAACACAGGCTCTTATCTTTCTTTGATAGTACAACATCCGCTAGTGTAGAAAGCAATGCGAATTATCATTTGTAACTCTTACCAGCATGGAAGTCTGCTTGATGCTCATAGTTGCAAAAGAATAACTCTTGGTTAGCTTCAATATTGCTATCGCTGTTTGCAGCTAAGCTAGGCTTGGTTTCAAGGACGCCGCGATATTCAGCTAAGCTGTTGCCGCAGAAATTACAATGACGCGGTGTGGTCACATCGCCCTCTTTTGGCATCATGCTTTTGGGCGCTCGTGGATACATGAACTTATAAAAGCCCCACATCGAAATCCAAATAATAATGATGATAATAATCGCAGCGAACACAGGAATGCTCCTCGGTTTGGCAGTTAATGCGCTATAGGGATATAGTCAATTCACTCTAAAAACGTTACAGCGAGTCTGATAGAAATTTTTGCAGCCTCTGTCTGCGTAGGCACAGCAAGCAAGAACATTTTCATCAGCCTCGCATGGAACTAAAATGCATGATACTCTTATTTAATATAGGCTATAGCTATGATGTAAAGTTTACTGTAAATCATGCTACTAGTACAATCACTGCTCTGTCTACTTACTGTCGGACTAATTATTAAAAAGCTTAAAGCATTTCTTACCTGTGCATAAAAAAACTGGCTACCTATAGCCAGTTTTTTATGGACGCTGTTTAATGCATAGTTTTTATTGATAGCATTTCAAATGGTTTAGACAACAACCTTACAGCTGCAGCTCACTAATATCAGCCACGGTTAAGAACAGCGCCCGTACCTGATTAAGCAACGCTAAGCGATTGTTCTTTAGCGCTGCATCTTCACTATTAACCATCACATTATCAAAGAACTGTGTCAATGGTTCATCTAAACTGGCTAGTGTTTGCAATACTTGCGTGTAGTCAGCCTTTTCGAGTAGTGGTGTCACCGCTGTTTGCGCTTGACGAACGCTACTATATAAAACCTGTTCGGCAGGTTCAGCTAGCAATGCCTCATCCACCTTATCAGCAACGGTTACTTCTGACTTGGCTAAAATGTTAGCCACGCGCTTGTTCGAATCAGCCAACATTGAGGCTTGCGGTAACTCGCTAAAAGTCTGTACTGCACGAATACGCTGATCAAAATCGAGCGGCATGTGCGGATTAATCGCCTGCACCGCCTGAATAGTATCGACGCTGACGCCTTGCTCAGTATACATTGCTCGATAGCGTGAATTTAAAAATGCCATTACTTGGGTAAAGGTATCGCCCATTTTAGCAATCTTACTGCCTTCAGTGCTAGTATAGTTTTTAATTGCCTGCTCAACCAAAGCGACCAAATTAATCGGCAGCTGCTTTTCAATCAAAATACGCAAAATACCAATCGCCGAACGACGCAAGCTAAACGGGTCTTTTGAGCCTGTTGGTGCTTGGTCTATCGCAAAAATACCGACCAGAGTATCCAAGCGATCAGCCAGTGCTAAGCAAATACCAATCGGCGTTTTAGGTAATACATCACCACTAAATTTAGGCAGATACTGCTCTTCCAAACTTGCAGCAACGGCAGCAGGTTCGCCATTTAAGCGCGCATAGTAAGTCCCAGCGATACCTTGCAACTCAGGATACTCACCAACCAGTGAGCTTGCCAAGTCCGCTTTTGCCAACATCGCCGCACGTACTGTTTCCTCAATATCAATTTGCTCACCTTGTTGCTGCATAAGTGTGGCAACAAACGCGGCAAGCTTGGCAATACGCTCAGACTTCTCCCAAATCGTACCCAGTTTGTCTTGGAATACGCGAGTTTTGAGACTTTCAGTCAGTGCAAACAATGGCTGCTTTTGATCTTGTAAAAAGAAAAATTCTGCATCCGCCAAACGCGGGCGCACGACTTTTTCATTACCCTCAATGATTTGCTTAGGATCTTTTGATTCGATGTTAGTAATAAAGATAAAGTAAGGTTGCAGCTTACCTTCTTTATCAGTCAGACAAAAATACTTTTGATCCGCTTGCATAGTCGAGATAAGCGCTTCTTGCGGTACTTGTAAAAAGCGTGATTCAAAGTCAGCTCGTAGCGCAATCGGAAAATCAACCAACGCCGTCACTTCGTCTAACAGATCCTGCGGTACAATCGCATTAGCATTTACTTGATTGGCTAGTGCTTTGACTTGGTTTTTGATGAGCATTTGACGTTTGTCAAAATCAGCAACGACTTTAAGACCTTTTAATAGCTCTTCATAGTCATTAGCATGAGCAATGGTATGATAATCAGGACTATGGAAGCGATGGCCACGGGTTTGCGTGCCGGTTTGATGGCCTTGGATAGTAGCATCAATGACAGCGTCATCCTGCATCAATACTGCCCATTGTACCGGACGGACGAATTCTTCCCTTGACGCACCTGAGCGCATACGTTTCGCTATTGGCAGGTTATCAAGCGCGGTCTGAAAAATAGCAGGTAACAGCTCCGTGGTCGCTTGACCATGAACCGTCTGCTCATAGCCAACATAATCACCTTTATCGGTGTTAATGGTCGTAAGCTCGCTTGCCTCAATACCTAGGCCTTTAGCAAAACCCATCGCGGCGCGCGTCGGATTGCCATCAGCATCAAATGCGGCTTTAATCGCAGGGCCACGCTTTTGCTCAGTACGGTCAGGTTGCTTGTCTGCAATCCCTTCAATCTGTAACGCTAAACGGCGCGGTGCGGCAAATGCTTTTATACTATCAAAGCTAATATTAGCTTCTGTTAGCTGTTCTTTGACGCTGTTCTCTAATGCATCGCGTAAGGGTTTTAAGCTCTTTGGAGGCAGCTCTTCACACCCCAGTTCAAATAAAATTGTACTCATGGGATGCTCCTATTTATTGTTGTTAGTTGATTGGTTTTTATTTGACTCTTTAGTTTCAGTTGCCGTTTCAGTCTCATCTTTTGGCAAATACTTATCTAAAGCTGCTTGACGATGGTCGTCATCTGCCAATGGGAAGCCCAGCTTGGCACGCGCTTCGACATAACTGACAGCCACTTTACGAGCTAAGGTACGCACACGCAGAATAAAGCGCTGACGTTCAGTCACTGAAATAGCACCACGCGCATCGAGCAAATTAAAGGCATGTGAGGCTTTTAACACCATCTCGTACGCTGGCAATGGCAAACCTGCTGCAACCAGCTTATCTGCCTGCTCTTCGTAAAAGTCAAAAAACTCGCCCATCTTTGGCACATCAGCGTGTTCAAAATTATAAGTGGATTGCTCAACTTCATTTTGATGAAAAACATCGCCATAAGTAACACGGCCAAATTCACCATCTGCCCAAACCAAATCATAGACGCTATCGACGCCTTGCACATACATGGCTAAACGCTCAAGACCGTATGTAATCTCACCAGTCACTGGGAAACACTCAATACCGCCAACTTGCTGGAAGTAAGTAAACTGCGTCACTTCCATACCGTTTAGCCAAATCTCCCAACCAAGACCCCACGCACCGAGCGTAGGCGACTCCCAGTTGTCCTCAACGAAACGCACGTCATGCACCAACGGATCGATACCGATGGCTCTTAGTGAGTCTAAATATAGCTCTTGGATATTGGGTGGATTAGGCTTTAAAACCACTTGGAACTGATAGTAATGCTGCAAGCGGTTTGGATTGTCACCGTAACGACCGTCAGTTGGGCGGCGCGAAGGCTGGACATAAGCGGCATTCCAGCGCTCAGGACCTAACGAACGCAAGAAAGTAGCAGTATGAAAGGTACCGGCGCCGACTTCCATATCATAAGGCTGCAATATCACGCAGCCCTTGTCAGCCCAGTAATTCTGTAAGGTTAAGATTAAATCTTGGAAAGTCATCGGTTGAGAATTCATAAGAAGATCACTATGGAATTAGGAGTGTTAGACCGAACCTGATAAACATTTATGCTCATTGTTCGTGCAGCGCATCCGGCTACATATCTATTTGCCTGCTCACCTTACTAAAAAATGGATATTTTATCCATATTTACAGCAACTAAATTTATCTTACGTTTCAAATATGACAAAAAACGCAGCTATCCTAGTAAATCAATTATCTGGTAAGTTATAAGGTTTAGAATCACATAGCAAAAAAAATACCCAGATGAGTTAACATCTGGGCAGGAGGAAAAGTGTATCGCTGCTATCCTGTTATGGTCAGGCTTTTTGCTTTTTATAGGCTACTTGATATCAACTACTATTTCTTATTAATATTAATCTTGCGTTGTTAAATTTGATGCTATTAATATTATTCTAAAAATATACTACTGATAAGACTGATTGGAAGCCTTAGGCATGACAATCCATAAAACGATATAGATTAAGATACCAGGTACTGCGGCGCTTAGAGTGGAAATTATTACAAATAGAAGGCGTACCCATGTTGGCGACCAACCTACATATTCTGCAATACCGCCCATCACACCAGCGATCATACGGCTGTTCTGTGAACGATGTAATTTTGCTAACTTAGCCAAAGCTTATACCTCTCTTTTTAGACTTATCTTTTAATTTTACTTAATATTATTATTATGAAATTTTTAAATATTACAATTAAGAAGTTAGTCTAATGTTGTTTGAAAAACATATTCTAATAGCTATCTTTTAATTGCTTCTTACTCTTCTTAACTTACGGACAATTATAGCAACTAATTAAGCTTTATCTGTTAGCGGTGTAGGTATGGTTTGTGACTTTATGCTACTTAAACTTGCCCTAACCTGTCCTAAATGGTCTGTAACTACCTGATTCTAAATAATTATTTCAAAATGTTTCAAGAATCGCTTTGTTGCTCCTATCTTACTACTATTCTACTGGCAGTTTGCTATATACTTTTGACTTCTCACATAAGACTGCTAGATTGATACTTTAATGACTAACGAAAACTAAATAATCGAATTATTTATATACGAAATTAGTGCTATATTTTTGAAATTTATGAAGTAAATTAAACAGTTAGTTATGAACAAGTAATTGTGGAAAAGCAGCTACAAGCAAGTGATTATAAATAAAAACATTACTATAAGTACTGCTCTGACAGCTTTTATTGGAAATAGAAATATCTAACGATGAAAAACGTTATGATTTAAACAGACTAAACTATTTATACAGGCTAACAAAAACCAAGCAGCAGTTTACAATAAGGCACCTGTATCAAGGTGCAAAGCTTTATATAGTCTGACCTTAATAAAATCGCTATCCAATGTAATGTGTAATAGAGAATCAATGAAATATTGTATAATCAGTCCTAAATAAAAGAAGTACAAAGATTATAATGCGCTACTAAGATGATTTTTACGCAGCCTCTGTCTGCGTAGGCACAGCAAGCAAGAAAAAATTATCTCAGTAGCGCTGTATTTATTTTTATAGCGGATCGACTGTATAAGTAACTTTTTAGGTAAAATTTTAGGAAATATTATGTACGATAATGGCTTGATGATTGGGCACTTTGAACCACTACATTTGGGGCAGATGCGTAGTATTTTGGATGCTGCAGGGCAAGCAAAATCCTTACACATCATCATTACCGCTCACCCGTCACCGCACCCAGATTTCACTATTACGCTACAAGACAAAGCGCGTTGGCTCCAGATGGCTTGTGCAGATTTGCCATTTATTCACATTCATACCACTCATGAGATTGAGCTGCCACTACACGACAGCTTCGATGATGTGACTATCGATATTGCTGCTAGCAATGCCAAATTGCAACGCCTGATTGAGGCATTAGACCTACCGGCAGAGGCCGTTTTATTCGTTGCGGACAATCATCCAGTGGCGCAGAGCAATATTCAGGAGCAATTACTAATGAAAGTGGTGACTACCCCGCTCCAGCCAGAATTTGACTCTTATGCTATCGCTCGTGATCCCGTCGCCCATTGGTCAGCGATTCATCCACAAGCGCGCGGTGATTACACAAAGACTGTCGCTATCGTTGGCGGTGAAAGCTCAGGGAAGACCACCTTAGTTCATAAACTTGCTAACTATTATGGGGCAAGTTTTGCGCTAGAGATGGGACGACTGTATGTCGGCACGGACCTGGGCGGCAGTGAGATTGGGCTACAATACAGTGACTACGGACCTATCGCGCTCAATCATGCCCAAGCTATGCGAGATGCTGCTGCTGTGGCGACAGCGCCTGTCACTATCGTTGATACTGATTTTGTGACCACACAGGCGTTTTGTGAAGAGTATGAAGGACGTACCCATCCCTTTGTCAGTGCCTGTATTGATGAATTTCGCTTAGACCATACCATTATGCTGGATAACAACACGCCATGGGTTGATGATGGCATGCGCTCTTTAGGTACGCCTGAGGCGCGTGGACGTTTTGAGCAGCGCCTCGTCGATATCTTTGCACGTCACAATATAGCGCCGCATTTGATCGATGAACCCGATTATGATGCCCGCTATCAGCAAGCGTTAATCATTATCGATCAATATATTTATGGCAAAAGCCATGATTAATATGTTCGAAAACACCAAATTTATAAAGTTGCTTTTGTCAGTATTCTGCTGATACTCATATTTTTTAGGAAAAGAAGTTATGCGCATTCAGCTATTGGACAACATTACCGGAAAGTGGGCCATGCAATGGATTGTCATCTGGTTCATTTGCGGCGTTATTGCGTTATCTACAGGGTTTTGGCTTACTACAGAACATACAACACTCGATATATTTTATTTGGGTGTCTCTTTTGTCGGTTTGGTCTGTGTGGTGTCGTTGTCCTTCCGAAAAAACGTTATGGGTAATGGCCTTGGTATGGCGGCGACCGCTGGCGAGGTAGTAGTACAAGCAACTTCTGGTGCAGTAGGCTTGATGCTGGCACCTTTATTTAACTTTTTTACCCATGTTTACGGATTATTTTATTGGTCCAAGCATACTGATCTTGATGGTGACATGGTACCTAAGTCAGCCAGTAAATGGGTCTGGCTTATCACAGCTGCGTTTATTGCCATTGGCTTAGCGCTATTCCCAGTGGTTAACGATCTACTTGCCAGCTATGGCTATGCCGTCGTAGAAGACGATAACAGCAAGTTCTTAGGGATAATTTCTTTCTTTTGGATTAACGTTTTAGCCTTCGTGCTGTCTATTACAGCACAAGCAGCAATGATTCTGCGCTATTCATTTAATTGGTGGCTTTGGATTATCGTCAACTTCGTCTGGTTGATAGTAAACTTGATGTCTGGCAACTATATTTTTGCTATTCAAACGATGGTTTATCAAGTTAACGCCTTCATCGGCTTGTACGAGTGGCATCGTAGTGAGCAGACTTCCTTAGAAGTCTAGGTTTAACAAAGACACTAGATAGAAAATAGATCTGCTAAAACAAGCTCTTATGACTGTATGGTCTAGCTGATAATGTGGTAGATCATCGCAAATAATGCTACAACTAGTAGTTCAGCTTAACCTTAAATACTGAAAGAGCTTAAACACTAACAAGGAGGTTAGTATGTCGCGTATCAATCGTACAGGTATGTCCAAACGTACACTTGAGCAATGGCTGAGTGAGTATGCCGTCAGCCATCAAAACTTAATCAATAAAAAGATCCATTGGCTTTGCGTTCCTACTATCTTCGTTAGTCTGTTAGGAATGGGAATGTCGCTATCGGTCTGGTTTACATTGGTACTTAGCGCCTTAGTATTGTTGTTTTATATGCGCTTATCTACCCCGTTATTTATGGCGATGGGAATTTTTATCCTTATTTGTCTATCAGTGATGACTTTATTGCCATGGGGCTTTAAGGTTTGGGCAGCTGTCTTCATCGTAGCTTGGATTGGACAGTTTATCGGTCACAAAATCGAAGGCAAAAAACCATCATTTTTTGAAGATTTACAGTTTTTATTGATTGGTCCAGCTTGGGTAGCCAATAGCCTTATGAAACGTGAGTAGCGATCAGATAGCAGTGATTATAGTGTTGATTGGTTATTGATCATTCTCATAAAATCTAGGGCGTGTCCTTATAAAACAAATACAGTGCTACTGGGGTAAATTTTGCGTAGCCTCTGTCTGCGTAGGCACAGCAAGCAAGGAAAATTTATACCAGTAGCACGTTATAATAATTGTATTTTTTTACTTAGCATCGACTAGATATCGGTAACGTTTCTTTATGTTTTGAAAAGTTAATTTGAACAGCTAAAAATTTGTAAAAGCCAAAAAAAAGCGCCACCCAACTGATAGTCGGATGGCGCTTTTTGTTGCTGCTTCAATCATCAAACACACAATTCATATAGTATGTTCAGAAGACTAAACTATTTGATAATATTCCATTAACCAAATACTTTCATACGCTCTTCAACAGACTTAAACTCTTTATCGCCTGCTGGCTGCTCAATAGCACCGAATACCATTTGCGCATTCAATTCCCAATGTTCATCAATGTTCCAAGTGTCAGCCACTTTTTTATCGATGATTGGGTTGTAATGCTGCAAGTTAGCACCGATGTCGAGGCTAGCCAATGCTGTCCAGATTACATACTGGTGCATTGCATTGGTTTGGTCTGCCCAGATTGGGAACTTGTCAGCATATAAAGGAGCAGCCGCTTGCATGTTTCTAATGACGCTATGGTCTTCAAAGAACATAACCGTACCAGCGCCAGCTTTAAAGCCATCCATCTTTTGCTTGGTCGCAGCAAATTGCTCTTCATTATCGACAATACCACGTAAAGTATCTTCGGTAATTTGCCAAAGTTTTTGATGGTCATCACCAAACAACACAACGATACGCGTTGATTGCGAGTTAAAAGCTGATGGGGTGTGCAAAATAGCATGCTCAACCAGTTTAACGACTTCATCATTCGATACTGGTAGTTGATTGCTCAACGCATAGACAGAACGACGCTTTTCAGCAAGTTGATGCAACTTCTGTAAATCTGACATAGTACTTCTCCAAATTATTAATATGAATGGGTTAGAATAAATGCTAGATGAGTATGGTTAAAGAGTTAGACTCAATAACCATTCGCTAAAACAATCTAACTGATTATAAAGAAAACCAGCTTAAACTCGTACTTTCTTTTCGTAAAAAAACTTAACAATGTAATATATTATAAAAGTTATATTAAACAAACTAACCTTTAAAACCTTCAGGCAATTCTGGAGCAGGCAGACGCTTCATATCAGAATCAACTTCACCGAAACGTTCATGACCATTGTTCCAGTCAATAATTGATTGTTCAATCTCAGCTTTGTTGTCTGCGACGAAGTTCCACCATAGTAGCACTTGGTTGTTCAAAGGCTCACCGCCGATAAACATCACACGCGTACCTTTTTTGGCGACTAGCTTAATGCTTTCATTGTTGGCGACATCGGTATCATGAAAGCGCAGTAATTGATCTTGTGGGCATACTTTGCCTTCAGACTCAATCTCGCCTTCTGTAACCAAGATACCATATTCAAAACCTGGCTCTAAGTTGAGCGTGACTTCACCATCTTCTAAAAAGTAGACATCAATACCGACCATTTTTGAATATTGGATGGTAGGCGCTTCATAGCGCTCGCCTGATACGCTAGTATAGCTACCTGTCGTCAGTATCATCTCCACGCTATCCTCGCGCCACGTTGGCAGCTCTGGATAATGATGGAAGTCTGGCTCAATTTCTTTATCGGTAGGCAATGCAATCCATAGTTGTACCATGCTCAGCGCACGTGCCGCATCTGACGAGCCACCAGTATCTGGAAAGACGCTCTGCTCAGTATGGCTGATGCCTCGGTTAAGGCCTGTCCCTGCGGTCATGACGTTGACTTGATTTTTAGTGATCACTTGCTCATTACCCAAGCTGTCTTTGTGCAGCACTTCGCCATTTAACATCCAGCTAAAGGTTTGCAAATTAGTATGCGGATGACGGCCGACTTGCATGCCTGCATCATCTTCATCGAATTCAGCTGGGCCTGCATGATCCAAAAAGCACCAAGCGCCAATAGGCTTTTTGCCCGTATTGGGTAAAAGACGGGCAATTGGAATACCGCCAACATCTGCCAAACGTGGTTCTAAGATATCGATACTCATGGTTCACCTCTTATTATCAATTATGTGATATTCAATGGGATGTACATGACACTGTGCAAAATATGGTATGTACAAAATACAATAGGCAGAAGTAAAAGTAGCGCCGATAAACGATTTACCTGTCATAAATATAAATGTTATCAATATTTCGATACGCTACTTTTAACTATAGTACCTTATGACTCTAATAACCTCTAAATATTAGCATTTAAAGAGTAGCACCAAAACAGTTTAGAAACTGCTTTGGTACCTCTAAGAAGTGTCTTAGAAACTCATCGGCACTTCCATTAGTAGTACCTTAGCATCTTCTTCTACGTCCATCGTGAAGTTCTTAGTATCCCAAGCACCAAGTCCATCACGAGTATCCAAAGTGTTACCGTTTACGTTTACTTTACCGCTAATGACAAATATATAGACACCGTTATTAGGGTCATTTAACTGGTAAGTCTGAGTCACGCCTTTGTCAAAATCACCCATGCTAAACCAAGCATTTTGATGAATCCACACGCCAGCATCATCAGCGTTTGGTGACAATACTTGATTGAACTCGTTTGGCTGCATGATTTCATCCATGCGTACTTGCTGATAACGAGGCGCTACGTTCATTTTGTTTGGAATGACCCAAATCTGTAAGAACTTTACGTCCTCTTTGTCATCGCCATTCATCTCACTGTGAGTAATGCCAGTACCAGCTGACATAACTTGGATTTCACCCGTTTCGATAATGCCATTGTTACCAATGTTATCGCCATGACCGAGCTTACCAGATAATGGAATACTGATGATTTCCATATCGCGATGCGAGTGCTTACCAAAACCTTGACCACCGATGACAAAATCATCATTGATGACGCGTAGTGCGCCAAAGCCCATACGCTCTGGGTTGTGGTAATTTGCAAAACTAAAAGTGTGCTTGCTTTTGAGCCAGCCATGGTTTGCATCGCCACGAGAATCTGCTGCATGATAGATAGTTTTCATAATTTATCCTTATTTATTGAGGAGTTAAACATGTCTGAAAATTTACTATTAACGAACTTGTCTAAACAATGGAACTATTATAATTGTTGTTGAAGAAGAGATAAACATGGTAAATCGCAAATAACTATTCTTATTCTAAGAACAATTAAACAACCTTAATAGAGTAATATATTCATAACAGAACAATCAGCATAAGCTGTTAATATTATTAATGTTAACTAAATAGAGTTAAGTCTATAAAATGTTAAATAGATAAAACCAACTAATAAGGAAAGTTAATTATGTCTAATGAGTCAAACAGAGAGTCTTTAAATTACGAGCTGATCGATAATACTGAGCGAAAACGCTTTGAGATTCATGTTGATGGTCATATTGCTTTTGAGGACTATGAGTTTTTTACCACTAGTCAGGGTGAAAAAGGCATTGAATATAAACATACTGAAGTGCCAAAAGAATTGAGTGGACGCGGTATCGCAGGTTACCTTGTTAAATCAATCTTAGATGATGCTGCTGCTAAAGGTTTACGGGTCAAACCCACCTGCCCTTACGTCAATTCTTATATCGACAAGCATCCAGAGTATAAAGCCAACTCTGTATTTCATGACGCAAAACCTTAATAAAGTATCAAGTCAATAATAAAAAACGAGTCAAAAAAAACGCCATGCTAAAAAGCATGGCGTTTTTGATTCAACAATAAACAGTCAATAGCTTATATTACTTATTGCTGTCATCAGTTAAAGCGTTGTAGCTGTCGATTAATGGAGCATAAGCTGGGATTGTTTGATAGAAAAGGTCTAGGTACCCTTCCATATCTTCACGCCAGTCACGACGGATTTCATTGGCTACAGCGAACCAAGTCAGTGGTTGTGCGCCAGCAGCTACCATACGATCGATAGCAGAGGTACGGCTAAGCTCATTAAATGTACCTGAAGCATCAGTCACCACAAATACTTCATAGCCCGCTTTTAGGGCAGATAACGCTGGGAATGCAACACATACTTCAGTCACGATACCAGCAATAATCAATTGCTTACGACCAGTGGCTTCAATGGCTTTAACAAAATCTTCGTTGTCCCAAGCATTGATCTGACCAGGACGAGCGATATAAGGCGCATCAGCGAACATCTCTTTTAGCTCTGGCATCATAGGACCGTTTGGACCTTGCTCAAAACTAGTCGTCATCACTGCTGGCAAGTCAAAGTACTTAGTCAATTTTGCAAGTGCCATGACGTTATTTTTGAATTCAGCTGGCTCGATGTCACGAACTAAAGATAATAGACCTGCTTGATGATCTACGAATAACACAACAGCATTATCCAAAGATAGACGGTTGTATAAGTTGTCATCAGTTTTTAAATTTTCATTAGTATTTGAATCAGACATAATACTTTCCTTTTTTAGTGAAAAAATCAAAGTGGTCTAGTGCCGTTATCATACACGAACCATTTATTATAGTTAAGTTTAACTTAAAACTTACTATGCAATAGTAAATATTTCTTAAAAATATATTAGCATAACAATTTTATATTTCATTAATATGCTAGTATGTTGTTTGTTAGCTTTATGTTAAAAATTCTTTTTAAATCATAATGATAGCTATTAAATTAAAAACCTATCTGAATTTAAATATTTTTATTTATCACTTCTATCATTATTTTTATTACTGTTACTTTCTATCATTACTACTATTTAATCGATATAGCATTACTTACCTGTTGCATGTTTCAAAGACTGCTTATTACGCATTTTAATTGCCGCGTACAGTACTGGTAGGATGAAAGGTGCTATCGCCCATAGACCGATATAAATGTATAATACCGCGCCAAAAAAGGCACCTAAGGTAAAGCTAGCAACCAAAGTAAAGCTATGTCTCAGACTGTCCATGTTGCAATTATTGCGATCAAATACATAGTCAGACAAGTCGATACCAAGCTGAGTAGTGTTACCTGTCATCAGTAATGTAGGTTTCATCTTACCCATTACTGTTTTACCTGCAGTATTACGAATGGCAAAAGCGGTTAGACCTAAAAAGCCAGTAAAGGCGACTTCTAGCGTACCAGCTTGCTCAAAAGGACCGAAATAGATAGCCGACGCTAAAAATGCGAGTAAAAAGGCGACTTCCGCAAACAGTAAATTACTAAGTATTGGTTTGTTTGCGCTGGCAATATTGATAGCGCGTTTGGTAAGAATGACTGTAATCAAGAATACTGGTAACGCGCCTAATTTGACCCAAAGCCCATCACCACCTTCGACAAGTCCACCACCTGCCATCACCAAGTTACCTGTCACATGGTTGGTAAAGAAGCCGAGCAGTCCGACGAAACCAATGGTATCAATAGCACCGCCAACCGTAGTTAACATTACAGGTATCTGGTAACGTTGCCAAAACGTTAGATTAGAGTCTGGGTTGTTGTCCCGTACCTCATCACTTTCATCTTTTCTCTCATCTATATTAGCCATTGGACTCTCCTATGAATTTTGTAAACTCATTAACAATTTTTTGTATAAACTTCTGATTACGTTCGCTGATTTAACTATTATAATTGTTGACTATAAATAGATAAACCACGATGAACACAAATATAAGTTCTTGTTTTAAGAACAATAGAGCTCATAATCATTCAAAAATTGAAAGCGCTTAAAGCCTTAACCAATATTTCGTAAAAAATCCTTATCTCTAGACAAAATCGACAAGTAAAGAACTGGCAGTACAAATAAACCAACTGCCCAATAGCTCAACTTAACATACAGAACAGCGCCTAATAACGCACCAATCACAAAGCTCATGACCAACGCTGAGCTATGAACTAACTTTTTAGCATTCTCAGACGTTCTATTTGATAAGTAATCTGATAGGCCTATTCCTAACTGCGTAGTATTGCCTGTCATCAGTACCGTTGGACTCATGTGCTTAATGACTGTTTTGCTGGCCGTATTACGAATCGCTAAAGCCGTTAAACCTAAGCCACCAGTTATCGCAACGGTAATAGCACCTGCATCGATAAAGGGTTGAAAAGACAAGCCCGCGATCATAAATGCGGTCAAAAACACTGCTTCAGCTAAGAATAAATGACTCAGGATCAGCTGCTGTTTTTTGCTTTTATCTATGTATATCTTCGTTACTACTACCGTCAAAATAAACAGCGGTACAGATGCAAGCTTAATCCATAGACCATCTTCGCCTTTCACCAAGCCGCTACCTGCTAGTACTAAGTTACCAGTAACATGAGCGGTAAAAAACCCAAACAAAGTTATAAAGCCAATGGTATCAATGGCACCGCCAACGACCGTGAGTAACACGGGCGCTTGATAACGTTGCCAAAAGCTTGATGGCTTACCATCTTGAGCACCACTCTTATCATTCTTAGATACAGTATTGTTAGATTCAATGTTGTTAGAGGCGCTGTTATGCACTGGCATTTCCGGCAAACACTACAAACTCATCCACAAACTTTTGCAGGAATTTTTGCGTGCGCTCACTGACGCTACCATCTTCATTTAGGCTATCAGTAGCATGGCCTAGGTATACTTCAGGGCTAATCATCATTTGAGCCGATAGCATTTGCATGCTTTTACGGACATCGAGACCGCTAGCTCTGCCACCATAAGTGCCAGGAGACGCTGTCACTACTGCTACTTTTTTGTCTGTCCAAGCGCTATCGCCATGAGGACGAGAGGCGATATCGATGACATTTTTTAAGGCAGCAGGCATCGTACGATTATGCTCTGGTGTGACAATCAATATGGCATCAGCATTTTTAATCTGCTTACGGACACGATCATAACTCTCAATCGTCTGGTCATCATAATCTTGATTATAAAGAGGCAAGTCTGCGATATTCACTTCTGTCACCGTGAGGCTATCTGGAAATTGCGACACCATATATTCTGCAAACTTACGATTGATTGATGCCTCTCGTAAGCTACCAATGATTAGGGCTATATTCGTCGATGCGTTCATAATGATGAAGACCTCCTCTTTACCGTACGTTAATTGATTTAATTGTGCTTAGCTTAGCGTTACTTAATTTAGCGTTGCTTAGTGTAACGTTCTTGTTCTGGGTGCATGATCTTTATCAACTGAATAAGCGCCTGGACCATGAGCAAATATCATTAAGAAACCACCAGCCATCGCGATGTTTTTCATAAATGGGTTCATCTGTGATTCGTCATTCCAGAATTGATGGAAAATAAGCGCAGAAACGATATTGAATCCAACAAATAACAATGATATTAGACGTGCTTTAAAGCCAATTAAGATAGCAATACCACCTAATAACTCAAGTGCAATCACTAGTGGCAATAGTAAGCTTGGTACGCCTACCGATTCCATATAACCTGCTGTTGCAGCGTAACCCGTAATCTTAGAAAACCCTGAAAAAATAAAAATCATTGATAAAAATAGGCGACCAATAGGGGCGCTCATATCTTGTAATTTATCCATCATTACTCTCCATAAATTTATGAATATATATTTACGAATGTAGATATATTTAAGTTTTTTTCGACTGTTTGTTCAGTGGAATTATTGTACACATTGACTAAATTTATATAAACAGCAATAATCACAAATATCTGTTCTTATTTTGAGAACAATTAATAATTACTTAATTACTTTAGCGGGGTTTATTTATTGAAGTATTTACAACAGCCCCAAATAGTACAAAAAATAACGGAAATATACATTTTTCGATACTGTTGAGCATCAAATACAGTCGTTTTTTGCTAAACTTATCAATTCAATGCATAAGCTATGCTTAACAAGCAAGCTTCCAAATTAAATCAGTCTTTGAGCTGATAACTGAAAAAGGCGGTATATTTACTCAACCCTGTACTTGCTTATATGTAACCTAATCAATTTACTTACTTAAAAAGGATTATCTATCATGACTTTAAAATCTATCAAACAAGCAAATCGCGTTGTGGCTTTTGCTGCTATCAGTGCTCTTGGCATGCTTAGCACTTTAGGTCACGCTGCTACTTACGAGCTTGACCCTCACCATACCGCAGTGCGCTTTTCTGTCGATCACTTTGGCACCACGACCAACGCTGGTGGCTTCCATAATCTATCGGGCACACTTGAGTACGCACCTGAAGATCAAAAAGGTTTTATAGGGATTACTATCCCTATGGGTAGCTTGAGCACAGGCCTCAAAATCTTTGATGGACATCTAAAATCTGCTGACTTTTTTAATGTAGAAAAATACCCAACGGCTTATTTTAAATCTACTGAGTGGCAGTTTGATGGCGATAAAGTCAAGGCAGTCAAAGGTGACTTAACGCTGCTTGATAAGACTCACCCTGTGACTTTAACGGCTACTAAGTTTAACTGCTATGACAACCCTTTATTAAAAGCTGAAGCTTGTGGTGGTGATTTTGAAACCACTATCGATAGAACCAAATGGGGTATCGATACTTATACAGATGGCGGTATGATGAAAGACATCAAACTGGTCATTCAAGTAGAAGCCAGCAAAAAGGCAGATCTTAAATAAGGCTGGTTCATCCCCTTAAAACAATATGTAATAACACATTATTTAATAGAAGTAGGCTGGGTTTTTTAACCCAGCTTTTTTGATTCTGCGAGATTTTGCAAGGGGAGTTCTACTTAAAGAACTCCCCTTGCAAAGCTATAAGATAAGATAATACGATATAGCGGGCAACGATAATAGGGTAGCTAGGATGGGACAACTAGAAGATATGGCAATGTTTGTACGCATTGTCGAAGCCGGTAGTATTACTAAAGCCGCTGAGCAGTTAGATGTTGCCAAATCGGCTGTGAGTAGGCGTTTAAAGGATTTAGAGACTCGCTTGGGCAATCAGTTGATAAGCCGGACCACTCGGCAGTCTAACTTGACCGAGGCTGGTGAGCATTATTACCGACAGGCGAACAATATACTCAGTGAAGTGGACGCACTTAACGAGCAGACCAGTGGTGCGCCTACACGCATTGAAGGCACGCTAAAGATGACAGCACCCCTGTCATTTGGGCTTATGCATCTGAATGATGTGATTGATGAGTACGCCAATCAACATCCCAATCTAAGCTTTGATTTGGATTTTTCTGATCGACACGTTGACTTGATTGAAGAGGGTTTTGAGTTAGCCATTCGTATTAGAGAGCTACAAGACTCCAGCTATCAGGCAAAGCGTTTAGCGCTGATTCGTTATGCGCTTTGTGCCAGCCCAGAGTATTTAGAAAAGATGGGAACGCCTGAGACCCTAGAAGACTTACAAGAACATGAGTTCTTGCAATATGGTCTGGGCAAAACAAGCACGTTAACCCTGACGGACGCGCAAGGGAAAAAACACAACCATACAATAAACGCAAAAATCAAAGCGACTAATGGTGAGTTCTTAGTGGATTTGGCAGTGAAAGGTCATGGTATTATTTTTATACCAACCTTTATCGCTTACCAAAGATTGGCCAAAGGTGAGCTAGTGCCTATTCTTAAGCAGTATCAATTGCCCACCCTTAATGCTTATGCGGTTTACCCTAAGAACCGCTTCTTGTCACAGCGCTGCCGTTATTTGATTGACTTTATTGCAGAGCGTTTTGGCGACCATCCTTATTGGGATGAGTTCTGATAAACAAATACATAATCTGACCTAACATAGTAGAACCCAACAGTTTTCTAAAGTCGCTATAAACCTTAAAACAATGTTGCTAGTATTGTCTCAAGATATCCATCAGTCATAAGGAGATGCATTATGGATTTGCAAGCACTAGGCATGAAAGCGATTAACGACTTTGATAACGTACGCCAAAGTCCACTACCTCAAGAGCGTCTAAACACAGCTCGCAAGCAGGCAAGCGCATTCAGAGAACGCTTTATGGATGAGCCACCTGTTCAATTTTATCAAAGCGCCGATATGGTTAGAGTGCCCTACCCAACATGGTACGCTTACAGCGGCGTCTATACCCAAAGCACTTATAAATTCCCCTACCTTCATATTCTTAACCGTATTTTTATCATTCAATATCATGACTTTTTAGGCGAATTAAAGACTTTGCTGTTCTCTCCTTCTGATATCGAAGCAGACCGCGAGACGCCGTTTTTTAAGCGCTTAACGGACAAGATGCCCAACTGGTCACCGCTTGAAAGCGTGGTCGCTCCCATCATCCGTGATGTGGCAGGTGCACTTGCGGAAGTCGGCTTAGCACCAGAAGATGTTGATTACATCAGCTATGATCATCTGCATACCCAAGATATACGTCGCTGGCTTGGCACTAAAAATACAGGCACTACAAACACAGGCACGAAAGATAACGCTGCCTACTTCCCTAATGCCAAAATTTTGGTGCATGAGCAAGAGTGGCTAAGTACCACTGCCTTGCTGCCAGTGCAAGCGGATTGGTATTGTCCCAACGGCATCGAAGGCGTCGACCCTGATAAAGTCATTAAGTTTACTGGGAGTATCCAATTGGGCAAAGGCTTGGCGCTGGTGCATACTCCAGGTCATACCGAGGGCAATCATTCACTAGTCGCGCGCGTGCCAGATGGTATAAGAGTCACCTCAGAGAATGGCGTCGGCGCAGATGCTTACGCTCCAATGAACTCAAAAGTGAATGCCTTTCGCCGTTATGCTCAGCAGACAGGCATGGAAGTCATCCTAAACGGCAACACGCTTGAAGGCAGTAATGAACAATATATCTCGATGGTCGTTGAAAAAACCATCGCCGGTCCCTCTAAAAACCCTGACTTTCCTAACTGCGCTTCAAGCAGTGAAGCGACCCCTTACTGGCTTATCCCTGGTCATAAAGTCAGTCATCTCATCGGTGAGGCAAAATTCGGAACTTTACAGAAAAAATCGGAAAAAAGTCGCTCAGCGCAGACAACTGCCACGAAAGATAGCTCAATGCAAAAGGAAAGTGCCTAATGGGTTATTTTACCAATAAGACGGTTTATATTACTGGCGCAGCCTCAGGTATTGGATTAGAGACTGCTAAGCAACTGATTAACCAAGGTTCTAACCTAGTACTGTTTGATGTACAACCGCTTGATGAGGTGCTATCAAGCTTGCAAGCTATGAATAAAAATGACGCTTCAATTGCAACCTATCAGTTGGATGTGACCGATGCGGATATGACCACTAAGCAAATCGCTACAGCTGCCGAAAGCTTATCGCCAGATATTTTAATGCATTTCGTGGGGATTACAGGGCCTTGGACTTTTGATGATATGAGCCAAGAGCAATTTGAGCGGGTGATGAACATCAATCTATTCGGTACACGCAACGTACTGTCTGCTGTGCGTCCGTTTTTATCACGTGGCAAGCAAGTCATGGTTACCGCTTCCATGTCATCCTTCACTGGTAGTTATGGCTACAGCTCTTATAGTGCCTCGAAGTTTGCCATTTGGGGCATGATGCAGTCGATAAACTTTGAATGGAAGCCATTGGGTATCGATATTACCGTCTTCGCCCCACCGCCGATAGATACACCATTGACACAATCTGAAGTCGGCGTCATGTCGCAAGCTGGCGTCGGTATGAAAAAGTTAGCAGGTGAGCTGAAGATTGAGGGCGCGGTTAAATCCATGTTAAAAGGCGTAGAAAACCGAGAGTTTCTAGTCGTACCAGGCGTAATAGCGAACTTAATTAGATTACAGTTGCGTTTTTTTCCAGTGAAATGGGTGAATTGGATAGGCAATAAAACCGTGGCATTGTCCATAAAGAAGTAAATAGTTTGTTAATTAACTTACAGACAAAAGCCAAGCATATTGCTTGGCTTTTTTTTGTGAAAATATACTGATAATAAAAAAAGCATCATCTAGTCAAAAGTCAGATGATGCTTTTACTTTAATACTTTGATTTCAATACTTTTATATCGTCAATTTTAATCTAAAGTTTGCACACCGCTACCATTTACAAACAGTGTCTGACCACTCACCCACTCTGATATGGGTGCGGAAAAATACAGCATCGCACCAGCGATATCCTCTGCTTCACCTAGACGTTTAATAGGCGTATGCGCTAGCATCTTCTCTTCAATCTCAGGCGTGAGCACTGTTTTTAGTGCGTCCGTTTGCGTGGCACCAAGGCCAACGGCATTAATACGTACTTCTGGGCCGAAGTCATGAGCTAGGTTGGCTACCATATGGTTCACCGCGGCTTTCGATGCTGCATATCCACTCATATCAGGGCTTTTATTGATACTCGACATCGACGTTGTGATAACGATTGAGCCGTAACCTGACTTTTTCATATGCGGTACACATAGCTGACATAGGCGCCATGCGCTAAAGACATTTAACTCAAAATCACGACGGAAGTCATTCACCGAAATCTCAAACGGATTCTCTTGGCCACCACCGCCACCACCAGCGTTATTAATCAATATGTTGATAGAACCAAATGTTTCCATAGCTTTATCAACCATAGCGACCAAATCTTCATCTTTTAAGATATTACACTCAACCGCCAATGCTTTGACACCATAGCTTTCGATTTCTTGTGCAGCCGCTTTAGCATCGTCAATTTTTAAATCAGCGATGACAATATTTGCCCCAGCTTGTGCTAAACGTAGCGCAGAAGCCTTACCAATGCCATTGGCACCGCCAGTCACGATGGCAGTTTTGCCAGATAAATCGAATAATTTATCAAAGGTTTTAGGTTCAAATGCTTGCATACTTATTCCTTATAATAGTTATTTATATCATTCTTTATATTACTGGCTATAAATTGGTTGTCGGCTCTAACTGAACCATTTAATAAGTATGCGTGGTTTGGCGCATACTTATTAAATGGTTGATGTGACAAATCATCAGTCTTTTGTAATCGACACTTTACAACGAGAACAGTCGTTATAAAAATATCGTATGTTCCAGTAGCTATTAGTATTAGAAATTAGCGCTATAAATTTTACCCATAAAAAAAGCCCCACAATGAAGTGAGGCTTTAGTGCTCTTTCAAGCCATATTTGGAGCGGGAAAAGAGATTCGAACTCTCGACCCCAACCTTGGCAAGGTTATGCTCTACCACTGAGCTATTCCCGCTGGATATCAAACCGTAATATTAATAACTACTACGTCTCGATAGGCTGGCTATTTTAGCAAATATTCTGTGAGTGTCAATATGTTTTTTAAAAATTATTGCTAATATTGTTATTTCCAGACTAAGCTAAAGAGATAATCTGGCATAAACTACTGATTTAATGACAAGTATTAATCGTAAATTGTGTTTGGATTATTTTACGGTGGTAAGAGAAATATATCTGATGTTATGCTTATTTTGTTAATAACCATACGTTTTACAGTTGTAATATATTCATCTACCCTACTTATAACTTTTTTTATCGCTCACTCTTGTCTCCATGTACTATCACCTACCTTGCCTTTCTGTACTTCACTTACAATCATACGTTGTATTGTTACTTTTCCTGCATTGGTTTTACCTCGTTAACATTATTATACTTATGTCTGACAATAGTTCGGGTAAAATTTTACTGGTTAGGTAGATTAGCAAACGGTAGTAGAACTTAAATAACAAACTATCATTTTGTCTACTGTACTAATATCAGCTTTGTTCAACTTTTCTTTTTACTATTTATATCGAGGATATTTATTATGAAAAAACTGCTTACCACTACGGTAATGACAGCTTCACTGTCGGCACTTGCATTGACTGGCTGTACCAGTACCACAAATAGTGGTGCCGTTGGTGTTGACCGTCAGCAGCTGTTACTAGTCTCGAATGAGCAAGTTTTGCAATTATCAGCGCAAAGTTATGCCAAAACAATGCAAGAAGCAAAGGCGCGCGGCTTACTCGACACCAATAAAGCCCAGCTCAATCGTTTAAAGAACATCTCTAACCGTTTAATCGGTCAAGTTGGTGTGTATCGTCCAGATGCAGTGAAATGGCAATGGGAAGTGCATACTATCAAGTCTGATCAGCTAAATGCCTTTGTCATGCCTGGTGGTAAGATTATGTTTTATTCAGGCATCATTGACCGTCTAAACCTGACTGACGATGAGATAGCTGCCATTATGGGTCATGAGATGTCTCATGCGCTTCGTGAACATTCACGCGAGCGTATCTCACGCGAATATGCCACTCAAACAGGTATCGGTGTAGCAGCCAGTATTTTTGGTTTGTCACAAGGTCAAGCACAGTTAGCAACCGTAGCCGGCGACCTAGGTCTAAGCCGTCCGCACAGTCGTACACAAGAAGCTGAAGCAGATCAAATTGGTCTTGAGCTAATGGCACGCGCAGGTTACAACCCGCAAGCTACTATTAGCTTATGGCAAAAAATGCAACGCGCTAGCCAAGGTGAGCCACCACAGTTCTTAAGTACTCACCCGAGTAGCAGCAATCGCATTGTCGAATTACAATCATTAATGCCTAAGGTAATGCCGCTATACCAAAAATCACGTCGTTAATCGTGAGTTTTTAGACGTTATATTTTGAGTAAGTTCCTGGAATAAGTTGCTATAGATCATAACAAGCAGAGTGCAAACCATGTGTTGCGCTCTGCTTTTTTGTATCTCTAGTTAAGAAGCTTTTGCACCAAAAAACCGTTTACTCGATAATTTTTGGCAGTTAGAGATTCTGTTCTTTAGAAGTTATATTTCTTAGAAGCCATGCCCAATTTAATAGCGCCCTGTACAGCTAGCAGCGTCTGCTATAATGGGCACAATATGTCATTCACAAATTGCTAAATTCTAAATAGTTACCATTAGACAAAATTTATTAAGAAAAAAACATCAAGCAAGAATACATTTAAGGATTGCTATGAATACCACACCTACTGCTGATGCTCTAAGTGCCGAGCTACAAGCCCTACAACCTCAGCATATCGAACTGATTAACGAGTCAATGAATCATGCTGGTTATTTTGAAGGTAAAGAAAGCCACTTTAAACTGACCATCGTGAGTGACGCCTTTGAAGGTAAGCGCTTGGTTGGACGCCACCAATTAATATACGGGCTGGTTACACCATTACTGACCTCACAAGGCGGCCAAGTACACGCCTTAGCTATTCATGCGTACACACCGACCGAATGGCAAGGCCAAAGCCCTGATAGCCCGTTATGTGCTGGACAAAACAAGTAGTCAGTCATATTCATATAATAATTAGATATTATAAATAAGCTTGCAAATTGCAACTGTAAAGGAAACCACATTCGATGAAACATTTACATATGCTAATGGCATTACTAGTCGTTGTACTATTTTTATATCAAAGCTATCTGGTATTAAGCGCCAATAGACGGGCACCACGTGTGGTTAAAATAGCCAATCATATTGTCTATGCTTTAGTCATACTTTCAGGGGCTATGATGCTGATGCAGCTGATGAGTGCGAACGCACCTGTCCAATGGGTATTTGCTAAAATAATCTTACTTGTCGCTGCCATTAGCGCTAGTATTAAAGCATTCAACAATCATGCGACACCTACCCAAAGAAAAACAGGAATTCTCATTGCGGCTGTTGCCTACATTGGTATTGTGATACTCGCCTTTGCTAAACCTGCAAACTTATTTTGATCCTGATTCGATCGTCGATTTATCCTTAATAAAATTATTAACTGCACGAAATTACATTTAATAATTGGTGTATTTTTCAATATCTTAATCACTTTATTTTTGCTATCTTAAACAAATACAATCACTTAGCCTTATGGAGCCACTATGAAAACTCTTACTGCAGCGACACTACTAGCATCAGCTGGCATTTTTGGTCTCTCAGGCTGCGCATCTACCGGTAATATCACGCCACAATATGTACCGCCAAGTACCTATCAGAACTATAACTGCCAAACACTTAGCCAAGAATATAACCGTGTAAATCGTTATGTTGATGCCGCTCGTAATGAGCAGTCAACTTTGTCTACTTCAGGTGTCGGTGTTGGGGTTTCTGCTGGACGCTGGGGGATCTCACCTAATATCAGCTTTGGGGTTGGTAAAAGCAACAATACTAAAGCCCGCGATGCTAAGTTATCACGGCTTTACGGCGAGCGTGACGCGATTGTTCAATCTGCCCGTATCCAGCGTTGTAGCTTCGTCAATGGCGTTAAGATTTATGGTGAATAAATAAACTATATATAAAGTCGTTAAGGTATTATCGTTATCTCATCAAAAAAGCCAATACGCAATTAACGTATTGGCTTTTTGTTGTCTAATCATAACGAGCAATAACTCAGTCTAAGATTAAGAATTTAAGCTTTGCACCCATTGAACGATTTGTCCGCTAGGTAATGCGCCTGACTGACGCGCGACTTCTTTACCGTTTTTAAAGGCCACCATCGTCGGCAAGCTGCGAATATTGTAAGGTGCAGTTGCTTGCTCGTATTTATCAGTCTGTACTTTAGCAAAGACCACTTGTGGCAATTGACTGGCTGCCGTCTTAAACTGTGGCGCCATCATAATACAGGGCTGACACCAGCTCGCCCAAAAGTCAATAATGGTCAATACATCGTTTTTTTGAATGATTTTATTGGCTGTTTGCGCGTTTAGCTCATGAGGGCTACCGGTTAATAATGGTTGACCGCATTTACCACATTTTGGCGCAGCACTCAGCCGTGCAATTGGTACACGATTGGTTGCTTGGCAATGCGGGCATACTAGATGAGAGTTTGGCTCACTCATTATAGAACTCCTGTTTCAATGGCTATCATGATTTATTTTTATTCAAACTATTCACTAAGCCATGTTAAATATACCATAACACTGTACTTATCCATTATCCATTATCCAAGTGCGTTAATGGGTATTTTTAGATAACGAGTACCGTTGTCTTCTGGCTTTGGAAAGTGACCAGCATCAATATTGACTTGTACCGCTGGAATAATCAGACGTGGCATTCCAAGAGTAGCATCACGACGTTCACGCATCTGTACAAATTCTGCTTCATTAATACCGTCTTTCACATGAATATTGCCCAGCTTCTGCGCAGCGACAGTGGTGGTTGGGCAATGCTTGCGACCTTTACTCGGATAATCATGACACAGATACATGATCGTATTTTCAGGGAGTGCTAACAGTTTTTGGATTGACTGATACAGCGTTTTGGCATCACCACCGGGGAAGTCGCAGCGCGCCGTACCCACATCAGGTGCAAATAATGTATCCCCAACAAAGACCGCGGTTTTTTCTTTATCAGTAGCAATATAGGCCATATCAGCACGCGTATGACCTGGCACATACATCGCGGTGATGGTAATGCTACCAAGCTCTAATGTCTCACCATCGTCTGTCAAAATATCAAACTGGCTGGCATCGGTACGAAAACTGGTATCGAAGTTAAAAATCTGTTTAAATATTTTTTGTACTTCGGTGATATGCTGACCTATAACTAATTGGCCGCCAAGTGTTTCTTTTACATGGATAGCAGCCGATAGATGATCCGCATGCGCATGGGTCTCAATGATATAGACTAGCTCCCAACCATGCTCACGTACAAACTCAATGACCTCGTCAATGCTTTTGGTATCAGTGCTTCCTGAGTTGGAATCAAAGTCCAATACCGGATCGATAATCGCGCACAGTTTTTGCTGAACGTCGGCTAGTACGTGCGTATAGGTCTCGGTGTCGCTATGTAAGAATGAATGAACTTGCATGGCTGCCTCTCTACTTTTATATGAATGATTTAATCGTAAGAGTAATTAATTATATGGGCGTTCGATAATAAGAATGTTTTAATCTCTAAATAACACTTAAGTATAATATTCAGTCGTATATAATATTTAAATGTGCTAACGACTTATTTAAGACAACCAATATAGCAACTACGATACATTTTATCAATTTATATAATGTAATTAATGATAACTTGCTATAATTTTTGATATCATTGATAATTAACTATCTATTTATTAACAAGACAGCGCCCTCTATCGCTCTCTTATATAAGGAGCTCACTCTGACTACTTCTACTTCAGCATTGGGTACATCGACTCACAGCATTAGCGATGATGTATCACTTGATAATACAGCCGACTTTGCACCAATAGATCTTGCTAAGCAAATGCAACAAGCATCCATGCAAGCCAGCCAATTATTGAAGTCGCTCTCGCATCCCGATCGTTTGCTTTTATTATGCCAGCTGACTCAAGGTGAATACTGTGTCGGTGAGCTTGAAGGCTTGGTCGGTGTTGGACAGCCAAGTCTATCGCAGCAGCTGGGCATCCTACGTAAGGATGAACTGGTCACGACACGTCGCGAAGGCAAGCAAATTTACTATAGTATCGCAAGCGACGATGCCTTAGCCGTACTAGAGCTACTGTATCAACGTTTTTGTGCCAAAGCAGAATAATAGCGTACTAGCCTTACTCCTTAATACAACAGGGCTTAATGTAATGATGCTTTCTATTGTGATGACGTATTGATATGGCCTCTATCGCCGCTCGTCTGATTCCTACTTGGCTGCGTCAATACCAGCTAACAGCCTTGCCAACGGATGTCGTCGCTGGTCTTGTGGTAGGCGTACTCGTGATACCGCAAAGCCTAGGCTATGCCGTGCTCGCAGGATTGCCACCTGTTTATGGTTTATATGCGGCGATTGTGCCTGTCATCATCTACGCTTGGCTTGGCTCTAGTAATGTACAAGCTGTCGGACCAGTCGCCATTACCGCTATTATGACTGCCAGTAGCCTGCTTCCTTACGCTGAGCAAGGGACTGAGCAGTACGCGTTGATGGCAAGTTTACTGGCTCTAATGGTAGGGACGCTGCTATGGATTGCTGGGCGATTAAAGCTCGGCTGGATTATGCAGTTTATCAGTCGCGGGGTCTCGGCAGGATTTGTGAGCGGTGCTGCCGTTCTAATCTTCGTCAGCCAGCTTAAGTACTTAACCGACATTCCAATCGCTGGTAGCAGCTTAATCGGCTATTTATCTACCATGCAGATGTATGCGCGCCAACTGCATCCACTGACCTTGCTCATTGGTGTTGTTGCCTTTGCACTTTTGGTGGCGAACCGTTACGCGAGCAAATGGGTATGGCGCACATGGCTATCATCGTCCTATGCTAAATGGGCGGAGCGCTTATTCCCGCTTATCTTACTTGTTATCGCGATTGTACTCAGTATGGCATTGCATTGGAGTGCGCTTGGAGTAGCGACCATCGGTAGTATTCCGCAAGGACTACCGAGCTTTACGCTGCCTCATGTGCCAGATGTTCAAGAAGCGCTCAAGCTTCTACCGACAGCAGGACTAATGGCGCTTATCATCTTTGTGTCCAGTAGCTCAGTCGCTAGCACTTATGCTCGGCTACGTGGTGAGAGCTTTGATGCCAATCGTGAACTGACCGGACTTGGACTGGCAAACCTCTCTGGTGGGCTGTTTCAAAGCTTTGCGGTTGCAGGTGGTTTTTCACGCACTGCTATCAATGTCGATTCAGGTGCCAAAACCCCAGTGGCCAGTCTTGTGACGGTGCTGGTGATGATTGCCGCGCTGATTGCCTTTGGTAATGCGCTTGCTCCTCTACCCTATGCGCTACTTGGCGCGACTATCATGGCCTCAATCATTGGGCTGGTCGATATTGACACATTAAAGTCTGCTTGGCAGCGTGATCGCTTAGATGGTGCAAGCTTTATGGCGGCGTTCGCAGGTGTGCTGATATTTGGGCTAAATACTGGATTGGTCATTGGCCTGATGGTGTCATTCGCCAGCCTTATTTGGCAATCGAGTAAGCCGCATGTTGCCATCGTCGGACAGTTAGGAGGTACAGGACATTTTCGCAATATCAATCGTCATGACGTAGTGACCTTTAATAATCTATTACTATTGCGTATCGATGAGAGTCTATTCTTTGGTAATAGTGAGTCAGTGCACCTGCGTATTTTAAACGCTTTGCAACAGTATCCAAACGCAAATGAACTTATCTTAATTATGTCGGCAGTCAATCACATTGACCTAACTGCGCAAGAGATGCTCAGTACTCTCAATAAAGAGCTAGCGCTGCAAGATAAGCGTTTACACTTTAGCTTCGTGAAAGGTCCAGTCATGGATGTCATTGGACATACCCCTCTGATTACCAAGCTATCAGGACAGGTCTACCTAAGTACCTTAGATGCCGTCAATGCATTAAAAGATAGTTAGCAACCACTTTGTTTATACATTAGACCTTCAATCACTATTGTTGCCTACAACAAAATATCGCTATGATAGAGCCTGTGTTATGCTAGCTTATTGTATTGATAAACCTTCTTTAATAAATGCACTTTAACAAACCCAATTGAATCTATTTATGACCGATGATATAACGATCTATAAGCAAATTTACCCAAGCCAATGTATCAAAATTGCAGAGCTTGGCTATCGCTCAGTGCTCAATATACGTCCTGACGCTGAGGTTGATACTCAGCCTAACAGCTGTGATTTTGCCACGGCTACCGAGCAGGCGAACCTAACTTATCATCATATACCTTTTGATGATGAGCGCCTAAGCATGATGACTGTGCAGCAATTTGCTGATTTTTATCGTACCGCACCCAAACCTATATTGATGTTTTGTGGTACCGGTGCACGCGCTAAATTGCTGTATCAAAGCGCGTTGATGCAAGGCTTGTTATAACGTTTATATATTGAGCTTAAAACAATGGGTCTCAAAAACAACGTATCTGAGAAAGTAATATCTTAAACAAACACTAACTACATTAAATAAATCATTCTAAGAAAGGAGCTCCTATGAGCCATCAAGTTAGCATTACAGGACAAATCACCCCTGACCAAATACCTATGATTGCCGAAAACGGTTTCAAAACCATCATCAACAACCGTCCTGACGGTGAAGAGCCTGGACAGCCAACCAGCGCTGATATCGAAGCGGCTGCTAAAAAAGCGGGCCTTGCTTACAAAGAAGTGTCTTTTGCTGGTAGTGAGCTCAATCAAAATCACGTCGAAGAATTCGCGGATTTCTTCAATCAAGCCGAGCAGCCAATGCTCATATTCTGCCGTACGGGCAATCGCTCAACGGGTATCTATGAAGCCGCTAAGCGTATGGATTTGTTAGACGATTAATAAATTAGAGGTTTTAACTATTTGAGCAAGCGTTAACTAATTAAGTCCATATAAACATGTGGGCTTTTATAACAGTTAAGACGATGTTTTAAAGTATATTTGAAGTTATAAAACCACAAGGAATGTGGACTATTTGAAAAGTCATTCTAAGATGACTTTCATTTTTACAAGGAATGTTTCATGAGTAATACTGCGCTGGCCTTACTCCCTCTGGCTCTTGCCTATATTATGTTTACCTTAGGAACAGGGCTCAAACCCAGTGACTTTAAGGTTATCGCTAATCACCCCAAAGCGTTTTTCGTCGGATTAGTAAACCAAGTCATTATTGTGCCTTTAGTCGCTTTAGCAGTAGTCCTAGTGATGGGGCCACCACCAACCATCGCCTTTGGTATCATGCTAATTAGTTTTTGCCCAGGCGGCGTGACCAGTAATATGCTCACCTATTATGCCAAGGGTAATGTCGCGCTTTCAGTCGCGCTTACTGGTGTGGTTAGTCTATTATCGGTCATTACTTTGCCCATCTTAATTACTTTAGCCTTTAACCATTTTATGCAAGACCAAGCCAGCTCTATTAGCGCTGTAAAAATTGGTGTGGTGATGTTTTTATTAACGACTTTACCCGTCACCCTTGGTATGCTTGCTCGCTACAAATTCACTAACTTCATGGTGCGTAGGAGCAGTATTCTAAATGGCTTAGCCAGTATCTTTTTTGTATTGATTGTTTTTGCAGCCATCGCTTCCAACTGGGAACTCCTAAAATCACAGTTAACGTCAATGGGGCTTGAGCTGGTCCTTATCATTATGGCCTTATTTGTGTTAAGCATTTTGACTTCTAAAGCGCTAAAGCTTAGCTGGTTTGATACCAAAACCATTTCAATAGAAACCAGTATTCAAAACAGTACGACTGCAATTACTTTAGCCCCTATTATTATGGGAACGGCAGTTGGTCTACCTGCTATTGCCTTACCTGCTGCTGTATATGGGGTGCTCATGTATGTGATTGCGCTGCCAATTATTGCTTTGATTAGAAATAAGAATTGATTGTTTCTGACGTAAAAAAACCACCTCAAAAGAGGTGGCTTCTCAAACTAACTTTATAGATGAACGGCTTACTGCATAACTAAGTATTCAAAAGCACTTAGAGCAGCTTTAGAACCCTCACCCATCGCAATGTTAATCTGTTTAAAGGGTACCGTCGTTACGTCACCACAAGCAAAGATACCTTTGCGATCGGTACGGCAACGCTCATCAATCTCAATCTCACCAAAACGGTTTAAATCGACAAAGCCTTTAATGAATCCAGTATTTGGCACTAAGCCAATCTGTACGAACACTCCTGCCAAGTCACGCTCATGGGTCTCACCTGTGCTGCGATCTTGATAAACAATAGAAGTCACTTTACCATCAGTCGCTTTAATCTCTTGCGTCGCCGCCCCAGTGATAAATTCAATATTGGCTTTTTCTTTGGCTTTGTTAATCAATACCTGATCCGCTTTTAAATCATCTGCGAATTCAAGTACGGTCACATGCTTCACGATACCTGCAAGGTCTAATGCTGCTTCGACACCAGAGTTACCGCCACCGATAACTGAGATGTCTTTATCTTTAAAGAAAGGACCGTCACAGTGCGCACAGTAGGCAACGCCTTTACCGATATTTTCCTCTTCACCTGGTACACCAAGTTTACGCCATTGCGCACCAGTCGCTAAGATAATACTGCGAGTCTCAAACTTCTCACCCGTGTTTAGATGAATGCTGTAATTTTCTTCTTCCGTCTCGCTAATTTCTTTGACACTCACGTGCTCTTTGAGCGTGATATTGTACTCTTGCAAGTGCTTTTCAAAATTGGCAGACAATTCATTGCCTGTGGTCAATGGCACAGAGATTAAGTTTTCGATATCTTGTGTATCTTTCACCTGTCCACCGATACGATCTGCGACCATCGTCACTTTTAAGCCTTTACGCGCGGTATAAATCGCGGCGGCAATCCCAGCAGGACCAGCACCGATGATAGTGACATCTTGCTGCTCTAACTGCTCGGCATCATCGTCCGCTTCTGCTAATAAATCAGGGAATTGCTCTTGTAGCTTTTCAATGAGCTTGGCGGTATCAATCAGACCATTAGCAAACGGTTTACCGTTTAAAAATACTGCCGGTACGCCTTGGATGTTATTTGCTTCTACTTGCTCTTGGAACAATGCACCATCGATCATTTCATTGCTGATATCATCATTTAGTAGCGCAAACTGGTTCAACGCTTGAACGACTTCTGGGCAACTGTGGCAAGAGAGCGACACGTATGTTTGAAACTGTAATGGCTTATTGAAACGCTTGATGAGCTTTTGGATACCCTCATCTAGTTTTAGCGTATGACCACCAGCTTGTAAGATTGCCAAGATAAGCGAGGTAAATTCATGACCGCCTGGGATACCACTAAAGACGATACCAGTATCAGTCAACGTGCCACCAATATGACTACGGACCGCAAAGCTAATCGGACTTGGTAAGCTATCATCATTCGCTGTTGCATCAAAATTAATCTTATCGGTAGTGCCAGCAATTTTGGTCAAAAAATCAATTAGCTCTGCACGTTTTTGATGCTCACCACTACCCAATACGAAAGTAATTGGACGAGTCATATTTTCGCTATAGCTCTTAACAGCGTCTAATAAACTTTGATCTATCATGTTTGTTCCTCATTGTTATTCAATATGTAACGGCAACTAAGCGGCTGCACGTTTAAAGATGGAAAATTTGAAGTGAGTAATGTTGTTTAAAGTATAATTTGAATAAGGCCTACGCCCTTTAATGTCCTTATTATCATAGGTTTCGAGGGTTTGAGCAAGCAGAGAAACTCAAACTTTATATTTTATAAAACCAATCGTAAAACTGTTTTATCAATTAAATATAAATTGATAAAGCCATAATAGTCCCATTATAGTTATGGTGTAGAGGTTGTTTTTTCGCTACAATCGAGTGAGGCGAATAGGAAAAAGTCTTATTTACCTACTGGCGGATTGACTTTTAAGAGTGTTTGTTAAAGTCTTTTCTGCTGAGCTTGAGCCTTATCACTATTAAGTTAATAGCGCTTTGGCTCAATAAAATCTAAGTCTCACAATCATAGCAATTCATCACAGCAACCTTAACGACAATGCGCTGATGCTTATTGTAAGCTTGCGCTTCATAACAAGGATGACAACATGAGAAAGACTGATACGTTACAAGACAACAGAGAGATTATTGCAGAACTTAAGCAGAAAGACAGCCACTTTGCCAGTATTTTTGATGAGCATACTCAGCTTGATCAGCAAATCAATCAACTTGACAAAGATTTGGTTAAGCACGCCAGTCGTGACGAGGAAATAGAACAAATGAAGCGACGAAAACTGCATTTAAAAGATGAGATTTATAAAATAATTGATAAAAATAAACTACAATCTCATGCTTAATACTTCGTTTCTTATTAGCAAATAAAAATAAAAACCCTTCCTAGTTAACAATATAAAAAGACCCCATCAACTTATGCTGATGGGGTCTTTGTCTGTAGCGTTTATCTATCCAAGTGAAACTTTGTATACAACACTACGAACATCTAAATCATTCAAATAAAGCAATACTTAGATTTTACCAACTAGATCAAGGCTTGGTTTTAGAGTGTCGCCACCTTGTTCCCAAGCTGCTGGGCAAACTTCGCCGTCGTTTTCACGAACGTATTGTGCTGCTTTTACTTTACGTAGCATGTCTTTTGCACTACGGCCAATACCGCCAGCGTGAATTTCAGCAACCTGAATCAGACCATCTGGATCGATTAAGAAAGTACCGCGCTCAGCTAGACCAGCTTCTTCGATCATAACGTTAAAGCCACGAGTGATACGGCCAGTAGGATCACCAATCATTGGGTAAGTAACTTTACCGATAGCATCTGAAGAGTCATGCCATGCTTTGTGCGTGAAATGAGTATCGGTTGATACTGAGTAAACTTCAACGCCTAGACCTTTTAGCTCTTCGTAATGGTTTGCCATGTCTTCAAGTTCAGTTGGGCAAACAAAGGTAAAATCGGCTGGATAAAATAGGAAAATTGCCCAGCTGCCTTTTACATCTTCTGAAGTGATAGTTTTGAACTCACCGTTTACAAATGCTTCTGCTGAAAATTCTGGAATTTCTTGATTGATAATAGACGCCATGATTGGCTCCTTTTTTAATTAAGTGTTATTGAGTTAGATTGTGATTATTTATTTGATTGTTTCTGTTAAGCCTTTAACTATCTGGGCTACCTGACAAACTATACGCGAATTCTACGGTTAATCTAGTTAAAAGTTTTTAATGTGATGTTTTGTTTTATTAAACTTGTTAAACTATTCTATCTACTTTTAATCATCAGTGTACTATCGGTAAATTGCTATCATATACTGAATGAACAAGTATAAAAATTGCATTAAAAACCCATTAATAGAGAGGTTTTATGATTACCTTACGTCAGCTGGAATTTGCCTTAGCCGTTGCTAAACACCGTCACTTCAAACGCGCTGCTGAAGACTGTAACATTTCGCAGTCTGCATTGAGCTTAGGTATCGCAGAGCTAGAAAAACAGCTGGATACGCAGATTTTTGAGCGCAATAATAAACAGGTGCTGATTACCCCTATCGGGCAAGATATCCTAACGCGGGCACAGCGGGTGTTTTCTGAAGTGAGCGATTTGACCACGCGCGCGCACAGTCATCAGACGCCGCTTGCTTACCCTATGACAGTAGGTATCATTCCAACGATTGCGCCTTACCTATTGCCTAAAGTACTGCCTGCACTACGAGAGCACTATCCAGAATTCCGTATGACCATCGTTGAGCAACAAACCGAACGCCTGCTCGAACAAGTGCGCTACGGTCATATTGATACTGCCATCATTGCGCTACCTTATGCGGTAGACGGATTACATAGCTTTGAGTTTTGGGCGGAAGATTTCTTTGCGGTATTCCCAAAAGACGACGTGCATGCCAAGCTTGAAACCATCAACTCCGATGAGCTAGCGACTGCCAATCTTATGTTGCTGGGTGAAGGACATTGCTTGACCGATCAGACCTTATCTGTCTGTCACTTTGATCGTGCAGAGATGAAATCAAGCTTCTCTGATGCTAGCTTAAACACGCTTATCCAGATGGCACTTGCCAATATGGGTACGACGTTAGTACCAGAGATGGCGTTAGATCAGCTGCACCTAGAGAATCAAAATGCAGTCGCTGTACCGCTAGCAGAAAAAGGACCACATCGTCATATCGCCTTCGTTACGCGTTTAAATTACGCTCGTGTCGATGACGTAAACTTACTCGGAAAGGTGTTTAAACAGGCATTTGAAGATGCTGCTAATAAATCTTGATCTTGGCAAAAATTTTGCCCTGCACTTATCTGCTATTAATAGCGATATCGAGCCAGCGAAAGTTAATGCGCTTTGGCAAGATATCGCTGTTCGTTATAACGAAACGCAGCGCGCTTATCATACCTTAAGCCACCTTCAGCAATTGTTTGAGCAGTTCGAACAGATTAAGCGTGAGCTTAGTGAGCCACATATTATCGCATTAGCATTGTACTACCATGATGTAATTTATGATCCAACGCGCGCGGATAATGAGCTAAAAAGTGCAGAGTATGCCGTCGGGGCGCTAGGCCATTATCTGAGCGCTGAACACTGCCAGCATATCTATGCGCTTATTATGATGACCGCCAGTCATCAGCTTAATGAGTTTACAGACCCTAACAAAAGCAGTGACGCTGCTTATTTGCTAGATATGGATTTGAGTATTTTGGGTGCGTCTTGGCCTGAGTATGAACAATATGCACAAGCCGTACGCCAAGAATACATGCATGTTCCGCTTGCAGATTATCGTATTGGGCGAACGGCTGTATTAAACGGACTCTTAGCGCATCCTAAACTTTATTTGACTGACTATTACTATGAGCAGTTAGAAGTACAAGCTCGGGATAATATTAAGCGCGAAGTTAATTTGCTACTTTGCTAAGAACTTAATAAATAATTCACTTCCCTGTCGTGCTGGATGCGAGTTATAGCTCGTCTCCATAATTTCAATGTTAAAGTGAGTCTCAAAACGTTGTTGATACTCATCTCTCGTGCCACCAAAGGGTGGTTCCTGACGTCCAAAGTCGACATTAAATAATAAGCCAACCAATTTTCCTTGAGGCTTTAGCAGCGTTGCCATTTGTTGCACATACTCATCACGGCGTGAGGGGTTTATTGCACAAAAAAACGTCTGCTCGAGTATCCAATCAAACTGATATTGCTCAGGGGATAAATCAAAAAAGTCCGCACAGATTAAATGCTCATCCGGAAAGTCAGGATAGCGCTCAGAAAAATCCTTAATTGGCGCAGGGGCAAAATCAACCAAAGTGACATTGGTAAAGCCTTGCTCATGCAGATAACCCACCTCGTAAGCATTACCTGCACCCGGCACTAAAATAGCTTGGTCTTTAGCCGATTCAGGCAATTGGTCAATATAGGCTTTGAGCGGTGGCGATACCTGACCCATGTCCCATTGTATGCTCCCAGCCTCATAACGCTGCTGCCAAAACTCGGCTTGATTGACACTATCCATATAACCATCCTTGTATACTGTTTTTATTTTTATAACAATACATTTTGTACCGTTATGAACTATCATATCAGTCTTATCAAGCTTTTTTTATATTATTTACGTGGTGTATAGTTAAACCACTTAAAAGCGATACAGTGCAGATAGAATGGATTTTTTGCAGCCTCTGTCACGCTTGCGAACAGCACGCAAGAAAAATTCATACTAGCTGCACATAGCTATTAACGTATAGATTTTATTTCTCACTAGCTATATTCAATCTAACTTTCCCGTCTTACCTGCCAGCATATTATGCCAATGCTGATAATCCGGCATTGCTGTCGCCACCGTTTGCCAAAACGCACGGCTATGATTGGCATGATGCAAATGACATAGTTCATGGACGATGACGTATTCTGTGCATTCAATAGGATAAGCAGGCAGATATACTGATAGCCAAATCCGTCGCGCGCGGGTATTACAACTGCCCCAACGCGTATGCATTTTTTTCAGGCGTATCTCATTAGCATGAGCACCGACAACTGGTTGCCATTTTTCAAACAGAGAAGGCATTACTTCAGAGAGCTGGTGCCGATAATAAGCAATTTTTTCATCATGACGTAAGGTAAATAATTGTTCTACACCCCACAACAGAATAGGACTGTCGGCAGTTGAAGATTGCGCTGAAGGATTTCGTTTGCGCTTATATTGTTCCAATACTTGCGCATGGTTGGCGATCGCCCATGGTACGCGTTTAGCGACAGCTTGCGCAATTTGCACTGTGGTAACGAATACTGGCACGGATACCATCAACGTATACGGCTTTAAGCGAAAGTTAATATTTTTGACGCGCTTTTTGGTCACGTGTAGCTCAATGCCCGCCTGCGCAAGTTGTGCTCTAACAGTATGTAAACTGATGTCGTATCCCCCTTGCTTAGTCGTCATTAGAGTTGACCCACTATAAAATAAATATAGTACTAGTGGGATAAATTTTTCGCAGCCTCTGTCTGCATAGGCACAGCAAGCAAGGAAAATTTATTTCAAGTAGCACGTTATCATAGTTATTCTTTTTTATTTAGCACTCACCACAGTTACAGCGTTTGTAAATGATTGTCAAAAGACATCTTATGCACCTTACTGTCTTTAATAATGCGCTGAATTTTCTCAGTCTTATCCTGGTTAATTGACCCTGTCGCTGATGTATCATTCACCTCTAACGTCGTTAACTGACCTTGTCCATCACTAACGATAAAACCTGGCTTTTTATCAGTGAACAACACTGATGCTCCTGCACAATCTGGCAAACTGACATCATCAATCAATTCTCGAGTGCTTAAGTCATAAATCGCTGCACAGCCGCCAATAGGTGTCGTCACACATAATAGGTGACGCTTACTGTCGACCGCCACGCTAGCAATATATTGATGAAAGCGTTGCCATTGATTATTAGGCATAATCAATGGTTTAAAGTCAGAATTACCGCGCTTATGAGTGAGCACCAATGGCACATTGATATGCTTATCACCTTGAAACTGAATGCCAATCATTACAGTTCCATCATTATGCATAGCTAGATGACGTACGCTCATTTGATTGTGCTCAGGGAAAATCTGCTCAAGCAATGAGCCATTATGACGATTAAGATACACTAATGACGGACGCATGCTGTCTAGATTTAGCTCTTCACGAGAAGCTTGCTCGGTCTTAATACCACCATTAGCAATCACCAACGTTTCACTATCAGGATGCATAATTAGCTCATGCGGCCCAATACCATGCGAGTCAAACTCTGCTACTTTTTTATAAGCATCATGAGCATCATAGATACCAATTTTACCGTCTAAACTTATGGTGTCATTCTCGGTCACATACAGCAATTTACCATCTAAGCTATAGCAAGCATGACCATAAAAATGGCGATGGTTTGAAGCTTTTATAGCGAACTTTACTTGCCCAGTCGCTGTATCTAGCACCCAAAACTTCTCGCTTGGACGCCGTCCCATCACTACAACATCACGGTTATGGTCATTATCGCTCAGCTCATTTAGAACGTTAGAGATAGGCTGCACAACGATATCATGCACACGTTCAGGCATGGTGGTCTGCCAAACGACTTCCCTATCCCCATCGATACCAACCACACCGAAGTCATTTTCAGGATTATCATCATTCATTGATGAAATATTTTTTGGCATAGAGGCCACACCACTCACCCAACACACTGAGCGCGCTAGCATGGTCGTAGTATGAACAGCGCTAAAGTCGGTAGTGTTACTATCGCTACCTTTATCATCTATAGCTTTATGATACGACTGTTGCCACGCAGCAGCGGCTTGCTGACAAGCATAGCGAAATCGCGTTAACTGCGGCTTAGATGCTGAGGGCAAGTGAGAGCGAATACCAGTCGCATAATCTACCAAGCTTGCATCAGGCTGACGCTGCTTACGATAGCGATGATGGATACCGACAAGTGCGGCTGTACCCATTATAGTAGACAGTGCTGTTAATGCTGAGGTTGTCAACAGCTCATGGCCTAGTCGAGTATTGTGTCTATTGTTTTGATTATTAGACTGTTTGCGTGTTAGACCCTGTGACTCAGAAGAATCTTCAGTCACTAGCGCTACTGTCTTAGCCCTCATGATCTGCATAGTTTAATCGCCATCAGTGCTATTAAAGCCCACACGAAGACCAAGGGTTGGAATCAATTGGCGCTTAATAACACGAGTAATAGTAGTCAGATGCTCATGCAATTCTTGCTGTGTGGCTTTATCCGCAGTCGCTAAATCTTCTGGCATTTGTGCCAACAGCGTGGTGGCATCAGCAAGTGCGGTTGATAAACTATCAGCCACTTCGTTTTCGTTATTACTGCCAAGGATAGCGGTTAAAATTGGATCGGTCAGCGCTTGATTTAGTGTAGCCAATTTAGCATTGATGATAGCGCGGCTTTGCCCGGCTGTAGCGGCCGGCAGGTGACCTTTGGCCTTACCCGTTAGACCCAAAGGCTGGTCTATGGCATTAGACTTCATGGTCTCAACCAACGATAGTAGAGAATTAAACCATTGGTTCAAACCTCGATCGCTATCTGCTGTTTTATCAATCGCTAATAGTTCAGTGGCATTCTGCTGCCAGTTGTCTTCGATATTTTTTAGGCGTGTACTTAAGGCGCTACTTGCGCTTATCACATAAGCACATTGCCCAGCATCCAAGCTGTCATTAGCATATAACGCTTCTTCTAATCCTGGTACCCCTTGCACAATGGCGCTTTCATTAGCCAACTGCTCAGCAGTTAGTGTGGGATTGGCAGCGATAAGATCTGCAACGCCACCATGTACCAGTCCGCGCTCGTCAGGATAATAATTAATATATAAATTGCTCATACTGGCAGTTGCAGGGCCGAAATTGATCATTTCAGCATTCGCCCATGCTTGTGCTAACACGAGCCACTGATCGCGCAGCGCTTGTAGCTCATCACCACTTATTGGTGCTTGCTTGCAATGCTTTTGTGCCAAGTCATGCAATAGATTGCTCTGCTTAACAGCATCTGCATAAGCTGGGATAACAATATCATCAGCCACATGGGTCAGATAGGTTTTTTCAGTATCTGCGCTAATATCGACGGCGACAACTTTATCTACACTGCCGCTATTACTATCTGCTGCGCTATTTTGCGCAACTTTTTGGCTATCAACTTCTGGCGCTTTATTCTCGTCAGCAGGTTTGACGCAGCTGATAAGCAGTCCAGCACTTAAAGCAGATAGCGCCATTGCTAAAGCATGGTTTATTTTCATAAGTTTCTCGGTATTTATATGAGTAATTATTAATATGTTGACTGGTTATTTATTCGTTGAAAATCTAGTCACTAAGACCTGTTTATTAAGACCTGCCATTAAAAATAGATGAATAGCATCGCTTTTATAATGATTTTAAGAACGCATTCAATTCAGTACGCCCTTGTTTGTCTAACTTTAATACTTTTTGTTTCTGTGTTTCAGCTTCTCCGCCATGCCACAATACCGCCTCCATCAACGTACGCGCACGACCATCATGTAAAAATGTCGCTTGCGAATCAACAGTTTGTGCAAGACCAATACCCCACAATGCCGGCGTGCGCCATTCATAAGAGTTGGCTAAAAACTCAACTTGCGCGTCTTTCGGTGGCAATTTTCCCGCAATCGTCCGATCAGCAAGGTCATCACCCATGTCATGCAATAGTAAATCCGTATAAGGATAAATCACTTGCCCATGCTGCTCAAGATGGTCGTCATCGGTTTTTGGCAACTGATATCTTGGCGTGTGGCAACTTTGACAGCCCATATCATAAAAACGTTTTTTGCCCGCCAGTACCAGTTTATCGTCGGCATTGCGGCGATGCGGTACCGCTAAATTACGCGTATAAAATTCGACAAACTTAGTCACATCATCGTTGACTTCGACAGGTGGCTTGTCATTACCTTGCTCATCAGCGCCGGTAGTAGCGCTCAAGCAAGCCGTTTGCGTCGGCATACAGGATTCATGAGGACGGATATTTGAGGTCAAACCCATGTCTTCATTAAAAGCACTTTGGTTTTGGGTAATAAGCTTGGTTTGACCTGCTTTCCAGCCAAAACGACCTAAGGCTGTTTTTCCTGTTTGCGGATCCATTACCCAGTTAAATTTACCGCTAATATCGTCATTAGTATTATTTTTATTGACGCTGACGGCTTGTTTCTTAATAGCTTCATCCGGAATTTGCTCAAGTAAACCAAGCCCAATCATCGGTAAGGCCACTCGCGGCGATACCATTAGCTCATCATCAAATGCACCATAACCAGGTTTGGTTAAGTTAAAAGTTGGCGCACGCAATGTTTCGACATGACCATCGGCAAAGGTGACTGGCTTATCTGTCCACTGCACTGCAATTCTTGCTTCGGCAGGCACGCCTTGAATACCGCGGTCTTGCAGCTGACCACCATACATCGGGTGAACGACTTTTTCGATAAGCGAGTTCTGCAATTGCTCTCGCTGCTTATCCGTCGTCGCTGGCATCGCAAGGCGAATGAGCAAGCTATCTGCATCGTCATCGCTACTCATAGGCGCATGACCACGGCCATCTTTTATATGGCAGGATTGACAAGCAGCGACGTTAAACAATGCCCCAAGACCATCACGACTGTCGGTACTAGCAGGGGCAACGACCCACGGTTGCCGAAAGAAGGCATTGCCAATAAAAAAGTTGCCTTTACGCGAAGCAGATACGTTTGATGAAGGCTTAGAGTAACTCTCGGCACTGGTAATACTAATGCCAGTGTCGCCACCTTGCTTAATCTCTTGCGGATCAAATGTGGCCAGCTGCTGCATTGGCACGCCAGCGAGTGCTTCAACGGTTTGTATACGTTCAGGTGCTAAAGCTTGATTTTTTTCAATATCAGAAACGTTATTAGAAACATCGCCAGTTGGCTGACAAGCATTAAGAGCCATTGCACTTATAACAGTTAGCGCAAGTTTGAATGAGACACCTTGCAAGCTTGAAGAAATGAAAGGGAAAGCAAAGGATTTGGTATGAATGGAGCTCATAGGAGTTGCCTTAGTTCTAGATTAGAACCATTAAAATGGCTTGCTATAACAGTATTTATTTCTTATCAATATAGCGGTATAAAAATATATCGACGCTATAACTTAGCGCATTGACCTATTTTATTAAACGTAAAAATACGTTGCTAACTGTCGTTAACAACGCATGTATTATATATAACTTGCACTTCTACAAATATATCTCTCATCAGCTTGTAGTGACTTATCAGACATTATTGATAGCATCAAATTGTTCTACGTAAACAAACAGAAACCCGCTTAGAACTGAGAACCTGCGTCCGCATCTAGATTATCAATACCGACGGCTTTTGCCGCATTTTCAATACCAGCAGTCAGCTCTTGTAAGCTAGTAATGCTATTTTCAATCCAACTACGGCGGACATTTTGTTCTTCAGCCGAGATACCTTGGCTGCTAACTTGACCCGCTGTAGCAATCATTTGGTCAACCTTAATACCTTCTTTTTCGCCTTTTTCAACGATGACATTGAAAGCATCTTCTACTTTTTTAAAGTCAACAGCCAGCTTATCAGCCGCATCTGTATGACCATTATCGACGAGGTACTGCTTGATGCCGTAGCCTCCAACGTTCTTACCAGCAACCGTTTGGTAGCTACCATTGAATACATTTTGAATACCGCGTGCATTGTTAGCATAGCTAAGATGTGTCAAGTCACTAAAACACTCGTGCTCATCTTCGGTAGAGCCAGTGACAAAGGCTACCTGTATACGCTCAGAGGCCAACTCTCCTAATGCTAAACTACCCATTTGGTACATTATCTGACGCAGACCGTTGTCGTTTTTGCGCGCTATCAGATCGCTACGTAAAGTGTTTTCGCTATCAGGCTGCCATTCGGCTTCCATCGCGGCTAAATCATCGATCAATAACTGAGTAGCGGCTTTTAGAAACTCACCACGACGCTCGCAAATACCAGCATCTTTGTTTACCGTATCGCCGCTAGTACACTGCCCTGCCTCAGTGACATAATCCGTTACTGGACGATTACCTGCTCCTGCGCTTACACCATTAGTATCTTGCCCCCATAACATAAACTCAATCGCATGATAGCCAGTGGTCACATTGGCTTCACTACCACCAATCTCATTCATTTCTGCTAATAACTTGGGAGTAATCGTACTGGTATCTTGCTTTAGACTACCGACCGTAATGCTGGCGCTATTGATGATATTATCTTGGCTGTTGTACTCGCCCTCGTAACTGTCACTGACATAATCAATCAGCGCCTCATCAAGGGGCCATGCATTGACCTGCCCTTCCCAGCTATCTGTACTACCAATTGCACGCTTATCATTTGCAGACACAAAACCTTCATCAAAACGGAAAATCTCAGTTTGCGAATATGGCTGACGTGCGGCTTTATAGGCCGCTTTTGCAGCATCAAGGTTGGCTTGCGTAGGTGTTGCCACATACGTTTCTACCGCAGTTTGCAACATTTTAGCTGTATCTAGCGAATCTTTGTAGGCAGCATGAGCCATGTTTGCATAGCTGCTAATTAACCTATCAATGTGAGCTTGCTCTGCAGCTGATAGTTTTACATTACTACTCGATTCTGTGCTCTGTACTTCTGTTTGCGTACCAGTCTCTGCGTCTTCATTGGTTTGCTTAGTACAACCCGACACCATTAATAACCCTGCAAGTGCAGCAGCTAAAGTAGTTGGTAAAATCTTACGGCTCGTCACTGTGGTAATCGTCATACACATCCTCAAAAGATATCGCAAAAGAAAAAGAAGTCATCAATTTTGATTAATTAGCATCAAGCATTTTGACCATATTACAGCAAAGACAACTTACGTCAGACCATCATTGTTAGTCGTAGATGATAAGATGTTCCATATTGTAATAATAGAAAACACTGATGGATTATAAAGTTATTGATAATCATTATCAATATTTAATTTAGATTAATATCACCTTTTTAGCGATGTTTATTTGCCGTAAAATAGAATTCTTCATAGCACTTTCTGAGTTACTTAATCTAACCTTTGTCATATCAATCTTTTCGATTACTAGCTCTTAATTTTTACTCTAAATTTAGCCAATAAAAAAGCCAGCGTAGGGCTGGCTCTTTTATTGTAATATTCTTAAAACATAGACTAAGTAGTAATCTAGTTCTTAGTTTACGCTCTGTGGTGAATTGATAGTTAGCTCAACACGGCGGTTTTGCTGACGACCATAATCAGTGTTGTTATCAGCTACTGGACGTGATTCGCCATAAGCAACAACGTTGATACGGTTAGAAGCAACACCGCGAGCAGTCAGATAGTTAGCAACTGAGTAAGCGCGGTCACGGGATAGACGCATGTTATAAGCATCTGCACCTCTGCTGTCAGTATGACCTGCAATATTTACTGTCGTCTTATTATACTGATTCATCGTTGATGCAAGTTTATCAAGCGTTGGCTTGAAAGATGAGCTTAATGTTGCATCATCAAACGAGAAAGTAATGCTACCTGGCATAACTAGGTCAATATTACCAGTTGTTGGGTTTTGCTCAACCGTTACGCCCGTACCAGCCATTTGTTGCTCAAGCTGCTTAGCTTGACGCTCCATATAATAACCAACACCAGCACCTAAAGCTGCGCCGATAGCCGCATCACGACCAGTCTTATCGCCACCAGTTGCTTTAGAGATAACTGCACCACCAGCTGCCCCAGCTAACGTGCCAATAGCAGTTTTGTTCAAGCGTTGTTGCCCAGTGTTTGGATCAGTAGTACAACCGCTAAGTGCTAGACCTGATGCTACTGCTGCGATCATTAATTTATTACGCATAATATTTCCTCTTAAGTTAAATTTATTAATTGTACTCTTTTATATTCTAGAGTTTTTCCGTCTAAAATCATGCCATTAATATGAATAATATGCTACATGTTAAAAAGTTTTTTACAGTTAATGATTATAACGCTTTTTAGAAGAATCAGAAGCAATTATATATGACAGTAATATACCTTCACAAGATACCAAACATTAAACAGCTTATTAGGTGTTGTTCACACTCGTCATCATTATCCCAATCTTGACTTCACTGTGTGTAATATTTTGTCACATCTATGTATAGAAAGTGAATGAAACCTTGCCGCTATTATCATAGCTATGAACTTAACTACACGGAAATTTTTTTGAAACTCATTAATATTGTATATTTTTTCGTCTATGATGCGTATTAACCATCCAACTAAAGCTCGATTTTAGACAATAGTTTTTTGAATAATGGCTTTGAGAAGTATTTATAGCATTTGCTACCATGAGTCACGTTAACACTCGTACACTGGTAATGCTTTCTGCTAAAATCGTGCAATCTTAGTATTATAGATTTATTATCTCATATAAATTTTTGTGACTTACGTTGCTACATTCGTTACTACATTTTTATGAACCATTAATATATGAACCACTAATATTTAGTTTAAAAAGTTGGAACATGACCATCACACCAGCTTTTAGGTTGATAGAACACATTAGCAATTATTAAAATAAAATGATAAATAGAAAAGGACTTATCATGCGACTCACTTCTACCATTCAAAAACTGCATGAGCATGCACCTAGACTGGGCAAAGCCATCTCTCTCGCAACGGCTACAGGCGTTATTACTGGCAATAGTATTGCCGCTGGTATACCGATATGGTTCATGGGTACCGCTAAGGCAATTACTGGCTCGAAAATTGCTGATGATAGCGTAATTAAAGTTACCAATTATTGGATTAATAGTAATAACGCCTTGATTGATAATATTTTACCAAATAAAGATTGGCGAATTAACCTACCTGATGACGTGCATCCAGATGGTAAATACTTGCTGATTAGCAATCATCAATCATGGGTTGACACGAGTATCGTACAATATGTGAGTGAAAAACGCTTACCCTTAACGCGTTTCTTTACCAAGTTTGAGCTGATCTACATTCCTGTGATTGGACAAGCATTTTACTTTTTAGACTTTCCGATGATGCGCCGGCACTCAAAAGAAGCCGTTGCAAAAAATCCAGCTCTGCAAGGTAAAGATATCGAAGAGGCTAAACGCGCTTGTTCCCTATTAAAAAACAAACCCTTTACCCTACTCAACTATCTAGAGGGTACAAGATTTACCAAGGCCAAACAGGCTAAGCAGCAATCGCCCTATACTCATCTACTTAAGCCACGTGCAGGCGGTCTAGCACTTGCTATTAATGCTTTAGGTGAAGATATCGATGGCATCTTAGACATGACCATCGTTTACCCTGACGGTATACCAACCTATGGCGATTTATGGAAAGGTAATATCAAACGTTTGGGCGTCGATGTACGTTATATTAAAATGTCTGATACATTATTTACGGCTATCCGAAATGGCGGTTATGAAGAAGATGAATCGGTTAAGGCGGAGATGTTTGATTGGATTGCAGACGCATGGCAACAGAAAGACAAACTCATCGATGAGATGCTAGCCGAGTTTGACACGAAGCTTGAATCTCAGAGCGTTTAATACTTGATTGAACAAATCCTATATCTTATTAGCTTTTATTGATAACGATCTGCTGATTAACTATTAACATGAGTCATTGTGAACTACTAATAACGTAAATTTCTTACAATGACTCATGAATTTATAAGCACCGAATATCGTCGCTCCAACCTAACCACTTATTGATAATAAGGTACGACTGTGTCCGCCTCTACTACTGCCAATCCTGCTACAGATACGAAGCCGCTGCCCAATCAGCTAAAAAATTCCTCATCAGAACCGCAGCACCCTATACGTCCACAGCCGAATCGTCTTAAGCTGACCTACGATATCGTGATGCTAATTGCTATCAGTATTGATTTGCTATTTATTAGTATAGACGCAATTTTGATGAGTAACTTTAGTAGCAATGTGGCAGGATGGTTAGCAATCAGTGATGGCCTTAGCTGGTATCAGACCAGTCTGCATGATCCGTTGCGTACTGTGGGTGGATTTTTTACCATATTTTTGATTATTGAACTGCTTTTGCGCTGGGCAATTGCTATTAAAGAAAAGGTTTATTATCGCTGGTTTTTCTTTCCGTTTGTACATTGGTATGAGGTGCTTGGTTGTTTTCCACAACTGCGGGCATTACGTTTGTTTCGGGCAGTAGTCATCGGTCGACGTTTGCATCAACTTGGCTATCAAGTATTACCACAACCTTGGATTAACCGCATTAAGTTTTATATTGATCTCATATTAGAAGAGCTATCTGACCGCGTCATCTTAACAACCATTTATAACTTTCGGCAACAGCTTACTGATTCTGAAGTACATACATCGCTGATTAAATCGACTCTAGATCGTAATCGTGAGCAGATTGAAGCTATGTTGTTATCATTATTACGTCAAGAGCTCGTTCCACAGCTCCAAAAGCTTGCAGGTCAATCAGATGGCGGCAAGCTTATAGCGAACGAAGTTGGCAACGCCATTCAAGATGGACTTGCCAATACTCCTGAGCTACGTCGTTACCTACGTCTGATTCCAATTGCAGGTAGCTTAATTGAGTCACAATTACAACATATTGGGCATAACATCGGCGAAAATGTCGTGTACTCTCTCAACGAGCGACTATTAGATGCTGAGCGCATCGATGCATTGATGGTAACCATTGCTCATAGCATTGCAAGTATTGACGTCAACAATTCGGCTCTTGAAGCATTACTTGCCAGTGTTATCAATGATAGTTTGAACGAATTTGAAGCGCAAATAAAAATACAGCAGTGGAAACATCAGGACATGCTTAACTTTTAGGGCGTATAAAGCGCATAGAAGATGCATACTACTCTTAACAGACGTTTGGCTATATTTTATGTCAGCTCTTATGTCAATTTTTATGTCCTTAGGGGCTTGTTAAGCACTAGCATCCCTTAGTACACTGCTCATTGATAATGAATATTTTGACGATCTACCCATAATAATAACTGCGCCGTGATCGCAGCGACATTAGTATCTTTTAAGGATTTGCATTATGACGATTTCGGATACAGGCCAGCAAGACATGACATCCCAACCTGCGATAACCTTTTATGGAAAGATGCTGACGTTCTCACGCTTGCAACTGAGTACCGACGACCTAACGGCTATTGAAGCTCATCTGGCGGGTATGCTAAGCAATAAGACCAGTCACATCCCCGTCCTTATCGACAGTAGCATTGAGCAAGATTTACCCGCTCTAATCGAGCTTTTATGGTCATGGGGGCTACAGCCTATCGGTGTAGTAAATGGCCTACTTGATAAGCAAGCACGTGCGCAAAGAATGGCAATATTTCCCGCAGATGGCAAGCGTATAGAGCGCATTGTATCTAGTAAAAAATCCGTTACTCAGTTAAGTCAAACCACCTCTGAAACAGCAGAATCTCAAGCTGAAAAGAACAATAGCACTGACGATACTGCAGCGCAGACGGACACTAGTATCATAGATGTACCTGCAGAAACTCTATTAAGTAGTGACCATATTACCAGTATGATTTATGACCAGTTGCTACGTTCAGGACAAACCATTAATCATGTTGGTGGTGATTTAATATTGACCAATAGTGTCAATAGTGGGGCTGAAGCCATTACCGATAACAGCCTTCATGTTTATGGCCGTGCACAAGGTCGCCTAGTCGCAGGGGCAACTGGAGACAAAGATGCTCGTATATTTTGTCAGGTATTCAATCCATCATTAGTATCTGTGGCTGGCACTTATTGTCTGCGTGATAATTTACCTGAGAATACTATCGACAAGCCGGTACAAGTACGCTTTGTAGAAGGTGAAGGGCTGGTATTTACTGTGATGGAGAATATCTAACGAGTGATTGTCTACTATGATAGTGTTGATGCGACTAATATAAATAATAGTGTTGATTACTGCTCTAAATATTAGAAAAAAACTGTTGAATATAATACGTTAATATTTGGGAAAGGTAATTTAACAAAACTATCCTACTATAAATCTGTGAGTCAGCCACTATCTACAAGATTAGTAAATAATTATATAAAATAGTATTTATCTTAATAGATTTTTAGCGTTTCTTCTGGACGTACTATAAATTTTTGTTGATTTATGCTAGGCTTACGCTCGCAGATAGTAGTCGTATTACAGTTGGTTATTTTATTTACAAGCAGTTACTTATAAAGGCTTAGTCATATCTTACCTTGTGCTGCGAGCACTAATATTAAGTATTATATGTACGTTTATTAAACGATTTTTATCTATCGAATATCCCATTTAATTATAGGAGTGTGCCATTGTGGCGAAGATTGTTGTAATCACTTCAGGTAAAGGCGGCGTAGGCAAAACTACGACTAGTGCCTCTTTTGCCGCTGGTTTAGCGTTACGTGGCTATAAAACGGTTGTTATCGATTTTGATGTGGGCTTACGTAATCTAGACTTGATTATGGGCTGTGAAAACCGCATCGTATATGACTTCGTTGACGTAATTAACGGTAACGCTCGTCTATCGCAAGCGTTAGTCAAAGACAAACAGCTAGAGAATTTGTATATTTTACCTGCTAGTCAGACCCGTGATAAAGATGCGTTGACAGACGAAGGCGTGGCTGAAGTTATGTCTGAGCTATCTAAGCAGTTTGACTATATCATTTGTGACTCTCCGGCTGGTATTGAGCGTGGTGCACAGCTAGCGATGTATCATGCTGATGAAGCTATCATTGTTACTAACCCTGAAATCTCATCAGTACGTGACTCTGATCGTATCATTGGTATATTACAAAGCCGTACCAAAAAGGTAGAAGATAACCAAGGTTCTATACGTGAGCACCTAATTATTACTCGCTATAATGCTGAGCGTGCAGCAGCTAATGAGATGATGGATATTGATACCATCTCTAACGATATTTTAAAAGTGCCATTACTTGGTGTTATCCCTGAAAGCCACTCAGTGCTTGAGGCATCGAACCACGGTGAACCGGTAATTCATTATACTGATTCGGTCGCTGGTCAATGCTATGACGATATCGTTGCCCGTTTCTTAGGGGAAGAACGTCCGCTACGTCATATTGACGTGAAGAAGAAGAGTCTATTACAGCGCTGGTTTGGGGGTTAATAATGAGTAAGAAAAAAGGATTTTGGAGTAGTCTGTTTGGTACTGACGATCAAAGTAACGCCGGTAGTGCCAATATGGCCACCGAACGTCTTAAAGTCATTGTTGCTAGTGAAAATCGACTAAATAATCGACTGACTGCTGATCGTATCGAAAAGATGAAGCGTGAGATATTAGAAGTGGTTAACAAGTATGTTAACGGCGTACAAATTGACGACGTTAATATTAATCATCGCTCTGAGGATACTCTTGATGTTCTCGAGATGAATATTAGTTTACCCGAACACAAGAAGTAAATTGGACAGATCACTATAAGCTGTAGCCCCTCATGCAATGCAGACTTAAACGAGAAGCCCTCAGTAATATACTGGGGGCTTTTTGTTTAAAAGTAATTGGCGATTTCGATATAAGTCACTATTTCATACGTGAAATCAGATTGTCCTTTTTAACAAACTGATGGTATAAAGCAGCGCCAATATGGATTAGAGTAAACGCGATAATCATAGGCCAGATGATATCGGTATGTAAATCATTATAGAAGCGTGCGGCACTACGATCTGGCGTAACAAATACTGGGATTTCAAACAGCCCGAAAATATCGACAGGTCGACCACCGTAAACAGACATCATTAAGCCTACAAAAGGCATCGCAATTAACAGTCCATAGAGTACGAAGTGTGACACTTGTGACATCAGCAATTGCCATTTTGGCATTGGTACTGGTGGCGGTGCTTTAGTAAATACACGGTTGATAACTCGTGCAATCATCCAAAAAAGCAAGCTAACCCCAAAGGCCTTGTGCAGTCCGATATATAGACTGCTATCAAAATTCCTATATAGCAACATCATTATCCATGTCACTAGCAACAAAATCGCACTAATCCAATGAAATAAGCGGCTACTGACTGACCACTTTTTCACATTCGAATTGATATTACTCATAGACTATTCCATACAGGACACTACTGCCCTATTAAAATCACTTTAAGAAATAGCTCAAACAATACCTTTAAAACGTACTTTTAACAACCATTCTCGTAAAGCATGTTAACGTTTCCAATAAAATGATGACATTATCTGCAATGCTTGAATAGGTGACTAATCATATCGGTTGTATAGTAAATCTCAATTAACCATCCAAATTGGTTAGTTGATGAGCAATTTTGTCCAAATCTGGTATCAAGTAAGCCACATCATTGATAGTAACTGTTTGGAACATATAAGATGTAATGACATTTTCTTTGAATGGCGTGTCTACTGTTTTTCCCTCTCCCATACTATCAGCAACACTACTATTATCCTTACTATTGCTCATAGCAATCTGTGCGTAATGCTCAGGTAAGTCAGCATCTTTAACATCTGAGATACTGACTTTCATCTGACATAAATCACCTGTTGTCTGTAGAGCAAAACGATGAACAGTGGTATTACCCTCTAGTACGATAGTTTTATCAATAGGCTTATCATGCGATAACAAATGAAATACTGCCATTTCTTGCTGTTCCCATGGATACGCCCATACAAGCTCATTATAGTCATCAATACTTAAAATTAAACTACTTGGGATAATCCAATCTGGCTGGTTTTCAGCAGGAATGATAGTTACCTCAAGCATTCCATTATCAGTTGTTAATAGACTAACAGCTTCAAATGAATGTTTTATAATTGGGTTCATACGTCGCTCACAGTAAATGAAGGTGAAGTAATAGTCGCTGTCATCTCACCAATATAATCGGTAAGTTTTTGAGCTAATAGTTCAGGACTACCTATGAATTGGCAATGACCTGAGTCGATAATGGCTTGCGGCTGGCTAGGACAAGTACTTGTGCTTGGATTCTGTGCCCATAGCTGACTGTTGTTATCTTGAATTAAATCCAAATACTGTGTGCCGTCATTGCCCATACCAGAAAATATAATGCTCACAAGATCACTACCGTAAACGTCACTAGTGTTTTGAAGCAGCTGACCAATAGCAGGCTTATACTCTCCTGCCCATATTTGCTCTGTTAATATGACTCGACCATCTGAGTCACATACAATCTGCCGATCAATTGGTGCAATTAAACAGTGTCCTGTCCGCAGACGCTGAGTAGTCGTAATTACTTGGCAGCGCCAATCGTTATGACGACTTAATATCCTAGGCAAAGTCTCTATCATTTTATGATTAAAATGATGAGCTAGCAAAATGCAGATGGGTAGCGAAGGTGGTAGGTTATCTAAAAACGTCTTAACCGCATTAGGGCCACCCATAGAAGCTCCTAAGAACACTACATAACGCCAAGGCGGAGGATTGGTATCAATCACCGGACTATCTAACAACGACGGCTTGTTAAGTAGTTTGGCTAATTTACGCTTCAGCTTGCGCTGCCATTTTGCATAATGTTGCATCTCGTTTAGGTAGGGTGCTGGGCTAAACCCTACCAGTACCGCACTGGATTTGGATGCAGTAATAACGCTGGCTATATTGTTATCATAGTCGCTATCAATCAACCAAATATCAACCTGAGCACTGTATAGTTTGGGCTTATCTTGTAACTGTTGCCGCGATAAACAATCAATTAAAGTAAAGCCCAAGCTGCGGACAGTATCGTTGAAAGCCAAACGCTGATGTTGACTCTCCGCAATCACCAATACTTTAATGTCTAGATCTTCTTTATCACTGAGGATAGATGAATGGGTCTTATCCATCATGACTCAAGCTTATCTTTTGACCAAGTAATAGCTGCATTCTGTCTAATAGTTCAGTTTCTTGGAATGGCTTACCCATGTAATCATTTACGCCAATCTCTAATGCCCGTTCGCGATGTTTTTCACCCGTACGCGAGGTGATCATGATAATCGGTATATCTCGCAGACGCTTATCAAACCTTACTTGCGTTGCAACTTCGAAACCATCCATCCGCGGCATCTCGATATCTAATAAGATGAGATCAGGTATAGTCTCCTGTAAGATATCGATGGCATCAATCCCATCTTTAGCAACAGCGACGTTGATACCTTGACGTTCGAGTAAGCGCGACGTGACTTTGCGCACAGTTACTGAGTCATCAACCACGAGTACTGTGATTTGTGACTCTACTCCACCACGTTCAGGTTTCGATGCTTGAGTCGCATTTTGCGCTGGAGCGTTACGCATCAGTGCAATAAGGTCTAAGATTAGCATAACTGACCCATCACCCATGATGGTAGCCGCCGAGATACCTGCCAAATGCGATAATTGGCGACCAAGTGGTTTTACCACAACCTCAATACGAGACCCTGCAATTTGATCAACTTGCAGAGCCAGTTTCTGACCAGCACGGTTCTTAATAACAATAAGCGGCAAGCTGGTGTTGGTACTGACCATTAATTCATTAAGCTTACTGCCAGATAAGATTTCGTTTAAATAACGAACCCGATAATCCTCATCTTCAATATGTAAAGTGGCAGCACCAGATTCATAATAATCATAAAGCTTTTCTGGATTAACACGTATGACGCGCTCGATTTGTACTAGAGGTATTGCATAATAGCGATCTGCTGCACGTACTATCAAGGCATCAGAGACAGCAACTGTCAATGGTAAACGTATGGTAAAGCGCGATCCTTTACCTGCTTCAGACGTTACCGAGACCATACCACCCAACTGACGAATCTCGCTAATAACCACATCCATTCCTACCCCACGTCCTGAGATCTGAGTGACTTGCTGGGTAGTTGTAAGACCGGCGTTGAAAATATATTGAATGATGTCTAGGTCGGTCAGACTATTATCATTTGGATCAATCAAACCCTGAGCGATCGCTTTATCTTTTACTGCGTCAACATTGATGCCGCGACCATCGTCAGTGAGATTAATGACAACTTCACTACCCTCTCGTAATACCTCTAAAGTAATATGACCGCTACGATCTTTACCTGCTGTTAGACGAGTTTGAGTATTTTCAATACCATGATCGACCGCATTACGTAGCATATGCTCTAGAGGTGAGGTAATGCGCTCTAGAATGGTTCTATCCATTTCGTCATCAGCATTGATAATCGTTAGCTCTACCGACTTATTAAGTTCGTTAGCAGTCTGGCGCACGATACGCTCAAGACGTGGTGTCACCCGTGTAAATGGCACCATACGCGAGTTCATTAACCCGTCTTGTAATTCAGTCTGGGTACGTGATAATTGTAGCAATAGACCTTCGCTATCACGCGTCTTCTCTAATAAAGTGTTATTAATTTCGATTAAGTCAGATGCTGACTCTGTCAGCGATTTGGACAACTGATTTAACGATGAATATTGATCCATTTCTAGCGGGTCAAAGTCTTCATTATTAATCAACTCATCATCATCAATCTGCGATAAGATTTGTGCTTCAAGCTCAATCTCCATCCGACGTAGCTGATCAGCTAAGCGCTGAACAGTGGTCCCCATTTCCTCAATACTATTAGTTAAGCTACTTATACCCATATCGATACGAGCACGGTTAATCGCTGATTCACCTGACAGGTTAATCATATGTTCAATCAGGCCACCTGAAATACGAATCATCTCGTTATTGCTGGTGCTTTGCTCTTGCTCTGCAAAATTACCTGCCATAGATGGCATCTCATGCAGATTTTCGACTACATGCCCTGACTGTTGCAGCATTTTTGCAGCCAAAATCATACTGCGCTGAGCTTGCAACGATACACTAGGAATATGCTTTAAGTCGTCAGGATTCTTACTAAACTGCTGTAGGGACAAAATCAATGCTGCAGGTGTCGATGGGTTAACCTGTTGCTTGAGGATAAAAACGGCATCAGCCAGCCAGTCATGACAATCTGTCAGCAACTGTGAAATCATTTTGGTCGCTGGTCTTCGAAGAATAGCCAGCTCTTCGTATACTGTCTCCATCTCATGCGCTAGATCAGCAATACCATTCGCCGCCACCATACGTGCGCCGCCTTTAATGGTATGTAAATCTCGCTGTAATGCTTGCAGTGCAGCCACGTCACTGACGTTACTTAGAAATAGCTGTAAATATTTATTACTACTGGCAACAATTTCGTCCGCTTCTTCTAAAAACACTTCTAAAATATCAGGATCAGGCAAACCTTCTGTCCATGAGTTTGCAATGATGCTATCAAGACTAGGGATATCAGAAGCTTGTTCGATATCTTTTTGACTGCTTTCTATCTTATCTAAATGATCATTCTCATGGTTCTGAAGTGCTGGCAAGACTAGAGTAATCGCTATCGGTAGCTGTTCACTACGTTCAAACTGTTGCAGCTGTTTAATGAGCTCATCAGCGTGAAATGCCTCTTGATAGCGTACAACGTAATCAATCTGCAAGGACAAGGTATCTTGTACCATTTGCATAATGGTTAGCCATTGGGCAGTTGGGTGTAACCGTTGTTCGACAAAAGCTTCATAAATGCTTTCTGCTTCGTGTGTTAAGTCACCGATACTACGAATACCTGCCATACGCGCGCCACCTTTGATAGTATGCAGGTGGCGTTGTAATACTTTTAAAGCTGCGGTATTGGCACTATCAGCGCGCCACTTACTAAAAGACTGCGCAATGGCGCTATCTAGCTCTTGCGCTTCTTCTAGGAATATTTCTAGTAGCTCAACATCGGTATCGATTGCTTCAAGCTGTAACGTATCTGCTTGTATGCTTTGCACAGTCGCCGTTGGCTTATCGCTATCTTCAAGAACTATCTCGTTGGGAGCAACCACATCATTTAAAGCATTAGAATGTTCTTCAACGTCTATTGTATCAATTGCATATAAATCGCTGAGTATTTGCTGATCAACTTTTAATGACATGCTACCTGCCAACGCATCAAACAAGCCTACTAGCTGGCGATGACCTGCACACAATGCTGTCTGCACTTTTTTATCGTGAGTCGCTTCAAGATTACCATCAAGATAGCTGTACACTGAACCTAAAGCTGCTAGTAATGAGGTGAATTTGGGAGAGTCTCCAGTCTGACTTGCTAGCTGTTCAATTTGCTTGAGTTGCTGCTGAACGTAATCCTGAACCTGCTCAATATTTCCATTATTTAACGCCTCACCTAGCTCCCACTCAGCATTTAAAAGTGCGTCAACGTCTGTCTCTAACAGCTGCGAAATACTCAGTTTATTGTTTGTTAGTGTGCGTGTCACATCAGACTCGCTTAACATAGCTTGCAAAGAAGCTAAATCTTTTTTATTGCGCAGACTCTCATCAGACAGATTTTTCTGCAAACTTTGTTGATAAGCATTCAGATACCCTTCGATTAATGCTACTGATTGACCCAATGCTTGCAAGTGCTGAGCATTCATTGGCGTATCATGGTTTTGTAGCTGCTCTAAGCTATGTTCTATTGTGGCACTAATATCACTAATAGCAGCAAGCGCACTAGAACCTGAAGCCGCTCTTAAAGTATGGAAAGCGCGTACAATCTCATCAGTGACTTCTATATGCTCAGCATCACTATGAGCTTTGACAAAATTACTGATATCTTGTAATAGTGACTGAGCCTCTTCAACAAATATCTTATTGAAGGCTTGTTCTTCAGCACTCTGCGGCGTTGTAATTACTGGTGCATCTGCCATCATCTCATTAATAGAATGAATGGTCTCTAACATGCCATCATTGTCATCGTTACTCATGTCATCGCTGCTATTACTGGAATCACTGTTGATTACGCAGGCACTAGCTTGGCTATCTGCGTCTAACCATCCTTTACGTAAGCTATCATAGCTAAATTTATCACCATGCTGCTTACTATAAGCATTGGCACATGCTACCCATAACGGCACTATCGTTGGATAATCCTCGTTATGGCTCTCATTATTATTAGCGAACGTCTTAACCAAGTCCGGATAGCTAGCTAGAACATCAGCTATAAGCTGTACAATATCTGCAGACACTGAAATAGTATGGTCTAAAATACGATTAAGCATGTCTTCGATAGACCATGCAAGCTCACCAGTATAGTACGCACCAACCATGCGTCCTGAGCCTTTTAAGGTATGAAAACCTCGACGCACTTCTTTCAACTCAGTTAAGTCAGAAGTTGCATTACGCCATTGCTCGTATATTGGTGTAATCTCAGCTAACACCTCTTCTGCTTCTTCAATAAAGATCTCTTTGATATCCGGATCACTATCTTGAGAGTCGATAGGTAACTGTTGTGCTTGTTGTATAAAAGGCTCAAGGACTGCAGGAATATTTAAATTGGCGACTTGCGTAGAATTGCTTGCTGCAGTTGCATGAGATTCAGAACTAAAATCAGTTGCCGAATCAATATAGATATTTGCCGTATTTTGCTCACCAGTTGATTCGAGCGGTGCTTCTTTTAAATGAGTCAATGCTGACGAGTCTGGTTCTGTAGATATATCCATACCATAAGATAAAGGCTGTCCTGCTAGTAAATTACTCGTTTGTAAAATAGTAATGGCAGGATCCATACTGGGCTCTTGTAGTGCTGTAAAATCTGTAACTAACACTGATAAGCGTGTGGTAGTCTGGGTTACCAATGTAACCATATCTGTAGTCACTGGTAAGGTTTTGTCTAAGACTCGGTTTAGCAGATTTTCAATTGCCCATGCCATCTCACTCACACTAAAAGCGCCAACCATACGTCCCGATCCTTTCAACGTATGAAAACCTCGGCGCACTTCAGTTAATGGTGATAAATCTTGTACATCTTGTTGCCAAATAGGTAAGAAATCTTCCAAATCAGCCAGTACTTCTCTTGCTTCTTCGATGAAAATGTCGCGAATCTCTTCATCCATCTCAAAGTTATCAGGTTTCACTTGTGTACGGGCAGCTTGCAACTCTTTACTGTCTAAGCTCATTGTATCCGTTACATGCGTAGTGTCTATTTGAGCAATCGTATCATCTGTTAGTACACTTTTATTTAGGACGTTATCAGCAGGCACAATTTCACCGCTGTCATCATAGCGGACGACATCAGACGAAATTAGCTCGCTAGGGTTATAAGTCTGCGTGATCGCCTCGGGCGCTGCTATTAAGTCATCCAATAATTTTTGTGCTTGCTCTACGTATTCATTAGCCTGCTGCAATAAAGATCGATCAAATACTTGCTGCGCTAAGTAATCTAACAACAGCTCGATAGCCGTCACACTCTCTGCTAAGGCTTGAGTGAGATTCCAGCTGATACTTTTTATTTTATGAGTTTCTAACTTAGCGAATAGCTCGCCAAGTTTGTCACTAACTTCGCGCATTGAAGAAAGACCCATTTCTTCAAAAGCACTGCCGATCTCAGCAAAAGCGGCTGATGTTGGTAACAGGTAAGTTTGCTGCTGATGCACATAGTCATTGAAATTGTACTTTACGTCTTCGACTGCAATACGCAGCTGGCGCAAATTATCATCAGTAAAGGTGACAGAATGCATAGCATCTGCGCCCATAACCGTACTATCAGAAGAAGTGGTTATCGTTATGAAAGAAGCTGCATCGCCAATTTTAGTATGGATAGACTGTTCAGTATTATAGATAGCACTATATAACTCTTGAAGTTGACGTTCAATCTGCGACTGTATCTCTGCAAATACTGACGCTGACATCATATTATCTTTGATATCACTCAAAACTTGATTCACTTGTGACTCGTATCGAGACCAGCCTCGGCACTCAAGTTGTCTTTGGAGTTGCTGTAATGGAATAATAACTGTCTGTGCATTATCAAGCCTAGAAATTATGGACTCAAGCTCAGCCAATATGCGCGGTAAAAAACGTAATGTAGACTCAGTAGATTGTGATAAATGACTTAAGGTGCTATGTGTTTGCTTATCAATATGTTCAAGGCCACTGATTTGTATATAAATATCAGCTATTAAGCCTTCGATAACATCATTACTGGTATCTTTATTAGCATTTATATTAGCTGTCATCAGGATAGCTTCCTGATAACGTCCATCCAATACCTCATCTAACTGTGATAACAGCTGTGCATAAGTTGCAGGTAGTGGTAATGAGTTATCCGCAAGGTTGCTTAACCAAAGCTCAGCCAAAAACCACAAACGCTGCTGAGCCTCGGCATTGTTTGTATGCTTTAGGCTGGCAGCTTGCCACAAGTAATGACTGACTTTTTTCAAACTTAGTAGGATAGCTGAATCATTGTTATTGAAAGTTAATAATTGTTGAACTTGCTGACGCCATGCCAATAACAATTGCTTGTATTGCTCAGGTAACAAAGGAGATAAGAAAGAAGCACTTGATGTTGAAACCTTAGGAATAGCCACGTTGATGGTTTGAGGATGAGCGCTGTGTTTATTAGTAGCCGATGTGCTTTTCAAGGTCACGCTATCTTCTGCTGGCACATGTGTTTGCGGCAACATCTGAGTAAGTTTATCAATAGTTCTATCAATAAGAGCGCTTCTATAGCTACCTGTCTGAACGTATTGAGCCAGCTCATATCGCAATAGCTGGTGAGCAAACTGCCCTATTCGATGCTGTTGAACATTTAATAGCGTGCCACTACTTATACTAGATACGAATAGGTTAAGTCTTGCCGATAAAGTAGCCAGCCGAGGAAGATTAGCCATCGTCAATGCGCCGCTAAGCTCGTGATAATGCTGTCCTATACGTTCAAAGTCAGGATAAGTATCTAACTGCCAGTCCTCAGACACTTCTGATAACTGCTGATCAAAAAGTGGGAGAAGCCATTCTAGCGTCACCATTTCATTTGGCTGGTTTTTCATAGGATTATCCTAACTCGTTTATGCACTGATTTTTTGCCACGCATTAACCTGTGAATGGGCAATGCGGCGCATATTTGAAGGTCGCCAAAACAGCGCCTCTCCTGGAGCCAATACAATATGGCCACCTAGCGCACACTGTGCAGACAATCGCGTCAAAATATCACGCTGATCAAACTGTCGAAAATATATCAACACGTTTTGACACAAAATGACTTGCTGCAGATGTGAGGTTGCTAGGCTTGGGGTAAAAATATTGTGCCAGACAAAGCTGACTTGTTCATGCAATTCTGGCATCACTCGCCAATATGCTGAGGTTTTGCTAGGTAGCAATCTATCAAGGATTAATTTAGGCGATACAGGTAATGCTTGGTCTGTTAGGGACGCTTGGCTTTGGCGTATAGCCTGCGTACCATCTTGGGCAGTTATTGCTAGCGGTTGCATAAAATGCTGATACGCTGACGGAATGAGCTGCTGTTGCCGCTGGTCATATTGACCTTTACGTGCTTTGTTTAATGCTTTCTGACTGACATCTGATCCTAATATCTTATGGTTTGATATGTTTTTAGCAGCTAAGCTCATAGCTAACGACCATACTTCTTGTCCTGTAGCACAGCCGACACTCCATATACGAAATGGCTCAGCACTACTACTATCGACACTATTGTTAGAATGACCTTGAATAGTGCTCTGTAGTGGCTGAATACAGTACTGATGTGCCAACGCTGTCACAAACGCTATTGAAGGTTCATGACGAAAAAATCGACTTTCAGGAATAAGTACCGTATCAATCAACTGCTGTTTTAATCTTTTGTCTATCTGTACAGCATCCCAAAGCTGTGCTAATGACAACATATTCTCTGCTGCCGTATGCTCAACTGCATTCAGCAACCATTGAGACTGCTCTTTCGGTAATACAAAACCAATCGCTTGTTCGATATAGCGCTGCCATTGACGTACTGCAACTGGCTTATCTTTTAAGCGAAAAACAGTCGGCTCTCTATCCTTTGAATCGCTGCTTTGAAAATTATTGAGCTCTAAACTGTTAACTTTACGTTTTATGAATATATTTTTCATCATGGTTGGCACAGTCTTTTGCTTGATGTTTTACAGATCAGCATAGTTTATTAAGCCATCAATATAATACAGTGCTAAAGAGCAGTGCCAGCGTTAGATGAGTTAAGCGCTATTTGGCTTTATCTACGCCATTGCAGAAGTGTGATCTTGAAAATCTTCTTCGTAATCATGCACTTGTTTGTCATCATTCGATATCTTAAAGCCCGTTACTGACTCTTGTAGAGCAGCGGCCATTTCACTCAACTCACCAACTGAACGTGCAGTTGCCATCGTTCCTGACGAGGTTTGCGAGGTAATATCTTGAATAATATTCATTGCATTAGAAATATGACCAGCAGATTCTGCCTGTTGCTGCGCTGCGTTTGAGATGTTTTGGATTAGATCAGCCAAAGTATTAGAGACGCTTTGCACTTCTTCTAGTGCTTCGCCAGCATCTTTTGCTAGGCGTGCTCCGCGCACAACTTCCGAAGTTGTCGTTTCCATCGACATGACTGCTTCACTAGTATCCGCCTGAATGGTCTTAACTAGAGTTTCAATCTGCTTGGTTGCATTAGCTGAACGCTCAGCTAGACGCTGAACTTCATCAGCAACAACCGCAAAACCACGACCAGCATCACCAGCCATTGAAGCCTGGATAGCCGCGTTCAATGCCAAGACGTTGGTCTGGTCAGCAATATCGTTAATTAGACTTACAATATCGCCAATCTCTTGCGAAGATTCACCCAGACGTTTGATACGTTTTGAGGTTTCTTGAATCTGATCACGAATAACGTTCATACCTTCGATTGAACGCTGTACTACGTCTGCGCCGTTATAGGCAATAGCAACTGAGCGCTGGGCAACTGATGCAGACTCCGTCGCATTCGTCGATACTTGATCAATTGATATTGCCATCTCATTAATCGCAGCAGATACACTAGCAATCTCTTGTGCTTGATGCTCAGAAGCTTCAGCAAGTTCAACCGCATTCATCTGAGTCTGTCCAGAAGACTGAGAAACTCGTTCAGCTGTACTGTTAATCACTAATACCAACTGGCGCAATTGGTCAATTGCGAAGTTTACTGAATCCGCGATAGCACCAGTGAAATCTTCAGATACTGTGGCATTAACAGTTAGATCACCTTCAGCTAAGTCACCTAGCTCATCAAGTAGGCGTAGAATAGCCATCTGGTTACGTTCGTTTTCTTCTTGGATCTGACGCGCACGCTCAGATTCAGTTTCTGCTTCTTGACGACGGCGAAGCGTTTCTTTTTCGATTAATATTCGCTCTGTACCACCATGCTGTTTTAACAGTTGCGATAGTGTGTATATTACGCCAAGCAGACCTAACAGAAATATAATAGCAGGCCACATTACACCGGTACGTGTCAAAATATCACGATCGATACCTGCCAATCGTGCCTGAGTATTGGTCGCAAGCTCTCCTAATGCACGGGCATTTTCACGCGACTCAATAGCTGGGCTATTCAACGCTGCAAGCTCTGCTGCCACAGGAGCAACTGCACTATTGAAAGTATCAGATATGTTTTGCAATGCTGGCAATAAACCACCATAGCTTTGCTGTTGCGCATTTAATGTTTGGGCAAATACCTCTGCTTGCTCCGAAAATTCCGCTGGCGTACCGTCAATACTACGAGTCAGTTTATCCATCTCAGTATACAAACGCTCAGCACGTAAGGTTTGAGTCTGCATATCACTGATGGCAGCAACAGGTATATTGGCTGCGACTGCTTGCTCTATAACTTGGCTATAGTCATCTTGCATCTGCTTGGTAGCTGTAGCGACGTTGTCTTTTAAGTCTTGTAGTGCATTTACATCATTACGGTGACTTAGTACATAGTCGACCTTTTCTTTATTAGCTCGCCATTCGGTTTCAAGGTCACCAAAGACAGACTTGTTATCAGTGGCATTTTGTTGTGCTGAGGTCAATGCCGCTTGATAACGTTGAACGTCGTTTTGTAAAGAATCATAAGCACTAGCGCTCACATCAGAGTCGCGCGAAAAAGTTGCATCATTGACGTTTTGCACAATATTAGCTGCACTGACTTCTAATTGGTTGATGTCACTTAAGTAGTTACTTACTGTTGATAGCGTATTGATTAGCAAAACCAAGCAGGCCACACTCACTAAGGTAAAACCCCCTAATAAAACCTTCCATATGCTATTAGAATTTTTGATAGCTGGTACTTTTTGATTGGCACCAGTTGCAGGGCTTTTTGTAACATCACTCATTGTGCTCATTCCTTTCAAACAGTCGTCTAAGTCGTATCATGTCTGACGTTGTTAATGATCATCAGCTAATGACAGCTCTCTATTAGTCATTGGCAAAACTTTTATTAATAAGGTTTCTATTAATAAAATCCTTCTCAATGCTGACATATCATCTTGGTATGTCAGTCGTTATTACCTTATTTGGCTCTTGTTAAGCTCTATAAATTTAGTAGCAAATATCAAGTGATTATTGCTATCTACAATATTTATTTATATTGCAGCATCAATATAGTCTAGGTCTCGTGCCAGCATGCTTGGCATAAAAACATACCAATCTTGACTGTCTTTAAAAAATTTACCATGGTTGTAAGGAGCAAACGGTGAGCTACTATCGATAGCCTCAGCACGATACTGGCTACGAGTAAACTGTTCGATACCAATGACTCTATCGACTAATAAACCCGAAAATACTGAGCTGTGATCTATAACTATCACTTTACGTTGACTCTTTTGCTGCTGACTAGGGATTTGCAAGAATTGCGCCAAGTCCGTTATTGGCAGTAGACGTCCTCGGACGTTAGCAATGCCTAGCATCCAAGGTTGTACCAATGGCATACTGGTATATTCTGGCATGGCCAGCACTTCAGATACTTCACCCATTGGAGCGACCAAACGCTGTCCACCAATCTCAAAAACTATGCCACGCCAGTCATATACTTGACCACCTTGACGACCACTGCTGCGTGCACGGGCCAGATCAGCTAAGCGTAAAAGCTCGATAAATCCTTTAGAAGCCACAATTTACTCCGTTACTGTACGGATAACGCGTACAAGTTCAGCTTCATCGACCGGCTTGGTTAAATATTCTTTAGCACCTTGACGCTTACCCCAAACTCGATCAGTTTCTTGATTCTTAGTACTTATAATTACGACAGGAATATGAGCAGTTGTCTTACCGCGTGTGATTTTACGAGTCGCTTGAAAACCATTCATTTCAGGCATAACTACATCCATCAACACCACATCTGGCAAGTGTTCAGCAGCCATTAAACAGCCTTTTTCGCCATTAGTCGCTTCTAATATTTGAAAGTTATTTTTCGTCAGTATGTCGCGAAACTTTGCCATTTCAGATGGCGAATCATCTATGACCAACACAGTTGTCATGGTTATTCCTTTTATTGTCAAGGTCATCCGTCAGGACAAGTTGGAACCAACTAAATAATGTAGCAAGTGATATATTTCGCTTTTTCAAAAACCATCTAATCAAGCTGTCACTATCTACTAGCCATTGTTGGTTCTTATGTATTTAATATCGATAGTTTTTTATACTAGTTCAGAGTCGTTAATTACGAGCGATATTGATTAATCGTCTCAAATAGCTCATCTTTACTAAAAGGCTTAGTAAGATACTCATCAGAACCAACAATACGGCCTCGTGCTTTATCAAACAGTCCATCTTTTGAGGACAACATGATCACCGGTGTACTTGCATAATCAGGGTTATTTTTGATCAATGCGCAGGTCTGATAACCATCAAGGCGTGGCATCATAATATCGACAAAAATTATGTCAGGATTATTATCCACAATCTTTGCGAGTGCATCAAAGCCATCAATTGCAGTAACGACTTCACAGCCAGCTTTTTGCAATAAAGTCTCAGCGGTACGACGAATGGTTTTTGAGTCATCAATAACCATGACCTTTAACCCTTCAAAATTATTTTCCATTATTACTTTCCTATGAATAAATATTTATTCTTGACATGGTTGTTACTTACTATTCGATAAACACTTACTTTAACGGTAGCTGCGGTAAGTACTTCTCTTATCTAATGAAGCCAACTTCTAATCTTACTTTTATAATTAATATCCATCATTTGTCGGATAAATATTTCAATCTAATTTGTAACTACAATGTATCAATTAAGTATCTGATGCTCGTTTTAACATAGTCTACCTAGGTTTTCCAGTTATTCAGACCACGTATATAATAATTCGGACGGTTGACATAACCGCCTTTTTTTATCTTTTGTGGTAAGAACAATTTTCGTGTATCTACTCTAGCTATATCATTGATAGCTGTAGTCCAGCTAAGCAGTATAGATATCGCACCTTCTATGATTTATCTATATAATAAAATGACGTTTACCATAGCGATTGATGACAATGCATATAAGACTTATTAAGTATTGCAAGAACTGTGCCTTATTATTAAGCACTTTACTTATAGTTGCTTGCCAACCTCCAGCACCTGTGGACAATCAACAACCTAATAAGGATAGTGAGCAGGCAGACTCGCCTATTATCTACGGTGTTGATAGTGTCACTATGGCATCCGATTATATTTTGAACATCAAACCCTCACGCTATCAGCCAAGCCTTGGTTTACAAGGTGTTATCAACCCTATTAAACAGTCACGTTTTGTCGCAGCACAAGACGTAATCGTGCAAAAAACATTAGTATCAGAGGGTCAGTGGGTAGAAAAAGGCATGCCTTTATTAATTTTAAAGCGTCAATCATCTACTGATGAGACAGTCAATACTGCTACGAGCAATGAGCAACAAGAGGCTGAAACTACTGCTGGCACTGCAAAACAACCAGCTAATATACAGCAGGGTGATAAGACCAATAGTGACAATGAGGGAAAAGCATCCAAAAATCTGTCTAAAGTGGCTGAACAGTTAACCACGAACAACAATAAACCAGCTGATAACGTAGCTTTAGCAGATGATGACCCAGCAGGTAGCGTAGCTACTAACAAGAATATAGTTACTGACAAGAATTTAACAATTAGCAAAAATATAGATAACAGCGTAAATAGTGAAAAGATTGATACTAGTCAAGACATAGCTCTTACAGAGCAATCCGCACAATTAAAGCTGTCAGCACAGTCAGTCGTTGTACGGGCTAGCTTTTCAGGCCGCGTCAATAAATTATATGTAAAAACCGCCCAACAGGTTGGTGCTCGCACACCCCTATTGCGTTTAGGTGATGACAAAGATTTGCATTTTATAGCTACGCTTCCTCTCAAGACTAAGTCTCAACTCTCAGTTGGACAAACTGTGAACTTTACAGCTAAGGATTTGCCAGAGCAGTTTGTGGGTCAAGTCAGCAAGCTAGTCGCTAGTAACCAACCTGATAAACTGCGGGTTTATGTTAATGTAGTCAAAAATGAAGCAAGTCGCGATAAACTCAAACCTGATATGGTCGTTTCTGGGCGAGTCAATTATGGACAGATAGAAGTCGGTACTATTGTGCCTGAACATGGTATCCACGATGTAGATCTATCAGTACTAAAAAAATCGCCTTATCAATCGCTTATGCCCCTCACTGCGAATGTTTGGATCATTAAACAAGATCAGCGTTTGACTCGCCTACCAGTAGAGGTGATTAAGTACGATCCTAGCACTGATCAATATTTAGTCGCTGGAATCAGTAATGACAGTTTAATTTGTCTAGCAGACTTACCTATAGAGTCAGTTGGTAAAAAAGTAATCGTTTCATAAATACGCTATTTGCAAATACCTTGCTCATCGTAGAAAGAGTAATAATGAAGGTTATATCCAACGGATAGTTCGATCTCAACATATAAATATTAGAATAAATCGTCAATCACGCTATATGATTCTTTGTATTGCCACTTCTTTAATATGGCTGGTAGCAGTTGGCTTATAAGCAGCAGTAATTACATAATGAGTTACATTGTGTAGAAACATTAACAAAGCGTGTCTTGTGTGGTAAGGCCTAAGTTAGGCAAAATAGACACAGTAACATTTGTAATGCGCATTTTTTTGATGACTTTTATAAAATATATTGGTTTATATCTTGGAAAAATTAAAAAGATAACAATTACCATTAAAACAACTATTACTAAATAATTATTAAATAACGACCACTACTAAAGGACAGCTCATGAGTAAACAGATTCTGTTAATTGAAGACGATCCGGATTTGGCTGAATTGATTAGCGATTACCTGACAATGAACTATTATGACGTTCATCATGCAGGGCTCGGTCAAGAAGGCCTTGATATCCTAGACACTAAAGAACGTGATATAGATTTGGTAGTGCTAGATTTGATGTTACCCGATATGGATGGCATGCAAGTTTGCCAAAAGATACGCGGCAACAAAAACAACATGACCAATAAAGTTCCTATTATCATGCTTACCGCAAAAGGTGACACGACAGATCGCGTATTGGGTCTAGAGATGGGCGCTGACGATTACATTGCTAAGCCTTTTGAGCCTCGTGAACTGCTAGCTCGTATTCGCGCTGTTATTCGTCGCCATGAGCAACCAAATCAAGCTGACAGCCAGTCTGATAGCTTAACCTTTGGACGTTTGAGCGTATTCCCTGATAGCCATGAAGTGACGATTGATGAGCAGCCAGTACGTCTAACGACTCATCAGTTTCAGCTATTACATTACTTTGCCACTCATTCTGGTAAAGTACTCAATCGTGAGCAGTTATGGCAAGCTATGCCAAATGATGACAGCTCTGATAACATCGATCGTGCGATCGACGTGCACATCTCACGTCTGCGTGCACTTATTGAAGACAATCCACGCCAGCCAAAACGCATTATTACCGTACGCGGCGTTGGTTATCAATTTGCCACCGATCAGGTCTAATCCAGCATAAAGTCTGTCAGTTCGTTTTAAATAAACTCTGAAAGTAATGAGCAGACGAAAAATAGCCATCACGCCTACCGTGGTGGCTATTGCTAATCATCGATATGAGTGTTTGATAATAGAGAGCATTTAATGCAGCAGTTGGGTTTTCGCTCCGTATTTGCAAAACTATTTGCCAGTGTCATGCTGGCACTTATTTTGTTTGCAGTAGCTATGGTGCTATTGACGCAGCTTGTCCATGACAAGAACGCAGGTATCCGCTCAGAAGTTGTGGCAACACAAATACTTGGACAGATTGACCCCTTTTTGCATGAATTAAATACGGCTATTAGCAAAAACAATCGACTGCAAGCACGCTTTATGTTAGCTGTGGTCAAAAAAAGTTTTGATATTTTTGATGAATCATTGCAAGCCAAAATGGGCCTATACGACAGTCAAGGTCGCCTGCTTATGCAGACGGACAATAGTGATCTGCCGTTAGAGCTACCTGCAACGCCTTCTCTATTAACTCTAATATTCCCATCTTTTTCAGACACACCTCCTACTCAGCAAGCCCAAGTCTATAGCAGCACTGGTTACACACTGCTATATGAGTCACGTTTGGTGCCGAAAAAGCCTGCGTTATCTGCTGCCTTAAACTTATTCACTGGTACGCTGCTATTGCTTATGATTATGGCAGGCGCGCTATGGTGGATTGCACGTTCAATGACATGGCGTATTAACCATATGAGCCAGCAGATGAGTCAGCTTGGTGATGGTGACTTTACTGTACGTGTCAATAGTCGCGGTAATGATGAGATTGCTTTGCTCGCGCGTGGGTTTAACCAAGCCGCTCAAAAAATAGAGCATCTTATTGATGCCAATAATTTATTACTAGCACATGCCTCACACGAGCTACGTACACCTATTACTCGCATTCGCCTACAAATTGAAATGATGGATATGCTTGCAGGCTCGATGCCAAAGGATACGAAAGCGAAGTTTGATAAACGGGCGCAAGCGATCAATCGCGACTTATCAGGGCTTAACGATTTAGTTGAAAGTATACTTTTAGTCAGTCGTCTCGATGCTGGCCATGCGATGCAGCAAGTTGAGCGCGTAGATTTTTATGATTTAGTTAACCAAGAGCGTCAACATTATCCAGAAGCAACCTTAATTGGTGAGCACATTGTGATTGATGGTCAACCGCCGATGTTGACTCATCTCATTCGTAACCTATTGAATAACGCCATGCTACATGGTGTTCCGCCAGTCACTATTTTGCTTTATGGCGTGCAAACTCTTGAAGAGGCAGATACCCTACCTGAATATCTATTACATTCGTTAGTATGCAGTAGCTTTGCTGACTATAGTCGCTCAAATTATGACAAGCATCTCGACGTGACAGGGCAATCGAAAGACAACCAAAACGTTAATTTAATTCAGGTAAAGTCTGAGCTTGAAACGCCAACCGATGTATCAGAGCCGTTAGATGTGTTACCGACACCTGTCATTTTTCGAAATGGTGAAACGCTTGCTGAGCATAATAACAAAGAGCACGGTGGAAAGAATAATAGTGATGATGAAGCCGAGCAATCGCAGGCTATATCTAATAATGGTAGCAACCGTAATCAAATAACTGATGCCCTAGCACCAACTATTAGTGATAAGACACTTCAAAATGGTCATAGCAAACTTAGCTCTGATCTGGCTGATAGAATTAAAAGAATGATTTGGAATATCGTTCCAGACTCACAACAACACTCCACAAATGATGGACTGAGTATCGCTAATATCAAGTCCGTCACTGATAAGCCTGCAACGACTAAATCTATAAATGACAAGGTTAGCAACAAAGGTAAAATAACTAAAGCCAGCAATGACCAGAATACCGATGGTGATAGTGAATCTAATAGCACACCGCGTAAAGAAAGCTTATTTAAAAAGCATCTAAAAAAATCTAAGTCTGAAGATGAGCGCCCTTTGCCAAAATATGCAGTACTCGCGGTTATTGACGAAGGTGCAGGTATTCCAGAAGACAAACGTGAAGATATCTTTAGTCCGTTTGTACGCTTGCAGCAAAAAAACAAGGGCTCGGGTCTAGGCTTATCGCTAGTATCGCAAATTGTTACTGCCCATCAAGGTCATATCGTTACTGATACTATTAACGGTCATACTAGGTTTTTGGTAGTGATTCCAGTCAAACATGACCCTCATCGCAGCCATGATAACCATAGTTAGTTACATGATTAGTAAGTAGGCAGTAAATGACTAACTCATTGACTGCTTTTACAAGTTTGGCGGCAATATAATATTACCTCTTTAATTCCTTGTCCTTATTTACATACTATCCAACCCTCAATCTCAACTATAATCTTTTACATGCCGTAGTACGTATTACTGCTAATAGCTATCTTGTTATAAGACAGTCATGAATCTGCATATCCAAAACGCCTATAAATATGCTATATTACCGCCCCTTATTATATTGTTATTGGCATAGATTCGACGCTGTCATCGAGCAATAGTATATCGATGTTACAACCGCTACCTTATTTACTAATTTTGAGCATTCCATGAGTGACATGATCGTTCTAAATGACGTGACCAAAAGCTTTTTAAGCGACCGATCAATAAAAGACAAGGACGGTAAGCCGCATTGGTTCACTGCCGTTGAGCCAACGTCGTTATCTGTCCAAAAAGGTGAAATCTTTGGCTTAATGGGCTATTCGGGTGCTGGTAAGTCCACCTTGTTACGCCTTATTAATATGCTTGAGCGTCCAGACTCAGGTCAGGTCATTATCGATGGTACTGACTTAACCACATTGTCTGCCAGTGATTTGCGTATTGCCCGCCACAATATCGGCATGATTTTTCAGCAATTTAACCTGATGTCTAATCGCACTGTCTTTGACAATGTGGCCTTTAACTTGACGGTTGCTGGTTATCCTCGCCGCGATATTCATAAGCGTGTCATGGATTGTCTTGAGATTGTGGACCTAACGGATCGTGCTGGTCATTATCCTGCACAGCTTTCAGGCGGTCAAAAACAGCGCGTTGGTATAGCTCGCGCGATTGCGCCAAGCCCAAAAGTTTTGCTAGCCGATGAGCCGACCAGTGCCCTTGATCCTGCTACCACTCGCAGCCTATTGACCTGTCTACGCGAAATTAATGAGCAGCTTGGCGTGACCATTGTTATTGTGACTCACGAAATGAGTGTCATTCGTAGACTCTGTGATCGTGCGGCATTGCTGCATCAGGGACAGCTACTTGAAGTTGCAGATGTACGAGACGGTCTGATTCAGGCAACCACCCCGATTGGCAAAGGCTTAGTGCACGAAGACTAAGGCGGCAGGAGAAATAGATATGTTGACTGGTACTGAATTGTCTGCCTCAATAGACAAGTTGCTTGCGCTACGTAAAGAAATTTGGCAAGCGTCGTTTGACACTTTCGTTATGCTTGGTATCTCTACTGCAGCTGCCGTTACCATTGGTGGTCTGTTTGGAATATTCTTATTTTTATCCAGCGATCGACAGTTTTTACAGAATAAAGGGCTGTATGCCATATTGGGTGGCATCACTAACTTTATGCGTGCTTTCCCCTTTGTCATTTTGATGATTGCCATGAGCCCATTTACTAAAGCCATTGTTGGCACAGGCATTGGCCCTATTGCTGCATCTTTAGTCCTAGCGATTGCTGGTTCGTTTTATTTTGCGCGTTTAGTTGAGCAAAATCTGCGTGAAGTACCGCGCGGTATCATTGAAGCCACCGAATCTATGGGCGCACGTCCTTTTACGATCATTAAGGTACTACTTAATGAGGCGCGCTCAGGATTGGTACTCTCGGTGACTATTCTAACTATTAGCCTGCTTTCTTATTCAGCTGCTGCTGGTATGATTGGTGGTGGTGGTTTGGGTGACTTAGCTATTCGTTACGGCTATTATCGTTATCAGACTGAAGTGATGATTTTTATCGTCATTATGCTGTCGGTCATGGTCATCTCGATTCAAGCCTTTGGTAATTGGTTAGCCAATCGTTTAGACAAACGCTAAGCCACGTTAGAGAATGCTTGACATTGCAAGCGACTAGGTTTATTTTTGGCAGTAATTACTCCTTATCTCAGCTCATAAGAAAGCAGCATTACTACTTAGAATGTTGCTTTTTTAATGCTCAGACGATAACCGTTTTACCCAATCCCATGTATTAATAAGGAAATTTCATGAAATTAACAGATATCAGCCGTCAGTTAGCGACCGCATTTGCCGCTGTTGGTGTATCAAGCTTAGTATTAGTAGGCTGTAACAACTCATCAGCGCCAGAAGCGACTAAAGAAGCCGTGTCTGAAGGCACAACTGCTGAAACTGCTGCTAGCGATATTGATCCTGAACACACCAAAATCATCATCGGTACTACCGAAGGTGACTTCGCCGATATGGTACGTAACCAAGTCAAAGCCTCACTGGAAGAGCAAGGTTATGAAGTTGAGCTAATTGCTTTTACTGACTATGTCCGCCCTAACTTGGCATTGGCTGAAGGTGATTTGGATATCAATATCTTCCAACACAAGCCTTATCTTGATACCTTTAAAAAAGAAAACAATCTTGATTTGGTCGAAGTTTTCCAAGTTCCAACCGCACCACTTGGCATTTACTCTGGTAAAAAGACTAGCCTTGATGACGTGTATAAAGGCATGAGCGTCTCTGCGCCGAATGACCCAAGTAACTTTGCCCGTGCATTGGTTATGATGAATGATCTTGGCTGGATTACCTTAAAAGATGACGTTGATCCATTGACTGCTTCAAAAACTGACATCGCTGATAACAGCAAATACGATATCAAAATCGTTGAGTTAGAAGCCGCTCAATTACCACGTGCCCGTGACGAAGTAGACTTTGCCGTTATCAATGGTAACTATGCTACTGATGCTGGCATTGAGCTAACTGAAGCCTTGTTCCAAGAGCCAAGCTTCAATTATGTAAACTGGTCAGCGATTAAGTCTACTGATACTGGTAAAAAATGGGTTGAAGACGTGACTAACGCTTATAACTCAGAAGCCTTCAAAAAGTATGCTCATGATACTTTCCCAGGCTACAAGTACCCAAAAATCTGGGGTAATAACACTGCGCCAGCTACTGCGATTACTGCCCCTGTAGAAGCGGAAGCAGCTCAGTAACTTAAATCTGCTTGAGCAAAAATTTAGACACTTAAAAACGGTTAGTTTCAATAATTAACTAATAGTGCTAAAAGTTCAAATCGTAAACACAAAAATGCCCACTACTTATGAGTAATGGGCATTTTTTATGGTCTGAATTTTATATTTAGCTTTTGGACTAATCGTTAAATAGTGCTTCTAAACAAGTCCAGCTCAATATCATAACTAGGCTCAGGTTTTTTAAACAGATACTTACCATTGCGAATAGAGGCCAGTACATCCGCGCGCTGACGCACTGCTTCAAATGGACTTGTCGCATCTAATACCAAAAAGTTTGCGGCACGGCCGACTTCTATACCATACTCTTCTTCGATATTTAGAGTCTTAGCACCATTAAAAGTAATGAAGTCAAGACAGACGTCGAGCTGCGGTAATGACATGGTTTGTGCTAAATGAATACCATTATCTAAGATATTCATCATGTTACCGTTGCCCGCTGGATACCAAGGGTCGTTGATAGAATCTTGACCAAAAGAGATGTTGATACCATTCTCCCAAAATTCCTTCACTCGCGTTAAACCACGACGCTTGGGATAAGTATCTTGGCGACCTTGCAAATAAGCATTTTCAGTAGGCAGCGCAATGAAGTTCATCTGCGATTGTTCAAACAGTCCCATCATGCGAAACGCATAAGCGTCATCTGCCGAACCAAATGAACAAGTATGGCTGGCCGCTGTTCGAGAGCCTATACCTTCAATCATCACCAAAGCATTTAACAGTTGCACGTGGCGGCTCATCGGGTCATCGGTTTCATCGCAATGCACGTCGATGAGCTTGTCATACTTGAGCGCAAGCTCAACTGTCTTACGCACAGAATCTTGCCCGAACTCGTACGCCCATTCAAAATGTGGAATACCGCCGACGCAATCCGCGCCCATCTTTAGCGCCTCTTCCATCAACTCAACAGCCCCTTTATAGGCGTACATACCCTCTTGCGGGAAAGCGACAATCTGAATAGTCACATTGTCTTTTAGCTCTTCGCGCAGCTCAAGCATTGCTTTAAGTCCAGTCAAATCAGGGTCGCAGACGTCAATATGGGTACGAATGTATTGCACCCCTTTGGACACTTCTTCTTGAATACCTTTCAACATACGCGATTTAGCATCTTCAAAAGTTTGCGTCTTTTTGACATCATGCCAGCGAGCAATACCTTCGAACAAGGTACCTGAGGCGTTCTTGGCATCATCGCCGCCGCCCGTGTAGACATAATCAAGATGCAGATGCGAGTCCACATAAGGCGGTACGATCAAACGACCTTTGAGATCGATCTCTTCTTCAGCAGCAGGCAAATTGTTACCTATCTGCTGAATAACACCGTCTTTGACCAAAATTTCATTGGCATCGCTATTGCGATAGATATTGGCATTAGTAAACTTAATCATGACAAACTCCTATTATTATTAAATAATTATTTATTGAAATTGCTTATCGAACATTATTTTATTAAAAGCTACTTTATTGAACGCTACCCGACAGTAGCCGCATCCAATGTTTTCTTAGATATGAAGGTAATGATGATGGCAGGAACGAAACAAAAAATGGATAGATATACAATACCTAAGACGCCTGTCTCTGGCATATGAACCAAAATCAAGCCCGCAAGCCATGTCGCAATCATAATGGAAAAGTTAAACACACTTGATTGTACGGAAGTCGCGACGGCTTTTGCTTCGGTGACTTGGTGACTGACTGCTGTTTGGAACATCGTTACCAAAGGTCCGAATGCTAGTCCCCATAATAAAAAGGCAAAATGCGAGAAGCCATTCATTCCTCTGAAGAAGACGAATAGCAACATAGCTATCGCTCCAGATACAAGCATACTGACGATCAAACCACGCAGATGCGTATCGATAATCTTGGCGGATAGTATGACTGAGATGACAGAACCGATACCGAAGATAAGCAGGGCTAAACTAATACCGCCGACAAATTCCAAGGTTTCAACCAATAAAGTGATATAAGTATAGGTACTGTAATGCGCAACGACTGCCAAGAAAGTGAGGGCTAAGACTATCCAAACGCCAGGTATTTTTAGCACGGCTATTGGCGAATTGCTTTGCGTCAGCTTTTCACCTTTTACGGATGGTAAAAACTTCATCGCCAATAGCGCAATTACCCCGCCTAGTACACCGAGTACGATAAAGGATGTGCGCCAGCCTACTTGTGTCCCGATAAAGGTCATCACTGGCAGACCCAAACTCACACCAAAGGTATTACCTGCCATGATGATAGTGATTGCCTTACCATGCATATTCTCTGGCACAAGCGCGGTACCGTAGGCAGCTATCATCGGCCACATAATACCGGCACAGATACCACCCAGAATACGCATAGCAACAATAAGCGAATAAGATGAAGTGAGCCCGACGACGATATTGGAAACCGCAAAACCTGCTAATAAAACCATTAAAAGAATTTTACGGTTGACCCACAGCGTCATACTGATTAACGGAATAGCAAAAATCGCTGAAGCCAACGCATAGATACCGACCAAAAATCCGACTTGGGTCTGTTCGATACCAAGACCTGCCGTCATTTGCGGCAAAATACCGGAAGGCATCAGCTCTGATAGAATACCGATAAAAGTAACACTGGTCATAAGGCCAAAGATGAACCAAGAAATAGGGCTCTGTCCGACGTTGTTATTTTTTGATAGCTCGTCTTCTGAAAGATGAGCTTTTGAAACGATTGACATAATATCCCCAATCAAAGCAAAGGTTTTTATATGAGTTTAGAGAAATTAAATACTGGAATAATTTTAAGATAACTGTTTGATTTTTTTGAATAAAATGCATATAAAAGATTGGTTATAGCTTAGTTTCTATATTACCTTATAATAACCATACTAGTGGTAAGGATTTGTTCGCTTGAGAGACACTTAACAGTTTGAAAATACTGTTCATCCTACAAATCAGAATAGTAAATGACGTTACAGCCTGTTTGTCCTTTGTAGGAAACCGTCACTCGCCCTTTCACTTTAGCCTGCTTTTTTCTATAGTGGTTAGGCTGTATAGAGGTCGAGACAATAATATTCATGAATAATCGCTCTGTTAATAAGTCCTCTATTAACAAATCATACAAATAACAAGGATAATAATATGAGTACTAAAACCTATAATATTCGTACGGCTGGACAAGCCAATATTCCGGTACTAGGATTGGGTACTTGGCAGTCGACTGGACAAGATTGTGTTGATGTCGTCAGTCAAGGTTTAAAGATGGGTTACGAACATATTGATACCGCTCAAGCTTATGATAATGAAAAGGAAGTCGGTCAAGGTATTAAGCAATCAGGCATATCTCGTGATAAATTCTTTTTGACTACGAAGATTTTTCCTGACGATATGAAGTTTCAACCAGAAAAATTAATCGCAGCGGCCAAACGTTCTTTAGAAAATCTAGATACTGATTATGTCGACCTGCTGTTATTACACTGGCCCGATGATCGTGTACCGTTATCTGAGACTATTCCTGCATTGTGTGAACTACAAAAACAAGGCTTAACGCGCAATATCGGGGTATCTAACTTTAATATTGCCAATATTATTGAAGCCAAAAAGTACGCTGACGTGCCGATTGTGGTCAACCAAGTTGAATTTCATCCGTTCATTAAGCAAAATACCTTGCAGGCTTTTTTGAACAATCACCATATTTTATTAGAAGCCTACTCGCCACTAGCGCGCGGTGATGTGTTTGATAATGAAGTCATCAAAGAAATCGCTGAGAAGCATGGCGTAACTCCAGCACAGATATCATTGGCTTGGATACTATCAGACAAAGATCGTATCGCTATTCCCAAGACTTCTAATCCTGAGCACTTGCAAGGGAACTTAGATGCCATCAACGTTCAATTGAGCGCAGATGAATTAGAAAAGATTTGCAGTTTAGCCCGCAGTGACGGTCGCAAAATTGAGCATCCTGACTATACTCCTGTATGGGACGACTAAAATCTATTGATACCAAAATTTGTATATAAAAAGAGCCGCTAATATATTATTAGCAGCTCTTTTTTACTGTTAGTTTGACTCAAACGTTATTGTTGTAGTGTTTCAGTCTCATGAATCGGTTCAGCAGGATTATACTGCTCAGAGGTTGGGGTTAAACCGCTGCGATTGTTTTCTTTCATCGACTTGGCAACTTCTGGTGGCATGTAGTTTTCATCATGCTTAGCCAACACTTCACCAGCCACAAAAATCTCACCCTGCATTTTGCCAGTGGCGACGATGCCTGAGTTTTCAGCAAACAAATCTGGCAAGATACCTTGATAGGTGACCGGAACCGTTGATTCAAAATCCGTAATCGCGAACTCAACATTTAATGGATTGTCTGGTGCGCGCTGTACGCTACCGGCGACTACCATACCACCTGCACGAATGCGCTTATCTTGTGGCGCTTCGCCTTGAGCAATCGCCGTAGCATCGAAATAGTAATCGGTTTGTTGACCAATAGCATAAATGACTAACACTACCGCCACTGCTGCCCCTGCAAGCGTGAACATAACCCACATCAGTTTTTTGCGACGAACTGCGTTCATACCACTACCTCATTGATGAGTCGCTGCTTTATTGAATATAAACAATTTATAAAACAGAAAATATTGAAGAAACTACCATTAGAAAAATTTTTTGAAAGTATCTTTCTAATCGTACTCTTCTAATAGCTATATGGTAGCATTTTTCGGACAAATCAATAAGCCCCACAAGCCCTAATACGGTCATATCTTTACAATTTAGAGGTCATAATTTTGTGAACTAAATCTATGATATTAAAATAATTTTTACATTGGCTGCTTGGTTGCAGGATTAGGGGTTTTAGCGGTACGCTGAGCTTGTCGAGCCTGCTGAATGGTCAGCTGTTTGATAAGTGCTTGGCGCTGCCTGCGACTATATATAATAAAAGCCAGCATCACGCCAACCGCAATTGCCCAACATGACCAGACAAAAACACCATGCTTACCCATGGCGATGAACTCAGATACGCTATAAAAGTAAGGCTGCATAATAGGTTCCTAGCCGTTATTTGTTTTGTCCATAGTTGTGTGGTTATTTGGCTTGCCCACGAATATATTCTTTGACCCACGCTTTACCTTGATCACGGTACAAGATTAGGGTGTTGGTACGATAAATCGTTAATGTTGCGACTAGTAAGTAACTACCGATAATCATAAGTAGCAACGGCATCCACATATCTGCAGACATTTTGGGCGCGGCCGTTAACGTGAAGGTTGAGCCCTGATGTAAGGTATTCCACCACTCTACTGAATACTTGATAATAGGTAGGTTCACTGCGCCGACAATAGATAAAATGGCGGCTGCTTTACCACGGTTGGCGGTATGCTCAAACGCTGCAAACAACGCCATCACGCCCGCATATAAAAACGCCAAAATCAGCATAGACGTTAAACGCGCATCCCAAACCCAGTAAGTACCCCAAGTTGGTTTTGCCCAAATAGAGCCCGTAATCAAACTAATCACGCATAGTAAAAAGCCCAGCGGAGCAAGCGCCTGCGCCACAAGACTGGCCGTCTTAATTTTCCAAACGAGAAAGATTACCCCCAATACTGCGAGGGCAAAATAGATAGAAATAGCGATACTGGCCGCTGGTACGTGAATAAAGATAATACGGTAGCTATTACCTTGTAGGTAATCGGGCGGCGCAAAAGCGAGACCCCAAACGCTACCGATCAGCAGAAAAATACTGGACAGTACAGCTAACCACTTAACCCAAGGCGCAAAGATGCGAAAAAACTGCTTGGTACCCACAGTGGTCAAGAAGCCTTGCCAGATACGCTGCCATAGGCTAGGAGATGAGACATTATTCAGGTTGGGCATGAGAATAAACCTATTTGCACAGCTTATTGGTTATACGGATACAGCGCAACATTGGCGCTACTACCTGTTAACCTGCCGGCGTTAAACACTGGATAGAATCTACAAGTGACTGTTACTTATTTAACTGGCTATTATAGCAAAGTTGCCAGTTTTCAACATGCTGTTCATACAAATGGCTTTGATAAGAGAAGCAATAACAAGCCAGCCTATACGTTTTAATTTAGCCACGCCATTTTTAAGGTCATTGCAATCACCCATGGCATAACCAAAACCGAGATAATACTACCTGCCAATAATAAAGCCAATATCGGCAAACCATTAAGACCAGTGGCAAATAAATCAACCGCTCCGGTGGCAAAAATTAACACTGGCAACTGCATCGGCAAAGCAATCAAAGGCACCAGCACCGCGCCATTCTTCAATGACAGCGTCAAACTACTGGCGACCGCTGACAACATCAACAGCATTGGACTACCCGTCACAATAGAGGCCATCAATATCCACGCCTCAAACCAGCTGAGCTGAAACAATGGCACGGCAAGTAAACTGAGCACAGCCACAATCCCACTACTAAAAATCCAATGAATGACTAAGCGGATAAGCACCCATAACGGTAGCGAAGCTTTGGCAACGACCAATTGCGCCAGTGTGCCATTATCGAGAGCGGGTTTAAATAAGCCATCAACGCCCATCACCAGTGACAACAGAGCGGCAATCCACACAGCAGACACGCCAAGACGCTGCAATAGTGCAGGCTCACTACCAACGGCTAGCGGAAACAAAGTGATAATCACTAAAAATAGTACTAAAGGGTACAACCACTGTACAGCCCCTTGCTGCTTTACGTGCCACTCACGTCGCCATAACTGCATAAAGCTGATACCACGTGCAGCCGATGCGCTAACGTTCAAGCTTTTATTCGCTACTTGTACTGGACTGTCTTGCATTAGGTCTTCTTGCATGGTGCTCTCTTGCACTGGACTATTTTGTAATGGACTATCTGTCATTATCCGTCCTTTCACTTATATTTGTCGCACTTATACCATGTAATCTGACAAATCGAGCACCTGATTGGCAACGCCGACTGCCTGATGACTGGTCATCAATATCGATCCGCCAGTATGGGCAAAATCGCGCAACCTGTCTTCCATTCGTGCCACCATATCGACATCAAGTGCCGTAAAAGGCTCATCAAGTAACCATAATGGTGTCACGTCCGGCGTCAACAAATATAATCTTGCAAGCGTAATGCGACGCGTTTGCCCAGCAGATAAATGGCTTGAGCTAATCGTCTCAAAGCCCTGCAATCCCACCCAAGTGAGGGCATTATCAATATCAGCGATACTTGGGGTAATACCATATAAATTCAGCAAAAACGTCAGATTTTGCGCGACCGTAAGATTGGAATGAATGCCCAATTGATGCGAGACATATAAAGGCTGAATAGGCAGACTTGCTACGCCTTGGTAGTGAACCTCACCCGTCAGTACTGGCAACAATCCAGCCAGTTGCATCAGTAACGTCGTTTTACCCGTACCGTTTGCACCAACCAAGTGACAGATGCTACCAGCAGGTAAGTTGAGCGTGACCCCTTCACATAAAGGTATTTCACCGCGCTGAACCGTCAGCGCATCGAGCGCAAGTAAGGGTGCATCCACAGCCGTCATCAAATCTCTCATTATTTATCAAGGGCTAAGCAATATTCATCACAAACGAATACGTTGTTCATGGCATAATACTTTATGCTCACTATATCCACACAGTATAACAAATTGTCGATTACTATGACCTCAAAACCTATGCAGACTTCAAAAGATAACCAAACTCTAAACACTCAAGCATCAGACACTCAAACTCCAACGCCTCATACAGGTACTGCAACTGCTCATCCTAGCGCAAGCTTATCAGCTGCTAGTCTAACTATGGATAGCTTAATCGATGCTCAAGTCGCCTTTATGCAGCAGTGGTTACAGCAGCAAGCAGAGCCGATGGCTGTAGAGGCTTGGCAGTGGTTAGGCGCGCAGCCTCTATATAAATACGTCAGCGCCGATGATTTACAGCACCTAATTAATGACTGGCTACTTAGCCAACCGATGAGCGATGTCATGCGTAAGGATATCCGCGATATATTGCATACTGTCATTTATCATCCGGTCAATGACAACGTACCTTTATCTGAGCTGGTGGATGACACTCAGATTGAGACCCTTGCCAATTACGTAGGTAGCCATGACGAGCAGCGTAATGCCTTGATTCATACGCTGGTCGGCAATGAAACTTTTGCAGACTTGCTGACGCAAACGCTATATCACGCTATCAACGACTTTATGGAAAGCACGCTAGATAAAGCAGGTGGTGTTGGTAAACTCATGAAGCTTGGGCGCAGCTCTTTTGAGAAGGCAACCAACAGAAACCTAGATGAAAAGTTACAAACCTACTTGCATCGCAATATTAAAGACTTAACTCGCCGAGCAGAGGCCAATGCGCAAGCACATTTATCAAATGAAGAAGTCGCTCGGCTCTTGATAACAGGTTGGGGACGCATCAAAGACCAACCGATTAGCCAGCTACAAACCTACTTAAACGATGAGCCTGACCATAGCAGTATTGATCATATCGAAGCCAGCATCCAACAAAGCTATAACCGTCTGCGATTGTCGCCTTACCTGCGCAGCCTTGTCTCAGCTAGCGTCGACACTTGGTACACTAATCATCAGTCGGATACGATTGCGAGCGTAGCAGCAAGCTTATATATCGATGAAGAGGCCATGACGCAATTAAGTACCGCCCTACTTCCTGTCGTGCATGATGCTCTTGAAAGTACATGGCTTACCACTCATATCTATAACATGTTACAAGCATTTTATGCGCAACCTAACATCAAAGATGGTTTTGTATTCAGCAAAGATTAATTTGAGGTTTTAGCTTGTTTATCAGTTTTTAATATTATTCATTTATTAGTTAGTAAAACATCTATGAGTCAACATAATAAACTCAGCTTATGGCAAAAATTCAAACGGTTCCTGACTGCTTCAGCACCGAAGGCTATTGTTGATGACGCGAAAATACCGCAGCATTCGTTGTCACTTGCAGATGAAGTTAGCGTTGATAACGATACTGATATTAATAACGAAAATAATGTTAATAACGAAAATAATACTACCACTTTGCAAACTGGAACTTATGGCGCAAAGGCTAATAAAAAGTTTAGTGATAAGAAGGCCAATGATAAAAATGCTAGTAGCATAGGCTCTGCTAAAACAGACACTAGCGATTCTAATAGTATGGATAGTGCTACTGGTGACAAAAATAGCAGCGAAAGCTCTAAAGCGGACTCTTTGAATCAGACTGCTGAGCAAGACAACAATACTGACATAGCTATTGTCGATTACCTTAAACAGTATTTTAATGACAAACAGTGGCACTACACCCATTATCGGCCAAGAACCAATGACAGCCAGCAATCGCACCATTTATCCTTAAGGATGCGCAATAAACAATTAGAATGCGGCTATCTGTTTCGCGTGCAAGAGAAAAACAATCTGTTAGCGGTCTATGGGATCTTACCGTTTTTAGTGCCCGAAACTCATCAAAACGCAGCCATGTTACTTATCACCCAAATTAATTATGACATGCTAATCGGTAATTTGGAGATGGATGTGAATGATGGCGAAATACGTTATAAACATGCTATCGATGTCGAGGCAGTTGGTATTAATGATCATATCCTTGAGAATTTGTTGCAAAGCGTAATTGCCATGACTACAGTTGCTTACGAGATATTTGATGATTTAATCAACACTCAAGACCCTGCTGAAGATATGCAAACGTTACTTATAGAGCTACGTCAGCAATCCGACTCAAGAACCTTCTTTCTTCCGACTCAGTTTGTTCAATAAAAATGCTCAATTTAAAAAGTCTTTTAGTTTAGACAGTTTCTTAATTCACAAAAATCTCTTAATTCAAAAAACTTAGCAAAATATAAGTCAGTAGCTCTCATATTCCACCCCTTTATCACTTTTAATAAGAATTTCTTATCACCTTTTTCAATACCGACACAATTAAAAATTATGTTAAAAATTGCTTACTCTGAAGTTTTCCGTTATTCCGTACCTGACAAGCATCGTTTTCCCATGCAAAAATATACGATGATTCCTGAGCGCCTGCTTAGCGAAGGGACTATCACTACCGAGAATTTTTTTGCACCGAAGCGTCTGACAGAAGACGAAATCTTAACCACCCATACTGAGGACTATTGGCATAAGCTTAAAACTCAAACCTTGCCGCGCAAAGAAGCGCGCCCTATTGGCTTTGAGATGACCGAAGCGTTAGTAGATCGTGGTCGCCATATCGCTCACGCCACTTATGAATGTGCGTTATATGCCCAGCAGTACGGTGTAGCAATGAATGTCGCGGGCGGCACCCATCATGCGTTTGCCGATCATGGCGAGGGATTTTGCGTCTTTAACGATGTTTGTATCGCCAGTAATTTACTATTAAATCGTGGACAGGCGCAGAAAATTTTAATCGTTGATTTGGATGTTCATCAAGGCAATGGTAACGCCAGTATTATGGCGGATGAGCCGCGCGTTTTTGTGTTTAGTATGCATGGCGCCAAGAACTATCCTTTTCGTAAAGAAATATCTGACTTAGATATTGAGCTGGACAACAATACGGGTGATGCAGAATATTTACAGATTTTGAGGGATACGCTGCCGCGCTTAATTAGCGACGTCGCACCAGATATGATTTTTTATCAGTCTGCTGTCGATGTGCTCGCGACCGACAAACTGGGTAAACTTGGCTTAACACAAGGGGGTTGCAAGGCACGTGATGAGTATGTGTTGCAGCAAGCAAAAGCCGCTAACATTCCAGTCGCTATCGTGATGGGCGGTGGTTATTCAGAAGATATTGAAGATGTGGTTGAAGCGCACTGTAATACCTTTCGGGTCGCCCAGCAGCTGTATTTTGGTGAGATGGTTGGCTCATGTGCAGCGCATTAATAGTCGAAATAAAACCATTTAGTTAAGACGATATAAAATCAGAGCATTTGCGAGGCTTTATATGGCAAAAATATTGATAGTTATAGGCATTGTGTTGGTTATCATCGGCGTTATTTGGCTGCTGTTTCCAAGCGCGTTTTCGTGGATAGGTAATCTGCCAGGCGATATCAAACACACTTCAGGCAATACACGGGTTTATTTTCCAGTGATCACTATGATAGTCATCAGTGTCATCGCTACTATCGTATTAAATTTATTCAATCGCTAACCTGAAAAGCACTGCCTATAGTCAACTCACTTTAAAACCGAGTCAGTGCTACTGGGATAAATTTTGCGCAGCCTCTGTATCAGCAGCACGCAAGGAAAATTTATCCCAGTAGCACGTAATTATTGATGGTTCGATTCTATTTGGTACTGACTATACTACAAAAACGCCGTAATCCCCTGCCAACCCACACGTATACCAAGTACCGTGAGAATCAATAAAATAAGCTGACGAAAGCGTGCTTGCGGCAAGTAACGACGCAGGCGGATGCCGACTAAAAGCACGGCAATAGATAGGACACTCAGCAGAGTAATTAGCTGCCACTCACCACTGCTCAGCGCCATAATAGGCTCACGTAATACGATAATTTGGGCAATTTTACCCAAGAAATAGCACATATTGCCGACTTTAGCGATGGTGTTCTTATCGTTACTTGCAGACAATAAGTACATCATTAGTATGGTTGACATCGCGTTGGTGGCGCCGCCAATGACTCCTGCACTAAATCCAACGATAATCAGCACAGGCTTAGTGTTAGGCAGACGTATTTGCTTACCGAGTAATGCACTTATCACATAAAAGCCGATGACAGCCGCTAATACTAATAAAATGTAAGCACTATCTACCCACAGCAGTAGCTTTGCACCCAAAATACTACCGAGCAAGCTGGTTAACGCGAGCAGCCAATAGCGTCTACCATAATAGATAAAGTTTTGCCAAATACTACGCCCGCCACCTGCCAGCCAAGTCATCGCATTTAGCAATAATGACGGGAATATCACCAAGACAATGGCGTGTGGCAACGGATACATGCTGGCAAGCGCAGTAGTAGTCACCAACGTTACACCCAGCCCACTAATACCATGCAGCAGTGATGCGAGCGCAAAAATCACAATCAGCAATAACGTCTGGGTGCTATCGCTATCAGCCACGTCCATCATAATAGCCCTAACAGACATATCATTTGCGGCTTGATGCTAATAACTAAATGATTAACCATTAAGACGCTGCATCAGGGTCTCGCCGATAATGGTAGCGAGCTGCGCGGCAATCTTATCCTTGCTTGCTTTCTCTAATGTCACCGTATCATGGGCATAGCGCTGAGAGAAAAACACTTGCATCGCATTGTCATCGCTCGCGAAACCAATGTCTGTGCGCGATACATCGTTACAAGCAATCAAGTCCAAATCTTTAGAAGCTAGCTTACCGCGCGCATAGTGCTCTACATCTTGTGTTTCTGCTGCAAAACCGACGACAAACATATCAGGATAAGCGTGTGAAATAGTCGCTAAAATATCAGGATTTTTGACCAAATTTAGCATCATGGCATCTTGGGTTTTTTTGATTTTTTGCGGGGCAGCTTCTTCAGTACGATAATCGGCAACAGCAGCAGTGGCGATAAAGATATCAGCATGGCGCAGGTTAGCTAAGCGCAAGTTATCTAGGTTGCTTTTTAACGTTGTACTTCCTAACGCCATACTTTGCTGCTCCGCCTGATCGTCCGGCTCATGGCAGTCACAGTCGCCATGTTCGTGTTCATGACTGTGCGTATGGGAGTGATGGTGCTCATGACCATCATGTTGTTCATTTTCAATCAAATCCAGTAAAGCAGGATGTGTACCAGCAACGCATTGCTGGGCAGTCGTGAGCATCTCTGCGGCAGACAATACATCAATACGGGTGACCCCAAGCGGCGTTGGTAGCGCGACTTTACCGCCAGCGATTAACGTGACTTGTGCTCCCGCCTCTACGCAGGATTGTGCCAATGCAAAACCCATTTTTCCTGAAGAATGATTGGATAAATAGCGCACCGGATCGATTGCTTCAACAGTAGGTCCTGCGGTAATAACGACCGTTTTACCAAATAGATGCTGTGGGATAGTTTGCTGCGCGTTAAATAAGCGCACCTCTGCTAATAACTGCTCAGGCTCAGGCAAGCGCCCTGCCCCTACATCACCGCATGCTTGCTCGCCACTTGCAGGCTTAATAATATGATAATTCATATCGGCTAGCGTCTGCACATTTAGACTCACCGCTGGATGCGCCCACATTTGCTGGTTCATCGCTGGTGCAATCAATACTGGTGCGGTAGTTGCAAGACATACCGTTGTTAGTAAGTCATCTGCCATCCCCATTGCCAATCGAGCTAAAGTGTTGGCCGAAGCTGGAGCAATGACTATCAAGTCTGCCCACTTGGCAAGCTCAATATGACCCATGCCAGCCTCAGCACGCTCATCAAGCAATGAGATATGTACCTCGTTACCAGTCAAGGCTTGTAGAGTAAGCGGTGTGATGAACGCTTGCGCGCCTGTCGTCATAATGACGCGCACCTCGAACCCCGCTTTAATCAGTAAGCGGGCAAAAACAGCGGATTTATAAGCGGCAATACCGCCCGTAATAGCGAGCACAACATTTGACATAGGCGTGGCATCAATAAAAAGTTAGAAGATAAAATTGCGTTTATAGTAACAATTATGCGATAAATTGGGGAAAGTTTTCTCTCCCAATCTTATTTACTCTCTCATTTATTTAGTATTAACCCATTTTTAAGGAAAAATAGTGGCTATAAAAGACTGGCATGAAGACGATAGACCGCGTGAAAAGCTGCTGAAATTTGGCGCAGCGCATCTTACCGACGCAGAGATTTTAGCAATATTTTTACGTACTGGTACTCAATCACAGTCAGCTATCGAGCTTGCTCGTCATTTGATTGAGCAGTTCGGTAGCCTAGCAGAACTTTTAGCGGCGCCGCAAGAGTCTGTCCTTGCCTGTCATGGTATCGGCCCTGCCAAATATACACAGATATTAGCTTCGCTTGAGATGGGCACACGCTATTTAGATAGTCAACTTAAGACTGGTCAAGCGCTTGGGCGTTCACAGGCGGTCAAAGACTATATTAGTACGCAATTGCGCGGCGAGCGTCGTGAGGTCTTTGCCGTACTCTGTCTCGATAATGCTCTAAATCTATTAAACTTTGAGATACTTTTTACTGGAGGTATCTCTTCTTGTTCAGTATGCATCAAGCACGTCCTTCGCCACGCTTTGAGCCATGCTGCCAGTCAGCTAATCGTCGCACACAATCACCCTCATACTGATGCGCAGCCTTCAACGGCTGATAACTTATTAACCTATGAGCTGAAAAAGGCCTGTGATTTACTTGATATCACTTTTATTGATCACATTATCGTTGGCCGTAACGACACTTTGTCTTATGCTGAAAACTGCCTAGCACCATTTTAGTTTATACTGTCTAACAAATGCTTTGTTTTATATGAAATGCCTTAGTGAGATTGATACATATTATCGACATAGCGTAGCATTTTCGCTCTTGATAGTTTTTAAGAACTATTTCATATTGGTAGATAACTTTATTTACAATCTGTATCTTTATCGTTTATATCAGTAGTTACTTTATATTTAACGCAGTCAGTACTTATCAAATGTATTAATTACTTACTATTTTAAACCAGATAAGCGATAACATTTAAAGACAGCATAAAAAATAATATTTAAAATAGTTTGTCTAATATTGGCTTTAATCATCAAATTATTACCAACTTAGCGTTTTTTATACTTCCCAATTCCCTATTCATATTTTGCCAAGGAGACAGTCATGGCGATTGGCTTATTTATTTTAGCAGTAATCATTCAGTTAGCCGTCGTCTTGGCCATATTTTTACTGTCCTTATCGCGTGTCAGCGGTAGTATCGTTGCTATTATTACTGTAATAGTCACTGCCTTTATAAGTCCGTGGTCGTTAATTTTAGGCATTCCAATTGCGCTGCTATGTCTAGTACTGTTGATCGCCCCGATGCGCCAAGCACTTATTACCAAGCCAGTCTATAAAGCACTAGGCGGTGCAATGCCAAGTATGAGTGATACTGAGCGTGAAGCACTGGACGCTGGTACTAGCTGGTGGGAAAAAGAGCTGTTTATGGGTGCGCCAAACTGGGATACCTTTGCCAACTACCCTTACCCTGAGCTGTCTGAACGCGAACAAAGTTTCATTGATAATGAAGTTGAGACCCTATGTGCAATGCTCGATGAATGGGAAATTACTCAAGATTATAAAGATCTAACGCCCCAAGCTTGGCAATTTATCAAGGCTAACGGCTTTTTGGGTTTAATTATCCCTGAAGAGTATGGTGGTTTAGATTTCAGCTCTTATGCTCAAAGTCGTGTTATGAGTAAGATTGCTTCGCGCTCGTCAACGGCTGCGGTTAGCTGCATGGTCCCAAACTCGCTCGGCCCTGGTGAGCTTTTGATGCACTATGGTACAGACGAGCAGAAGCAACGCTGGTTACCAGGACTTGCTAAAGGTGAAGAAGTTCCTTGTTTTGGTTTGACGGGTCCTGAGGCGGGCTCTGATGCAGGCGCTATCCCCGATACAGGGATAGTCTGCTACGGTATTCACGATGGCGAGTACACGCTCGGTCTGCGCATGAACTTCTCTAAACGCTGGATTACGCTTGCTCCTATCGCAACTGTCGTAGGACTGGCGTTTAAAATGCATGATCCAGAAGGCTTGCTTGGTGATCCTATCAAGACTGATTATGGTATTACTTGCGCTTTAATACCTGCTGATCACGAGGGCGTGATTATAGGCCCACGCCACTATCCTAGTGGCTCACCATTTATGAATGGTACGGTTGATGGCACTGATGTTTTTATTCCGCTAGATTATATTATCGGCGGGGTCGAGAACGCCGGTCGCGGTTGGCGGATGCTGATGGAATGTCTTGGAGTTGGACGTGGTATCTCTTTACCAGCGCTTTCAACTTCAGCGAGCGAGATGAGTTATTTATCAGTTAGTGCCTTTTCCAAAGTCCGTGAGCAATTTAAAATCTCTGTCGGTAAATTTGAAGGTGTACAAGATGCAACCAGTCGCATCGCTAGCCAAACTTATATGCTAGAGGCATTTCGTCACTTAGTTACTTGCGGATTAAATCAAGGTGGTACGCCATCAGTCATGACTGCAATGGCAAAATATTATGCGACTGAAACTATGCGTGGAGTGGTCAATGATGCTATGGATGTCGTTGGAGGCCGCGCTATCCAAATGGGCCCACGTAACTTTTTGGCGGCTCCCTATCAAGCTATTCCAGTCTCTATTACGGTTGAAGGCGCAAATATCTTGACGCGCTCACTGATGATCTTTGGTCAAGGGGCGATGCGCTGTCATCCATACCTATTTGACGAGTTGCAACTATTACAAAGTGAGGATAAAGAAGGCGTATTAGAGCAGTTTGATAACTTATTCTTTAAGCATTTAGGTTATACCTTTAATCGCGGTGCGAAAGCCTTTGTCGCAGGTTACGTTGGTGGTAGTAGTCACGCTCCAAGCTTTGCAGATAGCTTTACCCGCCCCTACTACAAGCATATCAACCGCTTAAGTGCTAGCTTTGCCCTCACTGCAGATATGGCCTTAGGACTGCTGGCTGGTGACTTAAAACGCAAAGAGATGCTCTCTGGACGCTTAGCTGACATTCATGGTCATTTATTTATTGCGACTGCTATTTTGCAGTTTTATGAGCATGGTAGTAAGTCAGAAGCAGAACGTTTACATGCAGAGGTCGCCCTACAAGATAGTCTATGCGCTATTCAAGAAGCTTTCGTCTCGTTCTTTGCAAACTTTCCTCATCGGATGGCAGCCAATGTCGTTAGCTTTGTGACGTTCCCTAGTGGACGTATCTTTACGCCAGCAAGTGATGAGCTCAAGACCAGATTGGGTGATACCTTTATGGATGATCATGAAGCCAACCCATTCCGCGATTATCTCAAAACGATGGTGTACTACAACACAGATCCTGATGATGTTACGGGTCGTATGGAACACGCTTATCAGACGCTGCTTGAAGTTGAACCATTATGGCACAAGTTCAAAAAAGCAGAGCATGACGATAGTTTTGAAGGTTTGACCTTTGAAGACCATGTGGTATATGCAAGTCAAAACGGTGATATTACTGAAACTGAGGCTGAGCAGCTCATTAAATATAATGCATTGCGCTTCGATTCCCTCCTTACCGATGTGTTCGATGAGCACCTATTGCATGCACAAGAGCGTTTTAATCCGCATAGTTTAGAAAATGCGGTACACCAGCTTACTGATTATGCGCAATTGAAAAACGATGCCCAAGCTAGAAACGGGGTATCAGTTGATGACACGCTAACCGAAGATACTGAGCCTACTGGCGATGACAATCCAGACCACGGTTATGAGGCAGATGGGGATGTAAAAATGGTCGATGAGCAAGATACAGCTAAAGAAATCAGTGCCCAAACTGACTTTGATGAGTCGCATCCTGAAGAAGAATCTCTTGATCACCGTAGCCGTGATGCGGAGTCAACGCTTAGCGAACGTATGGGCTACAATCATAGCAAAGGTATTGATAAACAATCAGATTCAGTGGAAAGCAAACCAGTTGACAGTGATAAGGTAGAAACTGACTCTACAGAGGGTTCTAAGTGGCAAGATGGATTACGTCGCGAAGAAGATGACAAAGCATAACGATTATGCTTAAAGCCCTTTTATAAACTTTAACACGTTATCCCTAATCGACTCATAGCCTATTAATACTATCGCAAACAAGACTATCGAAAGCAAGATTACCTTATAATGGTAATTTTGCTTTTTTTATGGCTCTTTATAAGGTAGTTAGTTGAATTATAGAATCATTATTGAAAACGATCCATTTGAAAGCAAACTGTCATACGAAACCAAATCCAAGCCTTTGTTTTTTTATTGTAAAATTCATTAATAAAAGTTAATAGATGACTGATAACGTTAAGATAATATGATAAATTAAAATTCTTAGTCAACGGTAAAGGAATTCTAATGATGAAAAATATGATTTTGCTTGCTGGTGCAGCGAGCGTCTTAACCGCATGCGCGGTACACCCCCCCCCCAGCAAGCGTGAGCGCGCCTAAAGCGTTGGTGGCTGACATGATCGTTACCAATGCCAAAGTAGCGGTGATGGATGATGAGAGAAGTACTGCCGAGGCGATTGCGGTAAAAGATGGCAAAGTATTACGTACAGGTAGCGATGAAGATATCCTACGTTTACGTAGTAAGGACACGCAAGTTATTGATGCGAATGGTAGAACGTTGATTCCGGGTCTTAATGACTCACATCTGCATGTGACGCGTGGTGGTCGTTTTTATAACACTGAGCTACGTTGGGACGGTGTTAAATCATTGAAAGAAGCTTTGCGAATGTTAAAAGAGCAAGCGGATAGAACGCCTGAGGGTCAGTGGGTACGTGTGATTGGTGGCTGGTCACCGCATCAGTTTGAAGAAAAACGCATGCCAACTATTGAAGAGATTAACGAAGCGACGGGTGATACCCCTACCTTTGTCTTGTATTTATACAGTCGCGGCTGGCTGAATGAAGCAGGTCTAAAAGCTTTAGATATCGATGAAAATACTAAGCCACCCAACGATCAAAGCCGTTATGAAAAAGATAAAAACGGTAAGCTGACGGGTGTACTTTTGGCTGAACCCAATGCCATGATTTTGTATAAAGTGATCGGTGCATTGCCAGCTTTATCTAAAGAAGAGATGATCAACTCGACCAAGCACTTCAATCACGAGCTAAACCGTTTTGGTCTCACCAGCGCAATTGATGCAGGCGGTGGTGGTCATACATTCCCAGAAGACTATGAAGCGTCTAAAGCCCTAGCAACTAGTGGTAATTCTTCATTGCGCATCTCATACTATTTATTCCCGCAAAAAGCAGGCGAAGAGCGTGCCGCCTTTGAGAAGTGGATGGCGAACAACGAAGCCTCTGTCAATGAAGATATAGCACATGAGCACGGTTATGAATTAAAAGGTGGCGGCGAGTATATGACGTGGGCAGCCGGTGACTTTGAGAACTTCCTCGCACCCAAACCATTTATTAAAGACAACGAAGGCTGGCGCGCGCAAACCAAAGAAATCATTCAAATGCATGTGAATGAGGGCTGGCCATTTAGACAGCATTCAACCTATGGTGAAAACACCAAGCTCATCGTTGATTTGGTAGATGAGATTGACCGTGAAAACAACGGCAAAATCCGTAACGATATGCGCTGGGCCATTGATCACGCAGAGACGGTGAACGATGAGACGTTGAAAGAAATTAAACGTTTAAATGGCGGAATCTCTGTTCAAAACCGGATGTCGTATGCTGGTGAATACTTCGTCGAGCGTTATGGCAAAGAAGCGGCTAGTACTGCGCCACCATTCAAAAAGATTTTTGATATGGGTATCCCGCTAGGTGCTGGTACGGATGGTACGCGAGTATCAAGCTATAACCCTTGGATTGCTTTATATTGGCTGAGCACAGGTAAGACTGTTGGGGGCACCCAGTTGTATGGCAAGGACAATGTATTATCAAGAGCAGATGCTTTGCAAGTGTATACCAAAGGCAGTGCATGGTTCTCCAATGAAGAAAAAGTAAAAGGCACGCTAGAACCTGGCATGTATGCAGACTTTGTATTGCTATCTGATGACTACTTCACCGTACCTGAAGAAAAAATCAAAGGTATCGAATCCGTATTAACGATTGTAGATGGTAAGCCAGTTTATGGTGCTAAAGAATATAAAAAGTTTGATCCAAAATTGCCTGCTGTTATCCCAAGCTGGTCACCAGTGAAGTATTACGGTGGCTTTCAAAACGCGAAATAAGTTGTTGAGGTAAATAATTTTGTCTTATGTAGAAATCGGTCTGTGCGCAGGCCGTTTTTTTTGTTTGAAACTTCCTCATTAATATATTAATCCCTACCTTATAAATATGAAGTCAGTAAAATTGAATGCAATCCACGCTGGATCGTCACTCTCATAACGTCATCTACATGGCCTAAAAGCCATTCATAAAAATTTTGTTTCATATCAGAAACAAACCGTTTAGAATAAATAATAGCTATTTTCTGGGCACATAGCTTTTATAAGCTGTCATGTCGATAGGTAAATATGACTTGAATGATAAAAAAATCTTGCAGTGCCCCTAACAATTCTTTTATATTGTCCCCCAAAACATGAGACTAGAAAGAATTTAATAGGCGTAACAGGGCTCGTGATGAGAGCAGTGGTTATAATCATATTGATTTGAATACCCAGCTTATTACTGAGAGTTACGTACACCAAGGATGTAAGTTATGTGGAAAAATATGGGACTGACGGGCAAGATTATCGTTGCCATGGTGCTCGGTATTATACTGGGTTTATTTATAAATTATTCCGGACTAAACGCTGAAGGCGGCTTTGTTAATACGTATATTACCAATGGCTTCCTTGCTATCATCGGTAAGCTATTCGTTAACTCACTCAAAATGCTAGTTGTACCTTTAGTATTAATCTCTCTTATTTGCGGGGTTTGCGGTATTGGTGACATCCGCTTGCTTGGCCGCATTGGTACCAAGACTTTTCTCATCTATATGATGACGACAGCATTAGCTATTGCGACGGCCATTGGACTGGGTATCGTGTTTGGCATTGGTAAAGGCATGAACGTCGAGACCGCAGCAGAATTTGAAGCGGCCTCAGCGCCACCACTGCTTGATGTATTCTCCAATATTATCCCATCCAACCCTATCAGTGCGATGGCAAATGGCGATATGTTATCCATCATTTTCTTTGCCGTTCTAATCGGTATCAGTATCTTGATGGTTGGCAAGCCCGCTAAAGGTTTGGTACAGAGCTTGGAATTAATCAATGAAGTCATCTTAAAGATGGTGACCATCATTATGAACCTTGCTCCTTATGGTGTATTTGCACTGTTGACCAAAGCCATGGCAGAGCTGGGTTTAGATCTTATTTGGTCATTATTGGGTTATGTTGCCGTACTGGTTGGCTCACTGGCTTTCCATTTCTTTATTACGATGATGATCGTGCTCAAGCTATTCTCAGGTTTATCAATCAAGACCTTTTTGGCAAAAATGCGCGAAGTTCAGATTTTTGCATTTAGTACTTCAAGCTCGAATGCCACCATTCCGATTACCTTGCGTACAGTCACCAAGCGTATGGGTGTTAATAACTCAGTCGCTTCGTTTACCGTTCCTTTTGGTGCAACCATCAACATGGATGGTACGGCTATCATGCAAGGGACAGCGACCATTTTCATTGCCAATATTTACGGTATTGATTTGGGCGTGACCGAATACCTGACTGTTATCTTAATGTCGGTATTGGCCTCTATCGGTACCGCTGGTGTACCGGGCGTTGGCTTGATTATGCTATCTATGGTATTTGCCCAAGTCGGCTTACCTATTGAAGGTATTGGCCTTATCTTAGGTGTGGATCGTATCTTAGATATGTTACGTACCGCAGTAAACGTTGGTGGCGATGCAGCAGTGACCGCTATTGTGGCAAAATCAGAAAATAAAATGGACGTTGCTATCTATAACGATCCTAATGCTGGTGCCAAAGACGTATTTGATGGTCATATCGATGAAGACAACGAGCGTGCGTTCTCTGAAGTCTTTAGCGATGGCCTGATGGGTAGTGAGTACGATGATGTTGATCGTCGTCGCTAACCCTTAACATTAAATAGATATAAAAAACCTCAGTCAAATTGGCTGAGGTTTTTTGTTGGGATAATCCACATAAAGATGTTGTACATTATGGGAAGATTAGCCAAGCATGTACTTAGTCAGCATGGCTAAGCATACCAGCACAATCATCGGACGAATTAGCCTACTGCCACCCTTGACCACCATATGTGAGCCAAAATAAGCCCCTATCGTTTGTCCAACCATCATTGCCAGACCTACTTTCCACAAGACATTACCGCCCAAAATGAAGAAAATCAGCGAGCCAATATTGGTAGATAAGTTCAAGACCTTTGCCGCACCTGTCGCTTCGATAATCTGACGACCACGTAGAGCGACATTACCAAGCGCAAAGAACATACCAGTTCCCGGGCCAATATAACCATCATAAAAACCAATTAAAGGCGCAACGACTTTTTGCCATTTACCTTCTGAAATGCGCGGTGCTGCTTCTACTTCACCAAGCCTAGGTGCAAATAAGGTATAAATACCAATAGCAGCAATCAAGAAAGGAATCAGCTTTTCGAGCAAGTCAGGCGGAGACATTTGCACGGCGATAGTACCGATAACAGAACCGATGAACGCGGCAATAATAGCAACCTTGATACGCTGAGGCTTGACGACACCTTTTCTAATCATCGTAATAGAGGCAGCAAGCGCGCCTGAGGCTGCTTGTAGCTTATTAGTACCAAGTGTCAGCACTGGCGGGATATTGGCCAGTAGCATAGCTGGTATGGTCAACAGTCCACCGCCACCCGCGATAGCATCAATAAAGCCAGCAAGCGCGGCTACCGCAGTGAGCATCAAAATAATTTCTAGGGATAACGATAAGTCCATGAAACTGACCTTGTAATAATATTCTAATAAAAACAACAGTAAGCGCTAGACTATTAGCCTAGAGCTCATTAACATCAACATGAATATCAAAATAGAATAAAGAGTAAGTTGAGAGTTTTATTGAAAAGCAGTTAATTCACAAATAGATGCGGCCCATTATAGAGTTAAAACTATAAAAAAAACCAAAACGTAACAAAGTCTGCTAGATTTACTAGTTAGTATCCGCCTACTGAGCGGTAAACACTATCTGTCTATGGGCACTATCATGTCACGGCATTATATTTTATGATGGCGGTCGCAAAGCTATCTAGAAAAATAGCTAGACTGTCATATCCTAATAATGGCTGTTGCGAGTATCTATAGCAAAACATAGAATACCCTATAGCAATAAAAAAACTTCAAGGAAGAAGTCTTTAGGCCAAAGATATTTAACCGGTCGTAGTAGCGCTATCAATCATATCATCGTCTTTATATCGCCTGTCATGACCTTGCGCGGTAGACTGATATATATTGTTTAACGCATTTTATTGTTTATATTGATGAAATTATGAGAAACTGAAGCGAGCTATCCGTAATATTACGAAGTTGATAGATAGGCGTTTGAGTTTACTGTACGTATTTAGCAAATGAGGATGATATGGCAATACGAAGGGTTAAAGCGTTTTTTGAATTTGAGGCAGCAGGCGGTATTGTCTTAGCGTTGGCGGCTATTGCTGCAATGATTATTGCCAACTCCCCCCTTAGTGTTTGGTATCAAGGTTTTATTCATGCACCCGTCGCCATTCAAATTGGCGACTTTGCAATTGCCAAAGACGCTCATCATTGGATAAATGATGGTCTCATGGCGATTTTCTTTTTCTTAGTCGGACTTGAGCTCAAACGCGAAGTGCTCATTGGCGAGTTATCTAACGTTAAGCAGATTATATTACCTGCTGGTGCTGCATTAGGCGGCATGATTATGCCAGCCATTGTCTATCTAATGTTCAACTATAGTGAGCCTGAGTTTTGGAAAGGCTGGGCAATTCCAGCAGCAACTGATATTGCGTTTGCTCTCGGTATTTTGAGTCTTTTAGGTAACCGCGTACCCAACTCATTAAAAGTGTTCTTAGTATCAATTGCTATTTTTGATGATATTGGGGCGATTTTAATCATCGCTTTATTTTATACCAATGACTTATCACTAGAGTCATTAGCGGTCGCAGGCTTGTGTTTGCCTTTTTTATATTTACTTAATCGTCGCAACGTCACCAGCATTACGCCTTATCTGCTCATCGGTGTCATTATGTGGATTGCGGTACTCAAATCCGGTATTCATGCGACTTTAGCAGGGGTGGTTTTAGCACTATTTATCCCTATGTTCGACCGTACTGATCCTGAACACTCACCGCTTGAAGAGCTAGAGCATGATTTACATAATACCGTTGCTTTTGGTATTCTGCCATTATTTGCCTTTGCCAACTCCGGTATATCGCTAAAAGGTGCAGGTCTTGCTGAGCTATTCCATTCAGTGCCACTTGGTATCGCCGCAGGGCTATTCATCGGTAAACAACTAGGCGTTATGATTATGTGCTGGTTAATCTTTAAACTTGGTATCTCAACCATGCCAAGAGGGATGAATTACAAGCAAATCTACGGTGCCGCTTTACTGTGCGGTGTTGGCTTTACCATGAGCTTATTTATCGGTGGCTTGGCATTTGCTGGCGATACCACGCTATTCGATGAACGTTTAGGCATCATTATGGGCTCGATCGTATCTGGTATTGCTGGTTACATCATGCTAAAACTAAGCTTAAAAGATAGTGTCAGCGGGACATCAGTAGATTTAACTCGTCATTGATATTTGTGCCGAAGGTTTAGATATAGACAATACCTATTATGAGTCTTATGATATAAATTGAGCTTCATAATGCGCTAACAGTTTATAACAACTGTTAGCGCATTTGATTATCAGTAGCGCCAGCTATGATGGTACATTATAAATATGAAACCCAAAACTCCTTCTAAAAGTGATACCGACATCTCTAATGAGCAGCTTATACAGAATAAAAAACCTGTAGCGAGCTATCAGCGTCATGGGCGTACTACTGCCATTACAGATCATAGTGATCTACAAGTCCTACGCCGTATCAGGCGTTACCTGCTACCTAAAGACTTCACTATCTCGCAAGATTTATTAGAGGGGATAGTAGTTGGTTACGATATTGGTGATCCGCTGGCGGATGCGTTGGCGGCTGATGGGATTCGCTTTGGCCGTCCGCTACAGAATTTGATAGTCGATGGTAACGTAAATCCTAGTATCAATATTGACCTTACTACTAACCCATCATTTAGCTCATTAACTGAGCAATTTAGCAGTCACCCTGATTGGTTTGATCCCAAGCTTGCGCAAATTGGTGCGGTCGCCTATCGCCGTTATCCGCTGATGCTCATTTGGCTACTGCGTAACGTTGCACTAATGGCAGGCTACAGCATCCCTGCTCTCTCGCTACCGCTCATTCAGACCGGTGCCTTGATGCATGACGCTCTACCACGCTTGATGCGTACCTACGCTTATATCCTAGCGGTATCTGAACACCCACAACTAGACTCTAGCGCACATCATAATCATAATAATAACCGCAAACCTATTGACCAAGTATTAGCGATCGGCTCTGAGGGCTGGCGCCAGTCAATCCATGTACGTCAGATTCATACATTGGTACGCCAAAACTTGCTTAAAGGTAAAGGCAATGCTGCCGCAGGCGTCATACCAAATGCCGATCAACATCATAATCCTGATGGTACTTGGAATACGGCCTATTGGGGTATCCCCATTAATCAGACAGATATGATTGCGACTCACTTGCAGTTTTCACTATTAATTATGCGTGGATTGCAGCTGCTGGGAGCACGGATTAGCACAGAAGAAGCTGAGGGCATCTTGCATCTGTGGAATCTTGCCAGCTACTGGATGGGTGTTGATTTGCAGCGTTTGCCAAAAGATGAAGCCGCCTGCTGGGAATGGCTTTATACCTATTTATCCATTCAGCAGCTTGACTTTAAAATGGGCAGACCGCTTGCCAAAGCCTTGCACGATTTGCCACGCCAGCTAATGGGTGAGGACAATCGACGTGGACGCTTCGTTGAGATGGTTAATGCTAGTGTGACACGCACCATAGTCGGTGATGATGTTGGTGATGGACTACAATTGCCCAAATCAAAGATACGTTTTGGGGTACTGTCTTCAGTGCCTATCTTGTTCGCTCTTGATACGGCTCGCCAACACAATAGTGCTGTTGCTGACAAGCTTGAGCAGTTCCGCGCTAAGCGCCAAGATAACATGAACTGGTGGCTTAAGAAAAACGATGACTACTATAAATAAAAAACATAGCTCAAGAATATTATTAGTAGTAAATAGAATATCCTGAACCATTATCAATAGCGTAAACAATAACTATAATAAATCCACAAAAAGCGTGTTCGATTATGGCTCTGTGTTAAAGGGTTCTACGTTAAATAAGTGTATATTAAAAGGTTAGACGCTATAAGACTATAACCTTCACAGCCTTGTGTTTTGTATACGGTAATACCATTCAAGCTGCCGATCAAACCCAGTTTCTAGTAGGCTGGCAATGACGCGTCCCGTCAGACCCCACACTGTTTCACCCTCCACTTGCCAGCTGGGTGTGAGTATGGTCGAGGTTTCATCCTGCATCGTGTACTCTACCGAATACTCTACGGTTGGCTGCGTGAGTAACGTTTCAAAATCTGCCCAAAAGATGCGCGATATCTCCCCCATCTCAGGCACCAACACTAAGCCTGGAGCAATGAGAGCTACGATTGGGCGCACACTCATGCCACTTTTAGAGGTTTGAATAGGTAATTGACCGAGCAGCTGTACTTTATTTGGCGGTAACGCAGTCTCCTCACAAGCTTCACGTAAGGCAGTGACGACATTATTGCCATCGCCTATTTCATACTTACCACCAGCGCATGATACTTCCCCGGCGTGACTGTTCATGTGTGCGGCGCGGCGCGTTAGTAGCAGCTTTGGATGGCGCTCATGAGTGATGGCGACCAGTATCGAAGCATCAGCAATCGGTGTCTGATATAGACTGTCTAAAATTCGAGCACTTTGAGAGGTATTGTAAGAGCTATACATCGCTGGACTGGTGACTGCGTTTAAGGTCTCATGCTGCACCCGTTCAGCCAACTTTCTGAGTGTAGGTTGACGAATCAACGTTGGTACAACGACTGACAGTTCATCAAAACTTGCAGACTGCGGATGTATTAACATTATAATCGGCCTATATTTTTATCAGTATTAAGTGTCGTTAAGAAGTTTTATTAAGAAGTGTCAGTAAGTTAGGTTATCCATAAAAAAGTCTCAAAAAGAAGAAGACTTATCATGAATCAAATAGCTAAATTTATCAGTATATTATCTAGGAAACGCTAGTGAATAAGATTTTTTCATTAAATAAAATGCAAGGTAAAATTGATGACTGCCCCCAACGATTACCCTTATTTATTATTGGGCTCGCTTGGCTAGGCGGTACGCTGGCAACAGCAGCGCTGGCCTTAATTGGTAGTTGGCAAAATGTCGCCATGATTTTGGGCTCATTTGGCGCTAGCTGTCTGCTTATTTTTGCTTATCCAGAAAGCCCGTTTGCTCAACCTAGAAACATCGTTGGTGGTCATTTTATTACCACTTTCACTGGTTTATCTTTTATGTCTATATTCGGTATTGAGTGGTGGAGCTTGGCACTCGCTGTCGGTACTGCTATTGCCCTCATGCTACTGTTTCGAGTACCGCACCCGCCAGCAGGTTCAAACCCATTAATCGTCATGCTTGGCGGTGTTAAGTGGCACTTTTTAATCACACCAACTTTGATAGGTGCACTCGCCTTAGTAGTCGTTGCCTTGATTTATAACAACATCGGCAGAGGCAGACATTATCCTAGGTATTGGTAGTTTCGCTAAGCTATATACTAGCTTTTATCATAGCCTAAATTAGCGCTGTCTAGTCACCACTACGTAAGCTTTACGTGACTGGCTGTTCCTAAACAGGGCAGTCATACCCTATTAACTAGTATATTAACAACTTTTAATTTAAGGCATGTTTGCTCTATTGCTGATAAATGACGTGTTCATGTTACCAACATTCAGCACTGCGCTGTTTTATGCTATCTTAAGATAAAGTTTAGAACTAGAATTATATCTTGTGGTTATACTTATAAAAGCACCACACCGATAAAAACATTCAAAAAATCAAAAAACCATTTACCTCTCTTGTTATTTCATCAAAATAAGGCAGTTGATATGCGCTATTGTCTAGAATGCGGTCATGAAGCGGAACGCAAAATACCAGCTACTGATAATATACCGCGCTTGGTGTGCCCAAATTGTGGTTATATTCATTACGAAAACCCAAAAGTAATTTGTGGCTCCTTGGTAGTGTATAAAGAAAGAGTACTGCTATGCCGCCGCGCTATCGAACCTCAATATGGTTTATGGACCATACCAGCGGGCTTTATGGAAAATGGTGAAACGATGGCTGAAGGAGCAGCACGCGAGAGCTTTGAAGAAGCGGATGCAGTGGTAATCAATCCGAATTTATACTGCATTTATGATATTCCAGATATTGGTCAAATCTACAGTATATATTTGACCGATCTAAAGGATGGTGCCTACGGTATCGGCTCTGAAAGCCTAGACTGTGCATTATTTAGTGAAGAAGACATTCCATGGGATACTATCGCTTTTGAAGCAGTACGTCGCACCTTGACCAGCTATTTCGCTGATCGTAAGCAGTTTGATGAGCTGTCCGACTTCCCTATTCATCAAGATCTTATCGGTAAGGATCAAAGTATTAAACGCTATTAAATTGTATACGAAATAGCAAAAGCCAAGCATTACGCTTGGCTTTTTTTGCATTAGCTCTTCTGTAATAAAGCCTCTTAGCTTAACAAAGTCTCTTAGCTTTTAATTTTGCAAACCTTAAAGTCTAAGTTTTTGATCTCATCTTCTTTATCATATGGCGCGAGTACCGCACGCACATGTTTTTGCCCTTGCAAGTATTGCTTGGCCACGCGCTGCAAGTCATCGACCGTCACTGCCAAAATCGATGCACGCATTTTACGTTGCCAGTCTGCACCGCGATTATGCAGGTCAGCAAAACAAGCTTTAACAGCTTCGCCTGCTGGAGAGCCTGGCTTATCCATACCTGAGATAATCCCTAAGATAGCTTCTTCTAACTGCTCATCTGTTTGTGGCTCATTCAGTAACCATTCGATACTGGCATCGAAATGTGCAAAAGTTTCGGCACAATACGGATCACGATAGCTAAAAAACTTAAACGAGCAAGCATTGGCATCGTAACCAGCACCGCCACCATAAGCACCACCGCGCTCACGGATAGCACTGTGCAGATAACCATTACGCAGATAAGGCGCTAACACCATTAGTGCTGCCGTATCTGGATGGTCAGCAGCTGGAACGGTATAGGCACTAGCATTATGATAGACGTTGGTCGGAACTAGCCAAGCCAAATCTTCAACATCGACAGTAGTACCACTTTCTAGTGCTCTGACCGCGTCTTTTTCACCATTCAAAGCTGAATCTAATTTTAAATCCGCAAACTCGCTTGGGATATTATCTTCAATACCAGCATCAGAACCTTTCAGCTTTTCAGCCAGCTCTGGTGCACGGCTGTCTTTCCAGCTATCGATAATCAAGTTGCTTAAGCGTTCGGTTTGCTCCGCTTCACAAATGATAACGGCATGTTTGGGTAAGCTAATTAAACGCTGATGTAAGTCCATCAAACTAGTTGCCAGCTGATCCCATTGCGCATCATCTTGACTGGCATGCGTCAAAAACTCTTTAAGCGCATTAAGTGCCGGCAAGCCACTGCGTACATACTCTAGCTGCGCTTGACGACTCATACCGCGACTGGCAGTTTGCATCGCATAAGCATGTCCTGAGCCCGCAAGGTTTGACTGCCAGCCTGCTTGACGCTGCTGCAAGATCTCTTTGATACGATCATGCTCAGTAAAGACGCTATGCTCCATCACTTCTTTGAGTAAATCAATGGCTTCAGGTTTACGATTAAGCGCGCGCGTCGCTACGACAAAGTAGCTGCTAATTGATTGGCTATCATCAATGTCCGTGCGCTGGCTGATACGCGCCGTCACCCCTGATGAATGCGCTGCTTGCTTAGCTTGCAGCTCATGAGCACTCAAAGAGTCCGTACCTAGCTCAGACAGCAAGCTTAAATATATAGGCAATAGCGGATGATTAATGACTTCATTAACTGGTAACTCACTTGTATCCTCATGACCAATCGCATTCGTCAACGGCACAATCACTTGATAATAATATAAGCCATTGGTGCCCGCTTCATATTCAAATAAAGTACTGTCTTGCCCGCTTAAACGCACTTGTTTTTGCGTGCCTTGCTTAAAGCTGATATCCGTCGGTACGTCTTCCAAACCAACTTTTGGTAATAAACTTAAATCATCCGGTGCAGTTTGACGCGCTGCTAAATCCAACGCCTGTTTATGCAGGATATCTTTATCATCAGCCGTCAGATCCATCGCGATAGTATCGAGACGGGTCTGCTCAGCTGCTACAAGACGAGCTGATTTTTCACTATCCGGCGTGAGCGTCACGCGTACTCGGTGATTATTATCGAGTAGATGCTGTTTAATTAAATTAGGCAACCACTGCTCATCTTTTACCTGTTCACGCAGCCATTGTAGATGCTCGTCCACTTCCCACACATCGATAGGATTGCCATCATGTATCGCTGTACTAAAGCCTTCTAACATCAAATTCAGACCATAAGGCATGCTATCACCGCCGATATGACGTTGATCAATCTCAATCTGATGTAGGATGGTTTCAATAGTTTCATCATCGATTGGTGTACTAGCAACTTTAGCCAGCAAATCCATAATGCCCTGCTCTACCGCATCGGCATGCTCAGGGTTTGAACCACGTAATCCAGTATAAAAGACCATCTCATAATGGCTGTCGTCCAGTCCTAATAACGGACTTGGCGAGGTTCCTAGCGGATGACTATCCAGATACGCACGCAACGGCGAACCAGAATGCTCAATCAACACCCCTTCTAACAAACGTAATGCAAGGCGCTGTTTGGGATCGGTAATCGACGGTAGTAACCATGCAACCACATGATGGGTTTGATCAGGGCCAGCTTCGTCAGCAGTATAAGTATCTGTGGCACTAATCGGCGCAGACAAACGCTGCTCCGGACGCGAGACGTGTTTTTTACCTGCTTCAAACTGAATCAAAGCATCTTCATGTATTTTTGCTTGAGTCTCAGCAACCGGAATATTACCAAAGCTCATGATGATACTGTTCGATGGATGATAATGGCTTTGATGAAACTCAACCAACTCATGATGCGTCAGATCAGGAATATCAGCAGGATCGCCACCTGAATTATAGTGATACGTCGTCGTTGGGAATAAATGATGAGCGACCGCATGATAGAGCTGATCAATCTCACCGCTCATGGCACCTTTCATCTCATTAAAGACGATACCCTTAAACTGCGGCTTATCATTTTCGTCTAATTCTACGCGAATACCTTCTTGAGCAAAGTCGAGCGGGTGAATATTGGGGAAAAATGACGCATCAAGATACACGGCAAGCAAGTTAAAGTAATCGTTTTTGTTTTGGGTGGCATACGGATACGCTGTCCAATCGGCAGCGGTCATCGCATTCATAAAAGTATTGAGCGAGCGCTTAATCATTGAAAAGAATGGATCACGTACTGGGAACTTCTCAGAACCACATAAAGCAACATGCTCTAAAATATGTGCCTCGCCTTTTGAATCCATTGGCTGGGTACGAAAGCCCACTAAAAAAGCATTTTCATCACTTGCATGCGCCAAATGATAGTGCATCGCGCCCGTTTTGACATGCTGACTGATCAGCACATCCATTGATAGCGCCTCAATATGGCGATGCTCAATAAGCTCAAATGCTGGATGCAAAGTTAAGTCAGCGGTAAATGGCGTGTCAGTCATAGTTGTCCTTAAAGCTCATAATGTAAATAATGCCCTTACGAGCAGGGTAAATAGATTGATAAAAATTGTCGTTATAAAAACTGTTGTACAGTGGTTATAAGTTATACAGTGTTTATAAAAGAGTTGAACCTCAAAATTATACTGGGAATTTTTTAAATTTAATCATTTAAAATAATTGGCCTAGCGCTAATAGATGGGGCTCGCACATTGATAAGTCAAGTCAGCAGGAGACAAACTATGACTACGAGCAGTTTAATGAAGGCTTGATGAACATTTATTAATTGTGCAACAACTACTTAATAACGACCACCTCATTCATTACCATCCTCACAACCGAACCCACACAATTACCACAACTAAAATATGGATTTAACCTTAACAAAGATGTTCAGCACTGTTACTATGAAGTTACTACTAATAGGAGCGCATTATGAGCTACCAACATATTTTACTGGTTACCGACTTGCTATCTGATGCCGATATAGTTGCTCAAAGAGCCAAACGTATCCTCGCAGGCTCCCCTGAAGCTAAGTTATCGGTACTGCATATCGTTGAAGATGACATGGTGCGCTTTGGCTACGAGCTAGTACCCGCATCTAGCCTCTCAGGTGATGTCGATGGCAAACATTGGCAAGAAGCACGAGCTAAACTCGCACAGTTCCTTGCACGTAATAATTTACGAGCAGTCAATTCTGAGGTCACTGCTGCCATCTCTAACGATGAAGGTATTGTTAATTACTGTCGTAAAAAGGACGTTGACTTACTTATTATCGGACGTCATGAGCGCCACGGTATCGCTGCATGGTTAATCGGTGCAACCGCAGATAATATCTTGCCCAATGCTCCTTGCGATAGCCTAGTCGTCAAACTTGATCAGCCAGTACCCCAATAAGTTTGGCATGGCTGTCTATCCATTTGGCTGCATCAGTTTGGTTCTATAAGTTTGGCTGCAAAATTAGACATGTCTAAATCCTACCGAGAAGCATAGCGGACTATTTGCCAGTACATATTTAAAAGCCACAATCCATTACTTAACAGCCGTCAATAGTAGTGCTATAGTTAAGACTACTTGCTACGAGGAGATCCTCATGACTTACCAACATATTTTACTGGTTACTGACCTATTATCCGACGCCGACATAGTTGCCCAAAAGGCCAAACGCATCGTTGATAATCGTCCTGGTTCCAAGCTATCGGTACTACATATTGTCAAAGATACTATGGTAGGCTTTGGTTATGAGTTGGTACCTGCCTCGAGCTTATACGATGAGATTGATGATGAGCGCTGCCAAGAAGCGCGCGCAAAGCTGGCAAAGTTTTTAGAGCGCAACGAATTAAATGCGGTAAATTCTGAAGTAACCACCGCCATCTCTAACAGTGAAGGTATCGTTAATTATTGTCATAAGCATGACGTTGATTTACTGGTCATCGGACGCCACGAGCGTCACGGTATTGCTGCATGGCTAAGCGGAGCAACGGCGGATAATATCTTGCCAAATGTGCCCTGTGATAGTTTAGTAGTCAGACTTGATAAGCCAGTGTCAAAACGCAGCTAATCTATTGGGCGTAGATAGCACTTAGTATCAAATACATAGTATTAGACACAAGAAAGCGCACTGTAGACAGATATCTACGGCGCGCTTTTTTATGTTTAGTACTATATGTCTAACTGCCTTGTTCTTGAATAATATCTATAAAGGTTTGCCAAATCGGGCTTTGGTGACGGGCTTTATGCCAAACTAGCCACCATGTACGCGACAAATCAATGCCCGCTACTTTTACTTGTACTAGTTTTCCCGCCGCTAATTCTGTCTCAATAACATGTTGCGATAGGCAGCCAAGGCCAATATCTGCACTAACCATATGCTTGATGGCCTCCGACTGTTGAATCGCCATAATGACCTCGGCATCGGGTAGATGCTTGAGCAACTTCTCATCGATAATCTGCCGCGTGCCCGAACCTGCTTCACGCACTAGTAGCGGTAATTTGGCTAACTGCGCTATCGTAATATTATAAAGATTCTCATTTTCTTGATAATCAGCCAAACCTACCAACCATTTGCTATCGCGTTTAGCAAAGATCATCAAAGTATCTGTCCGCCATTCTCGCTGTTCAATGGCTTTCATATCTGTCGGACGCGGCATACCTTCTACTAAGGCAATATCAATATTTAACTGCTCGACTTCGCTAACCACTTCTTGGGTATTAGCAATATACATATCGACATTGGCATCCGGCAGCGCCTCGTATAGCTTGGCAAGCAGCGGTGGCAATACATAATTGCCGATAGTTGTACTCGCCCCAATATGAATCTGCCCTGCTTGATACTTATGATAATGCTCAAGCGTTAGTGACTGCCCCAAGATTGCTTGCGCTTGTACATAAACGGGATGGGCATTAGGGTGCTGATTGAGCCTGCGCCCTACCCGCTCAAATAATGGCATCTGCAATCTTGCTTCTAGTTCAGTCAGCGCACTACTGACTGCCGACTGTGATAGGTGCAACTCCTCACTAGCACGACTGGTGCTACCCGTCTGATAAATACTAACAAATACCGCCAATTGTTTTAGCGTAATCTTCGGTAGCGTCTGCATCGCTTTTTTCATTATTAAATTACACCTTATGCCAGCCTCTCAATATCATTTATTGATATTAACCCCTTAATAATACCTTACTAACCTAAAATTTCGATAACTTATATCTTATTAATCTGTTTTTATTATAAATCAGGTTGGCTTATACTGTCTATTCATAAGCTTATGCTTATTTTGATTTTCTATAATAGGATGCGTCTGTCATGCACGCTTTTGCCCAATCAGTGAATCATTATTTTCCAACTAACCGTCACTTAGCAGGGCTGGTTGTGGTTCTGATCGGTAGCCTATTTTGTTTATGGCTTAATACCAGTTTAGACACTTGGTCGAACGGCCGTATCGTTGGACTATCATCCTTAACATTAGCAATTTTGCTCGGTATGCTATTGGGCAATACGGTTTATCCTAATTTCGCTGAACGCTTAAATGCTGGGGTATGCTTTGCTAAAGGGCAGATTTTACGCCTAGCCATTATGTTTTACGGCTTTAAGCTGACAATGACCCAGGTCGCCAGCGTTGGTATGCCAGCGATTATGACTGATGCGCTAGTATTGACTTCAACCTTTTTATTAACCTACTGGCTGGGTACTAAGTGGCTAAAAGTCGATAGAAAAACAACTTTATTAATTGGTTCAGGCGCTAGTATTTGCGGTGCAGCAGCGGTAATTGCAGCAGAGCCAGTGGTCAAAGCTGAAGCGCATAAAGTTACTATCGCTGTAGCAACGGTTGTGGTGTTTGGCACTATTGCTATGCTGCTCTACCCTTTCTTATATCATCTCGGTTGGTTGCAGCCGTGGCTGAATGCCCAACAGTATGGCATTTATACAGGCTCGACCATACATGAAGTGGCGCAAGTCGTAGTCGCTGGTAATGCTATTAGTCCTGAGGTTGGGAATACGGCTGTCGTGACCAAAATGATACGAGTCATGATGCTTGCGCCATTTTTACTTATCTTATCCTTTGCTTTAACCAAGGGCGACAATGAAAATAACGATGAGAAGTTGTCGTTTATAGCGCGTGTCAAACAAGTCAACGTACCGTGGTTTGCCTTTATTTTTATTGTTATCGTCGTACTGCATACATGGGTGCCGATGTCTGAGGGCTTTGAGCATAGTATGGTTATGCTAGATGACGTCTTGCTAACGATGGCGATGTTTGCACTGGGTTTAACGACCCATTTAAGCGCGATTAAGCAAGCTGGCGTTAAGCCGCTCATCTTAGGCGCTATTATGTTTGGTTGGCTGATCGTTGGCGGTGGTCTGATTAATATTGGCATTAGCTCTATCTAACTGATTCAATTACTTAATATAGTCAGCCCTAAATAAAGGAAGTACAAAATTATAACGCTCTACTGGGATGAGTTTTGCGCAGCCTCTGTCTGCGTAGGCACAGCAAGAAAGGAAAAATTATCCCAGTAGTGCTGTATTTATTTTATAGTGGATCGACTATACCTATCGCTCAACATTCATCACATTTTCCAAAATCAAAAATGCCTACGACTATCGCAATAGTACGTAGGCATTTTTAATTCTATACTTTGACTTCAATGCCATTTGGCATAAAGCTCAAGTTATAGATATTAAGGTTTCAACATTAAATAGCTTACATTAAATCATAGACAAAAAAAAACGAACCCGAAGGTCCGTTTTTTAAACATCTATTTATCTAATTAAGATTAGATAGCAACGATGTTATGTGCTTGTGGGCCTTTTTGGCCTTGAGTTACAGTGAACTCAACTTCTTGGCCTTCAGCCAAAGTTTTGAAACCTGAACCAGTGATTTCGCTGTAATGAGCAAAAACGTCTGCGCCAGTTTCTGGAGCGATAAAACCAAAGCCTTTAGCTTCGTTGAACCACTTAACTGTACCTTTTTGAGTATCTGACATACTAATAATCCTACTTTTTAATTTATTTGTGGCCTAGTGACCGGTAACGCTTGCAAATAGCTACTGAACGATAAATATTAAAACGAAGGATTATAACTAATACTACGAGGTAATGATTTGGTGCAGAACTGCTCTTAAGCTTGAGCGTATTATAAGACGCTAATCCCATTAGCGCAAGCTTTATCTCAAATTTCATGTAAACGAATATATAAAATCGTGCTTTTTATCCGCTATTTGGTGTTTATTTAGCGTTTGGAAGGCGGAACAAATACATTGCTACCCCACTACATACAACGGCTACCACCCATGCCATCCACATCATATCTGCTGGTATTTTATAAAACAACATAGCTGTAGATAATGCCATCATAATAGTCGCAAGCCACTTAGCGTAGCGCGGTACGGCATGATTATCTTCCCAATCACGGACAAACTTGCCAAAAAACTTATGATTGATCAGCCAAAAGTGAAAGCGTCGTGAGCTACGCGCCCAGCAGCCCGCTGCCAATAATATAAACGGCGCTGTCGGCATTACGGGCAATAACACCCCAACAATACCTAAAACAAAGAATATCCAACCCATGATAAGAAAAGTCCAACGCACCGTAGGGTTAGCGGACTGGTTGGTCTTTGGTCGGTAATAAAAGGCATTTTTCTTTTCAGTCATGAAAGTGATATCGGTTGGCGATAGAAAGTAGATAGCTAAAATTAAAATATGAATTCAAGTACGAATCTAAATCAAGAGTGATAGCTATCTATATAAGTGTGTAAGCATGCAATAACGTGTGAAACTGCGCAAGGTTATTTTTGCGACATTTTGCTATTAAGAGGTATGTTTGGTTGGGGTTCGAATAAATCAGAAGATTCAAATGAGAGAAGAAATATTATCAAATATGCCAGTAAGTACCAGCCTTGAAACGAATAAAATGTTTGTTTTGCTGTATGCTGAGGAAGTAATCGTCTATTTACAGATGAATTTAATTGAATAAAAAACCGCTCAAACCCTAGACTGTGAGCGGTTTCTGACTGTATGAAGCATTTTTGACAAATAGGTTCTAAACCAAGATCAACGCGATGATTGGGAATATCAGAAAATAACCAAAGACGGCTAAAATCGCGTACTTGGTTTCAATGTCTTTACCATTAAACTTCATTTTAGCCAGCGTATCGCCAAGTTTCAAAATCGAGATGCTATAGAAGTAAAAGGCGAATAGAAGAAGCACAATACTAATAGTGAATATCGCAAGGGAAGAAAGTGCGCCAAAGAAGACAACCGTTCCAGGGAATAAAATTTCACCTTTTATAATTAAAACCAGTAGAACGATAGCGGCACCGGACGCAGACGCGTGGAAAAATATGATATCGTGCAAGGTGGCATCCGCTCTATAAAAGCTGGTCTCGATATCCAGCTTATCGCTACTCAGTGCTCTTGGCATAGCGTCTCTATTAATAATGGACTTATACCCTTTTATATTACTCATGGTAACAAGGAAGGTAAAAAACGTCAGGGCGACCCAAAAGACTACGTGTATATTTATCATAGTAATTATCCCTAAATCTATGGAAACATCACTTAAAAATATTTTTATACCAATACATCTCAAACATAATGGTTTTTTTGTATATAAATCTAACTCTTATAAGAGTTAATGCTATAAGAGTCATTGCTCTTGTATTTATATTATCAGCCCTATCACGTTGATTTGTAATAAAATGTCTAAGGCAAAGCTTTACTGTAGCGGTGCTAGTCAATGTTGCATTTGCTGATAATGTGTCCAGTGCATCGTATGTACGTAGTGTCTGATTTGGTTTTGTTTTTGGCGTAAAAAAACCGCTCACAGTTTTTTGGGCGGTTTTATTTTTGACGATAGTATTCTGACTTACTTATTCTAACGATTGGATTTGATTGAGCGGAGTATCGGCTGACAACACAAAAAACAAGCTGTCTATATTAGTAGCCAGTTTAGATAAATTAATCTCAAACTCGGCTTGGATACCTTTATTCACCGTTGGCTGCGACTCGTAATGGTTGAGTTTTATTTGCCCACAAAGTGAGGTTGGCTGATTATAAAACACCATGTAATCAATTTGCCCGCTGCGTCTAATGCAAAGCAGCTGATGTCCATATCTATTGGGCTTTGGCGAGTAATCTTAAGTGTTATTGGTGCAGTATCGTCAATAGCAAGGTTGCTTAATGGTGAGCGTTGTCCAACGGTGAGATGGTTCATGGTTTCCCTTCGATCTATTTGAAAGGTTAGAAAATTTAGCTCAAGTTGGATGCATAATCATTCAATCTATTGAAGTATCTTTTTAGAATAATTATGAATTCAGATACATCTATATAAAAATTCGGAAAAGCCTTTCTCAAGTTAGTTAAATTTGTAATTTCAACGAATAAGACTTGGATTTGATCTGTATAATTCAGCTCCTCTTCTAACCTGATATAAAGGTCATTAACAGTTTTAGATGCTGCTTTAGGATAAGTTCTCACGATACTTTCTTTTTTAATGTAGTCAATAAATATAATTGCATAATCATTCTTAGAAGTTTCATTTAGCTTATAGCTTATATCTGAAGTCATATTATTAAGAAGCACTAGTAGTTCTGTTATTTTTAACTCCAACATTATTTCTTTGAGCCGTATAGAACCTCTGATTACCTCTTCCGCATCATCTATAGTAAGGTATTTACGGCCACTTTCAAATTTCTCAAACCATGAAAATATATAAGAAGACTCTTTAAAAAAACTCTTCCAGTCTTTTTCGCCATCGCCGCCTTTGAAATTTACTCCCATATAAGTTCCTATAGTCTCTACCACAGTAGACCATGCATGCTGTGACTTCGTCCTAACTTGTAACTCAAATAACCTTCTGTACTCTATTCCTCTATGTTTATTCGTTATCTCGAAAGCTATATGGTAGCTCCTATATCCATCTTCTTTAGGTTTTTTTATATAATTAAACTCTTTAACGATAGAAATATTTCTACCTAATATTTTACCGTCTTGTAATAACTTAACTACCTTTGCTAATTCTTTAAGATCATTGACTACAAGCCTTACACCTACAATATCCTGCATTTTGGTAAGTCTCATACCTTCACTTTTGACTAATTTTTGTTTTATTGACACTAGCCTTTTTAGTCGTTGCCCTGTGTAGCAATTCTTAAGATCAAGGTTTTTGACGATTCTTTCTAGTAGTTTTGAAGCTATATCTAATACATAAATATTGTGGGAGCGCCATTCTCTTATTACTTCGTGAGCCTGTCCGCTATTAAAGTCTTCAGATATAAGCTTATATACGTTGTTGTAGTATGTGTTTGACTTCATTCGAAGGTACTCACTATCCAATATAAATCTTGTTATATTTAAGAAAAACTAAGAAGAATATATTTGTCACTAAATTTGGAAAACATTTTATATCGACTTCGTTTTAAATGACAAAGTAGTAGAGACATACATTATGACAAATCATAGCACACAGATATTTATTAATGGTATAGATATGAACTCTGAAGTAAATAATTAACCAGTAGACAATAAAAAACGCCATCACAATTGTGACGGCGTTTTTTTATTTATAAAGCTATTATTATAGCAACTACAGATTCTTCAACCCTTCCATCTGCGCCGTCAACTGCCCTTCTAACTCAGCCAACTTCGCCTTCTCAGCATCGACTACTTCTGCAGGTGCTTTACTGACGAAGCATTCATTACCCAACTTACGCGAGATACCTTCCTTCCGCTTGCTTAAAAAACTATTTAAACCCAACCAAAACCATCACAGTTACGCCCAACCCTAACCAACCAAAACCCTTTGTACCTTGTACTGGTATCGTCGTATTTATTTCAGGAAATAGAATAGCGCCATACGATACTATAGGTAATATCATCAGCAAGGTATCAATATGGCGATTCGGTGAGAAGTATGGAGGATTTAAGAATAGATAAACGAGTACATATACCACCATAAATACAGTGGCGAAAATGGCATGCTTACCTAACGGCTCATGACGATTCCAATAGAAATATAGAATCGCCATGATTAAGAACGCAAGTATTAAAGTTATGGCCATTATAATGATTACTTATAATCTACAACGCCTTTAACTCTTCCATCTGCCCCGCCATAGTCGTCAACTGCCCTTCTAGCTCAGCCAGTTTCGCCTTTTCAGCATCGACCACTTCGACTGGTGCTTTACTGACAAAGCCTTCATTACCGAGCTTACGAGTGATACCTTCGGCTTGACCTTTCAACTTATCATATGACTTACCCAAACGTGCCAGCTCAGCCGTTGGATCAATCAGCCCTTTCATTGGCACAAGCACGCGTAGCTGCCCGACCATGCTTGATGATGACAATGGTACTTCATCACCTTCTTTTAATATCTCTAAGCTCTCAACCTTGGCAAGCGCCTTAAACTGATTTTTGATACGTGATAGACGCGCATCTTCATCAGCAGAGATATTTTGTAGCAGCACTGGCAAGCGTACCGCATTACCCAGCTTCATCTCACCACGGATGTTACGCACGCTAGCGATCAACTCTTGTAGCCACGCCATATCCGCTTCGACTTGCTCACTGATTTGTGCGTCGTCAGTTTGTGGATAATCAGCAATGACGATGCTGTCGGTATTTTTACGATTCAATAACGGCGCAATAGTCTGCCAGATTTGCTCGGTCAGATATGGCATGATTGGATGGCTAAAGCGCAGCGCGGTCTCGAGTACATGCAGCAGTACATAACGGATTTGCGCTTTACGCTCATCCGTCACCGAGTCATCATTGAGACTGGCTTTGGCAAGCTCGACGTACCAATCACAGTATTCATTCCAGATAAACTCATAGATATCTTGGCTGACCATATCAAGGCGATACTGAGCAAAATGCTGATGAATGTCTTTAATACTAGAGTTCAGACGACTCATAATCCATTTTTCTGGTAATTCCCATACCTCAGGATTTGCACTCTGGTCGATAGGCTTGGCACTGCCTTCGCTATCGACGCAGTTCATCAGTACAAAGCGGCTGGCGTTCCAGATTTTATTACAGAAGTTACGATAGCCCTCGACACGTTTAAGATCAAAGTTAATATCGCGACCGGTACTGGCTAAGGATGTGAAGGTAAAGCGCAATGCATCGGTACCGTAAGCTGGGATGCCTTCTGGGAATTCTTTACGCGTTTGCTTTTCGATTTTAGCCGCATCTTTTGGATTCATCATATTGCTGGTACGTTTTTCGACCAGCGCTTCCAAATCGATGCCGTCAATCAAATCAATCGGATCTAAGACGTTGCCTTTAGATTTGGACATCTTCTGACCATTGCCATCACGTACCAGACCATGCACATAGACGGTCTTAAACGGCACTTGCGGCGTGCCATCTTCGTTCTTAACAAAGTGCAGGGTCATCATAATCATGCGCGCGACCCAGAAGAAGATAATGTCAAAACCAGTCACCAACACGCTAGTTGGGTGAAAGGTTTTGAGCACGCGCGGATCAGCGTTAGGATCTGCCCAGTCCAACGTACTAAACGTCCATAGACCTGAGCTAAACCAGGTATCGAGCACGTCATCATCTTGGCGCAGTTTTACATCATTGCTTAGATTATATTTGCTACGTACTTCGGCTTCATCACGAGCGACATAAATCTCACCAGTCGCGTCGTCATACCATGCTGGGATACGATGTCCCCACCAGAGCTGGCGGCTGATACACCAGTCTTGCAGATTGTTCATCCACGCCATATACATGTTTTTATATTGCGCAGGGACGAACTCGATGCTGCCATCTTCGACCGCCTCAATCGCAGGGCCAGCCAGCTTATTGACGGCGACATACCATTGATCAGTCAACCACGGTTCAACGATCGTACCGCCACGCTCAGCGCGCGGTGCTTTTAGCGCATAGTCTTCTACTTCTTCTAGCCAGCCCTGCTCGCCTGCTTGCTCCACGAGGAATTTACGCGCGGCAAAACGCTCAAGTCCCGCGTACTCGCTTGGCGTGGTCTCTAATGTTGGCTCACGCGTTTGCAGATCAATGTAGATTTCCATCGCTGGCAAGATATTGGCGCGCTCATCAAGGATATTAATCAGCGGCAAGCTGTGACGACGACCCAATTCATAATCGTTAAAGTCATGCGCTGGAGTGATTTTTACGCAGCCTGTCCCAAAGTCTTTTTCGACGTAATCATCAGCAACGATAGGAACAACGCGACCAGTAATTGGCAAGGTAATGGTTTTACCGACTAAATGAGAATAACGCTCGTCACTTGGGTTAACGGCAACAGCAGTATCGCCAAGCAAAGTTTCCGGACGCGTAGTGGCGACCACTAGATAGTTTTTACCATCTTGAGTCGTCAGGTCTTTATCAGTGAAATAATAGCGGAAATGCCACAAGCTACCCTTTTCGTCATGGTTTTCAACTTCTAAATCAGACAGTGCTGTTTGGAATTTAGGATCCCAGTTGACCAAACGCTTACCGCGATAAATGAGACCATCATCGAATAGACGAACGAATACTTCTTTTACCGCATTGGATAAGCCATCATCCATGGTAAAGCGCTCACGCGACCAGTCCACCGAGCTGCCAAGCCGACGAATCTGACGGGTAATATTGTCACCCGACTCTTCCTTCCATTCCCACACTTTATCGATAAAGTCTTCACGTTTCATATCACGGCGCTTAATACCTTGCGCTTCTAGACGACGCTCAACGACCATTTGGGTGGCGATACCAGCATGATCCGTACCCGGTTGCCACAGCGTGTTGTCGCCATCCATGCGGTGATAACGCGTCAAGGCATCCATAATGGCATTATTAAAGCCATGACCCATATGCAACGAGCCAGTGACGTTTGGCGGCGGCAAGGCGATAGAGAACGACTCGTCTTTATCAAAGCTCGGCTTGAAATAACCACTGTCTTCCCAGCCTTGATACATGCCTGCCTCGACCTGTGCAGGATTATAGGCATTCTCTAATTGACTTAAAGCGGCTTGGATAGATTTGGTCAAATGATTGTTGCTATCAGGATTACTCATAAGGCTCTCAGACTAAAACGTAAATGGATTAAATAGAATGGCTTAAATAGATATTTATAATATGACGCACAAGCAAAGCTATCGCTGAATTCATACAATTAACCAACGCAAGCAGGGTTAAAAAATACTGCCAACGATAGATAATAATAGAACAGGTGCGTAAATAAAAAGTTAGTGCGATGATTTTATCTTATATGAGCAAATTTTGTTAGCATCTGATGCTTTTTCCTTACTTGCAATGCTTTTCCATCTGTCACTAGTGATCAAATTGATTTAGTTATTTGTCATCTCAGCTTTATTTAGGTTATGTTACTGGCGAGTTTTCTTTGCCGTAATTCCTATCTGCACCATCTCTGCACACTGCAAATGGAAAGCTGTCTACACTCATAATCTTATATAAGCTTATCCTTATGTCTAACATTACCAGCAAACCTGATAAAGAACCTGCTCCTAGCAACAAGCTTGATAATAGCGATGATGTCGAAGAAGATAACGAGACGCAAGCGATCGAAAAATTAAAGGACGAAGATTTTCCTAAAGAGTTTAGTGATGAAGATAAAGAAACCATTAAGGAAGTCGCCAGTGACAGCAATCTTAGTGAGCCCAAAAGCTATGCCAGTATCCTAGTCGAACAAGTCATCGATGCCAAGGAAACTTTTAATCGCTCGCTTGGCTCATTGTTTACCAGCGCTTTTACTGCTGGGCTAGAGATTGGTATCAGTTTATTTGTCATTCTTTCTGCTTTTGCGCTACTTAACGAAGTAATCCCTAGTCACTATGCAATAGTGTTGGCTTCGCTACTTTATCCAATAGGCTTTATTATCGTGGTTATTGGTCAGTCGCTATTATTCACTGAGCAGACCTCACTGTTGAGCCTACCCGTGTTAAACAAGATAGAACCACTACACAAGCTTCTGCGTCTATGGGGCATTGTCATTGCCGGAAATATCGTTGGTGGTTGTATATTTGCCGCCTTGATGATTGGTCTGGGCTTGAATATGGATCTGTTTAGTGTCAGCGATATTGATGCTTATGCTGAGCATGTTTTGGGGTTTAAATGGTGGGTTATCTTTGGTAGTGCGGTATTGGCAGGCTGGATGATGGGCGTTGCAGCTTGGCTTGTGACCTCGGCACGCGATACGATTAGCCGCATTGTATTGGTCACTCTCATTACTGGTAGCATTGGGTTTTTGGGCTTACATCACAGTATCGTTGGCAACATCGAGGTCTTCTCAGCATTACTATATGGTAATACGGTTAGTTTATGGCGTTATTTGATATTTTTAGTGGTGGTATTAATTGGTAATACAGTGGGCGGCGTGGTGTTCGTCGCGGTATTAAAAAACCGTACCTTCTTATTCGATGTGGCGAAGGTAAAGCAGCAAAATAAAGAGGATAAAAATGACAGGATAGCGCGGATGAATGGACGGCAGCGTTAACGCGTTTTAGGGTTTTCGGTACTGATAACCGCAGTGCCATAAGCAATGGCCTCTACCATACTACCCAGCTGGTTGATATTACTGACTTCTAAACGTAAGCCATAAATGTGGTTGTAGCCTTTTGCTTGTGCTTGGGTACGCATACGCACTAAGGCTTCACGGCGCGAACGATCTAGCAAGGTTTCATAGGTGGTTAGGTTTTTGCCAAATAAGCTTAAGACCCGAGCAATCACCATTTTGAAATAATCTTGCGCAATAACGACGCTACCCAGTACCAGCTCACCTTCACTATTAGCGGCAAGGTTGGCTCGATAAAAACGCTCGCTGGATACGATAATATGAGCCAGCTCTTTTTCTGCCACTGTCAGCTGTGCTAAATGCTGACGTTCATGACGCATACCAAAAAACCAACCGACTGCGAATAATAAAACAAACGGCCCATAGTTAATGAGTATTTGAGTCATAGAATCATTCATGGCACGTCTCTTATCTTAAAAGCGAAAGTGAAGTTGCAACAGCTTTGCAGTCGGTTCACTATCATTAGCCAAAGGGATTAAAACGTGGTAACTCATCAACTGGGGTTTGCGCTGGGCTTGGTTGTTGTTGATTAGACTGATAATCACCGGGTGGGTTGTACGGTGGCTGCGGTGACATAGGTTGTTGTTGCATACGTACGGCTTTAACAGCAGTACCATAAACAAACAGCTCTGAGGCTCCTTGTGCAATGCTAGAGGTCGAAAAACGCAGACCGACCACTGCATCAGCGCCTAATGCTTCCGCCTTGACAACCATGCGATCTATCGCTTCTTGGCGTGACTCTTCTAACAGCTCTGTATATGCCGTTAGTTCGCCGCCAACGATATTTTTGAGTCCGGCAAATAAGTCTTTACCGACATGCTTTGAGCGCACAGTACTGCCGTATACCACATCCAAGCGTTCGGTGATTTGATAGTTAGGCAAGTGCTCAAGATTAGAGAGTTGCACAGTCATGGTATTACCTTATCAGTGACTTGTCGTATAAATCAGTGAAGATGAATCAATGAAAATAAATCAGTGACAGCATTTATCTATAAATAAATGCTGTCTACGGACAAATCTAGTCATTGGTATGGAACAATAAAAACAATTCAGTCAAATTGCCTTCAATGCTGTTTGCCATCTGTGCCATCTTGTCTTCATCAGCACGCATCTGTGCAAGTTCTGGGTCTTCATCATCAATACCGCTGAGCAGAATCATTGGTAAGGTCAATACGGCGACATCTTCAGCAGTATCTTCAGATTCAAACCAGTCGCTAGCTTCATCACCATACATAGCATCTACAAAGCCAATCGACCAAGCGACGATATCTGACTCATCTGAAAAGTCGACAGCGACTTCTTCATTGCCAGCATCTTCACCAAAAGGCAGCTCAATAGGCGTCTCATTTTTCAGTTCAGCCATGATAGAGGCGCGCCAGCGATGAATGCCGTCGATGACGTTTTCTGGAAGCTCACTAACATGACCTTCAAACAATGCATCTATCCAGTTTGGCAGTGGACGTCCGATAACCGTGGCGGTCAAAAAACCATGGGTGGCGACACTATCGAGCACAAACTGGCTCTCTTGGTTGTCTAAAAATTCCATTAATTCATCGAAGCTTAATTGGTTGCTCATGGGGTACTTATCCTTGGGTCGATAGATAGCATAATAACTAATAGTGAAAACCAACTTGATTAGCTACTAACACCCTATCTATTAAATACATTATCAAATGCTATAAATAAAATTCACGATTATCATAAAAATAGAGTGAATGTCATCAGTTTAGCTTAGCATAATTGAGTATCGATAAGCTGTTACGTCCTATTATATAACCCAATCGCTAACTGACTTCCGACCAAAGGCTTAAATATCGTCGTCATCATCCCAATCTGCATCGAAGTCATCATCGTCGTCATCACCTAAATCGTCTAGCTCGTCTTTTAGTGCTTTGGCAAGACGTTTTTCTTCTAGTAAATTATCAATCAAACGACGTTTTTCAAGGCTACTTAAACGTGTGCGTACACTGGTCTCTGCCTCTTCAACCATCTTCGCATCATCATCATCGGCAAACTCACCATCAAAATCATCATCGATATCAGTATCACTCATGACTAACTCCTATTATTTGGGCAATAAATACAAAATACATTGATATACTTATGCCTTATAAAGTCTCAGTCGCACCTTGTCAATCCTTTTTACGCATATCACTACTTTATTATTATTTATAGTTGCGCTTTTTTAGATACTTATCAGGGTCGCCCACTATCTAATCACAGACATTGGTTGGCTATAAAATTAATCGGCTATCTCTTGTTCTTCATCTTCAGTTCCGGTCATCAGCACTGCATTACGAACAGTGGCTAAGCGTTGTATCATGGCATCATTAACGCCATCAAAGACAGCGCATTCACGTTCATATACTGTCGTCGGACGCTTTAAACTCTTCACTTGTACATGACTGCCAATTTGCTTAAGCCCAGAGTTAGGCAATAAGATCAGCATTTGTTCTTTTCTACCGACACTCTTTAATAGCTGCGTCATTGCTTGCGTTTGCGCCTCATCACTCACCCCAGCTTTTGCTGGCAGCGCGAAACGTGATAGCTCAATATGCTTTTCATGAATGATTTTATTGAGCATGAGATACAACTTGCCCAACATGACACCAGCCAGTGCAGCTTTTGCATGACTATTATCAGCTTTGAGCACTGCACAGGCACCAACTTCATCAAAAAGTGGCTCATTGACAACACTGACACCAAGCAATAGCGGCTGCTTAAGTAGCTCAGTTATTGCCTGATTTAGCAGTTGCGTACATAACGCGAGATAAGGCATACGCATTTCAGGCGCAAGACGCTCTAGCATGTCATATTCATCATGAAACATAATCTGCACACTTACGGTATCGAAAGCGCGGTTAGCAGACAGTTTTGAGGCACTACTAGTAAATTTATGGGCACTACTACTATTGATTCCTGCACTAGCCTGAGCATCAGTTGAGCTATTAACAGTGCTAGTTGAACGACTACTCTGTGTCACATCGGTTGAGGTACTAGAGCTTGTTTGACTATCAGAGCTATTGGTTTGCTGCGATTTTAAATAAGCATTAAGCTCATCATGGATTCCAGCCGCACTGACTTTATTGGTTTTACCAGTTTCGTCACTAGGTGTAGCAGTGTCATTGTTCACATTATTGTTAACGGTACTATTTAAAGTATCATTCGAGACAGTAGCACTGTCTCTCTCTTCGGCATAATTTTCATTAGGCGCGCGGCCATAACTCAATTGACCAGATTGCACATATTGCTCACGATGCAAGTCTTGAATATCTCGGCTTAGAGCATTGATTTGCTCTTTGGTTGGACGTGCGACATAGCCATATAGCAGCCATAAGAACAGATGAAAAATCAGCGAGCCAATAACGAACGGCCATTGCATCGCGATAATTTCGCCCTTACTGATGTCTTTTAAGGTCAATGCGACACTACCGATAACCGCATCGCCTTTGGTTGCCATCTGGCTAATGGTATCGCCTTGCTGCATAGGTGCATTACCTACTGGCACCAAAATCTCATCATTGCTATCTTTAATCACTATTCGTGCGACATCCTGCTCGCTCGTATAACGATTGGCAATGACACTCAGACTCACGCGGTCTTTGTTTTCTAAAGACAGACGCGCCTCATCGATAAGCTGGGCGACCATTTGCTCGCCTTTTTGCTCACGACTTTTAGTCAACTGCTGATCAGTGCTGATTACCAGCAATAAAGTCTGTAAACAAAAACTGACTAGAATGATAATGGCAAACAACCCTTGCCGCGGCGCTAAATACGTCATGATATGTTAAACTTTTTTGGATAAAGGAAATTAAAAAAACGAGACTGTTGCTCATTTTTTGGAAGAGTATGCTACTAATTGTTCTCATTTAAACGAACTTAATCTAACTGTATTACTAGCCGCGATATGAGCAATTGGCCAGTTAATATTATCTACTATATCATCATAGTGGTCATCATAGATTTAGCTGCCAGTATACATTTAATTATCTGCAAAGTTCGGTCATTATACTAGAGGTGATACCATTATTATTCAACTGTTGTACTTTGCGCTTCATGTATAGGCGATACACAGTAAAACTGTTATTATTCCTAATCTTAACTGCGCATACAAGGGACAATTGAGACATGCCAAAAAATACGCCTTACTCGTTACCAAAAGACAGCAAAGCATGGCAACAAGCCGTTGATTCTGTAGCAGCATTGTTGCCTGCAGATACCAATCTGTTAGACTTTGATACGCTTCAATCTTTACCTGTATTTGCACTTATTGTAGTATTGCCTGCGCGTGTACATGCGCTTGATATTCATCAATATGTGCAGTCTTGGGTTGATGAACAGCCAAACTGGCATCTGGTAACAGTAGCAGAAGATACTGAGGCGAGCTTTGTAGATATTACGATACCGGAAGCGGCTACTGATACAGTTTCTGTCTCCAGCACTGATAATAGCACCAAACAGCCGTTTGTCCCTGCGCAAGTGTTCCGCTACTTATTGGTTCCTGTTACCGATACTCTCATGCATCCTGGTAAAAAAACAGCGGCAGCTCACATTATTGATGACCAGCTAACTACTCGTCTGCGTCATGATTTGGCGGAGAACTACCTAGCGAAAGGCAATAATGGCACACAAAGCCTGAGTATCGACAGCATGAATGTGGTCGATTGTCACATTCTATCTATCGGTCATATGTTGCGTACTCATAAGCTTGTTTGCTTCGATATGGATTCTACTCTAATCGAACAAGAGGTCATCGTTGAGCTAGCAAAGACTGCAGGTATCGGTGAGCAAGTTGAGACAATCACGGAAGCAGCGATGCGCGGTGAGATTGATTTTGATGAGTCTTTTGTTCAGCGGGTATCATTACTAGAAGGCATTCCTACTACTGTACTTGATGAGATTTGTGCGCGCCTTACCCTATCGACAGGTGCTCGTACTACTATTAGCGCCTTTAAAGCACTAGGCTATCATACGGTACTGGTCTCTGGTGGCTTTACTTATTTTGCCCGTTATATCGCTGAGCAGTTAGGTATCGATGAAGTTCATGCTAATAACTTAGATATCGAAGATGGCGAAGTGACTGGTCATGTACAAATGCCTATCGTTAATGGGGCTAAAAAAGCCTCTATCGTTGCTCATATCGCTGAGCGCATGGGTATCGAGATGTCACAAGTAGTCTGTGTTGGTGATGGGGCAAATGACTTACCAATGATGGCCAACGCCGATTTAGGCGTGGCTTACCATGCCAAATCTATCGTACAAGCTCGCGCTGATGCGGCGGTAAATGTCACAGGTCTCGAAGGCGTTCTCTATGCGCTTGGCTATCCGGCACTTATCTCTGTATCTTAATTAATAACAATAACTACTCTATGCACTTTTTAGGCATAGAGTTTTGTGCGCCCTAAGCACATTATTTAGACGTTAAGTTAGATTAGTACTATTTTCTCTAATCTAACTTAACGTCGTTAATTTCGCTCTTGTCAATAATAATCATTTTTTAACTCTGATCTTTTAATACTGATCTTTATTACTTTTTTAGAAAGGAATGTCCATGACGGCATCACCATCACCACGGCCAAACACGCCGTCATCAAGCGCGAAGACCGATGCAGCCTCATTATCAAATCCAGCAGCTGCCCCTTCAAAAGCAGATAATCCAAAGCAGTTACTGGCTGTCTATATCAAAGGGATGGCAATGGGCGCAGCTGATATCGTACCTGGCGTATCGGGTGGTACCATTGCACTGATTGCAGGTATTTATGAGCGTCTTATTAATGCGCTTGGTAGCATTGGTCCGAGCCTTTGGCAAGTATTTCGTCAACATGGTGGCATCAAAGGTCTACTTGCCGTGTGGCGACAGGTCGATGCGACATTTTTATTATTCTTATTACTAGGTATTGCCACTAGCTTTGCTACTTTAGCAGGCCTTATCAAGAACTTACTAGACAATCAGCCATTGCTTATCTGGTCGTTTTTCTTTGGTTTAGTGGTCGCCACTGTCGTTATTTTATTGAGTGAGATTAAACGCTGGAATGCAGCGCGCACAGGGCTATTTATCATTGGTATTGTGACAGCGGTAGTCATTAGTAACCTGCCGCTGCTTACCACTACTCCAAGCTTACCGTATTTATTCTTTGCAGGCGCCATTGCGATTTGTGCGATGATTCTACCGGGTATTTCTGGGTCATTCATCTTATTGTTGATGGGTGCTTATGATACGGTTTTAGAAGCGGTACATACTTTTAACCTTAGCGTCATCATCACCTTGATGGCAGGTATGGCAACGGGGCTATTATTATTTACGCGGATGCTCAAGTGGTTATTGGCACGCTATTATCAAGCAACTTTGGCACTACTAACTGGCTTTATCGCGGGCTCACTAGTTAAAGTATGGCCGTGGAAAGTAGACGCTTTGGGTACACTCAATAGTGATGCCATTAACAACGTTGCACCGTGGCAATACCCTGCTGGCGCGCAGTGGCTCACGACATTAGGGCTGATGTTACTCGGTGCAATCTTAGTATCGGCGCTATCTTGGTGGGGCAACCGTACCAATCGTGTATAACCTATTAGCTTATCATTCAAGTTATTGATATAAATGTATTTTTAAAATTATTTATTTACTATAAGCGCCCAGTATTGAGGCGCTTATTTTTATTGATTACTATCCTTTTTAATAAAATAACCGCTATAAACTAGACGACAACCGTTGTCGCAAAGTCGCCTCTCCCCCCTTCAGCTTTCCATGCTTAACTAGCATAATAGTCTTATTGAAATTCACCTTATGAATAGCGAGATGAATGATGTTTTTGACTATATTTTCTGTTGCTGGTGTAAAGATGTGGGGTGGTAGCGCTTTACTTGGTTATGGCTTATTGGCAAGCTTTATCATTGCTATTGCTTTATCCTCGCAGCGTTGGCTACTATGGTATGTACTTGGTGGTATGGTATATTGGCTGAGCGTTGAAGTGTTACATAGTGCTTTAATGAATGGTTTTGGATTATCTGATTGGCATAGTTACGTAGTGGCCTTGGGTGTCAGCTGGTTGCCGCTAGCAGGTTGGGTTTTATATCGAGCGCTACGTTATGATGATGTTAGCCGGACAGTACAGCAAGAGCGCGAGCTGGCTGCTGCACGCTACGTTGAACATACTCCTATCTATGATGATCACTATCAGCCGCGCTTCTAGAAGCAATGTTTTATTAAATATCATTTACTGTTACTCACTGCGCCTAATATTGGCGCATTTTTTGACGCTTATGTTTGATAGAAATGTTTGATGGCAATGTGATGATATTCACTACAGCTTCTGAATTAGTAGCATATTGTCTATTATGAAGTTACATTTGCAAATCTGCAGCTGTAACAAGAATGTAGTTGGTTCAAGGTGTTGTTACATGATGTCTAATAGCTCCTACGCAACTACTAAAGTATTAAAGGTAGATGGTCGTTTATAATTTACGTATATGATTGTCGTGAAAATTAATATAAAGTGGCGTTTATTCAACACCTACATTTTACACACTTATTCTTATACTCATTTTTAGGAGCCTGACTATGTTTACTATTCCTGTGTTAGATATCAAATCTGATCCATTAGACGTATTGCTAGCTGTGGTTGGCTATCGCCTATCCATGCTTGCTGATAGCGATAATGAAGACATCAAAAAACTGTTCGCTGATCGTAAAGTTACTATCGAGCTTGCCAGTGTTGAGTCTAACATCGCACGTCATTTTAGCTTTGATAATGGGAAGTTTAGTCAACGTAGTGGTCACGCTGATAAGCCAGATCTGACTATCAACTTTAAAGATTCAATGACTGGTGTTAAGCTTTTATCTAAAGGTGATCTTCCTGCCTTTATGACTGCTGTTCAAGAAGGCAACCTAAGTATAGAAGGCGATTACAGCTTAATGATGTGGTTCAACAAGCTTGCTAAGCATATCGTGCCTACTATGCCAGAAGAGTGCAAACCATACATTCAAAAAGCGAAACCTTATGCATATAAAGCGCAAAAGTTCGCTCATCACTGGATTGGTGTCGCTAAGCATAAAATTGGTAAATAATGCTCGGTAGCGTTATATGCCTAGAGAGATAGAGTTTGCAAATATCATTACAAACACTATCTGACAGCATTTTTAACAGTGCTCTGATTTTATAAAAAGGTTGCGGTATACTACGGTTACCGTAACCTTTTTTATTGTTTTATTAGTCAGTAACTATTTTAGTTTATCTGATTTTTTTCATATTACCCTAAAAGGATTTAACTCATGGCAGGACTGCTTTCAATCAAAGAACCTAACCCACAAGCTGATGATAACTTCCAAGCTAGTAGTAACACTGATATTGGCTCAGACTCTACCACCAGTTTTTTTTCTACGGATAGCTTAGCAACAGAAATCAAACCCTCACCGATCAAACACAGCCGTGAGCAGATTGCGCAGTTATTCGACTTACCGTTAATGGACTTATTATTACAAGCGCAAACGATTCATCGTCAAAATTTTAACGCTAATGAAGTGCAGATTAGTACTTTGCTATCGATTAAGACAGGAAATTGTCCTGAAGACTGTGGTTACTGTTCGCAATCAGGTCATCACCGTGACAAAACCAAATTGCAGGCAGAAAAACGCTTAGAAGTTGATAAAGTTATCGCCGCAGCCAAACGCGCAAAAGCCAGCGGCTCATCGCGGTTCTGTATGGGTGCAGCATGGAAACATCCGAGCGCCAAAGACATGCCTTATGTGGTCGAGTTGGTTAAAGAAGTTAAGAGTTTGGGTCTTGAGACTTGTATGACGCTTGGTATGCTAAACCCTGATCAGGCAGCACAATTGGCCGATGCAGGGCTTGATTACTATAATCATAATCTAGATACCTCGCGTCGCTACTATGAGCAAGTAGTCAGCACGCGTAGCTATGACGAGCGTCTTGATACAATAACGAACGTACGCGACTCAGGGATTAATGTTTGTAGTGGCAATATCGTAGGTATGGGTGAAAGCCGTGACGACCGTATCGACTGGGTACATGAATTGCTTAAAATGCCCAAAGCACCCGAGTCTATTCCCGTTAACCTGCTCGTCCCTATTGCCGGTACACCAATCGGTGATAAAGTATTGGCAGATGGTGAGCTATCTGTGCTGGAATGGATTCGTACGATTGCAGTAACGCGTATTTGCTGTCCAAGCAGTTATGTGCGCCTATCTGCTGGACGCGAAAGCCTATCCGATGCCGAGCAGGCTTTGGCGTTTATGGCAGGTGCCAATTCATTCTTTTATGGTGATAAGCTTCTGACGACAGGTAATGCCAGCCAATCTAATGATAATAGGCTAATGCGCGAGCTGGGCTTGACTGCGCAATTCGCGGCACCAAGAGCACCCAAGCAACTGCCAGTTATAGATGCTATGAGCGGTCATCAATCGCAAGTAGTGTTGGCAGAATAGCTTAACGATGTGCTGCTACCATTATCAATTAATCTGCGCTAAGCTTGCCGACGTTTATATATTACGCATATAAGTATTAAGAGACGAGACAACAAGAGAAAACTATGGCAGATTATTTTAACTGGATTAAAGCGGCACATATTATTGCGGTGGTTTGCTGGTTTGCGGCGATCTTTTATCTACCGCGGCTTTTTGTCTATCATGCGATGAGTGACGATCTTATTAGTCAAGAGCGCTTCATTGTGATGGAGCGCAAACTATATCGCGGTATCATGACTCCGTCAATGATAGCAACGTGGATTTTAGGTCTATGGATGGTAGGACTTGGCTGGGAAGTATATAAAACCCAAGGCTGGCTACATGTTAAGATTTTTCTAGTCATTTTGCTCTCAGCCTATCATGGCGCATGTGGATTTTATCGGAGAAAACTAATTGATAATCCACACTATAAAACCCATAAATTTTGGCGCTGGTTTAATGAAGTACCAGTCTTTGCCTTAGTCATTATCGTCATTTTAGTGGTCGTTAAGCCCTTCTAAAACTTATTTAGAAAACTTAGTTAAATTGACAGCAATTCATACTTTAACAATAAAAAGCGTCCGTCACTTTCATAAGTCACGGACGCTTTTTTATGGCTGTTTGCACGATAGCTTTTCTTGCAAAGAATGAATGAGAAGTAGTGATGAAAAAAATTAAATCCACTACCTAAATACTTTGCACTACCTAACTTGCCCTACCTAAACAGTTGGACGCATGATTTGGTATACATTACTCAAATCATAAACTCGATAACGCGCTGGCTCGCGGCGGTTTTCACCAGCATAGCTCAGTATAAGGGCTTGTTTAGCAGCTTCATCGACCCAGCCGACAAACAGGCCGCTATGCTCGACACCATTGTAGCCATGGTTGATATAATAGAGCCAGTCACCAACCTCAATCTCATTACTATTGGCATAAGGGCCTTGTCTATAAGCACCTTTATGTACCGTATCACGCGTTACTCCTGCCCGCTTAAACACCTCGTTTAGATAGTCCCAGCAGCCGCCTTGAATGATTGCACGCTCGTTGAGTGCCATCTTGCGTGCTGTACTTATCACCTCGCGTGCGGCCATACTACTTTGATTTTCAGCGTTACTAAGTAATGGTAGATACTCACTATCGACGTTATCATAACTGCCCGATAAAAATGCAGGCAAGACGGTGGGCGCTTGTCGCTGTACTTCAGGATAGCGATAAGATGCCTTCGATACAGGCGCAGTTTGAGGCTGCTGACTATAACCATACGCATTCGACGTGGGCTGAGTGTCAAAGCTATTGTTATTAGTGTTGTTAATCGTTGAATAGTTAGTACGGGTACGCTGGATAGTCGAGCGTGTATTGATTTTGGCGCCAGGTACTGCCAGCTCAGGTTGAGCTGTTTTTTGTGCGATAAGGGCACTCATACTATCAGCATGCACATAACTTGCACTACTCAAAAATATTAATAATGCTGTGATGAATGCCTTTTTTATGGAAATAAAATTTATAGAAACAGGCTTTGTAGAAGTGTCTTTTATAAAATTGGATGGGGTGGATAACGCCTTATGTAGTGGCGCTTTATATAATCGTACTTTATCTGAGGTAATAACCGACGATGGCGGCATAACCAGCTCCTTTCAAGACAGCAACAAAATTTGCGATAACTGTGAAATTACTAGTTTCTAGTTATAAACTATTTAGGCAGGATGCTGCAAGCTTTATTCATGATTTTCAGATGACAGAAGGTATAAAAATAAAGACGAAAGGTAGGTTAAAAATAGTGAGTAAAAATAAACAAAGAAAAAGCCATCTGTTTAAAGATGGCTTTATCGTTTAAAGATTGTAGTCTAAAAATCGTTATATAAATAATTTCGTTCTAAAAACTTACATTCTAAAAAATTTAGTCGCTATTCATTTTAATATTAACATGGCGCTTATTGAGCACTTGGCCTTCTAATATAGCTTTAGTTGCCTGCGCTTCTTGGACAGTGTCAAAACCACTAATATGGTACTTGCGCACGTTATCTGCATTAATAATCTGGAGCTGCTCACCAAAGAGAGTGACTTTATCGCCATCGCTCAGATTGATATGCTCGCGGCGACCGTTATTGTCATGTACCAGCTCGCCTACGCGTACCCATAAGACACCACTGTTAATGTTACCGCTCATGGCTTTTTTACGCTGTTGCCGTTTTCGATTAAAGATAAAACTACCTACAATCAGCAGGGCAAGCGCCCCAATCGCTAGGCGCTCTGGCAATAGGCTCATTGCCAACGCCACTGCTACGGCACCAATTAACAACGCTGATCCAAACCAAAACAGACCATTGTCACCTGCTGGAGGCTGGCCTTGTAAGGTAATCTTGGCACCGTCATCAGTGAGCTTTAGCATGCATTCGTACCTTTGGTTGCGACCTATTGAGCGGCAAGTAAATCAAAAAGCTGTTCGTTGAGCAGCTCTTCGATGTCAGTGGATTCTTTCGTAAAACTACCAGCCAAGCGCAGTTTGTTGCATCTTAATAAGCTCAGCAATACCCTTTTCAGCAAGGATTAGCATGTCATCAGCTTGAGCGCGGGTAAATGGCTTTTCTTCAGCGGTACCCTGAAGCTCAATGAACTCACCTTTTTGCGTCATTACTACGTTCAGATCAGTATCACAGCTGGCATCTTCTTCATAGTTTAGATCTAGATAAGCTTCGCCATCTTTCATGCCGACAGAGACCGCAGCAACCAAACCAATCAATGGATCAGCTTTTAGTTTTTTGGTCTTTTGGATACTCTCAAGCGCATCGATCAAAGCAATAGCAGCACCAGTCACACTAGCGGTACGCGTGCCACCATCCGCTTGCAAGACATCACAATCAAGATAAATGGTATTTTCACCAAGCTTACTAAGATCAATCATGGCACGTAGGCTACGACCGATGAGGCGCTGAATCTCTTGGGTACGACCAGACTGCTTACCACGTGCCGCTTCACGCTGATTACGGGTATTGGTCGCGCGAGGTAGCATACCGTATTCAGCGGTAATCCAGCCTTTGCCTTTACCTTTTAACCAACGCGGAACACCTGACTCAACACTCGCTGTACACAATACTTTGGTATCGCCAAAGCTGACCAACACTGACCCTTCGGCATGCTTGGTATAGTGGCGCTCAAAGCTAATCGAACGAAGTTGGTTGAGCTCACGGTTATCAATACGCATAAAATTTCCTAGGACGATGTTATAAAAGCAGTGGTATAAAATAGTGATATAAAATAAAAGTAATCGTCTGCCAATGACTTGTTAAGCGGTGGTTTTTAATTAGTCGCCAATTAAAAAGCCGTTAATAATTGAATATTATGAACGGTAGCAGACTTAAAATCTGAGATATCCTAACGTGACAGCCACGCAATAGCAATATAAGTCATTGTTATTACGTGGTGATTTTGACAACAAACATAATCAGAGTAGAGCAAAATAAAGCTCAAATGAGGCAAGCTAAGATAACTTAACGATACCTAGACTTGTTCTATATTTTCAATGCAGGTCAGCATATCAAATAGCAAGAGCCTTATTCTAACCCTTCCATCTTACGTAACTCTTTACGCAATATTTTACCCACGTTTGATTTTGGTAGCTCATCGACGAACTGGATATGGCGTGGACGTTTATAACCAGTCAGTTGTTTTTTGCCAAAATCGAGCAGCTCTTTTTCCGTAACATCGCCTTTTTTGACCACAAACAACTTAGGATCTTCACCGCGCTCATCATTCGGTATACCAATCGCACCGCACTCTACGATTGCTGGATGCTCACTCATGGCTTCTTCAATCTCGTTCGGATAGACGTTAAAGCCAGAGACGATAATCATGTCTTTTTTACGGTCAACAATTTTAATGAAGCCTTTTTCGTCCATGATGCCGATGTCACCCGTTTTTAGGTAACCGGTTGCGGTAAAGGTCTTGGCGGTCTCATCAGGACGATTTTGGTAGCCAATCATGACTTGCGGACCTTTAACACAGATCTCACCGCGCTCACCGATAGCAACTTCGTTTTCTTCGTCGTCAATTAATACGATATCAGTACTTGATGCTGGAATACCAATTTTGCCAGTAAATTCTGCAATGGTCATTGGGTTAAAGGCAACCACTGGAGAAGTTTCAGACAGACCATAACCCTCTACAATAGGCAGACCAGTGATTTTATGCCATTCTTTGGCCACGCTTGGCAATACTGACATACCGCCGCCGATAGCCGCTTTGAGGTTTGAGAAATCCAATTTAGCAAAGCTATCTTTTTGTACCAAGCCATTAAACAAGGTATTCACTGCAGGAATAAATGATGGCTTATATTTATCCATCTCTTTAATGAGACCATCTAAATCACGTGGATTTGGAATCAATAAGCCTGCAAAGCCTTGATACATACCATACATACCGCAGACCATAAACGAGAACACATGATATAACGGTAAAGCCGTCAAAATCACATCGTCACTATTGATATCGTCTTCAAAAGCGCTGTTAATTAGTACGCTAATCTGTAGCATGTTGGCCACTAGGTTACCGTGAGACAGCATAGCGCCCTTGGCCACACCAGTCGTACCACCAGTATATTGTAATAAAGCCACATCACTTAGCGACAAATCTGGACGCTGGTATTTACTTGCAGATACCGCGCCTAACGCCTGCTTAAAGCTAGTGCTATTTGGCAAATTATAAGATGGAATCATCTTTTTGATATGGCGTGCGACTAGATTGACCACTACCCCTTTGACTGAGCCCAGCATGTCACCAATCTTACAGACAATCACATGCTCAACTTGGCCTTTATCTTCAGCGTCTTGATAAGTTTTAGCAAAGTTTTCGACGATAAATAATGCTTTTGCTCCGCTGTCATGCAGCTGATGTGATAGCTCACGGCTGGTATAGAGCGGATTGACGTTGACTAATACCATACCTGCGCGGATGATACCGAGCATGACGATAGGATACTGCAAAATATTGGGCATCATTACCCCAACTTTGTCACCTTTAACCAATCCTAATGATTGTAGGTAGCTGGCGATTTGACGACTATATAAATCTAATTGCTTAAAGGTAATTGACGAGCCCATACAGATATAAGCAGTTTTTTGCCCGTAACGACGAAAATTTCGCTCAAATACTTCCAGCAAAGAGGTCTCATCATCGGGCATATCAATAGTCGCATCGATACCATAACGCTCATAAGCGTCAAGCCATGGTCTATCACTTGGGATAGTAGGCATGGTAGGAAACACAGTCATATCCGACATTATTTGTGCGTCTTTATGCGCATGGTTTTCACCACTGTTAGCAGGCGCTTGGTCTGGCGTGTTTTTATTAGTACCGCTGTTGTTGGCATTGTCAGTCATAACTTTTCCTAAGTACTACAATTAAAGACGTAGAATAATATAATGATGATACGAATACTGGATTTATGAATAATTATTTGTGAACATAAAGTCATTAGAATGCAGATAATAAATATAAATCACTGAAAATTTCTCATTGTTAAGCATGAAAAATCGGATGTTAGAGATAGGTAACCTAAATAGTTATTAGTATCTACGAGCCTACATATTGCTTATAAATAACTTTATATGAATCTACTTAGTTACTCTAATAGGTGATAATAATAACTAATGTCTGCCCTGTTGCCTACGTCCGTACTATAACAGTTTTGCTAAAAAGTCTCCATAATTGCATGTAGATAGAACGCTGTACCCTATTATTAGAATGCCTTTCATCACCCTAATTCACAGTTATACTATAATTAAACCTCACTGAAAATTGACAATAAAAAATGATAAGACCGTATGTAAACGGCCTTATCATTACTGGTATCAATAGTACTGCTTTAATATAAGCTTTTAAACCATACTCTTTAACGCAAATGCTTTAACTTATATGCTCTAGCTAAAAGCCATTATCATAAAGCTAAACATTTAAGCACCATTCAAGACTTTAGTATCAAGAGGCGTGGTTTTTTTCTTCAAGCTTACGTAAGTCTTTATGCAAAATTTTACCAACGTTCGATTTTGGTAGCTCATCGATAAATTCAACATGACGTGGGCGTTTATAGCCAGTCAAATGCTCTTTAGCGTAGGCAAGAACATCCTCTTCAGTAAGACTGTTATCTTGACGTACAACGAATATTTTTGGAACCTCGCCACTCTTCTCATCTTCAACACCGATGACTCCGCACTCTAAAATCTTTGGATGACCAGCCATCACTTCTTCGACTTCATTGGGATAAACGTTAAAGCCTGAGACCAAAATCATATTCTTTTTACGATCAACGATAGTGACATAGCCTTCTTCATCCATAATCCCAATATCGCCCGTACGGAAAAACCCATCATCGGTCATGACTTCACGAGTAGCATCATCGCGATTCCAGTAGCCTTTCATTACTTGCGGACCACGGACACTAATCTCACCGCGCTCACCTAGCTCAAGCTCGTTACCGGCTTCATCTAAGATAGCAACGTCAGTATCTGGCATTGGTACGCCAATGTTGCCACTGAACGTAGCACTATTAAAGGGGTTAGCTGTTGCGACTGGTGAAGTCTCAGACAAACCGTAACCTTGGACGATGATATTGCCTGTTACCTGACGCCATTTTTCTGCCGTTGAGCTAAGGACTGCCATACCGCCACCCATCGACATGCGCAGCTTACTATGATCCATCGCCTTAAACTCTTCATTATTAGCAAGCGCATTGAATAAAGTGTTTACTGCTGGGAAAAACGCTGGTGGATTATTCTTATAAGCTTTTAATAAGCTATCAAGGTCACGCGGGTTGGGCACTAGGAGGCCGATACAACCGCGATAAATACCAAACATACCGCAGACAGTAAAGGAGAAAATATGATATAGCGGTAAAGCCGTCAGAATGACAGGCTGCTCGTTACTCTTATCAAACTCATCAAAAGCACTACCCAAAAAGGTATCAGACTGAATAAGGTTAGCAACGAGATTTTTGTGAGTCAGCATCGCACCTTTGGCAACCCCAGTGGTACCACCGGTATACTGTAAGACTGCCACATCACTAAGGCTGATATTGCTTGGGCGTTGGTATTTACTTGCCGGACTTTGCTTAAGCATGTTTTTGAATTCAACGCTGTTTGCAATCTTGTATTCTGGGACCAGTTTTTTGACGTGACGGACGACTGTATTGACCATAAAGCCTTTTAGCGTGCCCATCAAATCGCCCATACCTGTGATGACGACATGCTCTACGACTTTGCGACCGATATCTTGATAGGTCTTGGCAAAGTTTTCGACCAAGATAAGTGCTTTAGCATCAGAGTCAGTCAGCTGGTGTTCAAGCTCTTTGGTAGTATATAGTGGATTGACATTGACTAAGGTTAGACCTGCACGCAGTACGCCAATGACTGTAACCGGTAGCTGCAAAATATTAGGCATCATGACCGCGACTTTGTCGCCTTTTACCAGTCCAAGTGACTGCAAATAAGCAGCAACTTGACGGCTATATAAGTCTACTTCTTTAAAAGTAATTGAGGAGCCCATGCAGACGAATGCCGTTTTGTCACCATGTTTAACGAAGCTCTGCTCAAAAATATCGATCAGTGAGGTATCTTCGGCTGGCATGTCAATATCGTAAGTTAGCCCAAGCGCCTCATAGGTTTTCAGCCAGACCTTATCATTACGACGGGTTAAATTGACTTGATTATCCATAATCTTATTTCTCCTAATGAATTTGTGCAATCAGTGGTAAATACCCCTTTGTTCTTTAACATACACACTTTGTACACACTACTCAATATAAAAGATTGGCACTTGAGTTCGCAAAGTTACTTGACGCCTAACATTTACTTTATAATCAATTATATAGGTGATAAACACTAGCATTTTTCGTATTATTCCTCAGCATTAGATAGGCATCTATTAACTGCTATTGTTGCTTGTTTCTTTCTGTATAGAATCACGCCTTATTCTATTTATTGATAATTACTATTGACATCGGCTAATCGGTATTAACTACAAGCAGTCATCAAATCTATATTCACACGGCTTTTTTAAACGAACTTACTATCAGCCTATTAATGGCAGAATCATATATAGTATTTGCTGCTGTATCGGTACATATCAGCACGTCATGACCTGTCGTCTATTCTAGCTTACACCTTTTTTATTGACGCAATATCCTTTACGATAGCGCTATCTTATCTTTAAGTTAATTCCGCACCTTAAATGGAGCGCGGCACATAATATGCAGCACTATATACATCATACTAATTAAAAACTCAGAAGCGAAACCTATTCTATGTCCGATGTTATTGATAATACGATTACGCCCATTATCCCAAGTGAACCAATGGATACCCGCTCAGTCGCGGAGTTCACTGAACAAGCCTATCTCAATTACGCTATGTACGTCATTATGGATCGGGCGCTACCCAATATCGCTGATGGTCTAAAGCCCGTACAACGCCGTATCGTTTATGCCATGAGCGAGCTGGGACTAAAATCGACTGCGAAGGCGAAAAAGTCTGCGCGTACGGTCGGTGATGTGCTGGGTAAATATCATCCGCATGGTGATAGCGCTTGTTATGAAGCCATGGTGCTAATGGCGCAGCCGTTTAGTTATCGCTATCCGCTTATCACGGGTCAAGGTAACTGGGGTAGCCCAGATGATCCCAAATCGTTTGCCGCGATGCGCTATACCGAAGCCAAAATGTCTGCTTACGCCAATACTTTGCTTGCAGAGTTAGGCCAAGGCACGGTCGATTGGCAAGATAACTTCGATGGCACCATGCAAGAGCCAACCACTCTACCTGCTCGCCTGCCCAATATTTTATTGAATGGTACGACCGGTATTGCGGTTGGTATGGCAACCGATATCCCGCCACATAACCTTAATGAAGTGGTACGTGCGGCTATTCGTTTGCTGAAAAATCCTGAGCTATCAATTAAACAATTAACCCAATCGATACCAGCGCCTGATTTGCCAACGCCCGCTGAAATCATCACCAGTAAAAAAGATTTGCAGGCGATGTATGAGAGTGGACGTGGTAGCTATAAAATGCGCGCCACCTATCATGTCGACCCAAAAGAGAAAAATCTCGTCATCATCGATGCTCTTCCTTATCAAGTATCCGGTAATAAAATTCAAGAGCAGATCGCTAAGCTGATGACTGATAAGAAACTACCGTGGATTACTGATATTCATGATGAGTCAGATCATGAAAACGCTTGCCGTATCGTCTTAGAGCTAAAATCTACCCGCGTCGACGTGCAGCGAGTAATGAGCCATCTGTTTGCCAGTACTGATCTTGAAAGCAATTACCGCGTCAATATGAACATGATTGGTCTAAATGGTAAACCGCAGGTCAAAAACCTAAAAGAAATCCTTGAAGAATGGCTCGTCTGTCGCCGCTCAGTGGTCACCCGTCGTTTGCAATATCGCCTCGATAAAATCGATAAGCGCTTGCATATTCTCGCAGGTTTGCTGATTGCCTATCTGAATATCGATGAAGTCATTCGTATCATTCGTGAAGAAGACGATCCAAAATTATCATTGATGCAAGGCTATGATCTGACTGAAATCCAAGCTAATGCTATCTTGGACATTCGTCTGCGTCAGCTCGCTAAACTAGAAGAGATTGAGCTGCGCCGTGAGCAAGATGAGCTGGCTGCTGAACGCGCTATCATTCAAGAGTACTTGGACAATCCAGACAGTCTGACCAATTTAATGATCGATGAGCTCACTGCCGATATGAAGGAACATGGCAACGAGCGCGTGGCACAATTGGCAGAACGCGAAGAAGCGCAAGCACTCAAAGAGTCTGACCTCGTACCAAGCGAGCCTGTCACTGCTATCCTATCGAAAGCAGGCTGGATTCGCGCCGCTAAAGGACATGACGTCGATGCTGCTGGCATGACCTATCGCTCAGGCGATAGCTATCAAGCCCACGTGCGCGGCAAATCCAATGAGAGAATCTACGTGCTCGATAGCACTGGACGCAGTTATAGTATCGATGCGCATAGCCTCGCATCCGCCCGTGGTCAAGGCGATCCGCTGACCAGCGTACTCAAACCGCCAGCAGGTGCCAGCTTTGAGCAGCTATTAACCGGTGCTGACGATCAGCGTATTGTCCTTGCTAGCTCAGCAGGTTATGGTTTTATTAATACCATTGGCAATCTCGATAGCAATCAAAAAGCGGGCAAAAATATCATCAATCTAGCGGCTGATAGTCGCTTGCTCTCTGTTGCGCGTATCGATGCAACAGTGGAAACGATTGCTAATGCTGACGGTTCAGAAACCAATGCAAATGTAGCGCCTGACCATCTCGCTGTTGTGACCAATGCGGGCTATCTATTGATATTTGCTCTTGATGACTTGCCTGAACAGGCACGTGGTAAAGGCAATAAGCTGATTAAATTAAAAGATGGTGAAGAAGTGCTGGCTATCACGCCACTCAGTCAGCAAGACAGCCTAATCATTACTGCTGGTAAACGCCACGTAACGCTAAAACCAAACGATTTAGCCAACTATACGGGCAGTCGTGGTAATCGTGGTGGGCAGCTACCAAGAGGCTTTCAGAACGTGACAAGTGTTGAGGTTGGTTGATGAGTAGAAGTATGACCATGCCGGAATCCCTAAGCGCCCCATCTGATAAAATCATTTATCAGGTGGGTTTAAATGCTCTCCGATACCAAGAAATAGAAAGAATTGCTAAAAGACTCATCGAATTTTCGGATTACACTGTAACTTCTTCTGATATATCTAAAGATAGACCCACACCCATATCAGGGTCTTTCAATCCTAGCGTAAATACTACAAAAAACACTATGGGGAGCTTAGTCAGCTTACTTTGTGATCTCCAGGATGTGGATGAGAATAAAGAATCTGATGATAAAGATGAGTTTAAAATCTCATTTAAAATTTCACATGGATTGATAGATAGGCAAAGAATTCAAAATCTATTTCAAAAAATAATAACTGATAGAAATAACTTCACTCATCATTTTGAAAATTATTATGTTGACCCAAACTCAAACTTTAAACAACCTCATGAGGTTGTTTTAAAACGTTTACAATTTGAATATAACGATGCTGGCTGTTTACTAGAAAAACTAAAAAGCGAACTTAAGATGAAAATAGATTTCATCATAGAACATATGAATCTTTTTTCAGAAGTAGTGACCATTAACCAAGTAGCTAATATCTTTGATGAAGCCTATCAGTCGTGCAAACGCAGTGACGGTTGGGCAGTATGGCAACAAGTAATGCATTATGTGTATAAAACACCTAATACTCAAACTAATATTGAAAAACTGAAAAAGAAGAAAAGCCTTAAAACGACTAAGAATATGCTTATGTGTGTATTCCCTAATTGGTTATTTAAAGATGAGCCCACTAAGAATGGCTCACGGATTTTGGTAAAAGTGGACAATACGTCAGTAAATATAGATAGCAGCTTCCCTAAAATTATTATTTCGGACTAATATCTTTGTTATATAACTGATCACTATCTATAATTTAATCTGTGTCTTCTACCCTAACCCTGCCTTAACCCCAAAATCGGAATGACCAAGTCTTCCTCATCGGTCAAATGTTGCGAGAGTAAATCGGTTGCGTCCACCAAGGTTTGATGCAATTGCTCTGCCAACGCTTTATCCTCAACCTCACTTCTCGCCAGCGTATCGTTTTGCACTTGTAGCTTATCGAGTAGCGCATCTAAGCGCACATGGTCGCGACCCAATATCTCAAACCCTGCCTGTAGCTGCGGATACATCCTAATAAACTCAGGGAAAAACCCCTCATCCTCTACCCCATGATGTTGATGCAGTTTGAGCACATGCATATTGATACGTTTCAGTATCTGCGAGCGATACTCTGACCAGTCGTACTCGCCAGATTGATAACCTTCACTAATCTGTGTCAAGATACGTTGACGCTTGCGTATGTTAGTATGTACTTTTAGCCAGCCCGATGTTTTGTAAGCATAATCTGCGCTAAACCATTGGTCTGGCGGTAGCTTGTTGAATAAGAACAACCAGTCTATCTCAAGCCGACTGTCGGGATGACAAGCTAAATAAATCCTCATCTGCAACGGTTTTGATAGCACCCTCTTTGGCAGCTATATTTTTGACAGCAACATTTTTAATAGTAATGCTTTGAGGTGAGTTATCCATTGCCTTGCCCTTGTTAATTGCCTTGCCCTTGTTAATTGCCTTTACCAGTTACGTTTGCTCAATTAGCTTTCTTATTATCAGAACAGTTAATTTATAGAAAAAAGTGAGACCTAAAAACAAATTAATTAGAAATACTAAAATCAGTCAAATAAATATGTAGAATATAAATATAGTCTAAAATCTAAAAATCAACTGCGCAATTGAGTATGCAGGTATTGAATATGCATATACAGCCACTATAAATAACAATCTAATCAATGTGTTACATAATTCAGTCAGAAGCCACGTACTGCTATACTACTTCCACTGTAGAATTAAACCCATAATGACAAACACCATCACGGAAGCAGTGCCGAGCGATATTTGGTCACCATTCATAGTAGTGTTTAAAACATAAAGGATAATCATGTTTATTGTAGATAAAGCTGTGAATGTTAATATGCATAACAGAGTAGCCACCCCTAAAATCATATTTTTTGACATCGATGATACGCTAAGCCGTAACGGTATTATTGCCGAGCATAATAAAGCGACCCTCGAGCAACTTGCTAAAACTGACATCAAGTTAGTGATTGCGACAGGACGTTCCAAGGCCATTATTCCAGATGATATTTTGGCATTACTGGACGACAATATATTGGATGCCATTATCTGTATGAATGGACAATATAGTTTTAATAAAGACGGTCTTATCAGTCATTACCCTTTATCCGCTGAGCAAAATGACAAAATCGTCCAGCTATGCCAAACGAGCGAAATTATCCATAAATTCGACTCTGCGACCCATATCGCATGGTCAAACGAAAACGAGCGTCTGCGCGAATATAATGCCAGAACGCCAAACTCTATCGTTGATCCGGACTATTACAAATTAAACCCTGTCTATCAGTGCTCGGTATTCTTTAACAATCAAGAAGATAAAATGCAAGACGTCAACTTTGCCCAGTACGAGTTAAAACTGGTGCATTGGCATCAGATCGGTGCAGATATCTTGCCCGTAGAAGCCTCCAAAGCACGAGGTATTAGAGATTTATGCGAGCATTATGCTATGGATGTGAACGAATGCATGGCGTTTGGCGATGGTATGAATGATTTGGAGATGTTTGATTTGGTTGGTTACGCGGTAGCCATGGGCGACTCTCAACCTGCCCTCATCGCGCGTGCGGACTTTGTCACTGGGACTATTGAAGAATATGGTATTCAAAAGGTACTTGAGCAATTTAAGATAGCGTCATAATTAGAATAGAGTTAAGCGAAACCGTTAAAAATTCTTTTCTTTATAGCCAACAAAAACCCTTGTCAGTAGCTGACAAGGGTTTTTGTTTTGCGAATAATTGCTGAATTTCAAATAACAGACGTAAATAAGCGCTTAGCTCGTAGAATATAACTGCAAAAAGGCATTTAACGCTTACCTGCTACCAAACCATAAACCCAGCTACCAATTTTATAGAATCCTACGAGCATAAGAATAAGTACCACCGCTGCCAACACGTAAGCCAACCAATTGGGCATACTACTCAACCAGCCAATCGTAAATGCCAAACCCATATAAGTCTCCACTGGCCAATTCACAATAGAGGTTGGTGAGCCAGCATTGAACATGGCCATAAATGCCACTAGCCCAAGTACAGCAGTAATAATCCCAGCACGTTTGCGGTTATTCATCTCTTTTCTCTTCTAAATTCGATCGAATTACTTATTCACTAGTTAATCTTCTAATTTTTATAGTCTTTACAGTAACAAGACACAGTATTAAAACGTCAAGGCATTGTCAAGCCACCATCAACAGCGATCGATTGTCCTGTGATAGCCGCACTCAAATCAGACGCCATTAGCAGCACTGAATTGGCAAAGTCAGCCACTGAGGTCGCTTGACGTAACGGTGTGGTAGTAGCGATATAATCAAACACCTCTTCAGTTGTTAAGCTGCTCGCGTCAGTAGTTTTTAGCAGTCCACCTGCCAGCAGATTAACTCGAATACCATACTGTCCTAGCTCCGCAGCCAAGTTACGCGTCAGCCCAATCAATGCCGATTTAGCAGTCGTATAGTCGTAATAAGTGACTACCGGATTGTAAACGAGGTTGGTTGAGATATTGATAATCTTGCCCATCTGCTGCGCTTTCATTTGTGGTAACACTGCTTGCACTGTATTGACCGCACCCTTAACGATGCCATCTATTTGCTGAGAAAAGTGCGCCCATTTGACAGTTTCAATACTGGTGTAATCAGCACTGGGATTAAATTGGTAACTTGGCAAGGCATTATTGACCAATATATCAATACGTCCATAACGAGCAATGACCTCATCCGCCATCGCTTTTACTTGCTCAAGTTCAGTGACATCAGCTTGATAAGTAAATGCTTGTCCCCCGGTCTCTAAGATATCTGCAACTACTTTTTCGGCAGCTTCTTTACTATTAAGATAATTGACGCAAACGAGCGCGCCTGCTGCTGCCATTTGCTGAGCTATCTGTGCACCAAGGCCACGACTGGCACCAGTGACGATTGCGACTTTGTTAGTGAGCAGTGTAGGAATAACCGTATTGGTCTGGTTCATAGTATTTATCCTTTATATAGTTTTATCGAAACATATAGTTTTATAGAGATTTTTATTTAAATTTTAGAAAATATTAAACATTCCAAAGGTGCCAATCATATCATGGTTATTAATTATCATAGCGCTTAGCAAAATCTACGATTTTCTAATCAAAGCCTAGCAGATTCGAGCTGCTACCCTTTAAATTATGGCTTCGAATGACCATAACGATATGATTACTGCTAATAAATAGCGGTCAATTATCTAACATGCATCGGTTTTTACTTTTTTGTCTACTTAGGAGAGCTATCTTGTCTCATTTATCATCGTCACGCCTATCCTCAAAAGTTCCTACTCGCGCTGGCAGTCGAGTTGGTCGTGTCATACCCAAAGCATTGTTGGCCGCAGCTGTCGGCTTGGTACTTGCTAGCTGTAGCAACTATGACAATGCTGCGACTGATGGTACGGCTACCAGTAACGAAACCCTTAATTTGTATAACTGGTCAGAGTATATGCCGCAAGAGATTCTTGATGGTTTTGAGGAAGAGACAGGAATCTCGGTCAACTACACGACCTTTGATTCTAATGAAGCGATGTATGCCAAGCTTAAACTGCTTGACGACTCTAGCCAATATGATCTTGCTATTCCGTCAACCTATTATGTTGAAAAAATGGCTAAAGAAGGATTATTGCAAGAGCTAGATAAATCAAAACTGAGCAATTTTAAGAATCTTGATACTTCATTTACCAACACTAAGGTCGATCCTGAGAACAAATACTCTATCCCTTATATGTGGGGCAGCACTGGTCTTGCTATTAATGGTGATACTGTTGACCCTGCGACCGTCAATAGCTGGAATGATCTATGGAGTCCTAACTATAAAGGTCAGGTGATGCTGACCAACGATGTGCGTGAAGTATTTGGCATGGCGTTACTGACACTTGGCTACTCAGGCAACAGTCGCAATCCTGATGAGATTAAAGCTGCTTATGATAAGCTCACCACCTTAATGCCTAACGTCAAAACCTTTAATTCAGATGCGACGCGCATGCCCTATATCGAAGGCGAAACTGCACTCGGTATGACATGGAATGGTGAAGCCGTCATGGCCAACGATGAAGGTCTGACCAGCTTGGTTTATAAATACCCATCTGAGGGCGCGATATTATGGATGGACAACTTCGTCATCCCAAAAAACGCCAAGCAAGTAGACGCTGCGCATAAATTCATTGATTATTTGCTACGTCCTGAAAACGCTAAAATCGTTAGTGAAGAGATTGGTTATGCGTCGCCAAATATGGCGGCACGCGAGCTTATGTCGGATGAAGTGAGAAACAACCCAACGATTTACCCAAGTAAAGAAGTGCTAGCAAAAGCAGAATTCCAAGAAGATGTGGGTGATGATGCGCTACAGGTTTATCAGCAGTATTGGGATATGCTAAAAACTGGCCGTTAATAGAAAGATAGAAGGTCTGCTTTATAGAACTATCTATAACGACTAACCAAAGCATCTAAATGGTTTAATACTAATAAAAACGCTGACTTTAAATGGCCAGCGTTTTTTTATAAATGTAAATCAGTCTCGCCGCCTTTATCCTCAATGCGGCGTTGTTCTCGGCGCTGGTAACGAAGGCCGGAGGCAGCGAACCATTGCGGTTTAGTCGTCTGTAATAAATCACTGAGCCGTTGTAATTGCACTTGTAGAGTTTGAGTTAACCAAAAATAGCCTTGCCACTCAAACCCTAAGTTTTGCACACTTGGATAATCTGATACGGCGATGCGAGTGATAGGCCGAAACACCTCATCACTTGGGCTACGAAGTACTGCTGCCATATGCTGCATGGCTTGGGTCAATTCATGTTGATAGTGTATTAAGAGTATATGATTTTCATCATCAATCTCAATATTAGCCAAACGCGGCGCTGCACTTAATAGTAAATCAATCGTCCCGATAATATTACGATGCGTACGTTGAATGGTTTCTAAGGTCTCTTTTTCAATTCCCGATTCACTTGCTGTAGCAGCGATATGTGGACGAACCGCTAATAGACGCTTATTGATTTTTTGTAGCGCTTTTACCAAGGCCTTATTAACTGGAGTATCAGGGACAGAGCTACTGGTAGGATAAACAAGACTTGCTGAGCTAGTACCTTTAGTGTATTTAAACGGTTTAGGAACCAGAACGTCAGCATCAATATGATTACCGACCCCAGCATAGAGATTGCTACAGGTTTCAAGGTTAGTTGCTAGCAAAAAGCGCCACATCAAAGTAGACTTGAGAGGTAAAACTAAGGTAGCCGCTACTGCTACACCAGCGCCAAGTAAAATATTAAAAGCGCGGTACATACCGTCTTGGCTGACATTGCTCTGATCAGGGCTTGAAACAATCATCAACATGGTGATACCGGTCAATAGACCGATATAACCCAATTGCTTGACCGCTACATAACCGATAAGACCGCTGATGATGCCGATAAGTAGATAGTATATCCACATCCACGTACCAATATCTTGACTCAGCCATAAAAAACCAAGTCCGACACCTACCCCAAGTAATGTACCCAGTATTCGTTCTTTAGCCTTAGTATAAATTGCACCTTGGTATTGCAATAAACCTAAGATGACAAATACCGTAATGGTCGTCCACTCCCCATGGGGTAAGTTGGTAAGCTCGTTCAATAGGAATGCAATGACAACAGCCGTGCCCAAACGTATCGCATGCAAAACATCGGCATGTTGATAACGCGCATAAGGCTCAATCAGCGGGGCAGTAAATCGTTGCCAAAAAGTCGGTTTCACTCGAAATTTCTCTTTTTGTATAGTAAAAAATGTTAAGAAAAAACAATAGCAGTCGTTGAATAATAAGCCATTAAACACGTAACCATTAGACACATAGCCATTAACTGACTACCAAAAAATAACGCCTCTCATCTATTAAAAGACAAAAGACGTTAAAGGTCAAAGCATGCTAGCAAAAAATACGAAAAACTTACCTATGCGCTAGCTCTTAGCTGTTTATAGTGTTTTTAAATTTATAGCATATGTTAAACACTATACTTCTAGGAAATCCAATATTCCCTCAGCCGCTTCACGACCTTCCCAAATAGCAGTTACCACCAAATCAGAGCCACGTACCATGTCACCGCCAGCAAATATCTTAGGATTGTTAGTTTGGAACTTAAAGGTCTGCTCTTCCGCTGCTAACACACGGCCGGAGCTGTCCATAGCGACTTGTTGTGTCTCAAACCAGTCGGCAGGGCTAGGACGGAAACCAAAGGCCATAATAACCGCATCACAAGGGATAATTTCCTCAGAGTTAGGGATTGGCTCAGGACGACGACGACCACGGTTATCTGGTGCACCCAAATGGGTAGTGACGACTTTTACCGCGTTGACCTTACCATTTAAGCCGATGATTTCGGTCGGTTGGCGATTAAATAAAAACTCAACCCCTTCCTCGCGCGCATTAACGACTTCACGACGTGAGCCGGGCATATTCTCTTCATCGCGGCGATAAGCACAGACTACCTTCTCCGCACCTTGGCGAATACTGGTACGGTTACAGTCCATAGCAGTATCGCCACCGCCCAATATCACGACTTTTTTGCCTTTCAGATCGATGTATTCTTCTGGATCTTTTTCCCAGTCGTTACAGCGATTAACGTTCGCAATGAGGTAATCTAGTGCGTCATGAACGCCTTCCAGCTCTTCGCCAGCGAAGCCGCCACGCATATAGGTGTATGTACCCATACCCATAAACACCGCATCATATTCGCTTAACAGCTCATCGATACTAACGTCAGTACCGATTTCCGTTTCAAGGCGGAATTCAATTCCCATGCCTTCAAAGATGACACGGCGATTGCGCATGACGTCTTTTTCCATCTTAAACTCTGGAATACCAAAGGTCAGTAAGCCGCCAATCTCAGGACGTTTATCAAACACCACAGGTCTCACACCATTTCTAACTAAGATATCTGCACAACCGAGACCTGCTGGCCCTGCACCAATAATGGCGACTTTTTTGTCTGTCCAGACCACATCTGACATGTCTGGACGCCAGCCAAGTGCAAAAGCGGTATCGTTAATATATTTTTCGACATTACCAATGGTCACGGCGCCAAAGCCATCATTTAGCGTACAAGCACCTTCACACAAGCGGTCTTGTGGACAGACACGGCCGCAGACTTCAGGCAGGGTATTGGTACGGTGACACAATTCTGCCGCCTGAAAGATCTGGCCTTCGGTCGCCAGCTTAAGCCAATTAGGAATATAATTGTGTACCGGGCATTTCCATTCGCAGTATGGGTTGCCACATTCAAGACAACGGTGCGATTGCTGAGCAACCGATTCAATTTCAAACGGTTTATAAATTTCGACAAACTCCGTTGAGCGCGTCGCAATGTCTTTTTTGACCGGCTCAAGCCGCGGTACGTCCAAAAACTGGAAACTATTATCTAAGCGTTTTGCCATAATGAATTTCTCTTTTATATTAGGCTCTTTTATAGTAGGTAGTGACAGTTAATGTTGTGCAGCCTAAATGAGGCAAATAGGCACATCGTTACTGTCACTTACCTGCTTAAAACATTCGAGCAGTGAACTTTAAGGTCTCAACCTTATAATTATTTGAAACCTTGACTGGACGATATACACAAAATTATTGTGGATCAGCCGTCGTAGTTTTTAGCAAAGTTGCAACGTTCGCCGCTTTAGGCTTAACCAAATAAAACTTACGAACATAATGCTCAAAGTCAGCCAATATCGTCTGACCCCATGCGCTCCCTGTTTTATCTACATGAGCTTCAATTACTTGATGCAAATGGATACGATGTTCCTCAGTTTGCTCACTTGAGATACGATTCAAATCAATCAGCTCATGGTTACAGCGATCAAAGAAGTCGCCTTCCATATCAAGCACATAAGCAAAACCGCCTGTCATACCTGCACCGAAGTTAAGGCCGGTACGTCCAAGGACTGTAATAATACCACCTGTCATATACTCACAGCAGTGATCGCCTGTGCCTTCAATGACAGCATGGGCGCCAGAGTTACGTACACCGAAGCGCTCGCCTGCTGTACCTGCCGCATATAGCTTACCGCCTGTTGCGCCATAGAGACAGGTATTACCGATAATAGCAGTATCATGCGCGGTAAAGCTTGAACCTTTCGGTGGATAAATCACAATCTCACCGCCTGCCATGCCTTTACCGACATAGTCGTTGGCATCGCCTTCAAGCTCAATATGTAGGCCGCCAGCATTCCAAACGCCTAAGCTTTGACCCGCGGTACCCGTTAGATGCAGCTTAATAGGCATGTCGCTCATACCAAGATTGCCCCATACTTGCGCAATCTCACCTGAGATACGGGCGCCAATAGAGCGATCACAGTTACCGACATAGTAGCTATAGTCACCGCCATTGCCTTTACGGATATTGAGCAGCATATCACTGATCATCTGCTCAGCAAGTAAGCCTTTGTCAAATGGCTCATTACGCTCAACCTGACAGGTTTGAGCTTTGCCGCTACTGGCAGGATGACTAAATAGTAATGGCGTTAAGTCAAGATGACGTTGCTTATCCGTATTGCCTTCTAGCACTTCAAGCAAGTCAGTACGTCCGACCAGCTCTTCCATACTGCGTACACCAAGCGCGGCTAACCACTCACGTGTTTCAGTCGCCACAAACTTGAAGAAGTTAATGAGCATCTCAGCTTCACCAATGAAGTGCTTATCACGTAGCTCAGCTTTTTGGGTTGCAACGCCAGTTGGGCAGTTATTAAGATGACAGATACGCAAGTATTTACAACCAACGGCAATCATAGGCGTAGTACCGAAACCGAAGCTTTCTGCGCCAAGGATAGCGGCTTTTACTACGTCAAGACCTGTTTTGAGACCGCCATCAGTTTGGATACGTACCTTATCGCGCAGACCATTAACTCTTAGCGACTGATGAGTCTCAGCCAAACCTAACTCCCATGGCGATCCGGCATGATGAATAGATGACAATGGCGAAGCTGCGGTACCACCATCATAACCTGAGATGGTAATTAAATCGGCGTAGGCTTTTGCCACGCCTGTCGCGATAGTTCCTACTCCTGGACGGGAGACTAATTTAACCGATACCAAAGCATCAGGATTGACTTGTTTTAAATCAAAGATTAGCTGGGCTAAATCTTCAATAGAATAAATATCATGATGCGGCGGCGGTGAAATCAAAGTCACCCCCGGTACCGAATAACGCAAACGTGCAATCAAAGCATTAACCTTGCCACCCGGTAGCTGACCACCCTCGCCCGGTTTCGCACCTTGCGCAACTTTAATCTGCATGACTTCCGCTGAACGTAAATACGCAGGTGTAACCCCAAAACGACCAGAGGCAATTTGTTTGATTTTGGAGTTGCGCAAAGTGCCATAACGTACTGGATCTTCACCGCCCTCACCAGAGTTTGAACGCCCGCCAATGGTATTCATTGCCATAGCAATTGACTCATGCGCCTCAGGTGATAGCGCACCTAACGACATACCAGCAGAGTCAAAGCGCGTTAAAATCTTTGCAGTATCTTCAACTTCATTAATATCAATACTATTATCCGTTTTAAGCTGCAATAAATCACGCAAGGTCGCAACCGGACGACTATTGACCAAATCAGCATACTGACGATAATTGTCATAATCACCAGTACGAACTGCGGTATGCAAGCTGTTGATCACATCGGGATTAAAAGCATGATATTCTTTATTAAAGACAAACTTGAGCAAACCACCTTGATCAAGTGGCGCACGGCGCTTAAAGGCATTTGCAGCTAACTGTGCTTGGTCCGCAGCCAAATCTTCAAAAGTCGCCCCCTTAATCCGGCTTTGCACGCCTTTAAAGCACAAGCTCACGACTTCTTCAGAGAGCCCAACCGCTTCAAATAATTGCGCACCGCGATAAGAGACAATGGTAGAGATTCCCATTTTTGATAAAATTTTCAGCAAGCCTTTATCCAAGCCTTTACGGAAATTAACCCGTGCTTGAATCGGATCGCCAAGTAGCTCACCAGTCGCGACCAAATCATCAATAACATCATAAGCTAAGTATGGATAGATGCAGGTCGCGCCAAAGCCAATCAATACCGCCACTTGATGCGAATCACGTGCCAGACCGGTCTCAACAATTAAGTTAGCATCAGTACGAATACCTTGCGCAATGAGATAATGATGTACCGCACCAGTCACCATAATGGCATTAGCAGGTACTTTATCCGCATCAATGTCTTTATCAGATAACACAATCAAAGTGTTACCAGCACGAATAGCGCTCGCCACTTGCTCACAGATAGCGATGATGGCATCAGATAGCTCTAGAGTGCGCTCATAGTTTAAGTCAATGCGTACCATTTGAAACGCAGGGTCATTCAAGGTTTCAAGCTGCTGCATCTTACTGGCTGACAAGACTGGCGACGATAAAATAATACGATGCGCGTCTCTCGCTGATGGTGCAAACACATTGGTTTGGGCACCGAGACAAGTTTGGAGCGACATCACGATAGACTCACGCAGCGGGTCAATCGGTGGATTGGTTACCTGTGCGAATTGCTGACGGAAGAAGTCACCAACATGGCGAATTTGCTGCGATAATACCGCCATTGGCGTATCATCACCCATCGAACCGACTGGCTCTTGAGCATTTTCGGCATTGGGGCGAATGATTTCAGTACGCTCTTCATTAGTAATGTGATACATTTTTTGCAGTGCTTTTAACTTATCACCGCGGCATGCTTGCGCTGCTAGCTCTTCTTCTAAACGCTCATCATCACGAATGCGTTTCGCTTCTTCACGTAACCATTTACGATAGGGATGAGCTTTTTTGAGTAAGGTGGCAATGGCCTTAGTATCCAAAATCTGACCAGTCAAAGTATCAATGACCAGCATTTGACCCGGGCCGACACGACCTTTTGCCAGCACATCTTTAGGATCATAATCCCAAACGCCAATCTCAGAAGCAACGGTGATATAGCCGTTCTTAGTCGTCACCCAGCGTGACGGACGCAGACCATTACGATCAAGCATACAGACTGCATAGCGTCCATCTTGAATCACTAGACCTGCTGGTCCATCCCATGCTTCCATATGCTGCGAGTAAAATTCATAAAACGCGCGCAAGTCCATATCCATGCTATCGACATTTTGCCAAGCTGGCGGCACCAAAATCGACATCGCATGGAACAGATTCATACCCCCTGACATGAGCACTTCAAGCATATTGTCTAAGCTTGATGAGTCAGAACCAGTACTGTTGACCAGTGGTGTCAATTCATTCAAATTGGGCAGTTTGTCTGATTTTAACTTTGGCGTACGTGCTTCAGACCAGTTACGATTACCAGTAATCGTATTGAGCTCACCATTATGAGCAAGATAGCGAAATGGCTGTGCCAACGGCCAGCGCGGTAACGTATTGGTTGAAAAGCGCTGATGAAATACCACAATATGCGAAGCTAACCGCTCATCTTGTAAATCTAAAAAGAAAGCTGGCAGATCTGACGGCATCACCAGACCTTTATAAATAATAGTTTGGCAACTTAATGAACATACATAAAACAGCTCATCATCGATTAAGCGTTGCTCTGCTTTTTTACGAGCGACAAACAATTTGCGGTTAAAATCGTCTGCAGCTAGATCTTCGGTTGTATTGACAAAAACTTGCTTGAAATCTGGCAGCGTCTCCCGACCAATCTCACCCACAATGCTTAAATCAAGCGGAACATCGCGCCAGCCAGCAACTTCTAAGCCTTGCGCAGTAATTTCATCACTGAGAACTTGCTGGCTATGTTGGGCTTTGTCATTATCTACATTAACGAATACCATACCTACTGCAAAGTTACCGGTGATAGCAAACCCTTGCTCTTCAGCAATACTTTTAAAAAATGTCGTTGGTGTGGCAAGTAATAGACCACAACCGTCGCCAGTTCTGCCGTCAGCAGCAACACCGCCGCGATGGGTCATGCAGCTTAAGCTATGAATAGCGGTTTTTACTAAATTATGGCTGGCTTGTCCCTCAATGTGAGCAATCAAACCAAAACCACAGTTATCAGAGAAGTCATCTGGCGTGGCCAAATGCGTATGGGAGGAAATCATTGACATGGCTAGTCCTTTTAAGTGAACGGGCAGCGTATATATCTAATGCAGATCATAAACTGAATACCGTAGGCAAAACGGGCTGATGATAAATGTTCATCCGAACAAATAAATGATGCGATCGACAATAGGTTCTAACGCTTTGAAAGGGATGAAAATGCTCATCACTTTCTCATTTATTTGAGAGCAGATTACTAATAACTAGTTGTTAAGCGTTGATAGTGGCAAGATAAGAGCGTCAATAAGATGCTAACTGTTAAAGGGTTAGCACGTTGTTCTTTGCTTGGCAGCTATTAATAACTTTTAATTACAAGCATCAATATGATGCATATATCGATTGACAACTGGCTGGCTGAGCACCTAATAACACGGTGTTCAATTGAGTTTGAATATCAGACGCTCTATATTCAAGCGCCTTAACAACCCTAGGAAGGAGGATAATAAGAGAAGTTGTACCACTTATAATAATCTTAATACAAATGGTCAGTCACTGCGCTTGAAGCAACGGCATTATCATAAAGGCTTGTAGCAAAAGCATTAAGCAAATACCAAACAAAAAATAGCTATTTACGATAACTGTACAGAGCGTCGCCCACATTCATATTAGTTAATGATTATAGAAAAATCTAGTCTTTTTTATTAATTCATTTAATTATGGTCTTAAGAGTCATTTCAAACTTTTAGTATTAGAACACGTAACAAATAGTATTAAAACGCTCATAAAATACTACTGAGTATACTATTTATCAGCTATGAACTTTATATTCCTGCCATGGTTGTTTTTGAATATAAACGTTTAAGTTTTAGAAAAAAATAGCTTACTCATTTGTACTGGGTATTGAGCCGTTAATTGAAAAGGCACAAAAAAGCCTGCTAGACATCGCATCTTGCAGGCTTACTTGATAGCAAATCGTAATAGGTAGCTGATAGCCCTCTAAAGAGCTAGTCAGTTTTTTCTTCTATTAGCTCTTTAATACTATCGTTATTGTTTTTAGTTGCCCCAGCGTTGGCGTTCTTGGCGGCGCCAGCATTAGGGTTTTTGTTGCTTGAACTTGGATTAGCATTACTCTTTTCAGCATTGTTTGCCGCACCTGGTTGTTTTGGCGTAGGAACAACCGGTAAGTTTTTAGACTCCGATTCAGCTTTACGCGCGTTGTCTTCTTTTTTGGCTGTAGATGATGGAATAGTGACGCCATCTTCAGTAATCACGGTGCGCTCTTCATTAACTGCTAAGGTTGCAGAAGTATCCTCTGATTGACGAATACTTTCGACATTGCTGCTATCATTGCTGGCTTGACTGTTACCACTCCTAGCTTCATTGCTATTGGCTAAGGTTTCTGCTGTTTCGCGAACTGGTACTTCGCGCTTAGTTGGCTGCAATTTAACCGATCGTGAACGTCTAGTGCTTAAATCTTTAATCGGTCCAGGCCGCTCATAGTTATCGATAATACCGACATAACGGCTAATTTCTTCTGGCAATACACGTACGTCAGCTGGTAATCCAAAATCTATCAGTTTCGCCGCTCCTACCGCCTCTTGTGGACTACTCATTATCCCGTAAGTCAGCATATAGCGCAGTTGATTATTGTCATCACGATAACGAAAGTACGAGAATTTTTTGCGATCATCACGACCTTCTAAATAGCTGGCAATCACTTCATTTTCTGCAACGTTCATTACCTGTACAGTCCACTTGCCTTTATTAGCTAGCAAGTAACGCTTATCTTTAAACTCATCAGGATAGTTGCGCAAATCACGAATGGTATCTTCAAAATTAATGGGCTGTACATCATTATCTAGCTCATGCAAGGCTGCAACAGATAAAGGCTGCTTGAGCTCAGTACTTAATACTTCTGGCGCTGATATTGGCGCGTTTTCAATTTTGGCACCAATTGCTGGAGTCTGACTAAACATCCAAAGCAGCGCCGTTAAAACCCCAAGAAGTAAAGTCATCATCAGCCAAATCAAAGCTTGACGGCGATATGACCTGCTTTCTGGGCGAGTCGTTGAGCTCGATGTGGCCATGGGTGTTTCCTTGGAAAAATAGGGTTAAGCATACTAATAAAAGTCTGATCAAAAAGACCATTGCTGGCAAACAAGCTTAGAATAAGTTAATTGCATTAGCATTAATATGGGATACATGTGCTAAATAAGAACATGCCTACTTTAATACTGAACTACCTATACTCTATCTTTATGTTGCGACAGTACGTCTGTAAGTAGCTGCGTGTCAAAATCATCTGTTAGCACTGCTTGTCCTATTGATTTTAACAAAATTAGACGGATTTGTCCGCGTTTCACTTTTTTGTCGTGACCCATCAGCTTCAAAGCAGTATCAACTCCGATTGGTGGCGGATTAATGGGTAGGTTGGCAAGTAACAATACGCGCTTAATCCGAGCTAGATCATCGCTACTTAGCCACCCCATCATTTGTGATAGCTCAGCGGCTTGTACCATGCCAGCAGCGACAGCTTCACCATGCAGCCAGTTGCCATAACCTTCATGAGTTTCAATCACATGACCAAAAGTATGACCGAAGTTGAGCAGTGCCCGCACACCAGCCTCTCTCTCATCTTGTGCAACAACAGCCGCTTTATACTCACAGCAACGCTTCACAGCTTCGCCAAGTACAGCCAAATCCAGCTCCATCATGGCGGGTAGGTTATGTTCAAGCCAGCTCAAAAACTCTGCATCCATGATTAAAGCATACTTAATCACCTCCGCAAGTCCTGCTGACAACTCACGTGCAGGTAAAGTTCGCAAAGTGCTCATATCAGCCAGTACCATCTGCGGCTGCCAAAAAGCACCAATCATGTTTTTACCCTGCAGATGGTTGATACCAGTTTTGCCACCAACGCTTGAGTCTACTTGTGACAGTAAGGTGGTCGGAATTTGGATAAAATTCACCCCGCGCATAAAGCTTGCTGCTGCAAAACCAGTCATATCACCGATGACCCCACCACCAAGCGCCACTAAAGTTACATCACGATTAAAATGTTGGACCATTAAGGTGTCGTAAATTTGATTAATACTGTCTTGGTTTTTGTATTGCTCGCCATCAGGGAGTATGCAAACTGCAACGGTAAATAATTCTGCCAATTGCTTTTGAAGCGGCTGCAAATATAAAGGGGCAACAGTATCATTCGTCACGATTAATACTTGCTGACCAGTAATATAAGGCGCAATGCTGGCCGCCATATTACACTGCTCAGTAATAACGATTGGGTAATCATGGCTTTGGGTATGAACCGTCAAGCCATCGTTGAATAGTGGCATTGCCATAAAAACTCCTATGTTTAATATGTCTATTTGCTGCTCATCGGAAGGTTTTATAAGAACCTATTAATCTATAAGTGGTTTGGACGTGGAAGCTGCTTCTGCTTCTGCTTTTATTGTCATGTCAGTTACCGTCTGATCTGCTGCTAATACTAAGTCTAAATCTGTAACTACAGGCACACAAAGAGATTCAAGCTGTTGTAACAATTGATTGACCATATGACGAGGATAGGTGTGACCAGTAGGCAAGACAATATGTGCCACTTGTCGATACAATGGATCGCGGGCGCTATATAAATCTTGCAATATTTTTCTGGGATTGGGCTGCTGTAATAATGGGCGCGACTTGTCTTTAGCAGTACGTGCCATTTGTACATCTACTGGTGCGTTCAGATAAACCACAATGCCGCGCTGATGCAAAAACTTCCGATTATCAGCATGCATAACTGCGCCGCCGCCAGTCGCAAGGACAATGTCCGTACGTTGAGTCAGCTCGTCTATTGCTCGTGTTTCACGCGCGCGAAACCCCGCCTCACCTTCTTTAGCGAATATCCAAGCAATATCAGCGCCTGTTTGTGATTCGATATACCAGTCACTGTCCACAAACTCTCGTCCCAACTGCTTAGCAAGCAATCGGCCAATGGTGGTCTTCCCCGCTCCCATCGGCCCAACTAGAAATACCGATGGCAATTCCTCCAACATAGCACTCACTCAGATAAATTAACTATCATACAACGTCATCGATATTCTGGCTAGTAACGAGCTGTGATTATTGTCAGTAAAATTAGCTCTTATTAAATTCTAGGCCATAAAAAAGCAAGCACTTAGGCTTGCTTTTTTTATAGCTTACTAGCTGTCAGCAAAATTATATTAATCTAAACGGCTAATACCGTCATTAATTAGTTTTGGTGTAACAAAGATAAGCAGCTCTTCTTTTGCGTTACTACGTACGTCTTTACGGAAAGCACGACCAATATAAGGCAGATCGCCTAAGAACGGGACTTTATCTACCCCATTAGAGATACGATTTTTAAAGACGCCACCAAGTACAATCGTCTGTCCATCTTCTACAATGACGTTAGTGGAGATAGAGTCTTCAGCAATAGCGACTTGATTGTTAATGATAGTCGGTGTTCCGTTAGTAATCACCAACTGCAAACCAATCTTGCCATCAGGCGTAATATTTGGGGTTGCTTCTAAGCTTAGCGCTGCCTCTTTGAAGCTAGTAGACGTGGCTCCACTAGCAGACGCTTCTTGATAAGGGATTTGCGTACCAGATGAAACTTTGGCTGTTTGTTTATCTGCTGTCAAAATCTTAGGGGTAGAAATAACTTCACCACGGTTGTCTGCTTGCAGTGCTGATAGTTCTAGATCTAACATGACATCTGACATAGCTAGTAGACCAAATGCAATACTTCCCGCAGGGTTGGCTACGCCTAAATCGACGTTAAGATTGTCAGGACGACTGATGTCGTATTTAGGATATGATACGGTTTGACCATTAACAGTCGTCGTTTCTACATCAAAATCTTTAAGATCCCACAAGGTTTGATTACTACCACCGACTAGCAAGTTACGGTTGTTAGCTGCACCATTAGATAAGATGCCCCAACGTACACCGATCTCTTTACTAAAGCTGTCAGAAGCACTAACGATTCGCGCCTCAATCATAACTTGGCGTACTGGAATATCAATTTTGCTAATGAGTCTGTGAATATTTTCAATGCTATCAGCCACATCTTTGACAATCAGTGTGTTAGTACGCTCATCAATCGTCACTGTACCGCGGTTAGACAATAAGCTATTGCTATCTTCTACGCGACTATTGCTTGAGCTACCGCCAGATGGACCGCTACCTTGAGAAATAAGGTTAAATACATCTTGTGCTTTAGCGTAGCTTAAGCGTATATATTCAGTACGTAATGGCGCGTAGGCTTCAACGGCTTGCTGAGCTTCAAGCTCCTGTGCTTCTTGAGCTGCCAGTTCAGTAGAAGGTGCAATCAATATAACATTGCCATTCTCACGCTTATCTAAATTTTTACTTTTTAAAATAATATCAAGGGCTTGATCCCATGGTACATTGATTAAGCGGAGCGTGATATTGCCACTAACCGAGTCACTAGCAACGATATTCATATCAGTAAATTGCGCTAGGATATCAAGTACACTACGAATCTCAACATCTTGAAACTCCATAGATAGTGCTTCACCACTATAAACTTTTTCTTCTAGTGTTGGCTCACGCAATAGCTCAGGCTTACTAATACTGATATTGAGCTGATTGCCCGATTGATAAGCTTGATACTCATAGTCCCCAGTCATATTGATGGTAATAACACCACTTTGACCTTGGTTTTTGGTATCAACGCTATCTACAAGCCCACTGTTAATATTTAAGCGACGCAATAAGTTTCTAGGTACGGTACTGCCAGTCATACGTACCACTAATTTATTGCCTTGGCGCTGCACATCAACCGGAATGGCTTCATTGGCAAGTGCAATACTAACATTACCGCCACCATTACTGCCTGCAGCAAAATTCAGTGCACTTAGACCATCATAACTATATTGTTTACTTACTTGTGCGGAGGCCAGCCTAGGATCTAGTAACGGGTTAACACGTACCACCATAGTATCAGCAGGCGCTTGTACTTTAATGACTTCTGAGCCTGTAATAACAGGAGTAATTCCGGCACTACTGGTTTCAACAATAGGTGTCACAATCGCTGTCGTGGTAACAGGGACAGTAGTGATGACTGGGCTATTTTTGACTACTGTACGATTTGGATCAGTAATAGTGAGTAATAAGTCACTACCATCCACAGCAGTAGTATAATCACCGCTTTGTTTTAAGCCTACGATCAAACGCGTCGTACTATCGTTGCTTAACGTAGTGACATCATTGACCATACCAATATTATAATTGTTAAATCGGCTAGCAAGACCATTTTGTACTTGTTCGAAATCCAAAACCAAACGACTAGGATTATCAAGCTGATAAGCAGCAGGCAGTACTGGCGCACCGTTAAATCCTAGACGTAGCTGGGTTACGGCAGGTGCGGTCTGTACCACAGAGACATTGTTGATGCGCTGCTCTGCATAAGCGGTGCTACTAATGGCGACCATACTGATTGCCAACGCAGATATTGCAAAGGTAGAAGACATACGGTTACTCATTGCCATTACCTTGTTATTGCGTACTGTCATTACTTATTCCTCAAAAAACCTGCCAACTTAACTTATAGGAGAGACCAGCGACTGGGGTCTTTCAATAAACCCTGCGCGGCTATCTGGCACAATTTCAATCAAATTAATCTGGGTCGGCGTGATTTCAACAATACGGCCGTCGTTTAGTCCAAGATAATCACCTACTTTAACGCTAGCAACCGAACCATCTGGACGCTGTACCAATGCATACTGTTGACCTTCAGGAGATATTATCATCCCGCGAAAGGTAAGCTGTGCAATCTCATACTGCTCAAGCGGTTCTTTGGTTCGAGTAATATCAGGACGCACACCATCTGTAGGTATGTTTGGACCCTGTACATTCATAAGGCTTGGCGGTAGGAATGGGCTGCGTATTAGACTGGCACTGTATACAAAATCTTCTACTAACTCCGCTTTTGGCGGTGGCTCAATGGGCTGCGAGGGTGAGTTACGAATCTCGCTCATCGCTTGTCCCGCCATACCAATACGATCAGTACAGCCAGTCAACCATAAAGTTGCAATACTTAGGGCAAAAAGGGCCGATAATTTTTTAACATTCATGTTAGTTAGCCCCCGCAGTAGCATCAGTTGCTGGTGTCGTCACTTCATCTTCAGCGGCTACTTCTTTTGAGCGGTAAGTTTTGGTTTGTAGCACTAAATTCAGCTCCGGTATAGCATCTAATGTAGGCTGCGGATTGCTGACTTCAAAATCATGCATCGTGATGATGCGTGGCAGCGCGGCAAGACCACTGATAAAGCTACCAAACTGATGGTACTCACCAAGAGCGGCAATACGAATCGGCTGCTCAATGAAAAACTCATTTTCAATCTCAGGCTCTACCGAAATATCTTGGAAACGGATGTTGCTACCAACACCAGTCATATTAATGCCCTCTACTAACTCTGATACCCGAGTATCTTTAGGTAGCTGGTCAAGTAAGGTATTAAATTCAGTTTCCATCTGGTTAACTTGAGTTTTATAGGCTTCTAAATGGCGTGCCCGTGACTCTTTTTCGCGGTAGCTATCTAGTAACGTTTGCTGTTCACTTTCAGCGGCTGTAATTTCATCGATTTTACTACTGATTGGCATTGCCCAAGATAAAGCGGCAATAAACGCAATAATAAAACCTAATACTGTTACCTTTACGGGGAATGGCCAACTGCCATAGTTTTCTGTATCTAAAGACTCAAAACTACGACGAAAATCGTTAAAATTAAACTGCTTCTTGCTGCGTCCTGCTGTTTTTTTAGTCTTAATTAGCGTTTTTCTACGGATAAGTTTCACAACTCACCTCCAGACTCAGCGCCTTCATCAGGGTTGGTGCTTTCTGACCGAACTTGCGTTGTGATAACGAACTGCACATAGCTGTCTTCAGGATAGATAGGACGTGGCTGCTTACCAGTAGTGACGGTCTCATTAAGTGCAGGAGCAGGCTGATAGGCAGTAATGTTTTGCTGAATATTGCGCACAGCAGAATTATCCATCCATTTACTGCTATCTAAATTACGGATCAAGCTTGATACTACATTTGGGTTATCTGCAAGACCAGTTAGAGTAAGCAGGTCGCCTTCACGCTTTAAATTATTTAAGTAGAGTGCAGACGGTATGGCCTTCGCTATGTCATCCCATAAACGAACGGGAATCGGACGTCGTCCTTGTAAGTCTTGAATAACTTGCATGCGCGAAATAATATCTTCTCGGCGCTGCTCCAAACTATCAATTTCGGTCAACACAGTATCCAAACGCACATTTTCTTGCTCAATCAAAGCATTTGCGTCGCGTTGTTCGTCAAGCTCGTTATTAAAATAGCTCCAAGTTGCAAAGGCAGATAATAGTGCCAGCAAGGTAACCGCGACTACTAAGGTGATAAATTCTTTATTACTACGTTCGCGTTCTTCTTGCCGCCATGGCAATAGGTTGATACGAGCCATTAGTCAAAGCTCCTTAACGCAAGGCCACAGGCAGCTAGCAAGCTTGGGGCATCAGTTTCCAATTGCTCATTATCTATATAAGGATCTATAGTCATATTGATAAAAGGGTTAGCTACAGTGACAGGTACACCAAGCTTTTGCTGTACCATACTGGATAAGCCTGGAATAGAACTACTGCCGCCAGCAAGTACGACATGATCAATACTATTGTATTGACTCGAAGAAAAATAAAATTGCAAAGAGCGTGTAATTTGTTGGATAGTGCTTTCTATAAAAGGTGTTAGAATTTCTGGATAATAATCATCAGGTAGCGCACGTTCACGTTTATTAACTGTGGCCTCTTCGAACGACAGGCCATAGCGATTTTGAATGGCTTCTGTCAGTTGTAACCCACCAAATAGTTGTTCACGGCTATAAACAAACTCACCATTTTTGGCAATGTATAAAGTAGTCTGATTGTGTCCGATATCAACCAGCGCAACCAATTCTGGCATATTAGGTAGGTTATCAGCCATCAAACCAAACGCCCGCTCTATTGCATGCGACTCGATATCCATGATTTTGGTTTTTAGACCACCAAAGGTAAGCGCATCGACGCGCTGATCGACGTTTTCTGAACGTGAGGCGGCCAGCAGAACTTGAACTAGATTTTCATCAACTAGCGAGGGGCCAAGCACTTCAAAGTCTAGATTGACTTCTTCTAATGGATAGGGAATATATTGATCTGCATCTAAGCGTATCTGGGCTTCGCGTTCGACGTCGCTTAGCACCCTATCCATATCAATAATCTTAGTAATGACTGCTGAGCCTGAAACAGCGGTAGCGCCATCACTGCCTGCGACCTGACAGCGTCTTGCTAAGCGAATAATAGCATCACCAACTGCTTCAGTATCTACAATAAGCTTGTCAACGACTGTACCTGGTAGCAGTCCTTCGATTCCATATGACTTAAGATGAAATATTCCTTGCTGACGCTGTATATTAACCAGCTTTACGGAGGTGGCGCAGATATCTACCCCGACCAAATGTCGACCTTTAGAAGAAAGTAGCCTCACAGACGCTTTGCCTTATATAGATTTACGTTCTGATAGTTATCAGTAATAATTTAACACAATACTTTACTTAATAGACATATTCAAGCATTTAAAGACTCTGTTCAGATAAATTACACTTTTAGCATGACCTGTCTGTTTTGTTCACTGTATAATAAGGTATTTGTTGCAAATTTTAATTGATAAGCCTGATTATGACCAAAAAAAACGCTACTGCTCACCTCGTTCACTTTTTGGTGGGAATTGTTATTGCCTGTCTAGCACTTGCCGTTATCCTTGCATTAACTGTGCCAATTGGCTTCTACGGTATGGCTATGTATTTGTCACCAACATTGCCCAGTATCCAAGAAATCAAAACAGCCAGTCTTGAGATGCCATTGCAAATATATAGCAGCGATGACAAGCTTATTGGTCAATACGGTAATCGTTTATCGCTACCAGTTACCTTTGAAGAAATCCCTAAAGATTTGACCAATGCGTTTTTGGCGGCAGAAGACTCATCATTTTTTCAACATAGTGGTATTAGTATTAAAGGTCTTGGTCGCGCTGTTACCGAGGCAGTCACTGATGACGAAGGTCAAACAGGTGGCTCTACCATTACTATGCAAGTCGCTAAAAACTATTTCTTAAGCCCTGAACGTACTTTAAACAGAAAGTTAACTGAACTGTTTTTGGCTCGTAAGATGGAAGATGAGCTTAGCAAAAACGATATTTTGACCTTATATGTCAATAAAATTTATCTAGGCGAAGGCGCGTACGGTATCCGTGCAGCTGCCAAAAAATACTATAGCAAATCTCTAGAAAACCTAACTATTGCCGAAATGGCAATGCTTGCTGGCTTACCAAAAGCCCCATCAAAATATAACCCTGTAGCCAATCCTGAACGTGCACTCACTCGTCGCAATTGGATTGTTGGTCGCATGCACGAGCTTGGTTACATTGATAAGACCCAGCATGATGAAGCAGTCAACGCGCCAATTGGTTTAAAACTCTACCAAGAAAAGCTTGACGTTAATATGCCGTATTTGGCAGAAATGACTCGTTATGCGCTGGTCAATCGCTACGGTGAACAAGTTGTCAATGGCGGTTGGCGAGTACGTCTCACTGTCGATAGTGAAGCCCAAAAATCTGCTGAAGCAGCCGTGCTAAAAGGGCTAATAGCTTACGATCATCGTCATGGCTGGCGCGGAGCAGAAGCGAATGATGAACCTTTAGAAGACTTTCGACGCTACGGTGGCATGTATCCAGCTAAGGTCACCAAAGTTAATTCACGTAGCTTTGAAGCAACGATGCCCTCTGGTGAAAATGTTACCGTTAACTGGTCGGGTATGAGCTGGGCGCGTAAGTATTTTTCAGCAGATCGGATTGGTTACTATCCAAGTAATGCCACACAGATTGTTAGTAAGAACGACATTATTCGCTTACTACCGACCAACAATGGCGGTTGGAAGCTGGCACAAATACCAGAGGTACAAGGTAGCCTAGTTTCATTGAACCCTGATACAGGCGCTGTTAACGCTCTAGTTGGAGGCTTCGATTTTAATCACAGTAAATTCAACCGTGCATTACAGGGCTGGCGTCAACCAGGTTCAACGATTAAGCCATTGGTTTATACTGCTGCTCTAGAAAAAGGCTATCGCCCAGATAGTATTGTTTCAGATCGTCCAATCCAAGTAGGCGAATGGAAACCTAAGAACTCTGATGAACGCTTTTTAGGTGACATTACTTTACGTCGCGGTTTATATCTATCACGTAACTTGGTATCTATTCGTTTACTACAAGCTATTGGCATCTCAGATGCGCGCAACTTATTAGATCAGTTTGGACTTGATAAAGAAAAGCTTCCAACAACTTTGTCATTGGCGCTAGGTGCAGGACAAGCAACACCTTTACAAATGGCCACTGCTTATGCAAGCTTTGCTAACGGTGGGCATCGTATTCAACCTTATTTTATTGAACAAATTTATAATTATGACAATAAGTTATTGTTCCAAGCAAATCCGCAACAAGCTTGCGCATTATGTTTCAATGAACAAGTTGAAAGTCTCAACGAGAAACGGGTTGAAGATTATAATAAATTACTCGAAGATAAAAATGCAGTTATTGAGCCTAACGATGAATCGGTAACTACTGAAGATTTAGAGAAGGACGAAAGTGTAGAAGCAGATAACGATGCTATCAATCTAAATGTATATGATGCTAGTCCAGAAGCAGATCGCTTAAAACCACCTGCTGTACAGTACTTGCAGGCTAGCCAAGCACCACGTATTTTGAAGCCACGAGTTGCTTATGAGATGGCTGATATCTTACGTGATGTCGTACAGCGTGGTACAGCAGTGCGTGCAAAAGCCTTAGGTCGTAACGATATTGGCGGTAAAACTGGTACAACCAATGAAGCTAAAGATGCTTGGTTTGCAGGTTTCCATCCAACTAGTGCTACTGTCGTTTGGATGGGTTTTGATCAGCCATCAACATTGGGGCGTCGTGAGTATGGAGGAGTAGCAGCGCTGCCCGTATGGATGGATTTTATGAGAGCGCAACTAAAAAATAAACCTCATCAATGGGTGTCAGTCAACAACCGTGCCAAATCTAAAAAACAGCAGCAGCGTATATTGGAGATGACTGATGCTGGCGTGATCAATACTGATGAAGAAAATGAGTACACTAGTAGTGCTGCTAAACCAGTAAAACCCAAAACTCAGCAGCGTAAAGCTCCGGAACCTGACCCTATTGAAGCTGAAGAAAGCCGCAACAGTAATACTGGTAATAAAAGTACGGTTTCACCTCCAAAACGCACCAACGATAGCGTTCCTCAAAACCCGCTTTCGGTGACTCCAGCTGAGCGTATGCCGCCAATGCCAGAATAAACAAACAACTCTTCTAATCGTTATTTGTAATATAAAAAAGCTTGCTCAATGATATTTGAGCAAGCTTTTTTACGATATAAAGTTTCTATATGACCTGCCCTACTTGATAATTTTTGCTAATTCAACATGTTTTCTTAAGAGTTCAATATTTATATTACTCTTTAGAACTCTACCATACCTGCGCGCAATTGCTCGATAAGCTCTAAAAACTGCTGACGCCATTCACGTATAGTTGCTTCATCAGGTAACCACTGATTCGACAAGGTCACAACGTTAACTATAAGATCAGGTGAGGCAGCATCGCTTGGTGTTTGATCTACGATAGTATCTGGTGGGACGGCGTATAGACAACGCTGATAGGCACGTTCTATATTTGCCAAAAACCCTTGCTGCTGCAATTGTTGCAGACGCTGTATCTCTGGCGACACTTGAGTACGCTCACTAAGTGCTTGTTCAATACTCTCTAAAGTTGGCGCCTTCATATCCAAACTATAAAATTGTGCAAGCTCTTGCATAAATGCTAAAAAAGTACCGTACAGATGAAATATAGCTGTTTCACAATGTGCTTGATATAGCTGTTTATCACTACTACTACCCGCTGCTTGACAGGCTAGACGACAAAAATACAGCTTTTGATTGGTTCTATCAGCTTGATATTTGGCAACGCGACCTTTACCCGCCATGCGCTTATCCTTGTATGATATTAATAAAATAGACGCGACTGATATAGACGCATTGGTTAGTGTACTATCTTAGGAGTTAATATAACTATTGTTTTTTTAGTTTTTTAAGCCCATAAAAAAGCCAGCAACATGACTGGCTTTTTTATTTTAATTATAATTACATGTTAAACATTTGCTATTAAGACTGACTGTCTTGGTTGAGCTCTTGTGCGAAGGCTTCATCAAAACTGGCAAAGTCTTTGCTATCAGTGCTAGCAGTCATATCAAACGCTGCATTAATGTCTTTATCAAGCAGCTTCTGTTCAGCTTTCTCTTTACGAGCTTTATGATAAGCAAGACCAGTACCCGCTGGAATTAGGCGACCAACAACGACGTTCTCTTTCAGACCGCGTAGTTCATCTACCTTACCAGTAACGGCAGCAGCAGTTAGGACACGAGTCGTTTCCTGGAACGACGCTGCTGAGATAAAGCTTTCTGTTGCAAGACTGGCTTTGGTGATACCAAGTAGCTGACGCTCATACTGGACTGGGAATTTATCTTCCGCTTCTAGTTTTGCGTTAAGTGCTCTGATATCAGCATATTCAGCTTGATCGCCTTTGAAGTGACTTGAATCACCACCATCAGTAATCTCAACTTTGCGTAGCATTTGGCGAATGATAACTTCAATGTGCTTGTCGTTAATCTTCACACCTTGCAGACGATAAACATCCTGTACTTCGTTAACGATATAGTTAGCAAGTGCTGTCTGGCCTTTTAGACGTAAGATATCGTGTGGGTTTTGTGGACCATCAGCGATAACTTCACCACGAGCTACTGTCTCATTTTCAAAGACGTTAATTTGACGCCATTTAGGGATTAGCTCTTCATGTACTTCACCATCTTCATTGGTGATAATAAAGCGATTTTTGCCCTTAGTTTCTTTACCAAAGCTGACTACACCAGTCATCTCTGCCATGATGGCATGATCTTTTGGACGACGTGCTTCGAATAAATCAGCAACACGTGGTAGACCACCGGTAATATCTTTAGTACCTGAAGTAGCTTGTGGTACACGACCTAAGATTGAACCTGCCGCTACTTTTTCACCATCGCTAACACGAATGATCGTTTCAGCAGGTAAGAAGTAAATTACTTCTTTGCCTTCGTCAGTATTCAAGATAATGGCAGGACGTAAGTCTTTTGCAGTACTTGAACGGTCACGAGTAGCAAGAATCTCAAATGAGCTCATACCAGTCGCGTCATCAACTTTAACAGTTGCCGTCATACCATCAGTAATTTCACTAAAGCGTGCTGTACCAGCAAATTCAGTGATGATTGGATGCGTATGCGGATCCCATTTAGCGATAGTCTGGCCACCTTCGACCTGATCTTCATGCTTCACTAATACACTTGAACCATAAGGTACTTTATAACGCTCACGCTCACGACCAAGCTCATCAGTTAAGGCAATTTCAGCAGAACGAGAAACAATAACTAAGTGACCGTCAGTATGCTGAACTGTCTTCATATTCTCGAAATGCGCTTGACCAGCATTACGGACTGAGATGCTATTATCCACTGATGCTGAGCTTGCTGCCCCGCCCACGTGGAAAGTACGCATCGTAAGCTGTGTACCAGGCTCACCGATAGACTGTGCTGCCATGACACCAACTGACTCACCGATATTCACTTTATGACCACGAGCAAGGTCACGACCATAGCACTGTGAACAAACACCATGTGCTACGTTACAAGTAATCACCGAGCGTACCCAGATGTCATCGATTGCATTTTCGTCAAGCACATTAACCCAATGCTCATCGATCAAAGTACCCGCTGGAACCAAGATTTTTGAATCATCATCATTGTACGTGACATCACGCGCTGTAACACGTCCAAGTACTAGATCACCAAGTTTTTCAATGATCTCGCCACCTTGGATGTGCGGCGTCATGAGCAAGCCTACATCAGTACCACAGTCATCAGTAGTAATAACTAAATCTTGTGCGACATCAACCAAACGACGAGTCAAATAACCTGAGTTAGCCGTTTTCAATGCGGTATCTGCTAGACCTTTACGCGCACCATGCGTTGAGATAAAGTACTGAAGTACCGTTAAGCCTTCACGGAAGTTAGCTTTAATCGGCGTCTCGATAATTGAGCCATCCGGCTTTGCCATCAAACCACGCATACCAGCAAGCTGACGAATCTGTGCAGCACTACCACGAGCACCCGAATCCGACATGATATAGATTGAGTTAAAAGACTTTTGCTCTTCTTCTTCACCTTGAGCATTGATTACTTTATCAGTAGCCAAGTTGTCCATCATCGCCTTAGCGACTTTGTCGTTAGTACGTGACCAAATATCGACAACTTTGTTATAACGCTCACCAGCAGTCACAAAACCTTGCTCAAACTGGTCTTCAATTTCACGAACTTCGGCCTCAGCAACTTCAATAATCTGCTTTTTGCTTGGTGGAATGACCATGTCATCGATACCAACAGATACACCAGATAGTGTCGCTTGAGCGAACCCTAGGTACATTAATTGGTCAGCGAACATGACACTACCTTTGGCGCCCATCTTACGATAGCAAGAGTTAATCAAACGTGAGATGTTTTTCTTAGTCATCTCTTGGTTGCACTCATCAAACGCCATACCATTTGGCATGATATTCCAGATAAGCAGACGACCAGCAACAGTTTCCTTTAGACTAACTTCTTTGTTGGTTTCGTTGCCTTCTTCATCGATATGTGTCTCAGTAACACGCACTTTAATCTTTGCGTTTACATGCAAATCATTTGAACCGATGGCACGTAATGCTTCATTGACGGTAGCAAAAATCATGCCCTCGCCTTTGGCATTCACTGATGAGCGACTGATGTAATACAAACCAAGTACCACATCTTGTGACGGTACAATAATCGGATCACCGTTAGCAGGTGACAAGATGTTGTTGGTTGACATCATTAGCGCACGTGATTCGAGTTGTGCCTCTAACGTCAATGGCACGTGTACTGCCATTTGGTCACCATCAAAGTCAGCGTTGAAAGCAGTACAAACGAGCGGATGCAGCTGGATAGCTTTACCCTCGATTAGTACAGGCTCGAACGCTTGTAGACCCAAACGGTGAAGCGTTGGTGCACGGTTTAGTAGTACTGGATGCTCACGGATAACCATGGCCAGCATATCCCACACTTGTGGCTCTTCACGTTCGACCATTTTTTTGGCCGCTTTAATCGTGGTTGCCATACCGTGAGACAATAATTTTGAATAAGTAAACGGCTTGAATAGCTCAAGTGCCATTTTCTTAGGCAAACCACACTGATGCAGACGTAGCGTTGGACCTACTACGATAACCGAACGACCAGAATAGTCGACACGCTTACCAAGTAAGTTTTGACGGAAACGACCTTGCTTACCTTTGATCATATCAGCCAAAGATTTTAATGGACGCTTGTTACTACCAGTAATAGCACGACCGCGACGGCCGTTATCTAATAAAGCATCAACTGATTCTTGTAACATACGCTTTTCGTTACGTACGATAATATCAGGAGCGCTTAGCTCTAATAGACGCTTTAGACGGTTGTTACGATTAATGACGCGGCGATACAAATCGTTTAGATCTGAGGTCGCAAAACGTCCGCCTTCTAGTGGCACTAGTGGGCGCAAATCTGGTGGTAGTACTGGCAAGATGGTCATTACCATCCACTCAGGCTTATTATTAGAATCACGGAATGCTTCTAATAATTTAAGACGCTTAGACATCTTTTTAAGCTTAGTCTCAGAACCTGTCTGCGGAATAGCTTCGCGTAGCTCGTCAATCTCAAGGTCTAAATCAATATCTTTTAATAGATCTTGTACGGCTTCAGCACCCATCTTGGCTACGAATTCATCGCCAAATTCTTCAAGGGCTTTATAATAATCTTCATCATCAAGCAGCTGATATTTCTCTAAGCTAGTTAAACCTGGCTCAGTAACGATATAGCTTTCAAAATACAATACACGTTCAATATCGCGCAAAGTCATGTCTAATAATAGACCAATACGGCTTGGTAATGACTTTAAAAACCAAATATGCGCAACAGGACTCGCTAGGTCAATATGACCCATGCGATCACGACGAACTTTAGCGGTAGTGACTTCAACGCCACATTTTTCACAGATTACGCCTTGGAATTTACGGCGCTTATATTTACCACATAGGCACTCAAAATCTTTAACTGGACCAAAGATTTTGGCACAGAACAGACCGTCACGCTCAGGCTTGAAGGTACGATAGTTAATCGTTTCAGGCTTTTTAACTTCACCATGCGACCATGATTTAATAACATCAGGTGACGCTAAGGTAATTTGAATACTATCAAACTCACGATTACCGCTAGCGGTAGGGCTTTGCATAATATCGAGTAAATCTTTCAAGTTGCTTCTCCGTTATCTTTATAATCATCTGGCCGCGTTATACAACGTAATGCGGATAAGATGAATGAAGGCAATGAATAGGGTTGAGATAAATGACTAAAAGCAGCAGCAATTAGGCGTGCTGCCTTTAGTGTGACAACTAAGTTTAGAATCAATAAAGCTTTTAAACTTAGTGGGTCTCTTTTAACTCAATATTAAGACCTAGTGATTTGATTTCTTTGGTCAGTACGTTAAACGATTCAGGCATGCCTGGATCCATATACTGCTCACCATCAACGATGTTTTTATACATACGCGTACGGCCTTCAACGTCATCCGACTTCACAGTCAGCATCTCTTGCAACGTATAAGTCGCACCATATGCTTCTAGTGCCCACACTTCCATCTCACCGAAGCGCTGACCACCAAACTGAGCTTTACCACCTAGCGGCTGCTGAGTCACTAGTGAGTAAGAACCAGTTGAACGCGCATGCATTTTGTCATCAACCAAATGGTTAAGCTTAAGCATATACATATAACCGACCGTCACTTTACGGTCAAACTTCTGACCCGTACGACCATCATACAACGTCTGCTGACCATCGCGTGCCATACCAGCAAGCTCTAGCAAGTCTTTAACTTGATGCTCATGCGCACCATCAAACACTGCCGTGCCCATCGGTACACCAGCACGTAAATTGTCCGCCAGCGCCATGATGTCATCATCAGTTAAGCTATCAAGATCAACTTGTTCGCCACCAACTTTGTTATAGATTTGGTCTAAGAAATCACGTAAATCTTTAATCGCTGCTTGTGCTTTGAGCATACCATCGATTTTGTCACCTAGGCCTTTTGCTGCCATACCTAAATGCGTCTCTAGTACCTGACCGATGTTCATACGCGATGGTACGCCAAGCGGGTTCAATACGATATCGACTGTATTACCATTCTCATCATAAGGCATGTCTTCAACCGGCATAATGCGCGATACCACACCTTTGTTACCATGACGACCAGCCATCTTATCACCAGGCTGAATACGACGCTTAACCGCTAAATACACCTTGACGATTTTTTGAACGCCATGTTGTAAGTCATCACCTGCCGTTAATTTACGTTTCTTTTCAGCAAACTTAGTATCGATATCTTTTTGCTTATCGACTAAGTACTCTGCAATTTGTGTCAAACGCTCAGATATTTCTTCTTCAACTGGCTGGATATCAAGTAAAGTCTCAAGGCTCATATCTTTCATATCAGCCAAAGCCATAACTGTACCGGCTTTTAGACCAGAACCGCCGCTGACTTTTTGACCATCAAGTAGATTACCAATACGTCCACGTGCTGCTTCTTCAAAGATACGTAACTCTTCTTTCAAATCTTTACGGTAGCTATCAAGCTGCGACTTTTCAATCGCTTTTGCACGCGCGTCTTTTTCGACACCATCACGAGTGAAGACCTGTACGTCAATAACCGTACCTTTGCTTGATGTAGGCACACGTAATGAGGTGTCTTTAACATCAGCAGCTTTTTCACCAAAGATGGCCCGTAGTAGCTTCTCTTCTGGTGTTAGTTGCGTCTCACCTTTTGGCGTGACTTTACCAACCAAGATATCACCTGCGTCAACTTCAGCACCGATATAGACAATACCTGCTTCATCAAGACTTGATAAAGCGGCTTCACCAACGTTTGGAATATCCGCAGTGATTTCTTCTGTTCCAAGCTTGGTATCACGCGCCACACAAGTCAATTCTTGAATATGAATAGTAGTGAAACGATCTTCTTTAACTACTTTTTCAGACAGCAAGATTGAATCTTCGAAGTTATAACCGTTCCACGGCATAAATGCGATGCGAATGTTCTGACCCAATGCTAGCTCACCAAGATCCGTTGACGGACCATCAGCCAAGATATCACCCAAAGCAATCTCGTCGCCTTGGTTAACGATGATACGTTGGTTGATACAAGTGTTTTGGTTAGAGCGTGTATATTTGATCAAGTTGTAGATATCGATACCCGCTTCACCAGCAGTCATCTCGTCTTCGTTCACACGCACTACGATACGCGATGCATCAACGTCTTCAATCACACCGCCACGCTTAGCGATAACACAAACACCAGAGTCACGAGCAACATGACGCTCCATACCAGTACCAACTAACGGCTTATCAGCACGTAATGTTGGAACGGCCTGACGCTGCATGTTCGAGCCCATCAAGGCACGGTTAGCATCATCATGCTCAAGGAATGGAATAAGACCTGCTGCTACCGAAACGACCTGACTTGGCGACACATCCATATGCGTCACTTTTTCTGGCGGCATACGAACGAATTCACCATAGCTACGCACACTGACCATTTCATCAGAAAGTGCACCATCTTCAGTCACTGGTGAGTCGGCCTGTGCAATCACAGTACCTACTTCTTCAATCGCTGATAAATACTCAATAACGTCTGTTACTTTACCATCAACCACACGGCGATAAGGCGTCTCTAAGAAGCCAAAGCTGTTGGTTTTAGCAAAGGTCGCAAGCGAGTTGATAAGACCAATGTTTGGACCTTCAGGAGTCTCAATCGGGCAAACACGACCATAATGCGTATCATGTACGTCACGTACTTCAAAGCCTGCACGTTCACGAGTCAGACCACCTGGCCCTAATGCTGATACACGGCGTTTATGCGTGACTTCAGACAACGGATTGTTCTGATCCATAAACTGTGACAACTGACTTGAACCAAAGAATTCTTTGACTGCAGCAGCAACAGGTTTTGAGTTAATCAAATCTTGTGGTGATAAGTTATCAGACTCAGCTGAGCTTAAACGCTCTTTTACTGCACGCTCAACACGTACCAGACCAACACGGAACTGGTTCTCTGCCATCTCACCAACCGAACGAATACGACGGTTACCTAAATGGTCAATATCATCAACTTCGCCGCGACCATTACGGATCTCGATAAGCTCTTTTAGAACGTTAACGATGTCATCATTAGTCAGTACACTGCGCTTGCGTTGGATATCAGGATCATCTGTATTATCAAAGTCTAAACCTAAACGGCGGTTAAACTTCATGCGACCGACATTCGATAAGTCATAACGATCAGCGTTAAAGAACATGCTGTCAAATAGCTTCTCAGCGGTTTCAACCGTTGGTGGCTCACCTGGACGCATGACTTTATAGATCTCGATTAAAGCTTCTTCACGGCTTGAAGTGCTATCGGCACGTAGCGTATCAGCGATATAACTACCCTGATCGATATCATTGGTAAATAGAATGCTGATTTCTTTGATGTCAGTAGCGCTTAATTTAACCAATAATTCATGGTCAATTGGCGTGTTTGCACGAGCAAGCACTTCATCATCAACGATGATATCTTCAGCTAAAATACGCTCATATAGGTATTCATCAGGTACAGCAATTTTTGTCATGCCTGCTTCTTCAAGCTGACGGATACGGCGTGCATTAATACGCTTGCCTTGCTCTACCAATACATCACCCTCAGGTGATACGATATCAAACTGCGCCATCTCACCACGTAGGCGATCAGCAACTAGATCAATTTCGAACTGCTCTTCACCTTTATAAACAGCCACTTTATCGAAGAAAATATCTAAGATCTCAGCAGTGCTTAGGCCTAGTGCGCGTAAAATAATAGAAGCTAGTAATTTACGACGACGGTCAATACGTGCAAAAACTAAGTCTTTGGCATCAAATTCAAAGTCAAGCCATGAGCCACGATAAGGGATAATACGTGCGTTATAAAGCACTTTACCACTTGAATGTGACTTACCTTTATCATGATCAAAGAATACACCAGGTGAACGATGCAATTGCGATACGATAACCCGTTCAGTACCATTAATAATAAAGGTACCGTTATTGGTCATCAATGGCATCTCGCCCATGTAGACACTTTGCTCACGGATATCTTTGATAGCCGCTTTACTGTCTTTATCTTTGCTGTCTTTATCTTTGATAATTAGGCGAATTTTGACACGCATAGGGGCTGCGAAAGTTGAGCCGCGTAAAATACATTCACGCTCATCAAACTCAGGTGTACCTAAGTAATATTCAACGAATTGTAACTCTGCATTACCAGAGTGACTTTCGATAGGGAAAATAGAGGAATACGCAGCTTGCAAACCAGTATTCTCACGAGCTTTTGGCTTTTTATGCTCTTGCAAAAATTGCTCGTAAGAATCTACTTGGATAGACAGTAAATATGGGATGTCCATCACAGTGGGCAATTCAGCAAAACTTTTGCGAATACGCTTTTTTTCAGTATAAGAATATGCCATCGAGAGTCCTTACAGTAGACGTGAAAACAAATGAAAAGCGTGGCCAGCATGCATCAATACTATGCAAACTTAGCGACGTAAACGATAATAAAATAAAAATTCTTACTAAAACTGTTTTTTGTAGACAAATACTTCTACTAAAACAGCTGTTTAACTTAATTGGGTTCTAACGGTCGTTGCATAAAAACAATGTACTAAAATCAATACATCAACACGACTATATGAGCACTTTTGCTTGAGATTTCAATAGTAAACCTTGCTAATCTTCTAGCGTCTCATCTCTAAATTATATTATATATATATGACATGAATAGTATCGTCGCTAATATCTACCGTCCATGAACCATTTACCGACAGTAAAACCATGCTAGACTATTTAGAATTAAAAAATTAGGATCAATATAAATATTATTAATAAAAGGAAAGTATGCAGACACAAAAAAATGCCAAACATCTAACGACATTTAGCTTACGTTAACTAATTTCAAAAACTGGCGTGTTTGCGTACATGTATATCGTGTGTCCTTTTGATAGGTATCCACCGCATTAATGCGTACGTATATTGGCAGACACAAAAGGTCAAGCTACGAATTATAATAAAAAAAAGCTGGCAATGCAAGGCATCACCAGCTTTTTTTCGTAACGCGTTAAACTTATTTTAGTTCAACAGTAGCGCCAGCTTCTTCAAGTTTCTTTTTCAACTCTTCAGCTTCAGCTTTGTTAACGCCTTCTTTGATTGGTGCTGGAGCACTTTCAACCAAATCTTTCGCTTCTTTCAGGCCAAGACCAGTAGCTTCACGTACGGCTTTAATTACGCCAACTTTCTTCTCGCCAAAGCTGGCAAGAACTACGTCAAACTCGTCTTTTTCTTCAGCAGCAGCAGCAGCAGGGCCAGCAGCAGCAGGTGCAGCAGCAACAGCAGCTGTTACGCCGAATTTTTCTTCCATAGCGCTGATTAACTCAACGATATCCATTACTGACATTTCAGCGATTGCGTTTAACACGTCATCTTTAGATAGTGCCATGAGAACTCTCCGTTATCTGATAAAAATTAATTGATTTTAATATCGCTTTGATTGTTTGCCAAATTTTCAAATAGTTATGACAATTAAGTACAATCAGCGATGTCAAAGTTACGTTAAAACAAGCAATTAAGCAGCTTCTTTTGCGTCTTTGATTGCTGCAACAGTGCGAACAAGCTTACTAGGAACAGCGTTCATAGTCTGGACAAGCTTGGTCACTGGTGCATTCATAGTAGCCATCAAGATAGAGATTGCTTCGTCGCGAGTTGGTAGCTTCGATACGCGCTCTAGCTCTTCTGGACCATAAACAACACCACCAACTGATACCAATTTGGTCTCTAAAGCTTTGTGATCTTTACTGAAGTCGAAAACGACTCGAGCTGCAGATCCCAAATCTTCCATAGAGAAAGCCAAAAGTAATGGACCAGTCATACGGTCTGACATGCTCTCAAACTTAGTGCCTTCAAAAGCGCGTTTTGCTAGGGTGTTTTTTACCACTTTCAAAACGACGCCTTTCTCACGGGCTTGTTCGCGCAGCTTAGTAAGCTTTGCAACACCAATACCGTGATATTCGGCAGCTACTGCTGAGTAAGCATTAGCAGCAACTTCAGACACTTCAGCCACAACTTGTTGTTTTTGCTCTAGCGTTAATGCCATAAGTTGACTCCTTTAATCTAATCAATCTGCTAATCATATAAAAACTCCAAAACCGAGGCTTTGAATAGTTTAAACACCTAACTAAGACTGACTTGATACGATACGTTATTCGTAAATTCCATAAAAATAGAATTTACTCCTAACGACTGATTACGGCACCGTTATCAGAATGACATCAAGTGATAGGTTGCCCTATCGGCTCTTATCAACAACTGGGTGGGTCACCGTCTGCGTAGGACAACTAAGATTTTCATCTGTCGTCGATTAACAAGAGCAGCTCATTGCCATCAATAATAATCCGAGAATCATTAATAATAACGCAAAACCGCTTTCTACCTACGGTCTTAGACAGCATAGCGTTTGCTACGCTGACCTAATTCTTTAAAGTATTTTTGTGTCCTTTATTTGAAATCGTCAAATAAAGGCGCACGTTTAATTATTTTGCTGTGCGATATGGAACAGGATCAATCGTGATACCTGGGCCCATAGTGCTAGACAAGGTAATTTTCTTAATGAAAACACCTTTAGACGTAGCAGGTTTAGCACGCTTTAGATCTGTGATTAGTGCTTGAGCGTTTTGGATAACTTGCTCAGCAGTGAAACCAACTTGACCGATAGTGGTATGGATGATACCCGCTTTATCAACACGGTACTGAGCCTGACCCGCTTTAGCGTTAGTCACAGCTTCAGCAACATTAGGCGTTACCGTACCGACTTTTGGGTTAGGCATTAGACCACGTGGACCTAGGATAGTACCTAACTGACCAACGACACGCATTGCGTCAGGAGCAGCAATAACAATATCAAAGTCCATGTTACCAGCTTTGATTTGCTCTGCTAAATCTTCAAAACCAACGATGTCAGCACCAGCTTCTTTGGCGGCTTCAGCAGCAGCGCCTTGAGCAAATACAGCAACACGTTTGGTTTTACCAGTACCAGCAGGTAGGTTGGTAGCGCCACGAACTACTTGATCAGATTTACGTGGGTCAACGCCCAAGTTTACTGCAATGTCGATAGACTCTTTGAATTTTAGTGCTGGCAAATCATTTAAGATTTGAACTGCTTCTTCAAGTGTGTATAACTTTTCGTTTTCTACACGCTCAGCGATTAATTTTTGACGCTTAGTAAGTTTACTCATTTACACACCCTCCACGGTAATACCCATTGAACGTGCAGTACCAGCGATGGTACGGACAGCAGCATCAAGATCAGCAGCAGTTAAGTCTGCATCTTTAGTCTTGACGATATCTTCTAATTGCGCACGATCGACTTTACCGACTTTAGCGGTGTTTGGTGTACCAGAACCTTTAGCGATGCCAGCAGCCTTACGTAGTAAGTATGCAGCTGGTGGTGACTTCATGATGAAGGTGAAAGACTTATCGCTATATACAGTGATCTCAGTAGGAATCGGTAAACCCGGCTCTTGATTTGAGGTCGCAGCGTTAAATTCTTTACAGAACGCCATGATGTTCACGCCTTTTTGACCCAATGCTGGACCAATCGGTGGTGAAGGATTTGCTTTGCCTGCAGGCACTTGCAGTTTGATGTAACCATCAATCTTCTTAGCCATGATACTCTCCTAAATGGGTAATAGCGCCAAATCAATATGGTATAACCCTTATTGACTAACAGCTCCCCGGTTGATGAATTTTTTGCTGGTTTAGTCTAGCTTTTCAACTTTACTAAACTCAAGCTCAACCTGAGTAGGTCGATTAAATACGTTTACAGTTAACTGTAATTTAGACTTTTCATAATCCACTTTTTCTACCAACCCTTTAAAGTCAGTAAATGGACCATCAATAACCAATAACTCTTCGCCCGGCTCAAATAACGTTTTTGGACGTGGGTTGGTTTCAGTCTGATTTAAACGGTTAAGAATACGATCCGCTTCTACTTGAGTAATAGGCGCAGGAGTCTCAGGCGTACCACCAATGAAACCCATAATACGTGGGCATTCTTTAACAATATGCCAAGTATTATCGTTCATTTCCATTTGGATCAATACGTACCCTGGAAAGAACTTACGCTCACTCTTACGCTTTTTGCCGTCTTTCATTTCGACGACTTCTTCAGTAGGAACCAATACATCACCGAAATTTTCAGCAAAGTCGCTACGATTAATGCGCTCGATTAATGAGCGTTGCACTTGTTTTTCATATCCTGAAAACGCTTGGACAATATACCAACGCATATCACGCTCCTAATCGTTATAAGTAAAAGTTTGGGTTAAAGGAAGCTAATACGCTTCTATTAACCGATAAACAAACCAACGAACCAATTAAAAAAGTTATCTAATAACCAAATAAAAAACCCAACAATCGCAATCACAACAATCACTTGCCATGTGTATTGAAAGGTCTCATCTTTACCTGGCCACGTGACACGGCGCAGTTCAACTGCCGCATCTCTTAGTAATATTTTAAATGCGCGGCCTTGATTGGTTAACGCTAAACATACTAGTGCAAACACAATAAGCGCGACAATAATACCAATACGTACCCAAACATCATTGGCAAGTTGCCAGTAACCAGGTAGGTATTGATTAACTAAAGTCGCGCCGATCAAAGCAGCTATGGCTAATAGCCATAATACCAAATCTTTTGCTGAACCAGTTTTGGCAACTTCAACGGCAGACGTATTCACCGATGATATGTGCTTATTTTTAGTCAGCATTCCACCAGCAACCGCCTTGGCATCAGATAACTTAGAATCGAGGTTATCTTGATTATCGCTCATAGAGAACTCGCTTTGGAGATGGTGGCTTACAATAAAGAATTTGGTAAGAAGATGGCAGGCGATGTAGGACTCGAACCTACAACCCTCGGTTTTGGAGACCGATGCTCTACCAATTGAGCCAATCGCCTATGGGTGTTGAGGCTGATAATTATACAAGCTTTTAATTAGAATGCAAGTTTTAACACAATATTTTATTACTTTATTCTAATCAATTGGCTATTAACAACAAAATTAGAATTACAGAGAACAAATTTGTATAGTTATGTCTTAGCAACCTTAATGACTTTTTGCTTAACTAATATACGGATATGATGAAAATTAACAATAAAAAAAGCCACCCTCTATGAGAATGGCTTTTCGACTACGGTTTAACTCTCTCAGATTGCTCTGAGTGGGTTAAATCTTAGTTCAATACGTTAGCAACAACACCAGCGCCTACAGTACGGCCGCCTTCACGAATAGCGAAGCGAAGACCTTTGTCCATAGCGATTGGGTGGATAAGCTCTACGCCCATCTCAACGTTATCACCAGGCATAACCATTTCAGTACCGTCTTGTAATTGGATTGCGCCAGTTACGTCAGTAGTACGGAAGTAGAACTGTGGACGATAGCCGTTTAGGAATGGTGTGTGACGACCACCCTCTTCTTTTGACAGTACATATACTTCTGCGTCAAACTTGGTATGCGGGGTGATTGAACCTGGCTTCGCTAGTACTTGGCCACGTTGTACGTCTTCACGCTTAGTACCACGTAGTAGTACGCCACAGTTTTCGCCTGCACGACCTTCGTCAAGCAGTTTACGGAACATCTCTACACCCGTACAGGTGGTTTTTTGAGTGTCACGGATACCAACGATTTCAATTTCGTCACCAACGCGTACGATGCCTGATTCAACACGACCAGTTACAACGGTACCACGACCTGAGATTGAGAATACGTCTTCGATTGGCATTAGGAATGCTTTGTCGATGTCACGCTCTGGCTCTGGGATGTAGGTGTCTAGTACGTTTAGTAGTTCAACAACTGCTGGTTCGCCGTATGGGCCTTCGTTGCCTTTTAGGGCTTCGGTAGCAGAACCTTTGATGATTGGGGTGTCGTCGCCTGGGAAGTCGTAGTCGTTAAGAAGTTCACGAACTTCCATTTCTACTAGCTCAAGCAATTCTTCGTCATCGACCATGTCGCATTTGTTCATGAATACGATGATGTATGGTACGCCAACCTGACGTGATAGCAAGATGTGCTCACGCGTTTGTGGCATTGGGCCATCGGTCGCTGATACGACTAGGATTGCGCCGTCCATTTGAGCGGCACCAGTGATCATGTTTTTAACATAATCGGCGTGACCTGGGCAATCAACGTGTGCGTAGTGACGTGCTTCGGTGTCATATTCTACGTGTGAGGTGTTGATGGTGATGCCACGTGCTTTTTCTTCTGGAGCTGAGTCAATAGACGCGTAGTCTTTGGCTTCGCCGCCTGAAGTTTTAGCAGCTACGGTTGCGATAGCAGCGGTAAGGGTGGTTTTACCGTGGTCAACGTGTCCGATGGTACCAACGTTGACATGTGGTTTTAGACGTTCAAACTTGGCCTTTGCCATGGGTATTTCCTCTTTATTTGGGATTAGAATTTTCAACTAAAGTGCTTAAATAATGTTAAGACAATAGCTAAAGCATTCTGACCACATTAAGATAATTGTTAAAAGGTTGCACATGCAATGTGCAGATATTATAAGAAAATCACAACCAATAACAAGTCTTTTAACAAGTTATTGGTATATTCTTCAATGGCAATATAGAGATGCACTCTATATCGCCACTATTAAGTACTTTATTTACTCGTCGCCATCTTTAGAATTGAACTTAGAGATGATTTCAGCAGCAACTGATTTTGGAATTTCAGCGTATTTTTGGAATTCCATTGAGTATGTAGCACGGCCTTGTGACATTGAGCGCATTTGTGTGGCATAACCAAACATTTCTGCTAATGGTACTTCGGCACGGATCTGCTTAGTACCACCAGGTAAGTCTTCCATACCCTGTACCAAACCACGACGACGGTTAAGATCACCCATGATATCGCCCATGTAGTCTTCAGGCGTTTCAACTTCAACTTTCATGATTGGCTCAAGTAACGCAGGGTTTGCTGCCATGAAGCCTTTTCTGAAAGCCATAGAGCCTGCCATCTTAAACGAAAGCTCGTCCGAGTCAACGTCATGGTAAGAACCGTCATACAAGGTCGCTTTTACGTTAACTACTGGGTAACCAGCAAGTACGCCATTTTTCATGCGTTCTTGGATACCTTTATCAACGGCACCATGGAATTCTTTAGGTACGGTACCACCAACAACTTCTTCAGCGAATTCGTATTCAACATCACCCGCTGGATCAAGTGGCTCAAGACGTAACCAAACGTGACCGAATTTACCACGACCACCTGTTTGACGTACGAATTTGCCTTCTTGTTCAACAGTGTCACGAATCGTTTCACGATAAGCAACTTGTGGTGCACCGATGTTTGCTTCAACGTTGAATTCACGCTTCATACGGTCAACAAGAATTTCTAAATGTAGCTCACCCATACCACTAATGATAGTCTGACCAGACTCTTCATCAGTATGCACACGGAACGATGGATCTTCTTTTGCAAGACGACCTAAAGCGATAGACATTCTTTCTTGGTCAGCTTTAGTCTTAGGTTCAACGGCAAGACTGATAACTGGATCTGGGAATTCCATGCGCTCAAGAGTGATAACATTTTGCTCATCACATAGCGTATCACCAGTTGTCACATCTTTCATGCCAACCAATGCTGCGATATCACCAGTACGAATTTCTGCAAGCTCTTCTTGAGAGTTCGCCATCATCTGTACGATACGACCAACGCGCTCACGCTTCATTTTAACTGGGTTATAAACGCTGCTACCTTGCGTCAAAACACCTGAATAAACACGAACGAAGGTTAAGTTACCAACGAACTTATCATTCATGATTTTGAATGCTAAAGCTGAGAATGGGGCTTCGTCTGATGCTTCACGAGTGCCTTCAGTTTCATCTTTGTCATCAAGAATACCTTTAATAGCAGGTACATCCATTGGTGCTGGAAGATATTGAATAACCGCATCCAACATCTTTTGTACACCTTTGTTTTTGAAGGCAGTACCACAAAGCAATGGAATAATTTCGTTATCAATAGTCAACTGACGAATAGCAGCATTGATTTGCTCTACAGACAATTCGCCATTTTCCAGATACTCGTTCATGAGTTCTTCTGAAGCTTCAGCCGCATTTTCTACGAGATGCTCACGATACTCTTCTGCTTTTTCTTGCAATTCAGCTGGTATTTCGCGTTCTTCAAATTCCATACCTTGAGATGCTTCATCCCAATATAGAGCTTTCATAGTGACTAGATCAACAACGCCTTCGAAATCATCTTCTTTACCAATTGGAATAACCAATGGTACAGGATTACCACCTAGACGAGTTTTGATCTGCTCAATAACGCGATAGAAATCAGCGCCAACACGATCCATTTTATTTACAAATGCAAGACGTGGTACTTTATATTTGTTCGCCTGACGCCATACGGTCTCAGACTGTGGCTGGACGCCACCTACTGCACAGTAAACCATGCAAGCACCATCAAGTACACGCATAGAACGTTCAACTTCAATCGTGAAGTCAACGTGACCTGGAGTGTCAATAATGTTGATACGATGTTCGTCAAACTGTTTTGCCATACCTGACCAAAAGCAAGTCGTCGCCGCTGAGGTAATAGTAATACCGCGCTCTTGTTCTTGCTCCATCCAGTCCATGGTGGCTGCGCCATCATGTACTTCACCAAGTTTGTGACTAACACCGGTATAAAATAAAACACGCTCAGTAGTGGTTGTCTTACCAGCATCGATGTGCGCTGAGATACCAATATTGCGATAGCGTTTTAGGGGAGTTTTACGAGCCATAGTGTTTTCCTAGGGAAATTCGTGTATAGATTAATGTGTTGTGTCTCTACCTTATACTCTATGACAAAGCGGTCAGCTTCGTAATATTACTTACTGATTATTGGGCCTAATACGGACAAAAAAAGAGCAAATACTAAGAATAGTGCGGCATCAAATTTGGGATGCTTTATGTAGGACAGCATCATGATAGATGTTCGCCATTTAAGATATATAATAGTTCAGGCTGTTGAAAAGCCTTAAGCTATCTAATCGTCTTATTAATCATGACGAGAATCAATAGAATAAGTAGTATAACGATTAACCAGCAGATATATTATCTACAAGTTAATCGTATCAATCACATATAGCGTATAAACAACTTAATAAAAAAGTTATTTATAAATGCTAAGCCGCTTTAGAAGCGATAATGAGAGAATGCTTTGTTAGCATCTGCCATGCGGTGAACTTCGTCACGCTTTTTCATAGCATTACCTTTGCCTTCTGACGCATCAGACAATTCGCCAGCAAGGCGTAGAGCCATTGATTTTTCAGAACGCTTAGCAGCAGCTTCAGCTAACCAACGCATAGCCAAGGCAGTACGACGGGAGGGGCGTACTTCCATTGGTACTTGATAGGTTGCACCACCAACACGGCGAGCTTTCACTTCAACCATTGGGCGTACATTTTCTAAAACTTCTTCAAAGAAAGATACTGGATCTTCGATGTTACGCTTCTGGCTTACTGTCTCAAGGGCACCGTAAACGATACGCTCAGCAGTAGATTTTTTACCATGACTCATTACATGGTTGATGAACTTAGCGATGGTTTGGCTACCAAACTTAGGATCCGGTAGGATCTCACGGGTAGCAACGACGCGACGTCTTGGCATAATAATAATCCTTATCTTCAGGAGTGTCTGACATTCACAATCTCGCACCAGTCAATAATATAGGCGGTGTTATATCGAGTTGTCAGTCAGCCTTACTGCATGGCGGTATGTTATGACAGCATATTACTCATTTAGAATAAGAATACTGTTAACACCAAACCCATGCACAGTTAATGGGTGATACAAATAGGCTTAGCTAATATTAAGCTTTAGGCTTCTTCGCACCATATTTAGAGCGACCTTGTCTACGGTCTTTTACGCCAGCACAATCTAATGCACCGCGAACAGTGTGATAACGTACACCTGGTAGATCTTTTACACGACCACCACGAATAAGTACAACACTATGCTCTTGTAAGTTATGACCTTCGCCGCCGATGTAGCTTGATACTTCATAACCAGAAGTCAAACGTACACGACAAACTTTACGCATTGCTGAGTTAGGTTTTTTAGGCGTGGTAGTATATACGCGAGTACATACACCGCGACGCTGTGGGCACGCTTGCAACGCAGGAACTTTTGACTTTTCCTTGATGGTTTTGCGACCCTTACGAATCAATTGGTTAGTTGTTGCCATAAGGCATCCTTCTCCCGTTTGGTATAAAACAAAAAAATGGGCGAATCCACCATCCTCTTCATTAAAAGTGAAGATTTTGAGGCACCCATTTTTAGGACAATGTATTATAAAGATATGTTGCTGCTATTTCAACTACTTATAGTCAGTTTCACTTTACAATGCTGAATAGATATGCATTAAGTATACTCTAATATCGGTTAGCAATACAGTAAAGCATTGGCAGCAACTATAAACAACTTACTACGTACCTCTACAACTGTAATAAGCTTTTAATTTATTATCGACTAAATGGCGATAAAGTCTTATTTTTCAAGGTAACTTTTGGGATATTTTGTTTCGTGCTTTATATACCAACATCCTCTATTATCTTAATCAATAAGAGTCAATCAACCGTTATTTCTTAGCCTTAGTCTTAGTCTTAGTCTTCTTTCCAGTATCAGCTGATTTCTCATTATCTTTATTATTAGATTTAGTGTCAGCAGGTTCGTCTGACTTTTTCTCTGAGGAACTATCAACATTATCAGATTTGTTATCTGAGTCTTTATCCTGCTTGGTTGTCATTTGGCTTACTTCTTCTTCGCTACTACTATCATCAGTGATAAATCGGTTAGCGAGTTTTGGCTCTGGCGCAAATGTTGCTTGAGCTACCCCAAGCACTTCGTCAATTAGACGACTATTGTAGTGCATACCGACAGCAACAGCACTTAATGGTAAGAAACGGCGTATCCACGATAGATTAATTTGATCTAAATCAACCCCTACTTGCCCAGCGATATTGTCTATTTGCTCAGCGTAAAAGTTGACATTTTGATTTTTAAGACCAAGGTTTTTCAGTTCGCTGTGCAATCCGCGACTTTGAGCATTATCGAGTAAACCCTTACCCACCCCAATACCTGCTAGCAGCGCTTGCTTTTCTTGCATCTTGCTCAAATCTGCACTGGCAAGTAGCTCATAAGCCATCTTGATCCCTTGCTTACCAGTCAAAGGCTTGTCATAGACAGCAGCTAATTGATAAACAGAACGCAATGATACCAACAAAAGCCACAAAGTATCAGCCAGCAATCCTGGTAAACCTGCTAAGCCCGTCAGACCACCCAGAGTTGCCAACGCTCTATTCTGATTGGCGATATCAGTGGCTAGCGCATAACGTTGTTCATCATCTAGTACAGTAGTATCAGCAAAACGATGCTCGTTCGGCAAATCTAATTGGCTCCAATTAGCGGCTAGTTTGGCTACTTGAACAAAGGCGCTGTCTAATACAGACTGAAATAAACTATTAGGTACGACTTTTTTAGCATATTTACCATACGTAGCAAAACGTGTACCTAATAATTGCTGTGTCGTTTTTAAGGTTTGCTCACGAAATAAATCTTGTTGATAATCCTCATCACCTAAGTTTACTGCCTTGTACTGACGTGGCTTACTTGCTTTGGCATTAGCACTATCAATTAATGATCCCATACGTTCAAGATTATTACGGGTAAAATGGCCAATAGTATTGATACCTTGAGAAAGAGTGCTTCGTTTTGCCATCGTTATATCCTTAGTATGATGATTAAATAACTTAAAATTAAAATCGACAAATCTTTATTATGTACGGCTATGCATTGAGTTTTTTGACGTACCAATTTAATGTACCAATAAATTCTGATAAAACAACAAAAATGTTTGTCTATATCAATGCTCAGGTCATCATTTTAGCTATATCTTAACTTCTATGTCAGTGTGAACAATGTTATCAATATCGTAAAGTTTGTATCTAAAAGTATGGCTTATCTAACACTATAAGCATGATATAGAAACTATATATGTGTATTTTTTAGCCCATATACTATCCCTATGACTGCTATAATAACGCATGTTATATTTATAGAAACCAGTCAAACAAGCCTTTTTATCTTACCTTTAAGAATTATTATTTTTTTGCGACTGTTTTGCATTAGAGAAAAGATTTTGAGTCGTTGATACGTTATCATAATAATAACGTAATAATATGCAAATTCAGCTATGGTTGAATGATTGCTTCGTCATTTAATACGACATTATCAAATATTTTAAATATATCAAGTACGAAGGCAGCTACCTAGTAAAAGCGGCAAACATCTACACATAGATAGCAGTTATAAGTATTCACAGCTAGATATTGACAACAATTAATTACTATAAGGAATGGAATATGCGCCGAGTTGTTATTACTGGAGCAGGGATTGTCTCTTGTATCGGACATGATTTAGCCACCGTCACATCTGCTCTTAAACAAGGTCAGTCTGGTATTACATTTAATGAAACTTACGCTGAACATGGGTTTAAGTCGCAAGTAAGCGGTAGCATCGACAAAACGGCGCTAGATACGGCTGGTATTGATCGTAAATTGAAACGATTTTTTAGCGATGCGAGTCTTTATGCTTACGTCAGTGCGTTAGCGGCCATTAAACAATCTGGTTTGTCACTTGAAACCATCAATCATAATCCGCGTGTCGGCGTGGTAGCAGGTTCGGGTGGTGCATCGACAGAAGATGTAGTCAGCGCAGTCGATGCTATGCGCGAGAAAGGCCTACGCGGGGTCGGAGCAATGGCTGTACCAAAGACTATGAGTAGCTCGGTATCAGCAGCACTAGCAACTGGGCTTAAAATTCAAGGTATTTCTTACTCTATTTCTTCTGCCTGTGCAACTTCAACTCATTGTATCGGCCATGCAGCTGAACTCATTCAACTAGGTAAGGCCGATGTGATACTTGCTGGTGGTAGTGAAGCTGAAGACTGGACCCAGTCGTGTATGTTTGATGCGATGGGTGCGATGAGCACTCAGTACAATGATACGCCTAAACAATCTTCGCGTGCTTATGACAGAGATCGCGATGGCTTCGTAATCGCTGGTGGCGGCGCAATGGTAGTCGTTGAGAGTCTCGAGCATGCACAGGCACGTGGCGCAAATATTTTAGCAGAGATTGTCGGCTATGGTGCCAGCTCGGATGGGGCAGAAATGGTTGCGCCAAGTGGTGAAGGTGCCGTACGTTGTATGCAGCAAGCATTAGCTCAAGCCGGATTAGAGCGTGTTGATTATGTTAATACCCATGGTACCAGCACACCGCTAGGGGATATTACTGAGCTTAAGGCTATTGCTAAAGTATTTGCATCAGACACTGACACTCCTACTAAAAACTCTGTGCCACCTATTAGTTCTACCAAGTCAATGACAGGTCATAGCTTGGGTGCTGTTGGAGCGCAGGAATTAATCTACTGTTTACTTATGCTGCAAGAAGGCTTTATTGCCCCAAGTATTAATATTGAAAATCTTGATGAGGCAGCTGCCCCTTTCGATATCGTCACTGAGCTACGTGAAACTAAGCTAAATACCCTTATGAGCAATAGCTTTGGTTTTGGTGGCACCAACGCGACCTTAATTATTAAAAGGTTTGACGCTTAAACTATGCTCGCATCAAACTCTTCTCAAGATGAGATTAGACAGACTCAATATGCACAAACGCCAGCTATCAAAAATAGCTGGCGTTTTGGCGACTTATCAGCCGCAGAACTGCTACCACAACTGCAGAGGCATTTACTTTCCCAAGATACTAAAGCTAATTGGCAATTGGTTTGGTTAAATAATAATGGGCGACCTGTAATTGGCCTACTACCTAAAGTAAGCTGGTCTGTTTACTCTGCTGACAGCAAAATATCTAACAAGCAGCTGCCCGATTCTAAATATAGAGTGATAAAAAACTTTCGAAATGATAGTAATGCACTAACGACAGCGCATATGAGTTATGCAGAATGGCAGGATGAACTGATCCATTATAGTCAGGCTTACGAGTCTGATAGTAGCGTTTCAAACTTAATAGATAAATCTAATGAGGAACCAAGTTATCATCACGGTCTAATAGGCTTTATTGGTTATGACATTGCTGCTTATGAATTAAGTCCAGCAGCTAAAATCGAACTGGCTGCGCAGCCTTGTGCGGTATTGGGACATTATGATATCTATCTGACCCCGTCCAATGAAGACAAAACTGGCTGGAAATTAAATACTTTAGCACTGGATACTGATAACGAAACAACAAGTTCAATACTAGCTGAGCTTATATCTTACTTTAGTATCTTAGACCATGAACTATCCCAGATAAAAAAGGCAGCTGACAATCTTGAATGCCAACTAACTCCCTTAGTATTGAATGCGCGCTGGCATAAAGATGATTATCAGAATGCTTTTGAGAAAACCCAAGACTACTTACAACAGGGTGACTGTTATCAAATCAATCTAACGCAAGCTTGGCAAGGCTGCCTTAATAAGTTAGATGGCTCATACAATTATAACGACTCTATAACAACGCTCGTTGATTACCTACCTACCCTACATCGAAATACTCAGGCACCATTTGCTGGTTATTTAGGGGTTAATAGTAATTTAGATGACTTAGGTGACTTAGATAACTTAGATAACTTAGATAATTTGGAACCTAACTATACAACAACTGATAACCATGCTAAAAACGTTAAGCATGTCAAAACCCCACCCTTAAGCTTTGAGCTATTGAGCTGCTCACCTGAGCTGTTTTTTACTTTTATAAAAGATATGGCTACAGGCTCGCATCACATTATTACTAAACCAATCAAAGGTACTCGTCCTAGAGGTATGGATAATGAGCAAGATTTAACCTTAAAGCAGCAATTGATTGACAGTAACAAAGATCGTGCTGAGAATGTCATGATTGTCGATTTATTACGTAATGACTTAGGTAAATATGCCAAAACTGGGAGTGTAAAAGTACCGCATTTATTCGCAATTGAAAGCTTTAGCAATGTGCATCACATGGTCAGCACCATTACCGCTGAGCTAAAGCCCGATGCACATCCGTTAGCAGTATTATTTGGCAGTCTACCTGCAGGCTCAATCACTGGTACGCCCAAAAGGCGTGCTGTTGAAATCATCTCTGAATTAGAAGCGGGACCGCGAGGCGCTTATTGTGGCACCATGGGTTTTATGAATTTTAATGGAAGTGGTCAATGGAATGTGCTCATTCGTACATTGCAAGCCGACACATCGTTGAATGCAGCAGGGCAAGTAAGCTTATGGGCTGGTGGCGGTATTACTGTCGCCTCTGATTGTGACGAAGAATATCAAGAATGTCTGGATAAAGTTGGCAACTTACTGAATGTATTAAATCAAGCAGGCATAACCTAAAAAATTTGCTTTGAAAATTTTAGCTGGGCAGTTGAAAAGACTCATATGATTAAATACAAAATTGAGTAGGTGAATTACTCGCTGGTTTCTAACTTAATGAAAACGTTAACTACCAGCGAATAATTCAATTTTGCACTAATAAAAAAATTAGCCAATATTTGATATAGAGTTACTGTCTTCATTGGTCGCTTGCATGGCAGTCAGCGCATCAATTAAACGCTCATGTTGTGCTTGCGTACCAATAGTAATACGTAAGTATTCCTGAATCCGTGGTTTATCAAAATGACGCACAATGATACCTTGTTCGCGCAATGTGCTAGCGACTGCGCTAGCATCACCGTCGTGAGGACGGGCAAACACAAAGTTAGCATGTGATGGCAATACTTGATAGCTCAATGCTGTCAGCTGAGTCGTTAATGACTCGCGTAAATCAATAACTTGCTGACGTGTTTGCTCAAAATAATCGGCATCTAAAACACTGGCAGTCGCTCCAGCTTGAGCTAACTTATCTAATGGATAGCTATTAAAGCTATTTTTCATACGGGTCAATGCTTCGATTAATGACGCATTTCCAAAAGCCATTCCAACACGCAAACCTGCCAGAGAGCGAGACTTTGAAAAGGTTTGGGTCACTAAGATATTATCAAACTCATTAATTAAACTTACTGCTGAAGCTTGTGTGTTTGAACTGGCTTCATCTATACAGGCAAAGTCAATATAGGCCTCATCAATGACAACCACCGAATTAGAATGCTCGCTGGCAAGTTTGCGAATATCAGCAAGCGATAACAATAGACCTGTTGGTGCATTAGGATTGGCAATAATAATACCACTACAAGGCTGACGATAAGCGTCAGGATCTATACTAAAGTCAGCTTCTAACGCAATCTGCACCAGTTCTACACCAAAGGTCTGTGCATAAACAGGATAGAAGCTATAGCTAATATCTGGCGCTAACACAGGGCGTTCTTTTAAAAAGAAGCTGGCAAATACTAAAGCTAGAACTTCATCTGAACCATTACCGACAAATACTTGGTTTACATCAAGACTATATAGCTGTGCTAATGCACTACGCAAGTCATCAGATTCAGGCGCTGGATACAAACGTAGATCATCAGCTTGCTGCTCTAAGACTTTAGCAATGGCTTCCCCCACTTTCGGCGATGGCGGAAACGGGTTTTCATTGGTGTTTAATTTGCATAAATTAGCATGCTGAGGCTGCTCGCCAGGGACGTAAGGTGACAAGTTACGCGCTTTGGATGACCAAAGTCTGGTATCAACTTTTCGTTCGCTCATATGTTATCCTACTAATAGCTAAAATGGTTGCAGACAAGACATAAAATGATAGTAATAATCATGCCTCAATTAGGTTTACAACGCTCTGTTTATGAATAGCGGGAGAGCAATCTCTACATCAGCTCTTACCTGATAAACAGGAGTAACACTTCCTTGTCTTTGTAGGATATAAAGCTTATCTATGTATAATAAAAAAATCCGATAAGATTTGTTTGCGGCTATTTTAGAAGTAGTACCTAAAAAATAGTCTCTATTAATATCCTACTTAAATTCTATACAGTCACTACTATAACGACTATGTATTTCTGACAAAGGGTTCTTTATAGCCGCTATCCTGTCTATATATCGGCTATTTAAAAGCATTTTACTGGTAACGATAACGAGCTGAGCGCGCATGAGCTTCTAAATCTTCACGCTGCGCTAAAATATCAGCTGTCTCAGCCAGTGGCTTACTACCGCTTTCACTACAATAAATAATTGATGATTTCTTTTGAAAGTCATAGACACCTAGCGGAGAAGAAAAACGCGCAGTTCCCGATGTAGGGAGCACATGATTAGGGCCAGCACAGTAATCACCGATGGCCTCAGGCGTGTGACGTCCCATAAATATAGCACCAGCATGACGAATATCGCCAAGCAGCGCATCAGGGTCGTTAACAGACAGCTCTAAATGCTCAGGGGCAATACGATTAACGAGTGCCATACCCTCACTTCTATCTTTGACCAAGATAAGCGCACCACGATTCTGTAGAGAGTCACGAGCGATATCAGCTTTTGGCAACTCTGCTAATGCTTTTTCAATCTCAGCAGCTACCTCTGATAGCTGCTCGCTACTTGTCGTTACAAAGATCGCTTGGGCAATACGGTCATGTTCAGCTTGAGACAATAAATCCATAGCTAGCCAGTCAGCGCGATCTTGCGCTTCACCTTCTGCATATACTAATACTTCAGATGGGCCAGCTATCATATCGATACCTACCTGTCCAAAAACGGCACGTTTAGCCGCCGCCACATATTTATTACCCGGACCCGTTATTTTATCCACTGCTGGAATAGCTTCGGTGCCATATGCTAATGCTGCAACAGCTTGTGCCCCACCAATGGTGAAGACACGATCAACTTGTGCTAAATGCGCCGCTGCTAATACTAGTGGATTAAGCACACCTTTAGGCGCTGGTACGACCATGATGACTTCAGTAACGCCAGCAACTTTTGCAGGAATGGCATTCATAAGCACGGAAGACGGATAAGATGCGAGCCCGCCTGGTACGTAAATACCCACACGATCAAGTGGCGTGACTTTTTGACCTAAGCGGTTGCCTAGCTCATCTTCATATTGCCAAGTCTCTTGTACTTGTCGTTCATGAAATGTCTGTACCCGTGTTGCCGCTGTCGTCAATGCAGACTTTACTTTCGCATCCAAATTATCAAAAGCTTTAGCAAGTGAATCTTTCGATAGCTCTAACTCTTGCATCGTCGTTGCTGGATGCTGATCAAACTGCTGAGTCAATGTTAACACTGCATTATCACCATCGCGGCGTACTTGGGTAATAATATCATCAACGGTTTTTAATAAATCAGCATCATTAACCGTTTCAAAGGCTAACAGTGCCGTTAACTGCTGCTCAAAATCGGTATCTTGGGTACTTAACTGGCGCATGACTCAATCCTATGTTTAAGCTAAAAAGATCTCTGTAGAAAGTAAACGCTATAAAAACAATCAAACTATGGTAATGGGATAATGGCTTTAGCCTACTTACCTATTGCTATAAGCAAATGATAAGAGGCTTATATCTTCCAGTAAATACACATGAAAAAACCAGTTTAGCATGCTATGTCTATCATAGAGCGCCAAACTGGTTTTAAAACTCACATAATAGCTTTTGGTATTATCAATAATAAATAACGCTAACACTTAACATGCATCAGACAAATGACCATCAAGAGGCAGCAGCGATACTAGCTTTAAAGCTTTCAAGGATAGGCTCAAGTAACGCAAACTTACGCTTATAGCTGACTTGATTGACAATCAAACGAGAAGAGACATCACAAATATGCTCACGCGGCTCTAGACCGTTAGCTCGTAGAGTATTACCAGTATCGACCACATCAACAATCAAATCACCCAAGCCAACTAATGGCGCAAGTTCCATAGAACCATAGAGCTTGATGACGTCTACTTGCTGACCTTGGCTAGCGAAGTAAGCACGAGCGACGTTGACGTATTTAGTAGCAATGCGCAGACGACGATTGGGTAATGGTGCATCCTTTACGCCAGCCGTCATAAGTTTGCATTGAGCGATTTTCAGGTCTAGCAATTCATAAACATGATTAGCACCATGTTCAAGAAGCACATCTTTACCTGCTACTCCAAAATCAGCAGCGCCATGTTCTACATAGGTCGGCACATCGCTGGCCCGTAGAATAAGCACGCGGACATGCGGGTTTGAAGTAGGAAAAATCAGCTTACGTGACGCATCAGGATCTTCGAGGAGATCAACGCCAGCTGCTCGCAGGAGCGGCATCGTCTCTTCTAAAATACGTCCTTTAGATAATGCTAAAGTTAAGCCGTTAAATTCGTTGTCTACTTCATTCAATAAGTCGTTGGTCTGTAAGCGTTCAGTTTTCTCAGTCATAATGACAGGGTGTCCGTGTACAATTGATATCCCTATATATCAGGTGATTAGCAATATATTAAGGATTATTAATGTTATAACGTGGATAAATCTGCGTGTCACACACAAAGCATCGTAAGGTTAATCGTTAGTATTGATACGCTCAATATTAACGCCAAGCGCGCGTAGTTTTTCTTCAACATGTTCATAACCGCGATCGATATGGTAAATGCGGTCAATCAAGCTCTCACCTTCAGCTGCCGCAGCTGCCATTACCAATGACATCGATGCACGTAAGTCAGTCGCCATCACAGGTGCTGCCGTGAAGTTTTCGACGCCTGTTACTACCGCTGCATGACCATCCACTTGGATAGATGCACCCAAACGATTGAGCTCAGGCACATGCATATAGCGGTTTTCAAAGATATTTTCGATAAAGGTACTGGTACCATCTGCCAAACAAGATATCGCCATTACTTGCGCTTGCATATCAGTTGGAAAGCCAGGGTGCGGCTGAGTACGGATGTTTACAGGTCTTGGGCGACCAGTCATTTGGGCGCGAATCCAATCATCACCTGTAGTAATCACGGCACCCATATCTTCGAACTTTTCTAACACGGGCGTTAATAATAACGCAGACGTGTTTTTGGTCAACACATCACCGCGCGTCATCAACGCGCCAGCAAGATAAGAGCCTGTCTCGATACGATCAGCCACTACTGAATATTCACAGCCATGCAAGCGCTCAACGCCCTCGATAGTCATCGTTGAGGTGCCGATACCGCCTATTTTTGCACCCATCGCCACCAACATAGTGGCCAAATCAACGACTTCTGGCTCAAGCGCACAGTTACCCAAGACCGTCGTACCCTTAGCAAGTGCTGCCGCCATAATGACGTTTTCAGTACCGCCAACGGTAATCATATCAAATGAGAAATTACAACCAATCAGCTTGCCACCTTTAGGTGCTTGTGCTTTTACATAGCCATTCTCTACGCTAATTGTAGCACCCATGGCTTCAAATGCTTTTAAATGCTGATCAACAGGGCGTGAACCAATAGCACAGCCGCCTGGCAATGAGACTTCTGCTTCACCAAAACGTGCTAGCAATGGCCCAAGTACTAAAATCGATGCGCGCATGGTCTTTACTAGATCATAGGGTGCATAAAAGTTATCGATATTTTTGGTATCGCAAGTGACCGTATCGCCTTGCTTTTGGATATCGATACCCATGCCACCGATCAGTTCAATCAACGTCCGCACATCTTGTAACGATGGCACATTGTGCAATGTCGTTGGGGTCTCAGCCAATATCATAGCTGCAAGCAATGGCAAAGCGGCATTTTTGGCGCCAGAGATAGTAACTTCCCCTGCGATACGACTACTACCGGTGATTAAAAACTGATCCATAAAAGTGACAACCTAGCTGTATGTGTGAAGAAAAGTGCAGTAAATTAGAAAACTAAAAGCTTGCACTATAAAAATAAAAACATTTAACCTTGTGACTGTACTTCCCACTCAGCAGGTGTTAATGCTTGGATATTAAGGGCATGGATGTCGCCACTAGCAATCTTGTCATTGACCAATGCATAGATAGATTGTTGACGCTGTACGGCACGTTTGCCTTCAAAGCTGGCATCGACTACGCGTACGTCAAACTTATTGCCCTGATTGGCAGCTTGAATAAAAGCGTCTGGAAAATGCTGCTGTAAAAATGCGATTAAATCGTCAGCGTTCATGCTCATAGAATATCCTATTATTATATTAGAAGTAGCGTTTGTATGTTCTATATGAGTTTGTATAATTTGCTTACCAATACTGATTGGCATTAGCATAAAAATGCTCGGCTTCATACAAAGGCATCATTATAACAAGAGTTTAACCATCTTACAGTACTGTCTACTCATAAGCACATGTAGCAACTCTACGTTTATTAAACTGTCTATTTTAAATTTTTATCTAAATAAGTTAATACTTGCGCACGTACATCATTGACCCAACGTAATGGCGGTGCCATCGCTCCAATACTGGTAGCATGACTGGCACCTTCGATTTCGCCATTTTCCACCGTTACGCCATGATCTTTCAGCGCCTGAGTCATTTTGATGGTATTGGTCTTATGCACAACTTTGTCTTTTTCGGCAGTTAATAATAAATACGGTGGCTGCTCGCCTTTGATTTGACGGTCGGGCATCACTGCATTTGGGGTAGCATCAGCAGCAAAAGCAGTCACACTGGCAAATTTACGAAAATCATAGCTATAAGGGCCAGCGATACCAATGACCGCAGCGATGTCTTTTGGTTTAATTCCATAAGGTGCCAAAAAATCTTCATTAGACATTGCAGCTACCGCATTGAACGCGCCAGCAGAATGTCCGACCACTGCTACGCGCTTTGGGTCAACATGAAGACTTGGCGCATTATTAACACTCCATGCAATTGCTTGGGCAGTGTCTTCAACGTAATCAGGATATACATGCTCGGGTGCTTTTCGATAATTAATCACTGCGGTGACATAACCTGCCTGAGCTAAGCTTTGACCGACGAAAGCATATTCGTCTTTACTGCCACTCTCCCATGAGCCACCATGCACGAATACCACCATCGGATAAGTATTATTAATGGTATCTTGTGCTTTCATCGCCTGTGCTAACGATTTAGGGTAATAGATATCCAAATCTTGTGCTGGCTCGTCACCATATAAGATGTTCTTGCTGACACTAACGCCGCTGTTTGAAGTGATACCATTTACTACTGCCAACGCTGACAATGCTTGCGCTTGTTGAGTGGCTAACGTAATAGCACCTACTGCCACTATGCCTGCACCTACCAGCTTTAACGTACGCGTATTGCGAGGTTGATTGCTCGCAGAAATATCGTTTGTTATCTCAGTAATATCTGTTTTTTGTTGTGCATTATCAGAATTCGAACCTTTCATTGTTATTATCCCTATGATTACCCAGTCTACAGCTGCCAATACGCCAAATGATTTGGTGACTAATCCATTGCCTTGTTTGTCTGCATTTCTGCATTCAGTCATTTTACTGGCTATCTCATAATTTGACGTGTTTTTAGTGTTATGACTGTTAAAGGTTATTGTGAATGACTTTAGAGCAGCAAATGAAGTCATTCATCTATAAACCAAACCCTATTTATCAATGAAAATATAAACAGAAATTTTTTCGTAGAAATAGAAACAGTTACTTAAAGCTAATTTATGGATTTTGGTATAAATCAATATAAGGGCTGGAAGATTGTTGCTCAGTTGAGTTGCTGTTTTCTATATCACTGTCTTCTATTAAAGTATCGTTACTTGCTGAGTTTGTTGGAGCGACCTCTCTAATAATCGGTGTTGCCCCCGTTGATTGCGCAGTAGTAGCGTTGGCAGGATTACTTTCTGACATGATATCTGCATCATTGATAGGCAAGCCTCTGTCATCCACGACAGTAGTCAGTAATACCAACTCAGTAATACCAGCAGTACTGTTGGCAATATCGATCAGATGGCTTTGCTGAGTAGGTGTCACTCTGCCCATAACATAGACCACCCCATCATTAGTCACTGCCTTTAATTGTGACGCTTTGACTGCATTGTTAGCCGCAGTTTTGGCCATTAGCTTTGAGGTAATATAACCATCATGTACGGTCGAGCTATAGCCTCTAGCAACACTAACATCTAGCTCATTATAGACGCGGCGTACGTCAGGCATAGAGCTGACTACTTGCTCGATTTGCACTTTCAGAGCCTCAGTTGGCACCTCACCTGTAAGCAGAATTTCGCTATAAAAACTATCAATGCTTATTCGACTATTGGCTTGCAGGTCTTCTTGCAAACCATAGACGTTTATCTTTGCTGTATGTTCAATACTACGATCAAGCAAGCGCTGAGGGATAGTCCGTTCAGTCACTGGCACGCCATAAGTACCTTCAGTACTATTGGTCAAATAATTGGTCGTACAGCCCGTACTAACTAGGCTAGCCATTACAATAGCACTTATCATCGTACGATTTATAGCGACACGCGGTGTTTTAAAAACGGATTTAAGTGTATGCAACCTTGTCATTATCTTCCTCATAAAGCACAGTCAATATTTAAGTTTTAGTAATAGAATATAGAAAATTTATGTCACTGATTCAGACTAAATATTATAATAATTATATAGGCAGTATGGTCGGTCATAGCAGCACTGTTATATTCAGAGTTGTTGTGTTAATTACTGTTATGCATCAGTACTCTACCCTGAGCACCATGCCAGTTACTTTACTCAATTTTTACCATCAGCGGTTAGGTTTTTAGTAACGGCAGCTTATTAGATATCGGCTTTATGCTTATTGCTAAATACATTTTTCTAAATCATACAAACCCAATACGCTACCACGCTGTTGCCATAAATGCACCCGAAAGCCACTCTGGTTGATAAGATGCTGTGGAATGCTCGGCTATATTATTTTTATCATTGTTATTTTTATCGTTGTTTGCAATGTTACTCGTAGCGCGTTCAATATTATAGGCAATCACATCGAAGCGACATTCAAAATGAGCGTATTCAGAATGTTGCTGCAAAAAATATTTAGCCGTTTTTATAATCTTGCGCTGCTTGGCCTTGGTCACACTAAGCGCGGCATCACCAAAACTTGAACGTAATCGCTGACGCACTTCAATAAATACCAATGTCGACCATGTCTGCCCTATTTCTAACATCACCAAATCAAGCTCACCAATTTTTGGTTGCTGCCAGTTTTGAGCGATAAGCACTAAACCCTGTCGCTGCAAAAACTGACATGCCTGTTGCTCAAACAAACTACCTTGACGTTGCTTAGGAGACGTCAAAGCCAACGGACGATGACCATTAGTTGCCCTAGCCATAACGTTTGCTCTCCTCATCCTTCATAAAAACAGCAACTCCAAGAATAGTTTGCATGAAAAATAGACTTTATGACTTATAAGTAATCACAGAATAGTCAATTCAGATTTATAATAGCACAACATGATAAACTAACTACTTTTCAGCATTTAACATCATACCTATGACTGCTTTTATAAGTGGCAATGATGATAATAGCCGAAAAACCAATCATGCTGTTTTTATTTATCATCATATTTACGAGGTTTTCATGTCTACCCCTACCGCGATGCCAGCTTGTCTGTATATCGTTGCTACTCCAATTGGTAATTTAAGCGACATGACGCCGCGCGCGATTGAGACCTTAAAGCAAGTGGCTATCATCGCTTGTGAGGACACTCGTACCTCAGGGAAACTATTGGCGCATTTTAGTATCGATACCAAAGGTAGCAATACAAACGACGATGACAAGACTGCTAATAAAATTGACAACACTGACAGTACAACAGACAATAAAACTCGTGGACATAATAAGCTTTGGGCCTACCATGAGCACAACAGCGCTATCCAAACACCCAAGATTATTGAGATGATTCAACAAGGGCATTCGGTTGCATTGATTAGTGATGCAGGAACGCCACTGGTCAGCGATCCTGGTTATCAGCTGGTACAAGCGGCGCATGCTGCTGGTGTCATGGTCTCGCCTATTATCGGTGCGTCAGCTGCTATTGCCGCGTTGTCAGTAGCAGGACTACCTTCTGATCGTTTTAGCTTTATTGGTTTTTTACCTGCAAAAACCCATGGTCGCCAAAAACAGCTATCAGTATTGAAGTCGCGCACTGAAACGCTCATATTTTATGAAGCACCGCATCGTATCGTAGCAAGTTTAGAGGATATGGCAGAAGTGTTTGGTGCGGATCGCGGGGTAGCTTTTTGCCGAGAGCTGACAAAAACCTTCGAGACTGTATTCAAGTCGACTTTAGGAGAGCTTATTGAATTTGTTAAAGCTGATGACAATCAACAACGTGGCGAAATGGTTGTGGTCGTCGCAGGCGTAAACGTAGCACAGGACGATGATGATATAAGCGTCCACGATAAGCTCTTGCAACGTCTATTAGAAGATATGTCAGTCAAAAAAGCGGCGGCTCTAGCGGCTGATATTACTGGCGTCAAAAAGAACGCCTTATATCAGCGCCTCCTTGAGCTGCAAGCTTAACAATCAATGAAATCGCTGTTTTATTTTAATATTAAAATTGGAGAGATAATCTATGTACGATGTGATGGCGATAGGCAATGCCTTGGTTGATTATGAATTTGTGTTGAGCGATGCAGCTCTAGAAGAGACGGAGCTGACCAAAGGCAATATGACCTTGGCAAACTTTGATGAGCAACAGCAAGTATTGGCATTTTTAAAACTGGCAGAAATCAAACTATCAAAAAAAGCGGGTGGCGGTTCAGCAGCTAATACCATGTTTACCTTTGCTAGTTTGGGTGGTAAGCCATTTTACGCCTGTCGCATAGGTGACGATGTACAAGGAACATTTTATATAAAAGACTTAAACGAAGCTGGCGTTGCAACCTCAGCTAAGTCGATACATACAGGTGGCGTAACTGGATCGTGTGTGGTCGCTGTTACTCACGATGGTGAGCGTACAATGCAAACCTACCTTGGCACTTCAAGTGATATTACTGCTGAGAATGTCGATTTTGAAGCATTGACGCAAGCAGATTGGTTATATATAGAAGGCTACTTAGCGATGTCTGAGAGCATTCAACCCGCCATGACTCAGTTGCGCCAACAAGCAGGTATTCATGGTGCCAAAATCGCGGTCAGTTTTGCAGATCCAGCGGTAGTAAAGTTTGCAAAAGACGGTCTACTCAATATGCTAGGCAATAAAGTCGAGGTAATATTCTGCAATAGTGAAGAGGCGCGGTTATTTACTGAGAAAAAACAACATAAAGCTTCAGCACGTGCATTGCTTGAATATTGCCAGATAGCCGTCGTAACTAATGGCGCGAATGGTGCAGTTATTGCCCATAAACCTGAAAAGGACGGTGATGATATTGTTATTTATGAAGTACCAACACCAAAAGTAGCTAATGTTATAGATACCAACGGTGCAGGCGATAACTATGCTGGAGCGTTTCTATATGCCTTATCGCAGCAATACAGCTTGCCAGAATGTGGTCGTCTTGCCAGCGAAGTCGCCAGTCAAGTCATTCAACAGTTTGGCCCACGTTTAGCGTCACAAGACTATCGAGATATCGCACGCCGTGTATTGGTAGCCTAAAATTAAGCCTTTTCTACATAGTTGAACAAATAAAAAAGCCCATATCAAATCGATATGGGCTTTTTTAGATGACCAATTATGCATTAAGCAGACGCTAGAGCTTGTTCCAAATCTGCTTTGATATCTTCAATATGCTCAATACCAATAGACAAGCGCACCATATCTTCACTAACGCCTGCTTGCTCTAATTCTTGCTCATTTAACTGACGGTGTGTGGTCGTCGCAGGATGACTAGCTAGAGATTTTGCATCGCCGATATTCACCAAACGCGTAATGAGCTGTAGCGCATCAATGAAACGTGCACCAGCATCACGGCCGCCTTTCACCCCAAAGGTCAAAATCGCTGATGGCGTGCCTTTCATATACTTTTTAGCAAGCTCATGGTCTGGATGATCAGACAAGCCGGCATACTTAATCCAAGCCACTTTATCATGGCTTTTGAGATACTCAGCCACCGCTTGAGCGTTTTGGACATGGCGCTCCATGCGTAAGCTTAACGTCTCCATACCTTGGAGGATACTAAAGGCATTAAGCGGACTTAAGGCAGCACCAGTATTGCGTAATGGCGCAACGCGAGCACGAGCAATAAAGGCCGCTGCACCTACGTCTTTGACGAAGTTTACGCCATGATAGCTAACGTCCGGCTCATTCAAGAGTGGAAAACGTTCAGGATAGTCGCCCCATGCAAATGTACCACTATCAATGATTGCACCACCGATAGACGTACCCGTACCGCTCATATACTTGGTCAATGAATGCACCACGATATCTGCACCGAACTCAAATGGACGGCAAAGCGCTGGCGTCGCCACGGTATTATCAATCACCACAGGCACACCGTATTCATGGGCAATATCGCTGACCGCTTGAATATCAATGATATTGCCAAGTGGATTACCGATACTCTCTGCAAAGACCATCTTGGTCTTATCATCGATTAGATCACGAATAGAGTCAGGATTTTTATGGTCAAAGAAGCGTACTTCGATACCTTGACGCGGTAAAGTATGCGCAAATAAATTATATGTACCACCATATAGTGTCGATACGGCAACGATGTTGTCACCCATTTCACAAATGGTCTGTACTGTGTAAGTAATGGCCGCCATCCCAGAGGCAACTGCGAGCCCGCCTAATCCGCCCTCAAGCGCTGCTACGCGCTCTTCTAACACCGCATTAGTCGGGTTCATAATACGCGTATAGATATTGCCCGCAACTTTTAGGTCAAATAAATCTGCCCCGTGCTGAGTATCATCAAAGGCATATGAGCTAGTATGATAAATAGGCACCGCCACGGCTTTGGTGGTTGGCTCCACGGTATAGCCAGCATGAATCGCTAAGGTCTCTAGGTGCTGCGAATTTTTTGGGCTGTTATCAGTATTATTCTCTGGTTGTCCATCACTCATTACATACTCCTTGGCATTAGTTGAAAACGTCTTGATTAAAAAATCATCTCTAAAAAAGCTATTCTCTAAATCATAGCAATAAAAAAAGCTGAGTTCATCATAACTCAGCTTCTTTATTAAAAGAATAGCAATTTATTCAACACTTAATGACTAATATTCATAAGCCGTAAAATTAATAAGCGTTATTCATACTGTCTTTAGCAGTTATTAGGCGCTTACTTACTATTAAACCTTTATTTATAGTAGGCGTTTTCAGTGCGAGTATGGTCAGTCTCATCGACGACTTGAGTCAACTCTGGTATTTGCTGCTTGAGCTGCACTTCAACACCTTGACGCAAGGTCATATCAACGGCTGAGCAACCTTGGCAACCACCACCGAACTTCAATACTGCGGTTAAGCCAATGCCTTCTTCTTCAATCAGTTCAAGCAATTGTACATCACCGCCATGCGCGGCCAAGCTTGGATTAATTTCAGACTGCAAGACGTAGTTGATACGCTCTTCGACACTCGCATCAGCGCCAACTTTTGGCACTTTAGAATTTGGTGCACGGAAGGTCAGCTGACCACCAAAACGATCTTTATTATAATCAATGACGGCATCTTCTAAATAAGGGACTGATGCCGCCTCAATAAATGCAGAGAAATTATCATAGGTAAAACGCAGATCGGCGCTATCTTCCTCGCCCGGCTGATTATATGCCATACAGCATTCAGCACGCGGTGTACCTGGATGTTCAACGAATATACGCACACCGATGCCGTCAGTATCTTGTTTTGACAACAAATCTGCCAAGTAACCTTGCGCTGACTCAGTAATAGTAATATTGCTTTTGGTCTCGGTTTGATCAGTATCTAATGCTGATTCGAAGTCTGTAGACTGGTCTAATTGACTGTCAGTTTGGTTGTGCTCACTCATAAGGTTTCCTATGCGTTATGACACAAATGCTATATCTGTCATGGCTGCTGTGTCGTGAATTTTGAAAAATAGGCAGATTATCAACCATCGCAGCTTATCGTTATATTGGCTTGGTTTAACTACGATTTCAATAAAGTTATAACGGCTATTATAGCGCACTCAAGCGATAATTCCGACTGCGCCACTGTGATTTAACTGTGACTGTCATAAATGGCTGCTATTGGTTTTTTTAATACTCAAATCTAAAGCGTAAATGCTGTGAAGCTATAACAACGATACAAAAACAACGATACAAAGTTGTTCTATTGCAAATACCATATCTATTAGTGACTATATTAAGACGGTATTGCCAATTATCAAGCATCGTAGTCTCTTGCGATATACAAAATAAAAAGCGCAAAGCTCTAGTAAGAGCAACTTTCCATTTTTTGGCATTTTATTAAAGTATCTTTTATTAAAGCACTGGTTATTAGAGCATCTATTATTAAAGTACTTGAACGATGTTTACTCGCTCTCTACTTAATAATGGTATCTTTTAAGAATCCTGCGTACCTATACTAAATGATTTGAGTAAATGATTTGAACGAGACCACTTTTATGATGACACAAACGCTAAATCTAGTGACCACTCAAGATGGTGAGCAAATTGCTGTTTGGCAAGTTATTGATAGCGCAAAGGATAATAGTGAGACTGATGATAACGTTGCAGCTGACAGCTCTATGGCCAAAGCGCAAAATATATTACTAACGCACGGTACGTTTTCGGACAAACACACCTGCTTAAAAATTGCAGAGCATTTAGCCAGCTTTGGTCATCACTGCTATATTATGGAATGGCGTGGTCATGGTCACAGCTCAGTGCCAAAAGATAAATTCAACTTCGAAACCGTCGCTACTTATGATTTTGAAGCGACTTTTCGTTATTTATTGGATGAATTAGAATTGGATAATTTGCATTGTGTTACTCATAGCGGTGGCGGCGTTGGCTTGACCATGTTTTTAATCCAAAACCCACTTTATGTTACCAAGCTGAATAGCATCAGCATGTTTGCCTGCCAAGCCTATGGTGCGGTAGTAAATCGCAAAAATTACACTAAGATACTAACAGCCAAATTATTTACACGACTATTTGGCTACATCCCTGCAAAAAAACTCAAGATGGGGCCTATTAACGAAAGTTATTACACAATGAATCAGTGGTTTGATTGGAACCTACAAAAGAACTTTAAGAGCAGCTTTATTAAACAGAGTAAGATTAAACAGAGTAATATTGAGCAAAGCAAGCTCGCAGAAAACATCATTGATAAAGACACCAATCATGATGACAGCTTTGATTATCGACAGCATATGCCAATGATTACTACGCCTATCTACGCTATTAGTGCCAAAGGCGACAACTTCATCTCCCCAACCGGTGGCTGTGAGTTGTTTTTCAATGCTTTTGATAATCCTACTAACGTGTTTCGTGAATACTCAATCAGTAATGGAAATTTGGACGATTATACCCATAGCCGCATCATGATTAGCCGTAACGCTGCCAAAGAGATTTGGCCGACGGTTGTCGCATGGATTGAGAAGCATGCAAAATGATTTTATGTCTATTAAACCTATATATCTATTACATCTATCCAAATTAACTTCACATAAGATAACTGAATAAGCTTGGTTGATTAGCTAAAGTTGATATCGTTAATACAGTGATATGAATAATTATAACTAAATACATAAAGGAGTATTTTATGAAGTTATATGTGATACCAGGCACATGCGCAGTCGTGCCACATACAGCACTTGAGTGGACAGGCACCGATTACGAGCTTGAGCTGTTAGATCACGATTCAGTGAAATCAGAAGAATATTTGCGCATTAATCCGCAAGGCGCAGTACCTTCGATAGTTGATGGTGAGACAATTGTCACCCAAAACATTGCTACCCAAGTCTATGTTGATGCCAACTATCCTAATGCTAATATTTTTGGTACAGATAAATCGCCTGACGGACAAGCACAGATTATGCATTGGCTAGCATTTTTAAATGCCGATCTGCATAAAGCATTTGCCCCGTTATTTGGTCCTGATGGTTTTATCGAAGATGAGTCAGCGCAAGAAAAGCTAAAAGATAAGGCAAAAGAGAACATCGCTCATCTACTAAGATTGCCCAATGAGCAGCTTGGTAAACAAGATTATCTAACAGGTACTAAAACGACCGCTGATATCTATCTTTACGTCACCCTGACGTGGGCGAAGAAGTTTGACATCGATTTGTCTGCTTATAAAAATTTTGATGCCTTTATCAAACGCATTGAAGAAGACGAAGGCTTAACCGCTGTGATTGAACAGCAAGGCTTAGAGAAAATTGGCTCACTGTAGTTTTCTATAGCTATTAACTTTTTAGTAAAGCCCTTCTAATGTTTTAGGAGGGTTTTTTATTTTGTATTAGGGGCTGTCCTAGATAACTAGTTCAGTTCCTTTTTAACCCATTGTTTTAGCTGACGTAATTGACGTTTCGGATCACTGTAGTTAAAACGCCACTCACATTCCTTTAAAAACAGATGGAAATGCTCTTTTGGGATGCCATTATATTTACGCATATGACGCTTTGCTTGACTCCAAAAGTTCTCTATTCCGTTAATATGATTACTGTCTTGTACAAACTCTTTTGAATGGTTAATGCGGTAATGGGTAAACTCACTGACATCAAGTGCGTTGTAACTTCTAAAGGAGTCTGTGTAAACGATACTATCAGGCTTTACTTTCTCTCTTATAATAGGGATTAAGGTATCAGCTCTGGCATTAGGGATGATACAAGCATAGACGCTACCATTGCGCTTAAGCAGTCCAAAAACAGGAACTTTGTTACCAGCACCGCGACCACGTTTGCCTTTGCGTCTGCCGCCAAAGTAGCTCTCATCAACTTCTATTTCGCCTTCTAGAAGGCCAGGTTCCTGACTATTTTCATAAATCAGTAGTCTTAGCCTGTGAAAGTAATAGCTGGCTGTTGTTTTATTAACACCCACTAAGCTTGCTGCTGTTCTTGCGGTAGAACCGGCAACAAATAGTTCGATAAGCTTAGTTTGTTTGTACCAACTTAATCTACTCTTTCTCATATGACTATCCTAGATTATTTTACTTATCTAGGACAGCCCCTTGTATTAAGTTAAAAATAAGTTTTCAGTTCAAAATAAAATTGTTACGTTAAAAAACAAGCACTAAAATACGCTGACATCAGTAATTACACACCGCTAAACATCTTTGCACTTGTCAGCAACTCCTGTGCTGTGTCAGTATTGGCGTCATTAAATTGTTTTCAACCAAAAAAATAAGTAGTAGGAAATCGGCGTCTATGAGTGAATTATCAGAGCAAAGTTCAGATAAGCAAGAGAGTAAACACTACCGCTATCTGGTATTTATTGGTCGCTTTCAACCGTTCCACCGTGGGCATAAAGCTGTCATTGACGAAGCACTAAAACGTGCTGATGAAGTAATCATGCTAATCGGTTCGGCCAATTTGCCGCGTAGTTTGCGCAATCCGTTCAGTGTCGCTGAGCGTGCAGCTATGATTCAAGGCGCTTATTCAGCGGATGAGGCAGCACGCATTCATTGCGTAGGCTTAGATGATGCACTTTATAATGACACGCGCTGGCTACAATATGTTCAAGCAGGCGTAAAATCTGTCACCGGTGACTTAAATGCTGATATCGGTCTTATCGGTCACTCTAAAGACAGCTCTTCTTATTACTTATCGTTATTTCCTAACTGGGCATCGGTTTCTGTGCCAAATTATCATAACTTATCTGCCACACCCATTCGCGACAGCTACCTAATGGGTGCATCGCCTACCCCTGAGCGCACGCCTGAGTCCACTCGAAAAGTCTTGAACGAATTTAAAAAGACGAGCCATTATCAGCAATTGCATGAGGAAGCAGGCTTTATTGATAAGTATAAAAAACAATGGGAATCTGCGCCTTATTCACCGACATTTATGACTGCTGATGCGTTGGTTGTACAGTCGGGACATATCTTGTTGGTAGAGCGTCGTAGCATGCCAGGACGAGGACTTTGGGCATTGCCAGGCGGGTTCCTTAATCCAAAAGAAACCTTATTTGATGCCTGCATCCGTGAGCTACGTGAAGAGACTCGGCTAAAAGTCCCTGAGCCCGTACTGCGCGGCTCTTGTCATAGTCAACATACTTTCGATGATCCTTACCGCTCCGCACGCGGACGCACGCTTACCCAAGCATTTTATTTTCAACTAAAGAATGACGCAAAAGGCTTGCCAAAAGTAAAAGGTGGCGACGATGCTGCTCAAGCTTTTTGGTTACCACTAGCTGAGCTTGATGCCACTATGATGTTTGAAGACCATTATGCGATTATCACCAAGATGGTTGGATTGTAATAGCTTCTTCATTTGACCACTTAGTTCATTATCTATAAATCCTTAACCAATAAGAGTCTATATAATTTATTAATTCCCTTTAGTGAACTTCTATTTTATAGATTCTATATATATTAGTTTCACCGCCCAAGCCGATAGACGGCAAGGGTCTAACCGTCGCAACTGTCATTCAAAAAAGCAGCTGTGACATCTAAAAGCAGAGGAGTTCTGTGATGTATACCAGCAATTTGAATAATCTCATTCTTAATAGTGACAGTTATAAGACCTCACATTGGGTGCAATACCCAGCTGGCAGTGAGTATCTGTCCAGTTACATCGAAGCCCGTGGTGGCGACTATGATGTGGTATTTTTCGGCTTACAAGCTTTTATTAAAGAGTACTTAAGTACTCCTATTACTCATCAAGATATCGATGAAGCTGAAACAGTAATCCATGCTCACGGTCTGACGTTTAATCGTGCTGGCTGGGAGCGTTTGGTCGATAAGCATGGCGGTTATTTGCCTCTACGTATCGAGGCTATGCCTGAAGGCAGCATCGTGCCTGTATCTAATGTCGTTTGCCAAATTACCAATACTGATCCTGATTTTTATTGGTTACCAAGCTATATCGAAACTGCCCTGCTGCGCGCCATCTGGTATCCCTCCACTGTCGCTAGTGTGTCACATTATTGCAAGGGTATTATCCGCCGTGCGTTAGAAAAGTCTGCTGATAATTCAGAATCACTCATTTTCCGTTTGCATGATTTTGGCTCACGTGGCGCTTCTAGTCATGAATCAGTAGCGCTCGGTAGCTTAGCGCATTTGGTTAATTTCGCTGGTACTGACTCTATGGCCGCTTTGGTTGCTGCTAGTCGTTGGTATCAAATGGGCAATGATATGCCAGCGTTCTCTATTCCTGCCGCTGAACACAGCACCATGACCGCATGGGGTCGCGATGGGGAGACTGCTGCTTTTGCCAATATGATTAAACAGTTTGGTGGTGAAGATAAAGCCTTTTCAGTGGTCTCTGATAGCTATGACTTATGGAATGCCATTGATAATATTTGGGGCGATGCGTTAAAAGACGATGTCAAAAATATGGGTGGCACCTTGGTTATTCGACCAGACAGTGGCGAGCCAACCAAAGTCGTACGTGAGGCGTTAGAACGTTTGGCAGTAAAGTTTGGTACGACTCTTAACAGTAAAGGCTATAAAGTCTTGCCTGATTACGTACGTATCATTCAAGGTGATGGCATTAGCCCGCAAAGCTTAAGTAAGATCATTGATGTAGTGATGAAAGCTGGCTTTAGCGCGGAGAATATTACCTTTGGTATGGGTGGTGGCCTTTTGCAGCAAGTCAATCGCGATACGATGAACTGGGCGATGAAGGCCAGCGCCATTTGTATCGATGGGGTTTGGAAAGACATCTATAAAGATCCGGTGACTAGCCATTCTAAACGCTCTAAAAAAGGCCGCTTAGCACTGATAAAAGATGATAACGGACAGATAAAAACCATAAAAACTGATGATTTAAATGCTGATACTGACAGTCTACTACGTGATGTATATGTCGATGGTAAACTACTCATAGAAGACAGTCTCACTAGTATACGGGAGCGTGCAGGATGGTAGCTCCTCTTAAAATGTCAGCCATTGCCAAGGATGTATTGCTCGCCCCTATTTACTTATATCAAGGTCGCAAAGTCAAACGCGATACCGTGCGCCTTCCTGAACCAGAAGGCGAAAGACACGGTCATATTCAATTACGCGACTCTACTGAGATGGTAGCAAGTGAGACTACGAAAACGCTGAGCCTAATGATTGTAGGTGACTCCGCAGCAGCTGGTGTCGGTAGTTTGACGCAGCAAGAAGCGCTTGCTGGCAAGTTGATACCTGCTTTACAGCAAAAATTAGTCACTCACACTCAGTTTGATACGCTTAGCTGGTCATTACAGGCTACGACTGGACATACCAGTTTCGATATTTTACGTCGACTGTATGTCCTACCTACTCCCTACCAGCCAGTTGATATTATGGTTCTGAGTGTCGGCGTTAATGACACTACATCCAATGTCTCTGCAGTAAAGTGGCAACAGCAGCTTGAGCACATTATTGCCGTTGCTCAGCGTAAATTTGGTGTACGAGAGCTTATATTTTCAAGTCTACCACCGATGGCGCAGATGCCAGCACTACCTTCTCCGCTTAATAACTTTATTGGTGCGAAAGCCACAAGGCTTGATCAAGTATTAGAAGGCGTTTGTGCTGAGCATAACGGTGTACATTATATGGCAGCAAACTTTACGCTAATGGCAGAAAAGCATGCCCATGGTACCCCTATCGATAGCGCCGCTATGTTTGCTAGCGATGGCTTTCACCCAAGCAGCTTAACTTATGGCTTTTGGGCACAGCAATTGGCAGAACTGATTGCTCAACTGCTTGAATCTCAGCTTGATGGGCATAGCAATTAAAAGCCTCTAAACGATAAACCACTTAAAAACGCTTAAAAAAATGCAAAAAAAACCGCTGAATTATCAGCGGTTTTTTATTACTTAGCAAAATAAGTTTACGCAATAAGCGTAAATTATTCAGCAGAATCAGCAGCTTTCTTGTTACGGCCACCAAACGCACCAAAGCGTTTGTTGAAGCTTGCAACACGGCCTTCAGTAGAAGTTTTACGCTGCTCGCCAGTATAGAACGGATGCGACGCACTTGAAATATCAAGTGGGTAGTATGGGTATTCTTTACCTTCGTATTCACGAGTAGCTTTAGTCTTAGCCGTTGAACGAGTTAAGAAAAACACGTCAGCGTTAGTATCATGGAATAAAACTTCTTGGTAATTAGGATGGATATCTTTACGCATAATAAACTCTCTATGTCCGATGTATACACAGTATTATTGACGATGGGTCAAAGTTCTTGCAACACTGAGCATACGTAACTGAGGCACTAAGGACATCTGCAAGTCTGGCAACTGCGTCACTGGCTTATTCCAGCACCCAACACCACACCTCTGCTCACCTAGCCTTCCCCAGCGGGAAAATCAAACCGCGATTTTAACGGTTTTTAGTGTTTGATGCAAGCAGCATATAGGCTAAGTCATTGATTTTCGTGCTATCAGAAATATCGATTGTGCTGCCTATGGTACGACTACGTTCACTGAAGGTATCTCTATTAATGTCCCTATCCAAATAGATAGCGAACTGGTAGAGAACAAAGCAAAATAAAGCTAATTTCTCCTCACTAACCTTGGCTTACGAATATTCTCGCCAAGCGTTCTATAAAAAAGCAGCCATTATAATGGCTGCTTTTTTATTATTAATATTGTAGTTTTATACTTTATTTGGCTGGAACAACATGCCAAACGCCAAGCTTGTTATCACCATCTTTGTCACCAACTTTTGTATCATTGGCGTAGAAATATAATGGCTTACCATTCATTGCCCACTGGTACTTGCCATCTTCTCGTTGGAATGCAGCAAACTGACCAGAAGCTTTAGCGTTGTTAGGTGCCATAAATGCAGGCCAAGCGACTAAACAAGCGGCACCACATTCTGATTTATTCATTGAATCTTTATCAAAGGTATATAAAGTCATGTGATTGGTCGCATCAACTAACACGCCATTTTTACTAGCCACTGGCGCTGTGTTATTGCTAGTTGCTTTAACATCATGCATACCTGATTTGTCATTACCAAACACGTTGTTTAATGTAGAACAACCGGTAAGCGTTAAAACACCCGTTAATGCAGATAACATAAGAATACGTTTCATAATAACTTCCTTGTAATTAAGAACAAAATTTTGTTAGTTTAAATTTTTATGCATATTTTTACTTGTAATCTAAGCTCTGATTTATCAATACACTCAAACTTGACTTCAAGCATTTTAATATAGCATATGCTTTGAAAAAGTCGTTTCTATCAAAATATAAGTTTACAAAAGCGCGTAATTTTTACAAATTCATTAAACTAGTCTGTTTCTTACTCTAAGAATCAATGTTAACTATCATCAAAATTAATTTTGATTTTACTCTCACATCTAGTGAATCTTATCTATCTAATACTTGCTTATTCATTACTTGTCCACCCAATGCTAATCACAGCTATTCGTTGACAAAACTAATGCATCTACTTACTTATTTGCCATCATGTTGGTTATAGATTTTCGTAAAATAACGTCATGAAATACCAATACTCATAAATAATTAAAAGTATGACTATCACGATTCAATATAGACGTTGAACTTGTTGGTATCTGCACGCATATCAATACAAATAACGCATTTAACAAAATATATAAAAAGACACTCAACGAATACGCCGAGCATGACCTTATGCTAATGCTATCAAGGATATGACAACGACAATGACCCAATCTTTTATCAAAGATCAATCACAATCCGTCCAGCACGATGCTTTATCTTATACGCTAAAGAATACCGAAGCTACTAAACGCGTTGGTATTCTGGGCGGCGGTACAGCAGGAGCAACTATTGCTATTCGCCTAGCCGCTTTAGGGCTTGAGACTTACTTATTTGAAAAGAAAAAATCGCTTATCGATGGGCCGCCAATGTGTCATTTGCATGCTGGTGGCAATCTGTATCGTGAAATCCCTGATGAAGACTGCGTCGCACTTCTCAAACAATGTATCGACATCTTGCGCCTTTATCCTTATACGATTGATGTACGTCCAACGGTATTTGCAGTGCCGACTCGCGATGAAGGGTTGCCCGAAGATTTGCTACCGCGACTTGATATTTTAACGGACGCTTATCGTGAGCTTATTGCAAAAGATGCGAATAATAAAGTATTGGGCGAGCCTGAAAATTACTATCAGCTCTATAGTCACGAGCAAGTGCTAGAGCTGTCTGAACGTGAGCAAGTCGCAGTGCCTAGTACGGTCGATGAATGGATGATACCGGTTGCCAAGTATTTGGACTTAAACAAAGTCAAATTTCCGCTGATTGTCGTACAAGAATACGGTTGGAATATTTTTCGTTTAGCGGCCTCTGCACAGCTAGCGTTAGCAGAATATGACCATGCGCATGTGTTTACGGATACCCAAATCAAGCAAGTAATGCCTGTAGATTGCGAGAATTGTTCGAACGCTGATCACCATGTCACTAAGTGGCGTATTGACTACCAACAAGCGAGCGAGCCGCAAACCGAGTCTATCGAAGTTGATTATCTAGTTAATGCTTGCGGCTTTCGTACCGGCGTTATCGACGATATGGTCGGTGTCAAAGTCACGCGTATGGTTGAGTTTAAGTCCTCTTATATTACGCACTGGGATGATGCTGGCGGACAGATACCAGAGATTATTATCTATGGTAGTCGCGGTACGCCAGAAGGTATGGCGCAGCTCACCCCCTATCCGGGTGGCTACTTTCAGATTCACGGTATGAGTAAAGCGATTACCTTATTTAGTGATGGTTTAGTCGCCTCTAATAAAGGTAGCGCGCAGCCTAAGCTACCGCAGCAATATGTACATTATATTGAAGATGGTTGGGATAAAGCGCCGCTACAAGCACGTAGCCAGCAAGCGATTGAATATGTGGCTGAGTTTGTACCGACATTTCATAGCGCACGTACGGTCGGTAATGCCTTATATGGTGGGCAGCAAATTCCGGGGCAGGATGACACGCTGCGGGTGGCTGATGTAAGTCTGTATTCTAATATACGCTATGCGCGCGCAGAGAATGTCAAAGCATCCTCAACTTTGATTGCTGCTGATCAGATTGTTGATGAGCTGACAGAGCTTGGTTTAGTAGATAACGATACAGCTGCAAATCGTAGCCGCTACGCCCATAAATGGTCTTATCTTTTGCACAACGATAGCTTAGCGATTGACAAGGTTGCGCGTATATTGGCCGAAGAACGTGGGTTTCCACAGGCAATGGCTGGCGTTAATCGTAGTATTTGTGAAGCAACTTCAGCTGATTTGTCCGCTGTTAAAATATAGTATTTATCATTAGCTTGTAACTTTGGGAAAGGCATAAAAAAGGGAGCAGATAACCAGTCTTTGGTCACCTGCTCCCTTTTATTTTTTATCATAATCACTGATAGCATCGCTATTAATATTATAGCGTTCTACTCAGTTAGTTTTATAGAACTTGGCTCTCGGTTCCTGCCATTTTTTCTGTATCAACCGCATCGTCTATCGTTACTAATGTCTGTAACAAGTCAATCGCTTCGTTAATGGTATTGCAAACCACCAAACGATCGAGATCCTGCTGCTTCATAAAACCTTGCTCAGTAGTATATTTTAGGTGGTCAATCATACGATCATAGAAGCCATTGATATTAAGAATGATCATCGGTTTTTCATGTTGATATAGTTGACGCCATGTGGCGATTTCCATTATCTCTTCCAGCGTTCCAAGTCCGCCCGGTAAAGTGATAAAAGCATCAGCGTACTCTGCCATAACTGTTTTGCGCGTATGCATCGTGTCAGTCAAATGCAGACGTGTTAGCTGCTCATGAGCGATTTCATGTTTAAGCATAAAGGTCGGAATCACACCGACAGCCTGCGCCCCGCCTTTTATAACTTCGTCAGCTACTGCACCCATAAGACCGATGCTTGCGCCGCCATAAACCAAGCCCATACCATTGTCTGCCAAAGCACGACCAAGATCGCGTGCTGCTTGCTCATAGACATCACTATTGCCCAAACGTGAGCCACAATAGACGGCAACCAATGGCATAGCTAACGCTGATTTATCTACTGCTTTTTCAATATGAGCAATATCTTGACTGGTTAGTACTTCATAAGTGTCGTTGTTAATTTTCATTTGCATATAATGCCCTTAACTTTGCGTAAATTCTACGTGGATTATTGTGTTAAATTATTTTTGCTGATTTATTGATTTAGATCATTATTCTGCTTATGCCTTAGTTCAAATCTCTCTACATTATTTCGTTATGTTCAGAGCGTTGCTAGCGGTATATTGATTACGCATAATAAACATAAATGAAGTTCACGTCTATTTTCAGTTTTCTGGATATATATTTGATAAAAAATAACTCTGGCCAACAATGAGACTATTAAGTATCTTTTGTTTCATTCCTATTCGTCAGTATTTATCTTAACATAAGCCATGCTACCTAATAGTAGCAACGATTTATGACTATGACGCAATTGCCAAATTTTTTGTAAGTACTGATGAGTAAACTCACGCTAATAGCGTACTGTTTATCAGTAATTACTACTGACTAATAAAATAACAAGTTCATTAAGGTATAACGATGCTCAACAACCAAGTACCATTCTCTTCAAATCAACAAGACAGTACTACTGCTATTCATGTTGATACTGCAACGAACGATCAGCCCAATACTAATATTGATACTTATTCACTGACCATAATGACTGATCGTAATCGAGCGCTAGCAGCCACTGTTTATCGTCCTAAACAAGCATTAAAAACAGCGGTCATGATAGCGCCAGCTACTGGTATTAAACGCCAGTTTTACCATAATTTCGCTAACTTTTTAGCAGAGCATGGCTTTGGGGTACTGACCTTTGATAATGAAGGTATCGGCGAATCGCTTACAACCGATTTGGCTAAGTGCGATGCATCTCTTATCAGTTGGGGACGTCACGATATGCCAGCCGTACTTGATGCCCTGCAAGATGAGTTTACCGATGCTACTCATCACTTAATTGGTCACAGCGCGGGCGGTCAGCTAATGGGTTTAATGCCAAACTATAAGGCTATCGCGTCCGTATTCAACGTTGCTTGTTCATCAGGCCGTATCAAAAACATGGATATGCCTTATAAACTTAAGGCAATGGGCTTTATGGATGCCTTTATTCCACTCACTAACTTGACGTTAGGCTACACCCCATCAGATAAAATCGGCATGGGCGAACCGCTACCGCGCGGCGTAGCTAGGCAGTGGCGCGAGTGGTGTAATGGCGCAGGTTATATCAAGACAGCCTTTGGCAAAAGCGTACACACCCATTTTTATGATGAGCTGAGCATGCCTGCATTATGGCTCGGCTTTAGCGATGATGAAATTGCCAATAGTAAAAATATGGATGACATGATTCGCGTATTTACCAAAATGCCAGTCGAAAAACGCTTCTTTGATCCGAAAGACTTGGGGCTAAGCAGTATCGGACACATGCGCTATTTTAGTAGTCGCACCAATGCTAAAGCCCCTGAGTTATGGCAGATGGCAGTTGATTGGCTAAATAAACAACAATAAATAATCTCAGTCTTTTTTTTAAATCCATTAAGCTCAAGCAAGTCTATTTAGTCTTTTGGATTTTTTACGGCTTCTGCCTTGACCCGCTTAGTCAAAGCAGAATAAAGCGACGGCTGCATATTATGAATATTACCCAGCATCCATTTCACATAGTTGATTGGCACGTCTTTAATCAGCTTGCCTTTATGTTTCCCAAACGGCATCTTACTCACAGGATTGGCTTTATTGGAAATAGCATGAGCCGCGGCAAAGTCAGTCGGCGCAATTTCTAAGCGCTCGCAGCAGGCTTGATAGAGCAAATAACACATGCGTGCATCACCTAGCGCATCATGAGCCGCGACCGTCATCCTGCCTGCCTCAGATTGTCCCAATAACTGCTCGATACATTTGGACTGTCCATAAAAACGCCATTCTGGAAAAGCCACGCGCGCTAGCCGCACGGTACATATAAGCTTGGCAGATGGGCTGCCAATTACTCGCCAATCAAAACGTACATTATGACCAATCAGGTACGTTGGTAACTCGAACTCTTCCAAATCAAAACGCTCAAGCCCAGCCACATCATCATCAGTAATGCCATGAACTTTAATCACGATTGGTGATATAGGACGACCGCTATTAAAATATTTCATCCACTCAAATCCAGTCATCACATTAATGGTCGCAACTTGGATAGGTCGTGGATCTCGACCTTGATCGGTTTCAGTATCGATAATAAGTGCAGTGTCAGTCATAGAGATTTGGCCATATATAGCAGCATTTATTTTTACATGGTATTTTATCTACGTGATGTTTTACGCAGAATTTTAAAGGAAAAGAAACGTTATGTTTATGGGGCTAAAAACCAAATATAACAGCTAGGTATAACAATGCGATACAAACGTTATAGAGCGAGACTCTTATAATATCAATTGAAATGAATGCAAAAACTTAATATAAAACCCAAGAGATGTCGATGCCAGCGAATCTAAATCAACAGCCACCCAAGCCAACGTTTTTGCGCCGTGCATTAAGCGTATTAATTAGAGCTGCTGTTTTATTGGTGCTATTGTTTGTATTAGACAAACTACTACCGAGCATCAGCCAACAAACACAGTCGTTTGTAGTAGCGAAATGGCAACAACTTAGCTTATTACAACAAGAACTGCCCACAGAAAACAGCCTACCCAGTCCGCTACCAGAACAGCATCTAACTGATACATGGGGCGCTGCACGTAGCCAAGGCCGTACGCATGAAGGTATTGATATTTTTGCAGCGCGAGGCACGCCGATACAGGCAACGACGCAAGGTATCGTCAGAAAAGTTGGTGAAAATAATTTAGGTGGGAAAGTAATCGTCATCGTAGGTCCTGGCGGCGCAGGACATTATTATGCGCATTTAGAAGATTATGCCGACATCTCACCTAATGACTGGGTTGATGCTGGCGATATCATTGGCTATGTCGGCGACAGTGGCAATGCAAAAAGCACACCGCCACATGTGCATTACGGTATTTATATCAATGGTAGCGCAGTTAACCCCTACCCATTTTTGCAAAAAGATTAGCGCGCATAGGTGTGTAAAACTGGCCAATACTAACGGCTGCTTACACATGGTAGAGATCGACTGTAGTATCAGTCCGTAGGCGCTGACCGAACATGGGCAGCTGGGAATACTGCACTAAAAGTCGAGCCTTTGCCTTCCATCGACTCAATTTGCAAGTTGGCATCATATTGATACAAGACGTGTTTCACAATCGCTAGTCCCAACCCGGTCCCGCCTGTGGCACGACTGCGACCACTATCAATGCGATAGAAGCGCTCCGTCAAGCGCGTAATATGCTGCGGCGCTATACCAATGCCATTATCTTCGACGGCGAAGCGGCAGCCGTCTGAGGTTCTAGTCCAGCTAATGGCTATATTGCCACCTTTTGGCGTGTACTTAATGGCGTTAATCACCAAGTTAGATAAGGCACTATTTAAGTACATCTCTGACCCATACAATCCATCATAGGTGTCTATCTGCAGGTGAATGCTATGATTATATTCTTGGTTATAGGCCTGCGCGTCATCATAGATATGAGTCAGTAGCTTGGTCATATCGATATAATTCAGCTCATGGGTTTCTTCGATTTCGATTCGAGAGAGCAGCAATAAGTCATTAACAATTCTATTCATCCGTGCAGTCTGCTGGGTCATCAGCTCAAAACCGCGCCGCCACTGCGATGGCATGTCGGGCTGATCTGAAAAGTTTTCGAGATAGCCCATGAGCACTGTTAGTGGTGTTCTGAGCTCATGCGAGACATTTGCCACAAAATCGCGGCGCATCTCCTCTAAATGATGCAAGCGAGTCACATCATAAATAATCAATAACTTCTCGTCACCAAAAGGCGTGAGCTCACATTTCAAATAACGCTTAGGGTCTCGCCATGACGCCATATGAACCCCATCGTTAGGTGTCGTCATCGTCTGATAGTACTGACGAAATTCAGGTACGGTAATGAAGTCAAAAATGCTCTTGCCCTGATCGGCTGCTTGCAATAATAGCAAATCCTCTGCGGCCTGATTCCACCACTCCAGACTATCATCATCATTCAGCAAAATTACTGCATCTTGTAGTGCCCGTAGTGAGCTTCTGATTTTCTTAAGTTGACCCAGCACTTCTTGCTGAGCAACTTGCTCTTGCTTTCCCTTTTCTTGCTTACTTTGTTGCTCGTTTTCCGTAGGCGTTATCATATAATTCATTATCCTTACGACTATCTACTGCGTTATGATTCACGTACCGTTTTTTAAAATGGTTATACTTTTTCAATGAGACTAGAGAACCGATAACCCGTACCACGAACGGTTTGAATTAAAGTATCGCAGTCGTGGGGCTTCAATAATTTACGTAAACGCCTGATGTGTACATCAATGGTCCGATCTTCAATATAGACATTACCGCCCCAAACCTGATCTAGCAATTGTGTCCGCGTATAAGCACGCTCTGGATGGCTCATAAAAAACGCCAACAGCCTATATTCTGTTGGACCGATATCAACGATCTTATCATTAGCTGTAACGCGTTGGCCTTTGGGGTCTAGGCTCAGTTTACCTATTTCGATAGGCTTATCAGCACTCAGCGCACTACTACGACGCAATACCGCTTTAATTCTTGAGATTAATTCACGTGTTGAAAAGGGCTTGGTCATATAGTCATCAGCACCAGCATCAAGGCCATGAACCTTACTATCCTCTTCACTTTTGGCCGTCAACATAATGACCGGTATCTCAGCGAGCAATTCATCACTTTTGAGCATGCGACAAAAATCAATGCCGCTTTTATCTCCGGGTAACATCCAGTCTAATAAGATCAGCGCAGGACGATGATCCACCACTTGTTGATGCGCTTCTGAGACATCAGCTGCCTGCAAACTATCAAATCCGGCCATCTCCAATGTCATCACAACCATCTCACGAATCGCTGGTTCATCTTCGACAATCAAAATCTGCTCATTATACATACGACAACCTTATTATTAAGCATTGGTAAAAGCTATATGGTACGGAAAATTCAGGGTGCAAAAAAGGCGATAAACATTCACTAATGTCTGCTTATTAAACGGATTAATTATGACAGTTTAATGACAATTAGAATCTAAACCATTTTTGGTGATTCACATCACCTCTAATAAAAAGTTCAGCGGCCCATCATTGATACTTTCAACCTGCATATCAGCAGCAAACTGACCAGTTGCAACATCAAGGTGTTGGGTCTTAGCATAAGCGACTAATTGCTCAAACAGTACTTGTGCTGCATCAGGCGCCATCGCGCCGCCAAAATCAGGGCGACGGCCTTTGTCTGTCTTCGCCATCAAAGTAAACTGCGGTACCAACAACAACCCGCCCCCTACCTGCTGCACGTTTAAATCTAGCTTGCCATACTTAGCTGGATCATAATGATTATCAAAAATACGATAAGTCAGGATTTTATCGATCATCCGCTTTGCATTCTGCAAGTTATCGTCATGCCCTAAGCCAATATATGCCAGTATTCCGTGCTCAATTGAGCCTATACAACATTCATCAACTGTAACACTAGCACGATTTACCCGCTGAATAAGTGCTTTCATAGATTACCTCCTTAAACAATTATGGTCATACGATTGAGTGCTGACCATGATAAAATACAAACACTTCTTATTATTTTCCAGCTCTATCTTCTCATCTTAATTATTATTCTGGTAACCCGTTATGACTTTATTTACCACTATCCAGCAGTTTGTACCGCAGCAAAAGATCAGCAAAGTGGCCGGACGTTTAGCCGCCAGTCGTCATCCTATAGTTAAACGCGCCTTTATTCGTAGCTTTGCCAAAGCTTATAACGTAAAGCTGGATGAATATGAACGACAGAGCCTCAACGCTTACGAAAGCTTTAATGACTTTTTTACTCGTGAACTCAAAGATGATGCTCGTGCTGTTGATACTACCATTCATGGCATCGCAAGCCCTGCTGATGGCATAATTTCCCAGCTCGGTCAGATAGAAGACCACAAAATGTTACAGGCTAAGGGTCGATACTACGACATCGGACAGCTACTTGCTGATAGTGAGGATGGCAGCTATTTCGCTGATGGTAGCTTTGCCACTGTCTATCTAGCTCCTAGCAACTATCACCGCGTACACATGCCATTTGCGGGCACTTTGACTAAAACTCGCTATGTGCCTGGCACACTGTTTTCAGTCAATACTACCACTGCCGCCAATATTCCTGACTTGTTTGCACGCAATGAGCGCTTGGTTTGTATGTTCGATACGGCATACGGTAAAGCAGCAGTTGTAATGGTTGGAGCGATGATTGTCGCCGGTATCGAGACCGTAGCGACAGGCAAAATTACGCGTACTGATGATATTCAAGAAGCTGATCATGACATGAAACTTGAAAAAGGCGATGAACTTGGCCGTTTTTATTTAGGTTCAACCGCTATTGTCATATTGCCCAAAGCTGCAAAAGCTGACTGGCAAGATAACATGATGGCTAATAGTTTGGTACAAATGGGTCAGCTGTTAGGTATGGCCAATACTGACAAATAAAATACCACTAAAAAACCCAGTCAGTAGCAAGTATTTATTGCTATTGACTGGGTTTTATTTTTCTTATAGATTTACTGTGCTTTCCGAGAACGTCATACTAAAGTTATCGTCTACGTTAATAACGAAAGTGCTTAGTAATAGGATAAGCAAAAAGGATATTCTCTTCTTGAGTACCGCTTCCGATGTTATGAATAATTAGCGGCGTACCATCGGCGGCCTTCTTATCTGAGACGATACCAATATGCGGCAAATTGCCGTCTGGTAGTCGCCATGTCACAATATCTCCTGCCAAAAAACTGTCTTTATCAGTGATAGATAGTGATTTACCATGACGCTCAAAAAACACTTCAAGGTTGGGCACACGGCGATGATCGATGTTTTTATCTGGTGATTTTAGACCCCAAGTCTTTGGATATTCCGACCAATTTGACTTCATGTCGTGATTAACTAGCTGCTGTAAATCTATATTTTGTAAACGATAAGCGCGCACAATTACATCGGTACTTATGCCCGTATCCATTGGCACATCGCCGCGTGGAAAGTCCATTTGACGATAGGCAGGATCATAGCTAACTGTCACTCCGATCTGTTTTTTTGCATCCAGCGCCAGCTTATTTCCACTACTAATAGGGCTGGCAGCCATCACCGGCTGTATCATCATCACTGAGAATACAACTGCTAAGAGAGGTTTTAAACCGTACTGCGTTAGCCTATTCATCCTTTGTGCCTTGTATTATTTATTTTGTGTTGAATAACATCTGATTAGGCAATTCATTATATAGCTCATTTAATAATAGTTATCTTTAATAATAATTAGCTACTTAATCAGATTACTAATGGTCTTAAAGGCCGGATCTTTACTAGTGCGACATAGCTCAAACAAGACAGTCTCAACAGTAGTAATGACCCCACCTGCGCGGCGAATACGCCGTATGGCTTGTTTTTTATCGTACGGAAAGCGCGACCCTACAGCATCGCCGACAATTACTGGTTGCATACCATTATCTAGTAAATCTAACGCCGTCTGCATGACACACACATGCGTCTCAACGCCAAATAGTAGAACGATACTACGATTTTGTTGTGCTAAATAATGCCATGAATCATCGTTGTCGCAAGCACTAAACGTAACTTTTTCAAAACTTTTAGCGTTATCACCTTCTAAAAGCTCAAAAATCTCAGGCAACGTACCACCGAGCCCTTTTTTATATTGCTCATTGAGCATAATAGGAATACCAAGAGCCTGTAGACCTTTAATTAATGTTGATATTTTTTTGACGATGTTCTCGTGATCGTAGATATGTGGCGTTAGACGCTCTTGTACATCAATAAGCATTGCTTGCGTGTTTTCGCGGGCAATGCGGTAGGTACGATCGGTAATCATAGTGGCCATGTTAGGTACACTCCTTGTACGCTTGCAGCAGGTCGCTGCAGACTAAATTGTTAGTTTATAATTATTAGATATACTCTTATTTAGTCATATTTCGTTCAATGCGTCAATGACCATCCTCTTTATTAACAACTTACGAACGTTGTGTCATAGAGGCTTCATTATTATTTACTAATAAAAAAGCCTCCAATCATCTGACTGGAGGCTTCTTCTAAAATGCTGAAATCTTGCAAAGCTACTACAAGTTTAGAAAATTAAACACGCTCAATAATCGTAGCGATGCCTTGACCAAGACCGATACACATCGTCGCTAGACCGATTTCAGTATCTGACTGCTCCATGGCATTTAACAAGGTAACCGTGATACGAGCACCCGAACAGCCTAGTGGATGACCTAATGCAATTGCGCCACCATTGATGTTGACGATGTCTTGCTTGTCCGTCAAGTTCAAGGCTTTAAGAACTGACAAGCCTTGCGCTGCGAATGCTTCGTTTAGCTCGATGGTTTGCATATCATCGATGCTCATGCCAGCACGCTTAAGTGCTTTGTTCGTGGCAGGTACAGGACCGTAACCCATGATAGCCGCATCACAACCAGCGACTGCCATGCTACGAATACGAGCACGAGGCTTCAGACCTAAATCTTTGGCTTTTTGTGCGCTCATTACTAGCATTGCTGACGCACCATCAGATAATGCAGATGAGGTAGCAGCAGTCACTGTACCGCCTTTAGGATCAAAAGCTGGACGTAGCTTTTGCATTTGCTCCATCGTCGCATCTGGGCGAATTACTTCATCAACGGTACATAGTTGCAGACGACCAGTCGCATCATGACCTTCGATACCGATGATTTCATTATCAAAACGACCTTCAGTGGTCGCAGCCCATGCACGGCGATGAGATTCAAGACCAAAAGCATCTTGCTCTTCGCGGGTGATGTTGTTCATACGACCAAGCATTTCCGCAGTCAAGCCCATCATGTTTGAGGCTTTTGCATAATGCTTTGACGCTTCAGGGTTTAGATCAACACCATGCATCATGCCGACATGGCCCATATGTTCAACACCACCGATGATGAAAACCTCACCTTGGTTAGTCATGATTTGAGCTGCAGCAGTGTGTAGCGCCTGCATAGAAGAACCACATAGACGGTTGACTGTTTGGCCGCCAGCGGTCTTTGGAATACCAGCCAGCAGACCGATATTACGACCGATATTCAAACCTTGCTCTAGGGTTTGGTTGACACAGCCCCAAATGATGTCTTCGACGTCGCGTGTGTCAAAGTCGTTACGCTCAACCAATGCACGTACTAGCTCAGCAGATATGCTATCAGCGCGAACGTGACGGAACATACCGTTTTTAGTTTTACCCATTGCTGAGCGTACGCCATCTACGATGACCACATCTTTTGGACTTAAAATTGTCATACTATCTTCCTTTTCAATTTTTATTGTCAGTGTTGTCGATCTAATTTGGCTTTATACTCGTCAATCTCGTTACAGGTACGATGCGTATCTCTGCATATAATCAGACTGTATTAACCTTCAATCAAACCGACTAAAACGGTACGTTTGCGGTCAAAGCTATCGATATAGCCATTGCTATCCGCTTCGCCAGCAAACGTACTGCACTTCATCTTAGTAATGACTGCCCATTACGCCGTGGCGTAAAAAGTCTCGCCTGCTGCTGCCATGTCGCGAATTTTTTGCGGGGCTTCATAGGCTTTGCCAAGGTGCGCGTATTTTTCACACAGTGCCAAGTAGTTATCTAGACCCATTTGGTCGATATAACGGCAAGGACCACCGCGGAATGGCGGGAAACCAACGCCCATAATCATCGCCATATCCGCTTCAGATGGCGTGCTGACGATGTTGTCTTCTAGACAGCGTACCGTCTCATTACAGAAAGCTAGCATGGTACGGTCGATTATCGCTTGATCCTCAAACGTTTGCTTGTCGCTATCAGTCGTCGCTTTTAATAGCTCATAAGTCGCTTCGTCAGCCACTTTCTTTGGCTTACCACGCTTGTCTGTTTCATACTTATAGAAACCAACGCCGTTTTTCTGACCTAAACGCTCGTTCTCATATAAATGCTGAATCGCACCTTTATAATCAGGCTTCATGCGGTCAGGATACCCATCTGCCATGACTTCTGCACCATGGACACCAGTATCTAAACCGACGACGTCGATTAGGTAAGCAGGACCCATCGGCCAGCCAAATTTTTCCATAACTTTATCGACATGAACAAAATCAGCGCCTTCTTTCAATAGCAAATCAAATGCGCCAAAGTATGGGAACAATACACGGTTCACTAAGAAACCTGGGCAATCATTCACCACAACTGGCACTTTACCCATCTTAGAGGCTAAAGCAACAGTAGTAGAAATAGCTTCTTCAGATGACTTCTCACCACGAATGACCTCGACCAATGGCATACGACTCACAGGGTTAAAGAAGTGCATACCGACGAAGTTTTCTGGACGCTCTAGTGCTTCAGCTAAGAAAGTAATAGAAATAGTCGAGGTGTTTGACGCTAAGATACAATCGTCTTTTACTAGACCTTCTACTTCTTTTAGTACCGCACGCTTAACGTTCGGATTTTCTACGACAGCTTCGATAACGATATCAGTCTCAGCAAAGTCACCATAGTTAAGGGTTGGACGGATACGGCTCAAGGTTTCGCCCATTTTGGTTGGGGTCATTTTGCCGCGATCAACCATCTTTCCTAATAGCTTGCTAGCTTCGCCCATACCAAGATCTAATTGCTCAGACTTGATGTCTTTCATGATGATTGGCAAGCCTTTGCTCGCTGCTTGATAAGCAATACCGCCGCCCATGATACCAGCGCCCAATACCGCTGCTTCATTGATTTCATGTGCTTGCTTGCTATGTTGCTTCGCTAACTTCTTAACCAATTGATCGTTTAAGAACAGACCCACTAAGCTTTCTGCTTGTGGCGTTTTGGCCGCTTTAGCGAAATAAGTCGCTTCTACTTCGATTGCTTTATCACGTGGCAGATTTACATGCTTTTCAATTGCTTCAATAGCAAGCGCAGGCGCTGGGTATTGCTTAGGATTGGCTTTGGCAAAGATCATACCTTTTGCACTGTTAAACGCCATCGCTTGCTCAAGCTGATTTAACTTAACAGGCACCAGTTTCTCTTCACGCTTCGCTTTCCAATCAAGCTCACCTGAGATACATTTTTTGACTAGGTCAATCGCCGCATCTTGCAAGTCATCAGCAGGTACTGTCGCATCAACTAGGCCTAATTTTAGTGCATCAAGCGCTTTTTTAGGTGCACCAGTTGCAATCAATTCAAGAGCATTATCGATACCAATCACACGTGTACTACGAACCGTACCACCAAAACCTGGGAAGATACCCAGTTGAGTTTCTGGTAAACCGATAATCGCTTTGTCACTCATGACGCGATATTCGCAAACTAAGGTCATCTCACAACCACCGCCAAGCGCCGCGCCATTGATAGCAGCTACTTTCGGGAACGGTAAGTCTTCAAAGCGATTAAAAGTATCGTTAATACCAACGACCCACTCTTTAATCTCACTTTCTGGCTTCTTAAATGAGCCGACGAATTCAGTGATGTCAGCACCAGCGATAAAGACGCCTTTGCTTGAAGTCACGATAAGACCTTTGACGTCATCAGACTTTTCAAGTGCACTGACCGCTTCAGTAAACTGCTTATTGGTCTCAGCATCAAACTTATTCACGCTCTCATTTTCGGCGTTGTACTGCATATTGGCGATGCCATCCTCTAGCATTGTCACCGTGATGCGATTTCCTTGATATACCATTTCAAACTCCTTGCTATGTAATAAAAACTATTTGATAAAAATCAAATCATAAAAGCTACGTTTTAGAATTAAAATGAATAGCTCGTTGCTGTTAATAAAACGAGTAAAAATACTGTCAACTTGCAAGCTTGTAAACGAATAACTTGCTAAATTGAGCAGTGATGATGTCTTTATTATCCCGCGCTCACTGACATGGCGCATCGTTATTATCCTAATTTTTTGCTTCGATATAAGTCTAATGATAAATATATTCAATCAAACGTAAATTTAGACGCAGGTTTAATCCGTAGCAGGTTCATTCCATAATAGTAACTTAACTACGGGGCTTTTGTACCATTAGACCATTTTGACGTCATTTAGTGTAGGGGATTATGCCCCCGACTGTCACAAGCTAATGCCAGACTCACAAGTCACTATTAAATTATTAGCTGGTGAACCGCTACCTAGTAAATCAATAGCTGACATTTTCCTTATGACAAGTCTGTTTTATATATCAGTCAGCTTATAGGTTATTCTTACAGTTAACATCATTAATCAACATTACAGTCAACACTTTATAAAAACACATTCAACCTACAAGTTAAATCACCAATACGTAACCAAAATAGAACAGCGCTTAGCGTGTACGTACAAGCCGTATCAGCTATCATGCTACACTAGCTTGTTATTCGTTTATTATTCACATCTTTTCTATTTCTATTCACATGGTGGTTGGTTGAGTTATGTCTGTTTCTTCTGCGCCTCTTTTTGTGCCTTTTACCAATTTTGAGCAGTTCCATAGCACGTTGCGCGCGCAATTAGCGCAAGATATCGAAGTACTGTTTGCCTATGCAAGCCTACCAAATCCACTCAATGACGCTTGTCGCTATGTAATGACGGGGCAAGGCAAATTGGTGCGGCCTTTATTGGTAGCTAGTAGCTTCATTAGTATTGATGCGAGTATTAGTATTAGTACAGATATTGATATAAGTGTCGATGTAGGCAATCCCTCATCTGACCCTACAAATCTGACAGACCACTTGATAAGTGCTGATTTAGAGTCGTTGTTAGAAAACGACTCAGATTATGATATGTGCCGCCGTGCTGCATTGGCTGTAGAGCTACTGCATACTTACTCACTGGTACATGATGATCTACCATGCATGGACGATGATGAACTGCGCCGTGGTCAGCCAACTTGTCATATTGTGTTTGACGAAGCCACCGCTTTACTGGCTGGTGACGTGCTGCAAACACTCGCTTTTGAAGTATTAACGGCCGAACTTCCAACCTTTGCACCTTTTGATTCAAACATTGCCAGCCAGTTATTAGCCGTATTTGCTCCGCGCGCTAGGCGTATGGTATCTGGTCAAATGCTTGATCTTAATGCTGAAGCCAGCGCTAATATTTTACAAGAAGACTTAGAGGCTATCCACCGTGACAAAACAGGCGCGTTAATTGAAGCCGCTATGCTGATGGGCGGAATTTGTGCTGGCGCGACCGCTCCGCAGCGTATGGCATTACAAGAATGCGCGCAGCATATTGGTCTAGCCTTTCAAGTCCAAGACGATATTTTAGACGTGACGACCTCCACCGACACTTTAGGCAAGCCTGCTGGTAGCGATGAGAAGTTGGATAAATCTACCTATGTAAAATTAATGGGTGTGGATGCTGCAAAAAGTTACGCACAATCCTTATTTGACGATGGACGCGCAGCCATCAATCGTGAGTTGAAGAGTCGCGAACTTGGCGATAATGAAGACAATAATGCGTTATTGGCATTGATAGAATGGTTGTGGTCGCGTAAAAAATAATACAGTCAACTCAATGTAGAAACGATATAGCATGACTGGTATGAATTTTTTGCAGCCTCTGTCAGCGTAGGCACAGCAAGCTAGAAAAACTCATACCAGTCGTACGTCATAAAACCATGTATCTGTTTTATTTGATCTTGACTATAGATGAAAAACTCCGTTAAAACTTTAATCATCAAAAACAGCTAAGAGTGGTCAACATGGACAGTACCCCTACTCCTACTATTTACCTCGGCACTGGTGGTTATAGCGATACTGACTTATTAGGCACGCTGTATCCAACAGGCACTAAAAAGGCTGACTTCTTACGTGAGTATGCCAAGCAATACGGCGCGGTAGAAATTAATAGTACCTTCTACGCGCCTATTGGACAAAAAGCCTTTGCTGGTATGGTCAATAAAGCGTACGTGCAAGCAGACAGTCAGTTAAAGTTTGCCGTCAAGCTGCATCAAGACTTTACTCATGCACGTAAAGGCACTGCCGAACATGCACAAGCTTTTCTTACTGCCCTCACCCCACTTATCGAAGCCGATTGTCTAGCACCATTATTACTGCAATTCCCACATGGATTTGATCGTACTCGCGAGAATCGTCTTTATCTTGTCAACCTGGTTAGTTGGTTTCAGGATTATCCGCTGGCAGTCGAGTTTCGTCATAACGGCTGGCATACTCCGCAAGTGGTCGATAGCTTTAAAGAACAAGGCTTGATTTGGTGTAGCGTTGACTATCCCAAAGTCAGTGGTCTACCACCGTCTCGACTGATATTTACCGAGCGTACTGGCTACCTGCGTATGCATGGTAATAATCTAAACTGGTGGGATGCGATGAGTGCAGCCGATCGTCATGATTATCGTTATAGCGAGATGGAGATGCAGGATTGGGCGCAGGCGATTGCCAATCAGCGTCAGCATTTTGATACGCTCTATATTTTCTTTCAAAACACCGTCAATGCGCATGCGTATTATAATATTGCGATGCTGCGAGAAGCGTTGGGTAGGTTTGGGTTTGAGGTGTTGTAAATTGTATTTATTATCACATGATTCATCACTTAAAAATGGTTTAAGGTCATTAATGTTTCCTTTAAATTCTTATTAAACCAAAATAATATAACCTCATCTTGATTAGTAAACGATAGTTCTCATATACGTATGGACTATAGTATATAAAGTAAGGTAAATACGTGAATCAAAATATTATTAAAGGAGTGTTTATTAAATGATGCTAATGGACATATCATTTTCATGTGAATGTGGTGAGCGGATAAAAGAAACCGTTTATGTACCAGCACCTAATTTTATGGCTGAACAGAATAAAGATAGTGGCAGTGAACATTATGAAGAAATCCATTGCGATAAATGTCACAAAGAACATGAAATACTTGTAGTAAACACCTTTTCGGGAGCTGATTGTTATGTAACAAGTGATGGAAGTACCGATGTAAGTTTTGGAATGCCTTACTTTCCAGAGTCAGATTATAATGATGATGAGTTAGCATGGATAATGCAAAGCGAAACTCAAATCGAAATTTTTCAGAATCATATAAAAAGTGTTGAAAAAATTCTTGAGGCTGACATCGATGCAGAAGCTTATTTTAGCCTATTAGTCATGCTGTATGGTCACGTGGTTGCAGCAGTAGAAGCCTATCTATCTTCTACTTTTATACATAAAGTGACTAACTCTGAAGAATTAACTAGGAAGCTTATTGAAACTGATCCTAAATTTTCAAATATGAAATTTACCCTTAAAGAAATTTTTGAAGAACAAGAAAAGCTGAAGATTACAGTTGCTAATTACTTAAAAGACTTGATATTTCATGATCTCAAAAAAGTAAAACCTATGTATAAGGACGTTTTGGATTGTGAGTTTGGTGATATTAGTTGGCTATTTAAGGCTGTTATAATTAGACATCATTGTGTACACCGAGCAGGTTATGACAAAGAAAACACTAAAATTGAGCTATCAGTAGAGATATTGAGGGAGTTAGTTACTAGAGCACAAGACTTGACTTCTCTAATTGAAAGTAAATTACACCCTACCTCTCTTACTGAATTTGATCTCTCTTTCTGAAATGGAGATTTCTTTGCTTTCAAATATATAAAAACCACAAAAAAAGGACGCCTCTCAGCGTCCTTTTTTATTAATCAAATACTTAAGTATTAAAGATTACTCTTCAACGCCAGCATCTTGACCTTTATATTTAGCGTTTGCGTAGTCCCAGTTCACTAGCTTATCTAGGAACGTGTCAACATAGTCAGGACGACGGTTACGATAATCAATGTAATACGCATGTTCCCACACATCACAAGTCAATACCGCTACTTGACCATGTGCCAGTGGCGTATCAGCATTAGCAGTTTTAGCGATAGACAGTTTGCCGCCTTCTTTATCAGCAACTAACCATGCCCAACCAGAACCGAACTGCGTTAACGCTGCATTTTTAAACTCTTCACGGAACTTATCATAGCTACCAAAATCTTCTTCGATTTTGGCTTTTAGATCGCCAGTAGGTTCGCCGCCGCCATTGTCTGGCGTCATGCAGTTCCAATAGAACGTGTGGTTCCATACTTGCGCTGCTTGGTTAAACATACCTTGCTTGCTGTCATCTTTTGACGTCGCTTCGATGATTTCTGGCAATGTTTTGTCTTCTAGACCAGAACCTGGTAGCAAATCGTTTAACTTGTTTACATAGGCAGCATGATGCTTATCATGATGATATTCTAACGTCTCAGCGCTGATATGCGGCTCAAGTGCGTCTTTTGCATAAGGTAGGTCTGGTAAAGTAATCTTTGACATAGTTATTTTATCCTTGCTTATTTGGCCACTCGTATTTTGTTTATCTTAAAGACAATACACAAAACACCGAGCTAAATTGGCTGGGTTTATTGTTAATGAATGAACGTTATTGCTTGATGAGCTAGTCCCATCAGGATGAATCTAAAGGCTAATTTAAACAAATTAGCGTAAGCATTGTTATTCACTTAAAAGCCAAGTGATTGACTTAAAAGCTATTATTAACTTTAAATTCACAAGCTATAAGCTATAATTCACTGTAGCTTGCCAGCTATTATAGCAACACATTAGGACAATATCAGTTACCGAATGTTATAGTCCCTATTTATAAGGCTTTAAACGCTAAATACTGCGAATAAAGGTAACTATTTTCCTTAACTCTTATTATTAATTTTCAGTATGAATAACGCAACTGTTTTGAGCGAAAAAGGTTATGCGATAATATAGTCAGCATATTAGAGCCTTTAAACTTTCTGAAACCTAGTCAGTTTCATCAAACAATAACGGACATATCTTATGAGCTATGCTTCATCATCACCCGAATCTACTCAAAATCACATGCCAAAAAAATGGGTGCTCGCCAGTAATAATAAAGGCAAGCTTGCAGAATTTAAAAGACTGTTCGCTGAAGCCAACTTAGACGTTACTATCGTACCGCAAGGGCAGTTAAACATTGATGACGCTGTCGAGGACGGCTTAAGCTTCGTTGAAAATGCCATTATTAAGGCACGTCATGCTAGCCGAGTCAGTGGATTACCTGCTATTGCCGATGATTCAGGCTTATGTGTTCCCGTATTGGGTAATGCACCGGGCATCTACTCGGCTCGCTATGCAGGTGAGCACGGCAATGATGCCAAGAACAACGCCAAGCTCGTCACTGACTTGCAGCCTATCCGTGATGAGCAACCAAATGCTCCTATTAAAGGCATGTTTGTTTGCGTACTAGCAATGGTACGCCATGCTGATGATCCGCTACCGATTATCGCACAAGGCTTGTGGCACGGTGAAATCTTAGATGCACCGCATGGTGATGGTGGGTTTGGTTATGATCCACTGTTTTGGTTGGCAGATATACAAGCGACAGCGGCAAGCTTAAGCGCCACTGATAAAAATAGCATCAGCCATCGTGGTCAAGCCATTCGGCAGCTATTACAACAGTTGTAACTATTTAGTTATAACCATTGATAGTCAGTACAATTAGTAGTTTTTATTAATATAAGTTTCTCAGTGTTAATTTTTAGTATAAGTTTATTAGCGATTTTGCCTACCGCCTATCGTGACAGATAGCTTTTACTTTAATTAACAGATAGATTATACTGTTCTACTTTTAAAATTTTATCGAAAGAATCCGGTTATCTCTACCATTTATGAAAGAGCAATGGTGATTGAAGCGCATTAGGTAGAGAACGCTAGTGATTCACTCTCGATATTGGATATCAGATATGGTTATTTGCTCTATCTGATTATCGAGATATAAGTATCGAAAACCCTATTCATTCCAATGGCAATCGACATAACCCGTACGTATTTTGAGGTGCGATTGCCTGTTATTTTAATCATAAAGGTGTAATCAACATGGCTACAGATTTACAAGTCACAACCAACAAGCTGTCGGAAAAAGAAACTCAGCTGACTGTGAAAGTTCCTGTCGAAAAAATTCAAAACAAAGTTGAAGGTCGTATTCGCCAAGTTGCGAAAACTGCCAAGATTGACGGTTTCCGTAAAGGTAACGTCCCTATGTCGCATATCCGCTCTCAGTATGGTGCTGGTATTCAACAAGAAGTTATCAACGATGTCATCCGCGATACTGTATTTGAAGCGATTAAATCTGAAGATATCCGTGCCGTAGGCATGCCTAATATTGACGATGTAAAACTTGAAGACGACTTCTTAGTTTATCAAGCGACTGTTGAGATCTTCCCAGAAGTTGACGTCCAAGGTATTAATGAGATCGAAGTTGAGCGTCATTCTGCGTCTGTTAAAGAGGAAGACGTTGACACCATGATCGAAAACTTGCAAAAGCAGCGTGAAGAGTTCGTTGAGAAAAAAGGTAAAGCTGATAAAGGCAATCAGGTTACTTTTGACTTTGAAGGCTCAATCGACGGCGAAAAATTCGAAGGCGGCTCTGCTGAAGACTTCAAACTAGTCATCGGTAGCAACCAGATGATTCCAGGTTTTGAAGCTGGCATCAAAGGCATGAAAGCTGGCGAAGAAAAAACAATCGACGTAACTTTCCCAGAAGATTATCAAGCTGAAAACTTGGCTGGTAAAGAAGCACAGTTCAAAATCAACGTAAAATTGGTTGAAAAGTCTAAGCTACCAGAAATCAATGAAGAGTTCCTTGAGCTATTCGGCGTAAAAGAAGGCGGTGTTGAGAAGCTAAAAGCTGACGTGCGCAAAAACATGGAACGCGAAATTAAAAACGCTGCCCGTAGCCAAGTTAAGCAAGCGACTTTTGATGCATTGTTAGAAAAGAACGAGTTTGACGTACCAAACGCTATGCTAGAGCAAGAAATCGAGCGTCAACGCAACATGATGATGCAACGTTTTTCTCAGCAGTTCGGTGCGAATGCTGAGAGCTTTGATAAAGACATGCTGCCAAACGAGCTGTTTGAAGAGCAAGCGCTACGTGCTGCCCGTCTTGGTATCATCGTTGCCCGTGTTATCGACACGCAAAAAATAGAAGTAGATCAAGATCGCGTTGAAACCTTCATTAAAGAAGCAGCAGAAAACTACGAAGATCCAGCAGAAGTAATTGAGTACTACACGACTGATAAGCAACAACGTGCAAACATTGAGTCTGTGGTTCTAGAAGACCAAGTGGTTGATTATCTAATCGAGCAAGGTAAAGTAACTGACAAAGAAGTTAGCTACCAAGACCTACTTGCTGCTCAGCAACAACAGCAACAAGCTATGTAATTTAGCGTTTTAGCGCTATTGGTTTAGAATGTATTATGAATGCCCTGACAACTTGTTAGGGCATTTTTATTCGTGGTTTATGGGCTAGCCCCTTGATAATTGTGCACAGACACCCTATCAATAGGGGACAATTCTTCATATAGTGGTTTAAGTAGTTATTGTGAACGTAGCTATTATGAAAGCACAGTTATTGAGCATTATTATTAAAGTTAACTGAAATTAGATACAGCCCAATAATTAAACCAGTTATCATAGTTCCAGTTGTTGTAATGAATCATAATTATTGTTGATTACAGCAAATTCATGTTGAGCAGAGTTTAATATTTTATAACACTTAAACACGATTATTATTCGATACGCTATTTAACGTACAGCTATTACACCGTATCATTGCAAAATCCTTAGCTCATTCTATATAACTATTTTATGCAATTATTTATTTATAGGACATTTTATGACAGATTATGAACGCATCACTGCTAACCCTCATTTCGATATGCTAATGAGTGCACACACTAATGTGCAAAGCGCTCAAAATACTCAAGGTGCTTTAGTACCGATGGTCGTTGAGCAATCGTCACGCGGTGAACGCTCTTTTGATATTTTCTCGCGTCTATTACGTGAGCGCGTTATCTTCTTGACGGGTCAAGTCGAAGACCATATGGCTAACCTTATCGTAGCGCAGCTATTATTCTTAGAAGCTGAAAACCCTGATAAAGACATTCATTTATATATCAATTCACCAGGCGGCTCAGTAAGTGCTGGTTTGGCTATCTTTGATACCATGAACTTTATCAAGCCTGAAGTATCTACCATTTGTATGGGCGGTGCTTATAGCATGGGTTCTTTCCTGTTGGCCGCTGGTCAAAAAGGCAAACGTTATGCGCTAGCTAATTCTCGCGTTATGATTCACCAGCCTTCAGGCGGTGCACAAGGTCAGGCAACAGATATCGAGATTAATGCTCGTGAGATTCTAAAAACTCGTGCGCGCTTAAACGAGATTTTGGCTGAGCGTACTGGTCAACCAGTAGAGAAAATCGAAAAAGACGTTGAGCGTGACTTTTGGTTAGATGCCAAAGAAGCAAAAGAATACGGTCTGGTTGATGAAGTATTAGAACGCCGCCCTGCTTCGTTGTAATAGAAGCATCTGCTTTGCAGCTATATAATATGAAGTTAACGATAATACCTTTTCCAAAAACTAAAGATAACGCGGAAGATGAGCGTAAGTACTACGCCTGTAGACTTCGCGAGTCTGACCAGTTTTAATGACTGAGTGTCTGCTTGTTTTTTGGGAATGGTATGAGTTTTAAATTTTAGGAGTGCCTGTATATGGCAGAAGATAACAACCCGCATTGCTCGTTTTGTGGTAAAGCCAAAAGCGAAGTTAAGCAGCTAATTGCCGCTGATGATGCCAATATCTGTAACGAATGCATTGAATTATGTACCGATTTAATCGCTGATAGTGCTACTGATGATGATTCTGATGGCGAGATTGATACCTCATGGGTCAATAAAAAACTGCCAACGCCTAAAGAGTTGCGTGCCAAGCTTGATGAGTACGTTATCGGTCAAGACGCTGCTAAAAAGGCGTTAGCTGTTGCCGTTTATAACCATTATAAGCGTCTAAAAGTCAGCCAAACCTTAGCTAATGACAGTAAAAAATCTAAGATTGGCGCTGACGATGCGATGGTTGAGTTGGCTAAGAGTAATATTTTGCTGATTGGTCCAACCGGTTCTGGTAAGACATTACTGGCGCAAACATTGGCGCGTCTATTAGATGTACCTTTTGCGATGGCGGATGCTACTACTTTGACCGAAGCAGGTTATGTCGGTGAAGACGTTGAAAACATCGTGCAAAAACTATTGCAAGCGTCTGACTATGATGTGAGTAAAGCTGAGCAAGGTATCATCTATATTGATGAGATTGATAAAATCAGTAAAAAAGGCGATAACCCGTCTATCACTCGTGATGTGTCAGGCGAAGGCGTACAACAAGCCTTGCTAAAGCTCATCGAAGGTACGGTAGCTGCTATCCCGCCACACGGTGGACGTAAGCATCCACAGCAAGAGCTAATTCAAGTAGATACCAGCAATATCCTCATCATCGTTGGTGGTGCATTTGCAGGTCTTGATCAAGTGATTCAGCAGCGTACTGAAAAAGGCGGTATTGGCTTTAATGCTGATGTGAGCTCAAAAGATGACAGCCGTCGCAGTTCAGACTTACTACAACAAGTTGAGCCAGAAGATTTAATCAAATTTGGTCTTATTCCAGAATTGATTGGTCGTCTACCTGTACTAGCTGCATTACAAGAGCTGGATGAAGAAGCCCTTAAACAGATTTTGACAGAGCCTAAGAATGCTCTAGTTAAGCAGTACAAATATCTGTTCGATATGGAAGGTGCTGATATTAGCTTTACCGATGAAGCGCTTGCTGCTATCGCCAAAAAAGCCATGGAGCGTAAAACGGGTGCGCGTGGTCTGCGCTCTATCGTTGAAAATGCCTTACTTGAAACCATGTATGAGCTACCATCAATGAAGAACGCAAAAACAGTAATGGTTGATGAGCAGGTTATCAACGAAGGTAAAACACCTAAAATTGCTTAATTTATTGTTCAATTAAGCCAGTTAATTATCATTAACTGGCTATCACTGTAGAAAAAGCGTCTAGCA